>NZ_CDDH01000013.1 GCF_000819725.1 Aeromonas australiensis | reverse complement strand
AGGGTTGGGGATGAGGGGGCGTTATGCCAACCCAAGGTCAATGTTGGGCCTCTCGATGTTCGGCACCGACCGGTATGCTCCGCAAGCCACCGCTTTCTGTAGGTTCGATTAGCGCAGCGTAATCGGACGAACGAGAGGCTTTGATTACGGTTGTTGCCGTGAAACAGGAGCGGCCAGCAGGAGGGGGAAGTGCGGCTGGCCGTTATGACGGAATAATCCATTTACGCGAACGTCCGATTACGCCTGACGGCTAATCGAACCTACGGTTTGGATGAGGCAAGAGCCCCCATTTTCGTCGATCGATATAGTGTAAAAAGATACCGATTTGAGGCAGGGGGCAGGTGATAACTAGATCTGTACAAACTGTATAAAAACTAATTTTAATATTTACTGTGGAATAAACTTATTGTTTTGCTCATCAAATTTAAACTTATATGTAACTTTTTCTCGTGGATGGTGTTGGGTATCATTATCACCATAAGCAAGACCAGAAATGGTTACCATGCCTTGGTCATTTTTCATTTCTGTTACCTGCACGAGATTGGTATAAGGTAATTTATAACTAGTGTCAACAACAGGTGTGTTCCTAAAGCCATTAATTGCAACCACGGTTAGTTGTGGTAGCCGAGTTCCATTCCCACCATTACATCCCATATCACCAGCCCAATAAACTAACCATTTCGAGCCTACATCATCTTCTACAGAGTAACCTTCTGATAATCTTACCGCACTATATTGTTTTAACTCACCAAGCTCCCCTTCGCCACCTACTTGGCAAGCGACAGTCTCACTGTAGTCTCTTACTAAACGGGATATTGTGGCGTCATCAGCTGCAAATGAAGAGTTGATTAAAAATAAAGTGGTGGTAATTAATATTTTATTCATAGTGTTCCATCCATGGGGTGATTAACCTAGTTTTTCAAAAAACGCTTATATCGTAATATGTTTTTGTATCTTGCTATATAAAAACGGCGCCTTACGACGCCGTTTTTTGATCTGGTTAGCAAACTCTAATCACTGCAGCAGCGAAATATCCGCGACTTGCAGGAACAGGTTGCGCAGGTTGTTCAGCAGTGCCAGACGGTTGGCCTTGAGGGCTTCGTCGTCAGCCATCACCATGACTTCATTGAAGAAGGTATCGACCGGCTCGCGCAGGGCGGCCAGACGGGTGAGGGCAGCCTGATAGTCACCGGCGGCGAACAGCGGGGCCAGTTCGGCTTGCAGTTCGGCAACCTGGGTAGCCAGCGCCTTCTCGGCGGCATCGACCAGCAGTTCCGGTTTGACGGCAGTCGGCAATTCGCCTTCGACCTTGGCCAGAATGTTGCTTACGCGCTTGTTGGCGGCAGCCAGTGCCAGGGCGGCATCCAGGGTGCGGAAGTGGCTGACGGCCTTGACGCGGCGATCGAAGTCGAGCGGACGGGTCGGGCGGCGGGCCAGTACGGCCAGCACCACGTCGGCACCGATGCCTTCGTCCTGATAGGCGGCGCGGAAGCGGCCCAGCATAAAGTCGACCACGTCAGTGACGACGGTTTGGTTGGTCAGCTTGTCGCCGTAGACGCGTACCGCTTCTTCAACCAGTTCAACCAGATCCAGATCCAGCTGCTTCTCGGTCATGATGCGCAGGGCACCGATGGCGGCGCGACGCAGGGCGAACGGGTCCTTGTCACCCTTGGGCAGCATGCCGATGCCGAAGATACCGGCCAGGGTGTCGAACTTGTCGGCCAGCGCGACGGCGCAGGCAACCAGACCGGACGGCAGGGCATCACCGGCAAAGCGCGGCATGTACTGCTCGTTGAGGGCCACGGCAACCGCTTCGTCTTCGCCATCGTGACGGGCGTAGTGCATCCCCATGACACCCTGGGTGTCGGTGAACTCGCCGACCATGTTGGTCATCAGGTCACACTTGGAGAGCAGACCGGCACGCTTGGCCTGAGCCACGTCGGCGCCGATACGCTCGGCGATAAAGCCGGCGACGGTCTCGATACGCTCGACCTTGGCCTTGACGGTGCCCAGCTGTTGCTGGAACAGCACGGTTTCAAGGCGCGGCAGGCGGGAGGCCAGAGTCTGCTTGAGGTCAGTCTTGAAGAAGAACTCGGCGTCAGAGAGACGGGGGCGAACCACCTTCTCGTTGCCGCTGATGATCTGGCTCGGGTCTTTGGACTCGATGTTGGTGACGAAGATGAACTTCGGCAGCAGCTTGCCGTTCTTGTCGTAGACCGGGAAGTACTTCTGGTCACCCTTCATGGTGTGCACCAGTGCTTCAGCCGGCACGGCCAGGAACTTCTCTTCGAAGTTGGCGGTCAGCACCACAGGCCACTCGACCAGTGCGGTCACTTCTTCCAGCAGGGCGTCGTCCAGATCGGCTACGCCACCGAAGGCGGCAGCGGCCGCTTCGACGTCAGCCTTGATCTTGGCCTTGCGCGCCATAAAGTCGGCAATCACCATGCCGCGCTCCTGCAGGATCTGCGGGTACTGGCTGGCGTTGTCGATGGTGAATTCGCTCTCGCCCATAAAGCGGTGGCCGCGAATGGTACGGGCAGAGTCGATACCCAAAATGTGGGCGGGCACCAGCTCGCCATCCAGCAGCAGGGTCACGGTGAAGACCGGACGCACGAACTGGATGGTCTTGTCGCCCCAGCGCATCATTTTCGGGATCGGCAGCTTGGCCAGTGCGGAGGCAACCAGTTCACCCAGCAGATCGACGGCCGGACGGCCTTCGACCTTGGCGGTGTGAACCAGCCACTCGCCCTTGTCGGTGACCAGACGCTCGGCCTGCTCGACTGTGATGCCGTTGCCACGGGCCCAGCCTTCGGCAGCCTTGGTCGGCTTGCCCTCGGCATCGAACGCCTGCGCCACGGCCGGGCCGCGCTTCTCGACGCTCTTGCTCGGCTGTTCGCCGGCCAGCTCGCTTACCTTCAGCGCCAGACGGCGCGGTGAGGCAAACCACTCGACGTCGCCGAAGGCCAGATCGGCCTTGGTCAGTTCGGCTTTGAAGTTGTCGGCAAAGGCTTCGGCCAGGGAGCGCAGGGCTTTGGGCGGCAGCTCAGCAGTACCGATCTCTACCAGAAATGTATGTTGTGCCATGTCCGTTCCTTAACCTTGCTTGTTCTCACTGCGCTGGCACATGGGGAAACCCAGCGCTTCGCGGGAGGCGTAGTATGCCTCGGCTACCGCCTTGGTCAGGGTGCGAATGCGCAGGATGTAGCGCTGACGCTCGGTGACCGAGATGGCCTTGCGGGCATCCAGCAGGTTGAAGGAGTGAGCGGCTTTGAGGATGCGCTCGTAGGCAGGCAGCGGCAGCGGTTTTTCCAGTGCCAGCAGATTCTGGGCTTCCTTCTCGTACTGCTCGAAGCAGTGGAACAGGAACTCCACATCGGCGTGTTCGAAGTTGTAGGTGGATTGCTCCACTTCGTTCTGGTGGAACACGTCGCCGTAGGTGGTCTTGCCCAGCGGGCCGTCAGACCAGACCAGATCGTAGACACTGTCCACGCCCTGAATGTACATGGCCAGACGCTCGAGACCGTAGGTGATCTCGCCGGTAACCGGCTTGCACTCGAGGCCGCCAACTTGCTGGAAGTAGGTGAACTGGGTCACTTCCATGCCGTTCAGCCACACTTCCCAACCCAGACCCCAGGCACCCAGAGTCGGGTTTTCCCAGTTGTCTTCCACGAAGCGGATGTCGTGGATTTCGGGATCCATGCCCAGCTCTTTCAGGGAGCCCAGATAGAGTTCCTGAATGTTGTCGGGGGAAGGCTTGATGATCACCTGGAACTGGTAGTAGTGCTGCAGGCGGTTCGGGTTTTCACCGTAGCGGCCGTCGGTCGGACGGCGGGACGGTTGCACGTAGGCGCAGGCGATGGGCTCCGGGCCCAGGGCACGCAGACAGGTCATGGGGTGGGAAGTACCGGCACCCACTTCCATATCCAGCGGCTGAATGATGGTACAGCCCTGGCGGGACCAATAGTCCTGCAGCTGCAGGATCAGGCCCTGAAAGGTTTTGACATCGAATTTTTGCATAATTTTTTTCGCGCGAAGTGAAAATCAGAGCAAGATTTGCTGAATGTGAACCGAGGGAGTATACCGTCTGGCATGGTCGGATAATAGGCGAAATTGCAGCGGATTCGCGGGATGGTGCTGCGCCCTGGCTGGTCGGGCGGGCTGTCCGGTATATGATCTGAGCAGTGCCGCCTGTAGAGTGGGCAGGGTTGGGCAAACCGCTGAAATGACGAGGGAGAGGAAATGGAGCTGCGCTGCGCCTGGGTGACCAAAGACCCGCAATACATTGATTACCATGACAAACAGTGGGGCAGGCCGGTCTATGACTCGCGTGAGCTGTTTGCCAAGCTCTGCCTCGACGGCCAGCAGGCGGGGCTGTCGTGGATCACCATCCTCAAGCGGACCGATAGCTATTACCGCGCCTATGCGGACTTTGATCCGGTGCAGATTGCCCGGTTCGACGAGCAGGATGTAGAGCGGCTGATGCAGGACAGCGGCATTATCCGCAACCGGCTCAAGGTGCAGTCGATCATCAGAAATGCCCGCGCTTATCTGGCGTTGCAGGAGCAGGGGATCGATTTTTCCGACTACCTGTGGGGCTTTGTGGGCGGCGCCCCCATAGTCCACCAGCGGCAGGGCAACGGCGATATTCCGGCGACCTCGCCGGAGTCAGATGCCATGTCGAAAGCGCTCAAGAAGCTCGGCTTCAACTTCGTCGGCAGCACCATCTGTTACGCCTTTATGCAGGCGGTGGGGATGGTGAACGATCATCTGGTCAGCTGTCCTTGCCACGCCGCGTGTCAGTTACCGCGTTGACAGCCCGCTGGTTGGCCAAAAAAACATCGCTCTCGCCAGCGGTTCAGCCCTGCGTCAGACAATGGCGTGATGGCAGGTTACAATGCGGCTCCCGGCATGGTGCCGGATTGTTTTCACAGAGGTTTTTTCATGCGAGCCAAGATCCTGGTGCCTGCTCTGGCACTGACCGTTGCCCTGAGCGGCTGTACCACCAACCCCTACACAGGTGAATCCCAGACCTCCAAAGGTGCCTGGGGCGCGCTGGCTGGCGCCGCTGCCGGTGCGGCCGTAGGTGCGCTCTCCTCCAGCAAGGGTGATCGCAAGAAGGGCATCCTGACCGGCGTTGCTGCCGGCGCGGCGCTGGGTGGCGGTATCGGCTACTACATGGACGTGCAGGAAGCCAAGCTGCGCGAGAAGCTGCAGGGTACCGGCGTCAGCGTGACCCGCAACGGTGATCAGCTGATCCTCAATATGCCGAACAACGTGACCTTTGACAGCTCCAGCTCCCAGCTGAAAGCGGCCGGTGCCAACACCCTCTCCGGTGTGGCCCTGGTGGTTGCCGAGTTCGACAAGACCCGCCTGAACGTGGTCGGTCACACCGACAGCACAGGTTCCCGCGAGCTGAACATGAAGCTCTCCCGCGATCGTGCCGATGCCGTTGCCGCTCAGCTGATTGGTCAGGGCGTAGCAGGTAGCCGCATCTCCACCACCGGCGTGGGCCCGGATCAGCCGGTTGCGACCAACAGCACTGCCGAAGGCAAGGCACAGAACCGTCGCGTCACCATTACCCTGACCCCGACCGCCTAAGTCGTTCAGGTTTCGGTAACGAAAAGGCCCCGCCAGTAATGGCGGGGCCTTTCTATTGGCGCCGTTGCGAGCAATGGTGCCCTGTTCTTTGCTCACCGCACCCCTTGCGGGAGAAGGGGGTGAGGGGAGCTGCAAACTTTGTTGCAAATATGACCAACAAACGGAAAGGCCCCTCACCCTGCCCTCTCCCAAAGGGAGAGGGAGCAGACACCGGATCGAGCTACTCCTTTAGCAATCGGTCACGGCATAGCATCGAGTGGCTTAGACAGCAGCAGTCAGCTGTACTTCGACCTTGTAGCCTTCGTGGGCGAGGCGGGCCTGTACGCAGGCGCGTACAGGGGCTGTGTCGGCATCTTGTTGTTTGCTCCCTTCTCCCCTCGTGGGAGAAGGGGCGGGGATGAGGGGGATAACCGCCTCTTAGACAGCGGCAGTCAGCTGCACTTCCACCTTGTAGCCCTCGTGGGCCAGACGGGCTTGTACGCAGGCGCGTACAGGGGCTGTGTCGGCATCAGGGGAGCCAGGCATCCCGTTTTGCTTAGACAGCGGCAGTCAGCTGCACTTCCACCTTGTAGCCCTCGTGGGCCAGACGGGCTTGTACGCAGGCGCGTACAGGGGCTGTGCCAGCCGGGATCCAGGCATCCCACTGCTTGTTGAAAGCAGCGATGTCCTGAATGTCTTTGAGATAGATGTTGGCCATCAGGATCTTGTCGACGCCGGAGCCGTTGGTTTCAAGCAGGCGTTGCAGGCTGGCCAGCACTTCGCGGGTCTGCTGATGGATGTCGGCCTCTTCGCTGACGGGGACTTCCACCACATAAAGGGTACCGTTGTGAATGACGACATCAGACCAACGCTGGGTGGTGCCGATGCGGGTAATGGTTGTCATGGCGTGCTCCGGAAGTGTGGCTTATTGACCCTTGCGGATCAGATAGCGGTAGGGGGTCTGTTCTGTCTCGCTGGCGACCAGAGTGTGATCCATAAAGCGGCAGAAGCTGGGAATATCGCGGGTGGTTGAGGGATCGTCGGCGCTGACCAGCAGGGTCTCGCCATCCGCCATCAGCCGCACTTTCTTGCGAACCATCATCACGGGTTCCGGGCAGCGAAGCCCGATTGCGTCCAACTCATGGGTCGCATTGCAGAATAAATTACTCATTGGTAGCCAACCCTCAGCCGCACTTTCTTGCGCGCTATCATCACGGGTTCCGGGCAGCGAAGCCCGATTGCGTCCAACTCATGAGTTGCGCTGCAGAATAAATCACTCATCAATTATTAACCTTCAACCTATTCGGCTGCCAATGATACTCAGGGCTAAAAAATAATCAAACAAACGCCCCATCAATCAGCATATGTAACCAAAGTGTTATTTCGCCCTATCCAGCGTGCGTCGGGCGAGTAATATAAAAATTGAACCATATTCAACAAGGAGGTGAATATGCAGGTCTCCTACGGCAGATTACAGGCCTATGCCGGCATGGGGTTCTTGTCCTTCGCCATGATAGTGATGGGCAGCCCGATCGGGAATACCGGTACCTGGTTCGGCTCCCTGGTGATGGTCGGGTTGGGGCTCTGGATTGAGCTCAGCGATTATTACGAAGAGGATGAGGACGAGAATGATCAATCCTGAATCGGATGACGATTCAACCACAAAGGCGGAGCAATTCCGCCTTTGTCATTTCTGCCGTTTGGCAATATGCCCGGATCAGCGGGTCGAGCGCATCGCCCGCTCCAGATGCCGTGCCGTCTGCACCGGGCTGGCCTTGGGATCGTTAAAGAAGTTGCTCAGCACATCCATGATCGCCTGGCGCATATTGGTTGGTGTCGCCATCCCTTCCGCCATGCTGGGCAGCAGGTTGTCCTGCTTTTCCGCCAGCAGGAAATCCTGATAGGAGCGGACGGCGCAGCGGTCGAATTTGCTCATATCCGGTTTTATCAGGGCTGGAATCGATCCCTTTACCCGGTTGAACTCCTGCTGGAATTGCGGCGTCATCAGTAGCTGGGCCAGATCGCCCTGTGCCTGGAGCTGGGCCGGATCCCGCTGTTTGAACATGGCGATGGAGTCGAGGTTGTAGCTGAAGAGCCCGGCGCTGCCCGGGCTCGGCAGACAGGCGATATCCTCACCCGGCCGGTAGTTGCCCGCGCTCAGCTCCCCCTTCACCCAGTCCCCCATCACCTGCATGGCGGCGCCACCGCTCTCCAGCAGATTGGTGGCCTGATGCCACTTCAGACCGGCGTATTTTTGCGGCACATAGGCGCGCAGCTGCTGGAAGCGGGTCAGCACCCGCACCATGTCGGGGCCGGTCAGGGTGGCGCTCTCCTGCTCGAGGAACGCCTTGCGGTAGAACGCTTTGCCACCCTCACCGAGTGCCACCGTTTCAAACAGGACCGCCAGCTGCCAGGGTTCGTTACCGATGGCAAGCGGGGTGATGCCCCGTTTTTTAAGCTGGTCGGCGACGGCGACAAACTGGGCCCAGTCGTCAGGTGGGGTCAGCTTCTGTTGTTCGAACACCTTGCGGTTGAGCCACAACCAGTTGACCCGGTGGATACCGGTGGGGACGGCCATCAGGGCGCCATTCTGGCTGAGGGTGGCCCGCACCATGGGAGGCATCCTGGTGTACCAGCCGAGGTGATCGGCCATCGGGCTGAGATCGCGCAGAAAGCCGAGCCCCGCCCACTCCTTGAGTTCGTAGCCCTTGAGGTGGGCCGCTTCCGGCGGGTTGGCTGCCAATGCCCGGCTCCGCAATACCGTCATGGCGCTCTTGCCGCCGCCGCCCTGTACCGCGAAGTCATTCCACTGGTTGCCCTGGCCGATCCATTCGGACTTGAGCACTTTGACCGCTTTCGCTTCGCCGCCGGAGGTCCACCAGTGCAGCACCTCCACCTGGGAGGCGCAGGCAGATCCACAGAACAGGGCAAGCAGGGGCAATGGGTACCACTTCATACAGACTACCTTGGCAGTGAGAGCGTGGCCTGCAGGCCACCTTGCGGACGATTTTCCAGCACCAGATCGCCACCGTGGGCGTGGGCAATGTTGCGGGCGATGCCAAGCCCGAGGCCGGTGCCGGCCTGATCGCTGCTGAGCCGGTAATAGGGCTCGAAGATACGTTCGAACTGGTCATCCGGCAGGCCGGGGCCCTCGTCCATGATAAAGAGGATCAGCATCTCTTCGTCATCCATGATGATGATGCGCACCTTCTGGCCGTACTTGATGCCGTTATCCACCAGATTGCCGATGCAGCGCTTGAGTGCCAGCAGCTTGCCGCGGTAGGGCCATTTACAGTGGCCTTCGATGGTTAGCCGCTCATCGTGCAGGTTCATCGACTCAGCCATCTGCTCCAGCACGGCATTGATGTCGATCTCCTCGATATTCTCGTGAATGTCGGTCTCTTTCACCGTCTGCAGCGCCCCTTTAACCATCAGCTCCAGCTCGTCGAGATCCTTGTTGAACTTGCCGATCTGCACCTCGTCGTCGAGCAGTTCGACCCGCAGTCGTAGCCGGGTGATGGGGGTCTTGAGATCGTGGGAGATGGAGCTGAACAGCCGCTCTCTATCGTCGATATAGCGGCGGATCCGGTGCTGCATGATGTTGAAGGCGCGGGTGGCCGCCACGATTTCCGATGCCCCCTCCTCTTTGAGTGAAGGCTGGTCAATATCCTTGCCGAGGTTGACTGCTGCCTTGGCGAGGCGGCGCAGTGGCCGAGTCTGCCAGCGCACCAGCATAAAGGTGAAGAAGCAGAGGAACACCGTCATCAGGGCGATGAAGCGCATCTGATTGCCTGGCATGACGGTGTCATCCAGCGTCATGTAGGGGGCTGGCAGCAGGGCTGCCAGATAGAGCCATTCACCCGGCTCTATCTCGATCTGGGTGACCAATACCGGGGGATTGATGGGATCCAGCGACAAGGTGTAGCGGGCCCAGGAGGAGGGGAGATCCGCCAGCAGGGTGTCATTGTTAAAGACGTGGAGATTCTTCGGCCGCGAGAAGTCCACCTTGATTGTCATGGCGTCGGCGAGCTTGCGGCTCAGTACCCCCTGCACCTCCTCAAGCATCAGGGTCTTGCGTTCGCTGTCGGGGATGGCGTTGATGTGGATCTCCTCCTCGTTGAGCGAGACGAAGAAACGACTGCCACCCATGTTGCGCAACTGGTCGAGGGCGATATGGCGATACTGCAGCGGCAGGGATTTGAAGAAGTTGACGGTGGAGGCCGCGGAGAGCGCCAGATTGCGGGTGGTGCTGATCATTCCCTCCAGCTCCCGCTTCTGGATCTGCTGCATCCAGATACCGGTCAGAATGGTCTGGGAGAGCAGGATAGCCAGCAGCAGCAGCAGAATCATCCGTGACAGCAAAGAGCGTGGCACCAGCGCTCCCCAGGACCACTTGTGGCTCATGGCAGCTCGTGCACCTCGGCAATCAGCATGTAGCCGCTACCGCGAATGGTCTTGATGATGCGTGGGCTCTTGCCGTTGTCGCCCAACTTCTGGCGCAGACGGCTGATCTGCACATCGATGCCGCGCTCCATCGGCAGGCTTTCGCGGCCGCGGGTGGCATCCGAGATGGTGTCCCGGTCCAGTACCACGCCGGGCTGTTGCAGGAACATGCCGAGCAGCATGGCATCGCTGCCGGAGAGATCCAGCAGGCTGCCATCGTCATGGGTCAGCTGGTGGCTCAGGGTGTCGAGGGTCCACTCGGCAAAGCGCAGCCGGCGGCTCGGCTCTTTCTCTTTTTCCGGCTGGCGGAATTCAGCACGGCGCAGCAGCGCCTTGATACGGGCCTGCAGTTCGCGGGGGCTAAACGGCTTGGCGATATAGTCGTCGGCGCCGAGTTCGAGGCCGATCACCCGATCCGCTTCGTCGGAGGCTGCGGTCAGCATGATGATGGGCACCTGGGAGTCACGACGGATCTGCTGGCAGAGGGTAAAACCGTCCTCGCCGGGCATCATGATGTCCAGAATGATCAGGTCGGGGTTGTGCTGGGCCAGTTGTTGGCGCATCTCGTTGCCCTCTGCCGCCGTCAATACCTGAAATCCCGCCCGGGTCAGGTACTCGTTGAGCAGCTCGCGGATCTCTTGGTCGTCATCGACGATCAGCAGTTGTTTGCTCATTGACATATGTATGTGCATCCACCCATTTTTTTGTGCAGATTGAACCTGTCGGGGGAGTAAAAAGCAAGCAAGCCTCCCATCTAATGTGAGGTTTAAGGCAATAACAGCTTGTTGAGAAGTTTAAAAATGAAAAAAGGCTGACCCAAACAGGACAGCCAACAGAGAGCTTCTGACCGCTGACGACCGCCCCGTGTGGCAATCGTCACAGAGTCGAAAGGGCGGAGCCAGTCAGACTGGCTCCGCAAAGGGACAACACTCAGTGCTGCAACAACAACTCACACCCGTTCGAATACGGTGGCGATACCCTGACCCAGACCGATACACATGGTAGCAACCCCTAGCGTGGCATCCTTCTCCTCCATCAGATTGATGAGGGTGGTGGAGATGCGGGCGCCGGAGCAGCCGAGGGGGTGACCCAGGGCAATGGCGCCGCCGTTCAGGTTAACCTTCTGGTCCACCAGATCCTGCAGACCCAAATCCTTCACGCAGGGCAGGGACTGGGCGGCGAACGCCTCGTTCAGCTCGAACAGGTCGATATCACCGACAGTCAGACCGGCCCGCTTGAGCGCTTTCTGGGTGGCCGGCACCGGGCCGTAACCCATGATGGCGGCATCACAGCCGGCGATGGCCATGGCACGTACCTTGGCGCGCGGCGTGAGGCCGAGGGCCTTGGCGCGATCTGCACTCATCACCAGCATGGCGGCGGCACCGTCAGACAGGGCCGAGGAGCTACCGGCGGTGACGGTGCCGTTGACCGGATCAAACACCGGGCGCAGCTGGCTCAGGGTTTCGACCGTGGTCTCCGGGCGGATCACCTCGTCATAGTCGTAGAAGAAGCGGGCGCCGCTGGCGTCATGGCCTTCCAGCCCGACGATCTCCTTGGCAAAGCGTCCTTCCACGGTGGCGGCGTGAGCGCGGCGGTGGGAGCGGGCGGCAAACTCGTCCTGCTGCTGACGGCTGATGCCGTGCAGCTTGCCGAGCATCTCGGCGGTCAGCCCCATCATGCCGGAGGCTTTCGCCACCGACTTGGCCATACCGGGGTGGAAGTCGACGCCGTGGCTCATCGGCACGTGACCCATGTGCTCAACGCCGCCGATGATGAAGATATCCCCATCGCCTACCTGAATGGCGCGAGAGGCATCATGCAGCGCCTGCATACTGGAGCCGCACAGACGGTTGACGGTGACCGCCCCCACCTGCTTCGGAATGCCGGCCAGCAGCGCGGCGTTACGGGCGATGTTGAAGCCCTGCTCCAGGGTCTGCTGCACGCAGCCCCAGTAGATATCCTCGATCTCGTTCGGGTCGAGGTTGGGGTTGCGCAGCAGGATGGATTTCATCAGGTGCGCGGACAGATCTTCTGCACGCACGTTGCGGAAGGCGCCGCCCTTGGACCGGCCCATCGGGGTCCGGATACAGTCGACAATGACTACGTCTTTCATGAATGGATCTCCTTTCCGCAATCAGTAGAAGGTTTTGCCCTGGGCAGCCATCTCGCGCAAGCGGTCGCTGACGCGGTAGAGCGGGCCCAAGTCGGCATACTGGTCGGCCATGGCCACGAAGCGATCCAGACCGATAGTGTCCAGATAGCGGAACACGCCGCCGCGGAAGGGAGGGAAGCCCAGACCGTAGACCAGTGCGATGTCGGCTTCGGCTGGCGTGGCGACTATGCCCTCTTCCAGACAGAGCACCACCTCGTTGATCATCGGGATCATCATGCGGGCGATGATGGCCTCCTTGTCGAACTCCTGCTTTGGCTTGGCAATGGGGGCCAACAGCTCGTAGCTGGCGGCATCAGCCACTTTTTTCGGCTTGCCCTTCTTGTCCTGCTCGTAGGCGTAGAAGCCCTTGCCGTTCTTCTGACCGAAGCGGCTGGCGTCATACATTACGTCGATGGCGGTACGACCTTCCTTGCTCATGCGTGCCGGGAAGCCCTGTGCCATCACGTCACCAGCATGGTGGCCGGTATCGATGCCGACTACATCCAGCAGGTAGGCGGGGCCCATGGGCCAGCCGAACTCCTTCTCCATCACCTTGTCGACGGCGGCAAAGTCGGCACCATCGGCAACCAGCTTGTTGAAGCCGAAGAAGTAGGGGAACAGCACCCGGTTGACGAAGAAGCCCGGGCAGTCGTTGACCACCACCGGGGACTTGCCCATGGCGGCGGCGTAGGCCACCACGCGGTTGATGGTTTCATCGGATGTCTGCTCGCCGCGGATGATCTCCACCAGTGGCATGCGGTGCACCGGGTTGAAGAAGTGCATGCCGCAGAAGTTCTGCGGGCGCTTCAGCCCCTTGGCCAGCAGGGAGATGGGAATGGTGGAGGTGTTGCTGGCGAGCACGGCGTCTTCGCCAATGATCCCTTCTACTTCGCCCAGTACGGCGGCTTTCACCTTGGGATTTTCGACCACGGCTTCGACCACCACATCCACATGCTTGACGTTGTCATAGCTGAGGGTCGGGGTGATGGCGGAGAGCACCTGGCCCATCTTGATGCCGTCGATGCGGCCCTTCTCGAGCTGGCCGTTGAGCAGCTTGGTGGCTTCGCCCATGCCAAGTGCCAGCGCCTTCTCGTTGATATCCTTCATCACCGCCGGAATGCCCTTGCTGGCAGACTGGTAGGCGATGCCGCCGCCCATGATGCCGGCACCCAGTACGGCGGCATGGCCGGTTGCCTTGCTTGCCTGTTTGGCAGCCTTCTTGGCCAGCGCTTTAATGTGCTGATCGTTGAGGAAGATCCCGACCAGCGCCTTGGCGACATCGGTCTTGGCCAGCTTGATAAAGCCCTGTGCTTCAACGACCAGCGCTTCGTCACGGCCCATGCCGGCGGCGGCCTCGACGGTTTTCACCGCAGTCATCGGCGCCGGATAGTGTTTGCCCGCCACGGCGGCAACCATGCCGGCGGCGGTGGTGAAGCTCATCATGGCTTCCAGTTTGGAGAGACGCAGCGGCGCTTTCTTGGCGGCGCGGCGGCTTTGCCAGTCCAGCTTGCCCGCGATGGCATCTTTGATCATCTGCAGCGCAGCGCTCTGCAGCGCGTCGGGGGCGACCACGGCGTCGATGGCGCCCACCTTGAGGGCATCATCGGCACGGTAATCCTTGCCGGTGGTGATCCATTCGAGCGCGTTGTCGGCGCCGATCACTCGCGGCAGACGGACTGTGCCGCCAAAGCCCGGCATGATGCCGAGCTTGGTCTCGGGCAGGCCAATCTTGGCGCTGGTGTCAGCCAGCCGGAAGTCGGTGGAGAGGATGGTTTCGCAGCCGCCGCCCAGAGCGTGGCCCTTGATGGCGGAGAGGGTCGGTACCGGCAGATCTTCGATGGCGTTGAAGATGTCGTTGGCCTTTTTCAGCCAGCCGAGCAGATCTTCTTGCGGCAGATCGAACAGTTCCAGGAATTCGGTGATGTCGGCACCGACGATAAAAGCGTCTTTGCCGGAGGTGAGGATCAGACCCTTCAAATCGGCTTGTTGCTGTAGTGCGGCGATCGCTTCGCTCAGGGAGAGCAGGGTAGCGCGATCCAGCTTGTTGACTGAACCCGGGGCATCGAACCTCAGTTCGGCAATGCCGTCTTCGAGGTAGCTGACCGTCAGGGTTTCGCCTTGGTAGATCATGAGAGTGTCTCCTTGTTCCCACACAGTGGGGAGTGGTGCTCCTTTATCCCCAGCAGGGGGCGAGGCTCACTATTGATCCAAAAGGAGACATTTTCAACACCTATTTAAAACATTTGTTTAACAGATCTCGAGTAAAAGCTCCTTATCACAAAACGGGCAAAAGAGAGGCGCCTTGCGACGCCTCGGATGAATATGAGTTTGTTATCAACTGGCCAGTTCCGGCCGGTTGCGATATTGGTTCAGCACCTCGGGATCGGCGAGGGCGTGGGTGTTGTTGACCGGCCGGTTGTGTACCACTTCGCGTACCGCCAGTTCGACGATCTTGCCGGACTTGGTGCGGGGGATGGCCTCCACCTGCAGGATGCGAGCGGGCACGTGGCGGGCGGTGCAGTGTTGCTTTATTTGCTGGCGAATGCGCTCGCGCAGCGGTTCGTCCAGCTTGCAACCCGCCTTGAGCTTGACGAACAGCACCACCCGCTCGTCCTGTTGCCACTGCTGGCCGATAACGATGCTCTCTTCTACTTCATCCAGCTGTTCGACATAGCGGTAGATCTCGCTGGTGCCGATGCGCACGCCGCCCGGGTTGAGGGTGGCATCGGAGCGGCCATAGAACAGGATGCCGCCGGTCTGGGTCAGCTCGATCCAGTCGCCGTGGCACCAGATATTGCCGAACCGCGCGAAGTAGGCGGCGTGGTATTTGTCGCCATTCTCGTCGCCCCAGAAGTAGATGGGCTGGGCCGGGAACGGCTTGGTACAGACCAGCTCGCCTTTTTCCCCTTGCACCGGCTGGCCCGCTTCGTTGAACACCTGCACCGCCAGCCCAAGGCCGCGCCCCTGACTCTCGCCCCGATAGACCGGGCTGAGCGGATTGCCGATGACGAAGCAGGAGCAGATGTCGGTGCCGCCAGAGATGGAGCTGAGTTGCACATCCTGCTTTATCTGCTGGTAGACGTAGTCGAACCCCTCCGGGGAGAGCACGGAGCCGGTGCTGCAGATGAGGCGCAAGGCAGGCAGGTCGTGGGTATTGATGGGGGCATAACCTTGCTTGTGCAACGCATCGAGATACTTGGCCGAGGTACCGAACAAGCTGACCTGCTCATCGCGGGCCAGATCCCACAAAACGTTGCCATCCGGGTAAAACGGCGAGCCGTCATAGAGCACCAGAGTGGCGCCGGAGGCGAGGGCGCTTACCAGCCAGTTCCACATCATCCAGCCGCAGGTGGTGAAGTAGAAGATCCGCTCCCCTGGCTTGATGTCGCAGTGCAGCTGATGTTCTTTCAGGTGTTGCAGCAGTGTGCCGCCAATGCCGTGGACGATGCACTTGGGCTTGCCGGTGGTGCCGGAGGAGTAAAGGATATAGAGCGGATCATTGAAGGCCATCGGCTCGAAGACAAGCTGGGCGCCGTGCTGGCTTGCCAGCAGTTGTTGCCAATCGTGACCAAGCTGGAGCGGGTTGCCGAGCAGGGGGATCATCACCGTCTGCTCTATGCTGTCGATCTGGCTCACCACACTGGCGACCTTCTCCTGAATGTCGATAGCCTTGCCGTTGTAGCGATAACCATCCACAGCGAACAGCACTCGAGGTCGGGTCTGGCCGAAACGCTCCACCACGCTTGCTTCACCGAAGTCGGGGCTGGTGGAGGTCCAGATCGCCCCGAGGCTGGTGGTTGCCAGCATGGCCACCACGGTTTCCGCAATATTGGGCAGATAGGCGGCGACCACATCGCCACGGCCAATCCCCTGATGACGCAGCCACTGCGCCAGCCGGGCAACCTGTTCCCCCAGTTCACCCCAGCTCAGAGTGCGACTTGGAGTACCTTCGATGCGGGAGATGATGGCCGGGCTCTCGTCCTGACGGCGCAGCAGGTTCTCGGCGAAGTTGAGGCGGCTGTCAGGGAACCAGCGGGTGCGCTGCATATCCTGACGGTTCTCCGCCACTATGTTACCGAGCTCGCCCTTGACGCCGCAGTGCTGCCACACCAGCGGCCAGAAACGGGTGGTCTTCTCTACCGACCATTGATAAAGCTGCGGATAGTTCTGTAACTGCAGGCCGTGGAAACGGTTCACCTCCGCCATAAAACGGTAGAGGTTGGATTGCTGCATTCCGAGCGGATCCGGTTGCCACAGGCAGAGGTTGTCCATGAGTAATCCCCGACTTCATGTATCTACCGGCAGTGTATTGAATTGTTTTTGATTTGTTAATGATTGGTTTGTGTTGATAACAAACACGTTTGTAACGTATGCGTTACCTCACGAAGCGGCAGCTTGACGGGTCGAGCCGCCCAGCGCTTGATGTTATGCTGCAATCACATTCACCTCGGAGCAGGACGCCATGAGCAGCTACAGCCAACTTTTTGCCCAGCACCTCGATACCTTGCAGCAGCGCACCCGCGACATTCTGCAACAACAGGGGCTCAGCGGACTGGCCATCCACTCCGGCCAGACCCACCGTATCTTCCTCGATGATCAGGATTACCCGTTCAAGGTAAACCCGCACTTCAAGGCCTGGTTACCAGTGCTGGGCAATCCCCACTGCTGGCTGTTGGTGGACGGGGTGAACAAACCGGTGCTGCTGTTCTACCGGCCGGTGGATTTCTGGCACAAGGTGGCGGAGCTGCCTAATGCCTTCTGGGTCGAGTTCTTCGATATTCGTTTCCTGGCCCGGCCGGAGCAGGTGGCTGACCATCTACCTGCCAACAAGCAGGAGTGGGCCTATCTGGGTGGCCATCTGGAGGTGGCCGATCTGCTGGGGCTGACCCAGCCCAATCCCGAGGCGGTGCTCAACTACCTGCACTACCACCGAGCCTACAAGACCCCCTACGAGCTGGAATGTCTGCGCGAAGCGAACCGGATCGGGGTGCGCGGCCATATTGCGGCCAAAGATTCCTTCATGGCAGGAGCGAGCGAGTTCGAGATCAATCTGGCCTATATGAAGGCGGTCGGGCAGGGGGCCAATGAGGCGCCCTACGGCAATATTGTCGCCATCAACCGCAATGCGGCCATCCTGCACTACACCCATGTGTCTACCGTGCGGGTGCCGGATGCGGAGCGTTACTCCTTCCTGATCGATGCCGGCGTCGATTTTCACGGTTATGCCTCCGACATCACCCGTACCTGGGCATGGCGGCGCGGCGAGTTTGCCGATCTGATAGCGGCCCTTGACGAGCAGCAGCAGGAGATCATCAAGGAGATCAAACCCGGTCGCCGCTACAACGAGCTGCACCTGCAGATGCATCACAAGCTGGCGCGCTTGCTGCAAGCCACCGAGCTGGTGGATATGTCGGTGGACGAGATGATCAACACCGGGGTGACCAACGTCTTCTTCCCTCACGGCCTCGGCCACTTCCTCGGTTTACAGGTACACGATGCGGGCGGTTTCATGCAGGATGAGCGTGGCACCCACCTGGCGGCGCCCGAGTTGTTCCCCTATCTGCGCTGTACCCGGGTGATGGAGGTAGATCAGGTGTTCACCATAGAGCCGGGCCTCTACTTTATCGACAGTCTGCTGGAGCCGCTGCGTCAGGGCGAACAGGGTAAACGGGTCAACTGGAACAAGGTGGAGGCATTGCGGCCGTTTGGTGGCATCCGTATCGAAGACAACGTGGTGCTGCACGCTAACGGGGTGGAAAACATGACCAGACAAGCAGGGCTCTGATGGCGGCAGCGTATTCCATTCCGGCAGCCCCGCTGGAGTTGACCGAAGAGATAAAGAAGAGCCGCTTCATTACCCTGATCGCCCATACCCCGACCGTCGAGGCAGCCAAGGAGTGGGTCAACGAGATCAAGCGCCAACATCCGGCCGCTCGCCACCACTGCTGGGCCTTTGTGGCGGGGGCGCCGCAAGATAGCCAGGTCTATGGCTTCAGCGATGATGGCGAACCGTCCGGCACCGCGGGCAAGCCGATCCTGGCCCAGCTGATGGGGTCGGGGATCGGTGAAATCTGTGCCGTGGTGGTGCGTTACTATGGCGGTATCCATCTGGGTACTGGTGGGTTGGTCAAAGCCTATGGGGGCGGTGTTGGTGCCGCCCTCAAGCAGCTGCCGACCCTGCTCAAGGTGCCGCGCACTCCCTCTCTCATTCACTGCGATTACGGCGACATGGGGGCGGTCGAGTCGCTGATAAGCAGCCACAATGGTGAATTGCTGGGGGCTGATTATGGCCAGCAGGTTACCTTGCAAGTGGCGTGGGAGTCGGCGGTTTGGGCTCGGGTGGATCGTGAGTTGACCGACCGGACTCATGGGCGTGTATCCCTTTGTCCCCTGGATGGCTAGAATCCATCGCTCTTTAATCGAGGAAAGGGAGCTGTAATGCACATCCTGAGCATTATTCGCATTGTTGGCCTACTGGTTGCGCTGTTCAGCTCGACCATGTTGTTGCCTGCGCTGGTGGCTTTCGGCTATCGGGATGGCGGGGGCGCCGAGTTCATCAAATCTTTCTTTATGGCCCTGCTGCTCGGGATCGCGCTCTGGTTTCCCAATCGTTATCACAAAAAGGAGCTCAGAGCGAAAGAGGGTTTTCTCATCGTGGTGTTGTTCTGGGTGGTGCTGGGCAGTGTGGGAGCGGTGCCTTTCATCATCAGCGATGTACCCGGCATGTCGGTTTCGGAAGCCTTCTTCGAGTCGTTTTCCGGCCTGACCACCACAGGGGCTACTGTGCTGACCGGGCTCGATGAGCTGCCCAAGGCGTTTCTGTTCTACCGCCAGTTGTTGCAATGGTTGGGGGGGATGGGGATCATAGTACTGGCGGTGGCCATACTGCCGCTGCTGGGTATCGGGGGAATGCAGCTTTATCGTGCCGAGATCCCGGGGCCGGTCAAGGATACCAAGGTGACGCCGCGTATCGCCGAAACGGCCAAGGCACTCTGGTACATCTATCTATTTATCACGCTCAGCTGTGCCCTCTCTTACTGGATGGCAGGGATGACCATGTTTGATGCCATCTGTCATGCCTTCTCAACGGTAGCGATCGGCGGCTTCTCGACCCATGATGCCAGCATCGGCTATTTCAACAGCAGTGCCATCAATTTGATCACTGTGCTGTTTCTTATGGTGGCCGGGGTGAACTTCACGCTTCATTTTGCTGCATTTGCACATAGACCACGGCGACTTCATGTCTATTTGAAAGACCCCGAAGTGAGGGTATTTATAGGCATTCAATTGACGGTAACACTGATCTGCTTTCTGGTACTGATGCATCATGCCAGCTATGAGAGCTGGTCAGAGACGCTGGATCATGCTCTATTTCAGTCAGTCTCTATTGCGACGACAGCGGGATACAGTACCACCGGTTTTTCCGAGTGGCCGTTGTTCCTTCCCGTTTTGTTGATGCTGGCCTCCTTCGTAGGAGGGTGCGCCGGAAGCACGGGAGGGGGTATCAAGGTTGTACGCCTGATGTTGTTGCACCTGCAGGGGGTGCGGGAACTCAAGCGGTTGATCCATCCTCGCGCGGTTTATCGCATAAAGTTGGGCAATAAGGCATTGTCAGAACGGGTTATTGAAGCGGTGTGGGGCTTTTTTGCGGCTTATGCCATGATTTTTATCATCTGTATGTTGGGTCTGATTGCAACGGGGATGGATGAACTGACGGCATTTTCAGCCATTGTTGCATCACTCAACAACCTTGGCCCCGGTTTGGGTGACGTGGCACCTCACTTTGCCAACACAACGGATGCTGCTAAATGGATTATGATCACTGCTATGTTATTCGGTCGATTGGAAATTTTTACGCTTCTGGTACTGTTTACCCCTGCATTCTGGCGTAGTTGAGGTAGTTATGGACAAGATTTTGGTGCTTTATTCCTCTCGGGATGGTCAAACCCGGAAAATCATAGATATCATGCTGGAGCAGATGCCGGAGTGTGAAGTGGTAATGCATGACCTTCATACCCTGCCCATGTGCAACCTCAGCAAGTATGCCAAGGTCTTGATCGGTGCTTCCATCCGATACGGCAACTTCCATCCCAGTCTGTTCAGCTTTATTCACGCTCACGAGGAGCAGCTGGAAGTGGCCAATGCGGCCTTCTTCTGTGTCAACCTGACGGCTCGCAAACCTGAGAAACAGACGCCGCAAACTAATGCCTATATGAAGAAGTTTCTGCGCCTCTCTCCCTGGAAGCCGAAAACCCTGGGCGTTTTTGCCGGTGCGCTGCAATATTCCCGCTATAACTGGTGGCAGACCCGCATCATCCAGTTGATCATGAAGATTACCGGTGGCAGTACTGACACCAGTAAGGACATTGAATTTACCGATTGGGAGAAGGTACGCAGTTTTGCACGCGAATTCTGGTCAAAAAGGTAGCAGCGTGATGTGACTTCAGGGTTTCTTGCCCGAAACAGCCCCGCCGATGCGGGGCTTTTGTTTAATAAAGCAACGGTTGAACCGGAAAACTGTAAAAAGTGCCATTTTTTGCAGTTTTCCTCTTGTCATCGCGTCGCGACTCCCTATAATGCGC
>NZ_CDDH01000012.1 GCF_000819725.1 Aeromonas australiensis | reverse complement strand
ACTCGGACTACTTCTTCCTGAAAATCAAGGCTGCCTTCCCCGGAAAGCCGCGATGAACCTAAAAAACAAGGGCCATCATTGATGACCCTTGTGCATATTCGGATGGGGCGTAGCCCCGGGATGTGCGGGTTAGCAGCGGTTGCCTGCGCGGGCGACCCGTCCTTCGGCCAGCAGTTGATAGCTGCCAGTCGCTGCAGGAATAAAGGCAGATTGGCCCTTTTCCAGACGCAGTGACTGTTCACCCTGCTTGAGGGTCACTGTGTCATCGATGGCAAACAGGATCTCGGCGCTGGCAGTGGTGAGCTGATGCTCGCCAGCCGGGTAGACGCTGAAAGTGAAGTCAGGTACCGGCACCTCGAAGTGCTGTACCGCACCATCACAGCGGGGTGCCAGCAGGATCTGGCCATCCGGTTTGGCGACACAGCGGGTGCAGGCCAGCAGCTCCGGCACATCCATGTATTTGGGGGTCAGACCGGCGCGCAGCACGTTGTCCGAGTTGGCCATGATCTCGAGGCCAGTGCCGTGGATGTAGGCGTGGGGGGTCTGGGCATCGAGGAACATCGCCTGACCGGGTTTGAGGGTCACCACGTTGAGCAGCAGCGGCGAGAAGAGCCCCACATCCCCCGGGTACTGGTTGGCCAGATTGCTGATGGTGGCGAAAGCCACTTCATCCTGATGGGCGGCGGCATAGGCCAGCAGTCCTGCCAGCGCCTCCTCCTTGCGCGCTCCTTCCAATACCAGCAGCTGGTGGAAGAAGTGCTGTAGGCCCGCTTCATTCTGGCTGGCGGCAAGGGCTGCGGTCAGATCGGCGATGGCCGCCAGATTGACCCGCTCGAACAGCGCCAGAATGGCGGGGATGGCGCGAAAGCCGTTCATCGCCTGATAGGGGGTGAGGGCAAAGACCAGCTCCGGCTTGTGGTTCGGGTCCTTGTAGTTGCGATTGCTTGCCTTGATATCGATGCCTGCGGCCTCCTCTTTGGCAAAGCCTGCTTCGGCCTGAGCCTTGCTCGGGTGCACCTGAATGGAGAGCGCCTTCTCGGCACACAACACCTTGAACAGGAACGGCAGGCTGCCAAAACGGGCGAAGGTGGCCTCACCCAGCGCGGCGGCCGGGGCCCTGTCGATCATTGTAGAGAGCTTTTGCACACTGCCCGCCAGCGTCACTTCGGAGCAGCCGTTGGGGTGAGCCCCCATCCATAGCTCGGCCTGGGGTTTGCCTTGCGGGTTGGGAATGCCAAACAGGGTGGTGAGGGAGTCATGACTGCCCCAGTCATAGCCTTGAATCGGGTTTTGCATCAACAGAAAGGAGGGCAGATCGCTACTGCTCATAAGGGACGCCTCGTCTAGTTTGAAGAAAATCGGGTGCAGAAAAGGGTGGCATTACTGCTGTGGACCGGACTATAACATGGGCGGTCGCGCACGCCGCAACCGCTTGCCTCTCTCTTGATCAGGATCACCATGTCTCTCATCTTCAGCCAACTGCTCGACGGAGCCCTGAGCGAACAGGTTCCATTTGACCAAATCTGGTTTGCCAGTGAACAGGGGGTGCCACCCAGTTTCAGCTATCAGGTCAACTTTCCCCGCCTCGAACTGGTCTTTAGCGGCGAGTATCTCAACCAAATTTGGGACAGGGAGGGCGGTTGCAAGGAGATCTGCGTGCTGCCGGGACAGGCGCTCTATATCCCCCCCAACGGCTGGAACAAGCCGCTCTGGACCACCGACTGCTCGGTGCTGAGCCTGCTCTTTGGCAAACGCCAGCTGGGGTTCAGTCTGGTGAGCAAGCGCCGTGAAGATCCGGACTTTTTCGATGTGCAAAAGCACAGCATCATGGCGCGGGCGGGCCATGTGATCGAACACATTTTGGCGGCGCTGAACGTACTGACCGAGGATCCCGGTCGCTCCCCCACCGATGATCACCTGCTGCAGGCTCTGCTGGCGAGTGCCCGTCAGCTGTTGCTGGAGTCCGCCACGGATCGGCCACGGGGGGCAGAGCTCTTTCACGGGATCTGCATCTATATCCAGGAGAACTTTCACCGTCCCATCACCCGTGACTCCATTGCCCACCGCTTCAACGTTTCAGCCAGCCATCTCTCCCACCTGTTTCGCGAGCAGGGTCATATGCGCCTTGCCGATTACATCAGCTGGGTGCGGATAGATCGGGCCAAATTCATGCTGAAAAAGTACCGTTTCCGTCTTGAAGAGGTGGCCAGTCGCTGCGGTTACAGTGACGTGAACTACTTCTGCCGGGTGTTCAAACAGAAGACCGGCTTGACTCCTTCCCAGTACCGCTCCCTGAGCCAGCCGCAGGCGGCGGCCAGCGAGCTGGAGGGATAACGGGGCGGGGTCGGAGAGGCGTGGTGACGGCGCACTAGCGGGGGGCTACCTCTTTGGTCTGACATGCTTGCTCGCCATTTTATTATGAAAATGAATGGGCTAAGATGGCCGCGCGCAACAAACAAGTTGATAACAAACGGACGTTAGGAGATGCCGATGGAAAGCAAAGTAGTAATCCCGACCCAGGGTCAGAAAATCACAGTCGATGCCAACGGCAAGCTGCAGGTTCCCAACCATCCGATCATTCCGTTTATTGAAGGGGATGGCATCGGTGTTGACGTAACCCCGGCCATGTTGAATGTGGTGAATGCTGCGGTCGAGAAAGCCTACAAGGGCGAGCGTTCTATCGCCTGGATGGAGATCTTTACCGGCGAGAAATCGACTCATGTCTATGGCGAAGGTGCCTGGCTGCCGGCCGAAACCCTGGATTTCATTCGCGAATACTGCGTGGCCATCAAGGGCCCGTTGACCACGCCGGTCGGCGGCGGTATTCGCTCCCTCAACGTGGCCCTGCGTCAGGAGCTGGATCTCTACATCTGCCTGCGCCCGGTGCGTTACTACGAAGGGACCCCGAGCCCGGTGAAGCGTCCGGATCTGACTGACATGGTGATCTTCCGCGAAAATGCCGAAGACATCTACGCCGGTATCGAGTGGAAGGCCGACAGCGCTGAAGCGAACAAGGTGATCACCTTCCTGCAAAACGAGATGGGCGTGAAGAAAATTCGCTTCCCCGAGTCCTGCGGGATCGGCATCAAGCCGATGTCCAAGGCCGGAACCGAGCGTCTGGTACGTGCCGCTATCGAGTATGCTATCGACAACGATCGCGACTCCGTGACTCTGGTGCACAAGGGCAACATCATGAAGTTCACCGAAGGTGCCTTCAAGGATTGGGGCTATGCCCTGGCCCAGAAAGAGTACGATGCCCAGCTGATTGACGGCGGCCCCTGGTGTTCTTTCAAGAACCCGAAAACCGGCAAGACTATCGTGGTCAAGGATGTCATCGCCGACGCCTTCCTGCAGCAGATCCTGCTGCGTCCGGCCGAGTATGACGTCATCGCCTGTATGAACCTCAACGGCGACTACATCTCCGATGCGCTGGCCGCTCAGGTAGGCGGTATCGGTATCGCGCCGGGTGCCAACATCGGTGACGGCGTGGCCCTGTTCGAAGCGACCCACGGTACTGCACCGAAATATGCCGGTCAGGACAAGGTCAACCCGGGCTCTCTCATCCTCTCCGCCGAGATGATGCTGCGCCACATGGGTTGGGTTGAAGCGGCCGATCTCATCATCAAGGGGATGGAAGCGGCGATCCGCAACAAGACCGTCACCTATGACTTCGAGCGTCTGATGGAAGGGGCCACCCTGCGCTCCTGCTCCCAGTTTGCTCAGGACATGATCGACCAGATGTAATCTGCTGCTTGCCAGAAACGCAAAACCGGCGCCATGTGCGCCGGTTTTTTTATCGCGAAAGAGTGAAGGGGCTTATTGCGCCTGCTCTACGTGTTGCTGATAGCGTTGCTGCCATTTGCTGGTTTCTGCTTCATCACCCTGGGCCTTCCAGAAGGCGCAGATGGTGTTGGCAAGTTCCGAAGCCATCGCGTGATCTCCGTCACGTCGACTCATCAGATAATCTCCCAGCCAGCTTTGATATTGTTTCATTACCCGATCTCCTTATCTCATGTGCCCTTGAGGGTGCCCACCTTGACGGGAGCCTGTCGGCTCATCCTGGGGGGAACATCATCAGGCATGATGGTGCAAAGTCACGACCCGGGCAGAGAGCCCGATGGGCAATCTGGCGGCGAACGTGACGCGAGATGTCAAAAAATGAGCGCCATTTTAGCACAAACTGAGCAACTTGGGGAAATTGTCGCCACGGATTGTGCCAGAACTGCCCCATCCCCTTGTTCCCAAAACAGAAAACCCGCCGAGATGATGGGGTTGATTTGGATGGTGTGCAAAAGGGAGGGGGGATGCTGTATAGGTGTGAGGTGATATGGGGGCACTCTTGCTGCCAACCCATGGTGGCTGGCAGCAAGGAAACGGCGGGATTCAGGTGGTCTTTTCCAGATGGTTTTGGTAAATCTGCTGCCACTTGTCCAGTTCGTTTTCATCTCCCTGTTGCTGCCAGAACTCGCAGATGGAGCTTGCCATCTCGCATGCCATGGCGTGGTCACCGTCACGGCGACTCATCAGGTATTGCCCCAGCCAGCTTTGATACTGTTTCATTGCTCGATCTCCTTATCTATTTAACCCTTGATACTGCTGCTGTGGGCCACCCGTCCGGCAGTGTTGCGCCACACTCCACTTTCGCCGTGCGCTGCTTGTTATCGCCTCGCTTGTTGTTAATCAGGACAGAGAGCGTATGAGAAAAGGGCGAATGTGTTAAAAATTGGCCACCACCTTATCACAAAATGGTGTGATATGCAGAATTTGGGACCAATCGAGTTATAAGCGTGGGCTGAGGGTCCCGACATAACGACAGGGATTGACGGAGAGTAGCGGCACGCAATGTGTGCCGCGAGCAGGCGTGTCGCCGGTTACTGGGTCACCCGACGCGCCTGCCAGTAGCGGCTGTTCCAGTAGACGTTGTCGAGTCGGGAGCGGATCACCCCTTTGCTGGTGGAGGCGTGAATAAACTCGCCGGCACCTGTGTAGACCCCCACATGGTACTGTTGCCAGCCGGTCTTGAAGAAGACCAGATCCCCGTGTTGCAGCCGATAGCGATCCACCGGTTTGCCAATGCTGGCCTGGGATTCGGTGGTTCTTGGCAGGTTGAAGCCCAGCACCTGACTGTAGGCGAGCTGGGTGAAGGCGGAGCAGTCTAGCCCGGCACGGCTGGCGCCGCCCATCCGGTAAGGGACACCGCGCCACTGCTGGTAGAAGCCATCAAAAGCACTGCTCTGCCGAGGGGCCGGAGGCGGCTCCGGCGTGCTGGAGCAGGCGGCCAGCAGCAGAGTCAGCAGGGATAGCAGCAGCTTGCGATACATCGGGCTCTCTCCACGGAGGGGTCTACCAAACGAGACATTTATCGCACGCCAGTTTCTGACCCACCGTTTTGGCTATAGGCGCTGGCGCGACAACTTTTCCATCATAAACAGGGATCTGGCTTCATACCTAGTTTCTGGGAAGAAAAATGTGGCGGGGGATTGAAAAACGCCAACCCGAGGGCTGGCGTTTGTTGTTACTCGCTGTGGCTGATCAGTGGTTTTAGCAGCTCGGCCAGCTTGTAGAAGGTCTGTACCCGGGTGGTGCTGGGACGCCACACCAGGCCTATTTCGCGGTATGGCGTCTCGCCCGGCAGCGGGATGGCCACCAGATCGGAGTTGGCAAGAATGCCGGCATCTATGGCCATCTGCGGCAGGAAGGTGGTGCCGAGGCCAGCTTCCACCATCTGCACCAGGGTGTGCAGGCTGGTGGCGGCAAACGGGTTGATCTTGCTCTTGTCCCGCAGGCGACAGGCGCTCACCGCGTGCTCGGTGAGGCAGTGCTCCCGCTCCAGCAGGAAGATGCTCTGGTTGGGAAGTTCCTTGTAATCGAACGGGGTATGCAGACCGGCCGCCATGCTGGCGGGCATCACCATGTGGAAGGGGTCTTGACCAACGCTCTTGCAGTGAAAACCGCCGATCTCGATGGGCAGGGCGAGGATCAGCAAGTCGAGCTGACCCTGCTCCAGCTGCTTAAGCAGGTTGGTGGTGGTGTCTTCACGCAGTAACAATTCGAGGTCAGGATAGGTTTTACTGCACTCTTTCAGTAGCTTGCTCAGCAGAAAGGGGGCGATGGTGGGAATGCAGCCCAGACGAACAGTCCCCTGCATTACACCGCCCTGATGTTGCCCAAGCTCCATCAGATCCCGTGCATCGGAGAGTAAATTGCGAGCGCGCTCGACGATTTCCATGCCGACCGGGGTCATAATGAAGCTCTTGTGGTCCCGCTCCACCAGTTGCAGGTTCATCATGTCCTCCAGCGTCTGGATCCCGGTACTCAGGGTCGACTGGCTGACATGACAGGCCTTGGCGGCGCGGTTGAAGTTCTTGTGCTCATCGAGAGCGACCAGATATTGCAGCTGTTTGAGGCTGGGCCAACGTTGCATAGAAAAACCCGATTAATGCTATCTATTTAATTTGATTTAACTAATCTACCACCGGGTCTATAGTTTGTCGCTTCAATTAGATGGACTTGGCTCTAGGTAGCCCAATCCTCACCGGATTGTTCACTTCACATAAAGAGGAATTGAATATGGTATTGGTAGGCCGTCCCGCACCCGATTTTACCGCCGCAGCTGTTCTGGGTAATGGCGAGATCGTTGATTCATTCAACCTGTCATCCCACATCAAAGGCAAAGCTGCCGTTGTCTTCTTCTACCCGCTCGATTTCACCTTCGTCTGCCCGTCCGAGCTGATTGCCTTCGATCACCGTTATGAAGAGTTCCAGAAGCGTGGCGTGGAAGTGATCGGTGTTTCCATCGATTCCCAGTTCTCCCACAACGCATGGCGCAACACCAAAGTGGAAGATGGCGGTATCGGTCAGGTCAAGTACCCGCTGATCGCCGACGTGAAACACGAAATCTGCAAAGCCTATGATGTTGAACATCCGGAAGCTGGCGTTGCTTTCCGTGGCTCCTTCCTGATCGACAAGAACGGTGTCGTTCGTCACCAGGTCGTCAACGATCTGCCGCTGGGCCGCAACATCGACGAGATGCTGCGCATGGTCGATGCCCTGCAATTCCACGAAGAGCACGGCGAAGTGTGCCCGGCTCAGTGGGAAAAAGGTAAAAAAGGTATGCAAGCCTCTCCGGACGGCGTTGCCAAATACCTGTCCGAGAATGCTGACTCCCTGTAATCGGGTCGTACTCTCCTTGAAGAACCGGCGTCTTGGCGCCGGTTTTTTTATACCTATGATTCATCAATCCCCCTGACATCGCCGGTCACACTCATCTCGCGATTCCACACTGCCGTTAGCTGAACGCGTTGTTTTGGAATGAGGTGCTGACACCCTATGGCTGGGTGGGGGATATGCCGACAGACAAGTAATAGCCATAAAAAAGCGCGCCATAGGCGCGCTCAGTTCACAAGCTGAGGTGTTATTCCTCAAAGATCCCGAAGTGATCCTTGGCGAAATTGACCCGCTGCTCCACGTTCATCTTCACCTGCCCCAGCTTCTCGATGGTCTTGAGATTGGGCACCAGGCCGCGACCGTTGGCGATCTGGATGGCAAGACCGGGACGGGCGTTGAGCTCCAGCAGCATGGGGCCGCGGAACTTGTCCAGCACCATATCGGTGCCGATATAGCCCAGACCCGACATCTCGTAGCAGGAGGCAGCCAGGGTGAGCAGGGTATCCCAGTGGGGCACCTTGAGCTCATAAAGGTCAAGGCCGGTATCCGGGTGGTGGCGCAGCGGATTGCCAAACTGCACCGCCCGCAGGGCACGACCGGTACGCAGGCACAGACCCACCCCCACAGCGCCCTGGTGCAAGTTCGCCTTGCCGTCGGAGGCGGCGGTGGAGAGGCGCATCATCGCCATCACCGGGAACCCCTTGAAGATGATGACCCGGGCATCGGGCACCCCTTCAAAGGAGTAGCCGTCGAACACATCATCAAAGTTGATAAGGCCTTCGACCAGTGCCACATCGGGCTTGCCGCCAAGCGAATAGAGCCCAGCCAGAATGTTGGAGACATGGCGCTCCAGATCCTGACCGTTGCAGGTGGTGCCGTTGGGCTTGTAGAAGAGGCCATCTTCCTGGCGCAGGATCACCAGGATCCCCTTGCCGCCCGAGCCTCGGGCCGGCTTGATGCAGAAGCCCGGCCAATCCTTTACCAGCTCGGTGATGCGCCCTACATCGTACTGGGCACGGATGGTACCGATCAGTTCCGGTACCGTCACGCCTGCATTTAGAGCGATCTGCTTGGTCTGCAGCTTGTCATCCACCAGCGGATAGAGGCTGCGCGGATTGTAGCGGCTGATATAGGAGTGGTTGCGCTTGTTCATACCGAGGATGCCTGCCTGTGACAGGCTCCACGGGGTGGTGTATTTCTGCCAGAACCACATCGGTTACTTATCCTTACCCGGGGTGACGCCAGACTTCATCTCATCCACCAGCGGTTTGAAGCGCTTGAGTTCGCTCAACTTGTAGCCGGTGTAGTTACCCATCAACAACACGGTCGCCATCAGCACCAGCTGCAGGCCGAGGAAGTTGAAGGTGAGGTGACGGATCAGCTCGTTATCCATGGCCAGATAGGCGATGACGGCAACCAGCAGGGAGCCACCACCCTGGCGGAACACCTCTTTCGGGCCCTCTTCTTCCCACAGGATGGACATCCGTTCGATGGTCCAGGAGAGGATGATCATCGGGAAGAAGGTGATCTTCATGCCGTCGGTCAGCCCCAGCTTGAAGGCGAAGGCCGAGAAGATGCCGATCATCGAGATCACCATGATGATGATGGCCGATATTCGGGCGACCAGTAGCAGGTTAAGCCGCGACAGATAGGAGCGAATAACGAGACCGGTGCCGACGATCAGCAGGAAGCCCACCAGACCGGTGACCAGCGAGGTCTGAATAAAGGCAACCGCGATCAATACCGGCATAAAGGTGCCAGAGGTCTTGATCCCCACCAGTACCCGCAGGAACACCACCATCAGCACCCCGATGGGGATCAGCAGCAAGCCCTTGAACAGGGTCTGCTCTTCCAGCGGCAGGCTGTGGATGGAGAGGTTCATCATCTCGGATTTTTCGAACTTCTGCGCCAGCGCAACGCTGACTGGCTGCTCCTGCTCGATCATCGAGAAGCTAACCCGGGAGTTGTGGCCACCGGTTACGTCCAGCAGGGCGCCTGAGTTATATTCCCATAGCAGCAGGTTGGCAGGACGCCCCTGTTCACCAGTTTGCGGGTTGAACAGCTTGTAGTCGGTCGGGCTGTTAAATACCTGCAGATAATCCAGCAGTTCCTGACGACGACGACCATCTTCCAGCTTCAGGGCATGGACTACGCGGGCGGGCACATCGGCATTGTTGAGCAGCTCGGCGATCAGGTTGGCGCGGCTCTTGTGCTTTTTCAGCAGCTCGGCGTTTTGCTCCTGCTTCTCGATCTCTTTGATGATTTCACGCGTCAGGGTATAAGCATCGGCTGAACGCTCCTCCGCCCGTTCGAGGATCTGCTTCATCGCCGTGGCGTAGGGTTCGCTTTCGATCTGCTTCTCGATGGCGGGCGGCTGCGGATTGGCGGCCGGTTTGGCATGGGCATCCGCCATCATGTCGACGCGGTAGTAGAGCTCCTGACGGCCGGAGGCGGTGCGGATGGACCACTCGGCACGGGCATCGCCATCTTTCTCGACAAAAGAGAGGCCGTAGCCGGGGCTGGCGGCGTTCTCATTCATCAGGGTGAAACCGGGCTGAGTACCCGGAATGGCCAGGGAGGCGATCACCGGATCACCGGTCGCCTCGAACTCCAGCTTGGCTTCGATGGACCAGATTTGGCGCTTTTCACCGGGGGTGAGCGGCACATCCAACGCGATATGGTGATAGAGCGTCATTCCCAGACCGACAATGTACAGCAGGGCCACCAGCAAATAGAACGGCTTACGGGAAACCATGGATTATTTCACATCCTTGAGCTTGGGTTTGGGTTGGATATATTCACGGGCCACATCAACCACCGCGATGTCTTTCAAAAACTCACGACCCAGTAGCACCGGGAAGGTCATGTCGCTACGGTCTTTCAGGGTAAATTCGGCCTTCTCGGTCATATTGCCAATGCGCACCGTCAGACGGACCACCGGGCGGCGATCAAGATCATCGGCTGAGGCCTGACGCACCCGTACATGACGCACCAGTGGCGCTTCGATCTGGATTTTGTCGTCCACTTCCTGATGGCTCAGGAAGAAGCGTACCCAGTTTTTGCCGTTGCGCTCGAAGATGGTGATCTCCTGAGCACTGATGGAGGAGGTCGTGGCACCGGTATCGACCCGCGCCTGGAAGGCATCGTTGGCCGCATCAACCCAGAGCCACTCGGCTTCACCGACCAGCAGCTTGCCATCGATGGTGTGACCCTGATTGGGGGCCGGGCACTTCTCGGTAGGGATAGCTGTCGGCTTGGGCGACTCGGTGGGGAGGGCGGCGAGCTTGTGATCTACTTGTTTGACGGACTCTTTCATATTGGTGACATCTGTGTTGAGCTGAACCAGCAGGTGCTGCTGTTGCACATACTGTTTATGTTGCTGTTCCATGGATGTTTGCAGGCGCTGTTCGTGCTGCCCCAGTTCGCTACGGAGCTCAGCCAGCGTCAGGGCAGGCACCTCGGGCGCTTTTTCCATATTGACACACCCGCCGAGACTAAGCAGGGAGAGCAGGGTGATTCCTTTTAATTTGCTTTTCATGTCATTCATTTAACAGTGCTTCCTGGAATAGGGTCAGTGTAACTTTCACAAGCGCCAGCGGCTAGTCTTTGGCTTTGCGGGCAATCAGTACGGCACGTTTCGGCGCGGGGTGTCCTTCTACCGTGAGTGCCGGATTGTCTGAGTCCAGATAGTCGCTCAGGGATTCATTAATCATCCAGTCGGTACGACGCTGTTCGTCGGTGCTGGTCATATTCTCGTCTACAATCCGCACATCGGTGAAGCCGCAGCGCTCGACCCACAGTTTGAGGGCGGTACTTGAGGGAATAAACCAGACGTTGCGCATCTTGCCGTAGCGATCGGTGGGCATCAGCACATCGTTGATCCCGCCGTCAATCACTAGCGTCTCCAGCACCAGCTCGCCATCATCTTTCAATTGATTGCGCAGTTGTTCGATGTGTTCGATGGGGGATTTGCGGTGATAGAGCACCCCCATGGAGAAGACGGTGTCAAAGGCGCGCAGCTCCGGCAACTCCTGAATACCGAGCGGCAACAGGTGGGCGCGTTGATCATTGCCGGCAAAATGGCGGATGGCCTCGAACTGGCAGAGAAACAGCGGGCTCGGGTCGATGCCGACCGCCAGCTTGGCCCCTTCACCCACCATGCGCCAGAGGTGGTAGCCGCTGCCGCAGCCTACATCCAGCACATAACGCCCCTCGAGGGGGCTGATATGGGGCAATACCCGATCCCACTTCCAGTCGGAGCGCCACTCGGTATCGATATGGATGCCGTGCACGGTGAACGGCCCCTTGCGCCAGGGCATGAAGTGGCGCAACAGGCTCTCGACCTTCTTGCGCTCCCCCTCGCCAAGGCTCTCGGCCGAGCCAATCTCGACCCGGCTTTTCAGCTCGATGTTGCCGGGGGAGACCACCGGCAGCTTGTTGAGGGCGCGGTTCCAGCGCGGCAGATCGCCATGCTGGTTGTCATGTCGCCATGCGTGCAGCTGGGCGGGCAGGGTATGCAGCCAGTGGCTCAGCCGATTTTTGGCGATCAGTTGATAGAAGTTGGCAAAGTCGATCATGGCTGGGCGTCGCTGGATTTGATGGCAATCATGGAGCCGAAGTTGAAGCACTGGAACCAGAGGTCCTGATGGACGAAACCGGCGTCCCGCAGACGGGCCTGATGCACTGGCAGGCTGTCGGTGCGCATCACGTTCTCAAGGGCGGTGCGCTTTTGGCTGATCTCCAGCTCGCTGTAGCCATTGGCCCGTTTGAAGTCGAGATGCAGATCGATGAGCAGTTCATTGACCGGTTCATCTTCGAAACGGAACTTTTCGCTCAGGATCAGGATCCCGCCCGGGCGCAGCCCATCGTGAATGCGCTGGATCAAGGCAGCCCGCCGCTCGGGATCGACAAATTGCAGGGTGAAGTTGAGCACTACCACGGAGGCGTTCTCGATCGCGATGTCGCAGATATCTGCTTCCACCAGTTCCACCGGCACCTCGGATTTGAAACCGGAGAGGTGGGCGCGGGCGCGCTCGATCATCGGATGGGAGAGGTCCACTGCGGTGATACGGCAACCGGGCTGATTGATATGGCGACGCATCGCCTGGGTCGCGGCGCCCAGTGAACAGCCCAGATCATAGAGTCGGCTCTCGGGTTGGGCGTAGCGGGCGGCCATCATGCCGATGGCAGAGATGATATTGCTGTAACCCGGCACCGAGCGCTGGATCATGTCGGGAAATACGTCGACGACCTGTTCGTCAAAACAGAAGTCTCCCAATCGGGCGATTGGGGCGGCAAAAATTTGGTCTTTGGTCTGCATGCTGGCGCAACCTGACAGTCGGGACATCACCCGGCTGTATTGTTCAATTGAGTCGTTGGGTGACACCCATCAGAGTAGATTTATCACCTGTTTACGAACGGGGTGGCTGGTCGTGACATCCGTTGGACCGATCCTGTTCGTACGGGCCATGTTCCGGACCCTTGCTTGGGGCGCTAGTGTAGAGGATTGATGGCCGTTTGTCTTGACACCAGGGCTTGCCTCGCCACAAAAAAGCGCTTTTTTTGCAGCGAAAGGATAGCCGTAGAATGGGTTGGCTAAAAGCGCAGCACTCCCTGTTGTGCGCGATCGTTTTCCCCCGGCCAGGGGGCCATCTCCTGCTCCAGCAAGCGGGTGATCTGGCGGGCTAGCTCAGGTGCCCGAGCGTTGTCGGCAGTATGTATATAGAGGTAGAGATCTTTCCCCTCTGCGAGCCACTGGCGCCAGTGGGGCAGCCAGCTGGGCAGGAAGGGGTGATTGGCCGCCGGATCTGGCAGGCCGATAAAGCGCACCATGGGGGCGTTGGCGGTGGCCAGCAGATGTACCGGCAGGCGTGGCTTCTTGCCCTGGGCATCGACAAGGGTTGGCGTGGTTGCTGGCACCGAGAAGAGTGGCCGGCTGTCGAGCATCACCCGGTTGACCCCTTGTTCCATCAGCAGCCGGTTCAATGCCCGCTCGGCCTCCCCCTTGGCGAAGAAGTCGGGGTGACGTACCTCGAGGGCGTAGCGAAACCCCCGTGGCAGCCGTTCGATAAAGGCCGCCAGTCTGGCCAGCCCCTGTGGCCCGAAACGGGCGGGCAACTGCAGGGTGAGCAGCCCCAGCTTGTCGTGCAGCGGGGCGAGCAGGCCGATAAAGTCGGCGACTTGTTTGTCTGCGCTCACCAGATCGCTCTGGTGGCTGATGGTTTGCGGGAACTTGAAGTTGAAGCGAAAGTGGTTTGGCACCGCATCGGCCCAGCGCTGCACCGTATCGGGGGTCGGCAGGGCGTAGAAGGTGGTGTTGCCCTCCACCGAATTGAACACGGTGGCGTAGTGGGCGAGGTGTTCGGCAGGCTTGGCGCCAAGGCCCAGCAACTGGCCGGGCCAGCTGGGGTGGGACCACTGTGGCAGGCCCAAATAGAGGCTCATGGTGGCTGTACTCTTCGCTCTTGGTGCATTTGTGCCGATTTTTTGCCCGCTTTTTGCCGTTGAGTGCAAAAAACTGGCGAAAGGAGGCTGCTGGCCATTTTACCCAAAAGGGGGTTTTCCTCTATAATGCCAGCCCTTTTGTTTTTCAATTTCTTGTGACCCATGCCTATCTACGAATATCGTTGCGACGTCTGTGGCCATGAATTGGCAAAACTGCAAAAGCTTTCCGATGCCCCCCTGACCGACTGTCCGGCCTGTAGCAAGCCGAATCTGGTCAAGCTGATATCGGCGGCAGGCTTCCGGCTCAAGGGAACCGGATGGTACGAGACTGATTTCAAACCGGGTAAGAAAAAGAATCTGGCCAGCTGTGAGACAGACGGTGCTTGCCAGTCGTGCCCGGCGGCCCAAGGTTAACCGTCTCTCTACAATTTCGAAGGAAGAAGTCCATGCGCTCTATCTATTGCGGACAGGTCAATGAGGCCCATGCAGGGCAGACCATTACATTGTGCGGTTGGGTTCATCGTCGTCGTGATCTCGGCGGTCTGATCTTTATCGATATGCGCGACCGGGAAGGGATCGTTCAGGTGTTCTTCGATCCGGACAAGCCGGACGCCTTTGCCCTGGCTTCCGAGCTGCGTGGCGAGTTCTGCATCCAGGTGACCGGCGTGGTGCGTACCCGTCCGGACTCCCAGCGCAACAGCGACATGGCCACTGGCGCCATCGAAGTGTTCGCCCACGAACTCAATATCATCAACCGTGCCGAGCCGCTGCCGCTGGACTTCAATCAGGTCAACAGCGAAGAGATCAGCCTCAAGTATCGCTACCTGGATCTGCGTCGTCCCGAGATGGCCAAGTACCTGAAGACCCGTGCCAAGGCCAGCGCCTTCGTACGCCGCTTCATGGACGAGCACGGCTTCCTCGATATCGAGACCCCGATGCTGACCAAGGCCACTCCGGAAGGTGCCCGTGACTATCTGGTGCCGAGCCGCGTGCACAAGGGCAAGTTCTACGCCCTGCCGCAATCACCCCAGCTGTTCAAGCAGTTGCTGATGATGTCCGGCTTCGATCGCTACTACCAGATCGTCAAGTGCTTCCGTGACGAAGACCTGCGTGCCGACCGCCAGCCGGAATTCACCCAGATCGACGTGGAGACCTCCTTCATGACCGCGCCGCAGGTGCGTGAAGTGATGGAAGAGATGATCCGCAAACTGTGGCTGCACATCCTGAACGTGGATCTGGGCGACTTCCCGATCATGACCTTCGACGAAGCCATGCGTCGCTACGGCTCCGACAAGCCGGACCTGCGTCTGCCAATGGAGCTGGTTGATGTGGCAGATCTGCTGACTGCTGTCGAGTTCGCCGTGTTCGCGGGCCCCGCCAACGATCCGAAAGGCCGTGTGGCTACCCTGAAAGTCCCGGGCGGTGCCGAGCTCTCTCGCAAGCAGATCGACGAATACACCAAGTTTGTCGGCATCTACGGTGCCAAGGGCCTGGCCTGGATGAAGGTCAACGAAGCGGCCAATGGTATCGAAGGTGTTCAGTCTCCGGTTGCCAAGTTCCTCTCTGACGCCATCGTGCGCGAGATCCTGGCTCGTACCGGCGCTGCCGACGGCGACATCATCTTCTTTGGCGCTGACAGCAAGAAAGTGGTCTGCGATGCCATGGGCGCCCTGCGTCTGAAAGTGGGTCGCGATCTGGGTCTGCTGGAGAACAGCTGGAAACCGCTGTGGGTCATCGACTTCCCGATGTTCGAGGAAGATGGCGAAGGTGGTCTGGCCGCCATGCACCATCCGTTCACCGCGCCGAGCAACATGAGCCCGGCCGAGCTGAAAGCCAACCCGGTGGGTGCTTACGCCAACGCCTACGACATGGTGATCAACGGCTACGAAGTGGGTGGCGGCTCTGTCCGTATCCACAACAGCGAGATGCAATCCACCGTGTTCGACATCCTGGGTATCACCCCGGCCGAGCAGCGCCTGAAGTTCGGCTTCCTGCTGGATGCGCTGAAGTACGGTACCCCGCCGCACGCCGGTCTGGCCTTCGGTCTGGACCGTCTCAGCATGCTGCTGACCGGCACCGAAAACATTCGGGATGTGATTGCCTTCCCGAAAACGACCGCGGCTGCCTGTCTGATGACAGACGCCCCCAGCCTTGCCAACGCTGCCCAACTGGGTGAGCTGGCGATTGCAACCACCGTCAAGGGCGACGAATAAGCCTACCGGCACCAGAGGCCGCCGCCATGCGGCCTCTGTGTTTCCCTTGGGTTAGTCATGATCAGTGTTACTGACATTTGAAAAATAACGGAGAGTCTCTATGGCAGGTCACAGTAAATGGGCCAACATCAAACACCGCAAGGCCGCTCAGGACGCCAAGCGTGGCAAGATCTTCACCAAACTGATCCGCGAAATCACTACCTCCGCGCGTCTGGGTGATGCTGATCCGGCCAACAACCCGCGCCTGCGTGCTGCGGTGACTGCCGCCCTGACCAACAACATGACCCGCGACACCATCAACCGTGCCATTGCCCGTGGCGCCGGTGGTGGCGATGGCGAACAGCTCGAGACCATCGTATACGAAGGTTACGGCCCGGCTGGCTCTGCCGTGATGGTGGAGTGCCTGACCGATAACCGTAACCGTACCGTAGCCGAAGTGCGCCACGCCTTCAGCAAGTGCGGTGGTAACCTGGGCACCGACGGCTCCGTTGCCTATCTGTTCAGCAAGAAAGGTCTGCTGACTTTCGTGGGCGTAGACGAAGATGCTCTGATGGATGCCGCGCTGGAAGCGGGCGCCGATGATGTGGTCACTGAAGAGGATGGCACCATCGAGGTGTACACCACCCCGAACGACTTCGGTACCGTGCTGGACGGTCTGGAAGCGGCCGGCTTCAAGGCGCAGAGCGCCGAAGTGACCATGATCCCCTCCACCGAAGCCGAACTGGATGCAGAAACTGCACCCAAGCTGATGCGTCTGATCGACATGCTGGAAGATCTGGACGATGTGCAAGAGGTGTATCACAACGGCTCCATCTCCGATGAAGTTGCTGCGACCCTCTGATCGCTAAGTCGTGCTCTCCCGATGGCAGCCAGATGGCTGCCATTTTTTTATCTTTGCATCGTGGCAACTGCTGATGTGTCGGTTGAGCAACCGGTCCAACAATCTCTTCAATTACTCTCTTTCCCGCGTTCTCTGCACATTATCATTGCTCTGTTCCTGCTGGTCGGTTGGCCCTGTACGTACGCCAGTTGCAGTTATGCTGCGTTGCGTTAGCGAGGCTCCACGTATCCTGTTTATCACTCCTTTAGTTCTGTAGATGGGATTCACTGCTTGCATCTGCCCATCAGGGTAATTGCGTTGCGGGTAAGGGATCGTGCTCTTTCTATCACACAGGGAGATCAATGCGGAGTCACTGCCTGGGATGTTGATAAGAGATTGGCTGGGGCGAGTTGGTTGGTTGGTTGGTTGGTTGGTTGGTTGGTTGGTTGGGAAGTTAAGCGCGGTACTAGCGCAATCGGCAGGGAGAGGATCGCTGTGATAAGTGGCAGATAAAAAAAGCCCGCGCAGTGCGCGGGCTTGTTATCTCAGGACTGGTTATCAGGCCTTGGATTTCTTCTTGCCTTCAACCTTGGCTTCAACCGGGGCATCTGCTACCAGAGCGGCTTCGGTAAACTGACGACCGTAGTAGGAGTCCAGCAGAACCTGCTTCAGCTCGCTGATCAGCGGGTAGCGCGGGTTAGCGCCGGTACACTGGTCATCAAAGGCTTCGATGGACAGCAGATCAACTTTGGCCAGGAAGTCAGCTTCAGAGACGCCAGCTTCGCGGATGGAGGCCGGGATACCCAGAGTCGCTTTCAGCTCGTCCAGCCAGGTCAGCAGCTTCTCGATCTTGGCGGCGGTACGGTCACCGGCAGCAGTCAGACCCAGGTGGTCGGCGACTTCTGCGTAACGACGGCGAGCTTGCGGACGGTCGTACTGGGAGAACGCAGTCTGCTTGGTCGGGTTGTCGTTGGCGTTGTAGCGGATCACGTTGCTGATCAGCAGGGCGTTGGCCAGACCGTGCGGAATGTGGAATTCAGCACCCAGCTTGTGAGCCATGGAGTGGCAGACACCCAGGAAGGCGTTGGCAAACGCGATACCGGCGATGGTAGCGGCGTTGTGTACCTTCTCACGAGCAACCGGGTCGTTGGCACCGTTCAGGTAGCTGGACGGCAGGTACTCTTTCAGCATTTTCAGCGCTTGCAGCGCCTGGCCGTCGGAGTACTCGTTAGCCAGTACGGAAACATAGGCTTCCATGGCGTGAGTCACGGCATCGATACCACCGAAGGCACACAGGGATTTGGGCATACCCATCACCAGGTTGGCATCAACGATGGCCATGTTCGGGGTCAGCTCGTAGTCAGCCAGCGGATACTTCTGACCAGACACTTCATCGGTTACTACCGCAAACGGAGTCACTTCAGAGCCGGTACCGGAAGTGGTGGTGATACAGACCAGTTCGGCCTTCACGCCCATTTTCGGGAACTTGTAGATACGCTTGCGGATGTCCATAAAGCGCATGGCCAGATCTTCGAACGCAGTGTTCGGGTGTTCGTACATCACCCACATGATCTTGGCAGCATCCATCGGTGAACCACCGCCCAGCGCCAGGATAACGTCCGGTTTGAAGGAGTTGGCCATCTCGGCACCCTTGCGAACCACAGCCAGGGTCGGGTCAGCTTCTACTTCGTAGAACACTTCCACTTCCATATTCTGTGCTTTCAGCAGGCTGACCAGCTCATCGGCGTAGCCGTTGTTGAACAGGAAGCGGTCGGTCACAACCATGGCACGCTTTTTACCTTCCAGGTCGCTCAGAGCGATCGGCAGGGAACCACGACGGAAGTAGATGGATTTCGGAAGTTTGTGCCACAGCATGTTTTCTGCCCGTTTTGCGACTGTCTTCTTGTTGATCAGGTGCTTCGGACCCACGTTTTCGGAGATGGAGTTACCGCTCCAGGAGCCGCAACCCAGGGTCAGGGACGGTGCCATCGCGAAGTTGTACAGGTCACCGATACCACCTTGGGTAGACGGCGTGTTGATCAGGATACGCGCAGTCTTCATTTTGTCGCCGAAGTACTTGATGCGGTCAGCGTTGCGGTCCTGGTCGGTGTACAGACCTGAGGTGTGGCCGATACCACCGATGTTGACCATGTCACAGGCCATATCCACGGCGTTTTCGAAGCTGCTTGCACGGAACATACCGAGCAGCGGGGACAATTTCTCGTGCGCAAACTCATCTTCTGCACACAGCTTGACCCCTTCACCGATCAGGATCTTGGTATCAGCCGGTACAGTCACACCTGCCATCTCGGCAATCTTGGTGGCTGGCTGGCCAACGATATTGGCGTTAAGGGCACCGTTGATCAGGATAACTTTACGTACCTTGTCAGCGTCTTCTTTGGAGAGTACGTGACCTTTGTGGGAGGCAAAGCGCTCTTTAACCTGGTCGTAGATAGCATCAACAACGATGACCGCCTGCTCGGAAGCACAGACCACGCCGTTATCGAAGGTCTTGGACATCAGCACGGACGCAACAGCACGTTTCACGTCGGCGGTCTCGTCGATAACGATAGGTACGTTACCGGCACCCACACCGATAGCAGGCTTACCGGAAGAGTAGGCTGCTTTCACCATGCCCGGGCCACCGGTGGCCAGGATCAGGTTGATGTCTTCGTGTTTCATCAGCGCGTTGGAGAGCTCAACAGACGGTTGGTCGATCCAGCCGATGATGTCTTTCGGTGCACCGGCGGCAACAGCTGCATCCAGTACCAGCTTGGCTGCGGTATTGGTGGAGTTCTTGGCACGGGGGTGCGGGGAGAAGATGATGGCGTTGCGGGTCTTGAGCGCGATCATGGATTTGAAGATCGCAGTAGAGGTCGGGTTGGTGGTCGGAACGATACCACAGATGATACCTACCGGCTCGGCGATGGTGATGGTGCCCATCTGAGTGTCTTCGCTCAGAATGCCGCAGGTCTTCTCATCTTTGTATTTGTTGTAGATGTATTCGGAGGCGAAGTGGTTCTTGATAACCTTGTCTTCGATGATACCCATACCGGACTCTTCCACGGCCATTTGGGCCAGCGGGATACGGGCGTTGTTGGCGGCCAGGGCGGCGGCACGGAAGATCTTGTCTACCTGCTCTTGTGAGAAGCTGGCGAATTCACGCTGTGCTTCCTTAACGCGGGCGACCAGTGCATCCAGTTCAGCCAAATTGGTTACTGCCATGTTTATCTCCTGATTATTTGAAAACTGTTTAGTAAGACGTTGGCAATGCCCGGCAATTATAGTCGCCCTGTCAAGACGGTATCGTTGCAACAGCTTTTTCACATGCCTTACTAAATCGCTTTCTGAGTCGATTATAGAGCGGGGCTGACTCAGAAAAACTTGATCTGGATCATGTGTAACAAAAGAACAAAAGAAATTTTATTTCACAATCCTTGTTTGACTGATGTTATCGGAATGTGCACCAAAGGAAAAGCTGAGTGACTTGTTAATTTCTGGTAATAACCCACACTTATCAAGTGGTTAATCGTACCTGGTGATCGAGTGGCAGGGGCGTTTTGGCGGTTTTGGTTAGCAAATATGAGTGTATTGGTTTCAAAATCACCGACAGAAGTACTTTATTTCAGCATTTGTTGCGAAAATGATTGTTGTTTTAATCCATGATAAATCCGCTTTCTTCCCCGAAGGGGCCATTTCCCCGTTTTTGCGTGGTGGCCCTCTTGCCTAGTCAATGTCACTCATGCCGGGCCTGAAACAGAGTGCTCGCAAAGCCTGGTCTCTCTCGAGTCGCTTTGGTGTTCATGTGGTCACCGTCAGACTCTCTGGCCATGAGTCAGCAAACTTGTATTCACTATTGTCATCTGTGCAAGGCGGTAGAGCTGGCTCTTGGTATCGGTTTATGCCAATTAGAGCGGATGCATTAGATGAACTAACTAAAAACCCCAAAAAGGGTGAAATTATTTGATTGGTGCCCACTCTGGCTATGATGTAAATTTACGCTCGAAATTAATGGATTGGCCCAATGGGCCCGACACTCTCTTGGAAGGCGCCAATGGCTGCAATAGACGTCTCGTTGTATCTGAAATTTTTTGTCGGTTTGTTTGCAATTATCAACCCGCTTGGTTTGTTGCCGGTATTTGTCAGCCTGACCAGCCACCATACCCAGGCCGAGCGGATGAAAACCAATACCACCGCCAATATAGCGGTGATGGTGATCCTGCTGGTCTCCATGTATATGGGTCAGCTGATCCTGGATGGCTTTGGCATTTCACTGGCATCGTTTCGGATTGCAGGTGGCTCGCTGATTACCCTGATCGCCTGGTCGATGCTGCAGGGCAAGCTGGGCGAGGTGAAGCACAACAAACAGGAGAAGGGGGAACTGGCGGTGCGTGAGTCTATTGCCGTGGTGCCGTTGGCCCTGCCGCTGATGGCGGGCCCCGGTGCGATCTCTTCAGTCATCGTCTATGCCAGCCATAGCCATTGGCAGCAGCTGCTCGGTATGTCAGTGGTGGTGATGCTCTTCTCCTTCTGCTCATGGCTTATCTTTCGGGCCGCGCCGCTGCTGTTCAAGATCATGGGTAATACCGGCATCAACGTGGTAACCCGTATCATGGGGCTTATCATGATGTCGCTAGGTATCGAAATCATGGTGGCCGGTATCAAGGGGGTTTTCCCCAGTCTGATGTGAGCCAGGTCTGTTTTATGAAAGCCGGTCCTTGTGACCGGCTTTTTATTGGTTGCTTTTTGCCCGGTCTTTTCTAGAATCGGCCGGTTGTGTGAAAAATGAGCTTGCTGTCGGTGTTTTAATACTGAAAAAAGACGTGGCGGCTGATTTTTTGACCAAATAATGACGATTACCCTGACAATATCTGTTGCATTCTCGGAATTGGCAGGGAATTATGCTGGGACCGGGTTTTACCCCGTCATTTTAAAAAATGCATGGAATGTTCTTGTTGGAGTAGGGAAATGACTCATAAAAAAACAATTATTAATACAATGCTGGTGGCTGCACTGTTTGGTGGCATCAATCTGGCTCAAGCAGCCGATGTCCCGGCGGGAACCAAGCTGGCTGAAGTCCAGCAACTGGTCAAAGGCAATGGCTCCGAGCCTGCGACCTTGGATCCACACAAGAGTGAAGGTGATGTCGAGTCCGCGATCTTGCGCGATCTGTTTGAGGGGCTTGTGACTTCCGGTCCAAAAGGGGAAATTCTCCCGGCGGTGGCTGAATCTTGGGAAACCAAGGATAACAAGCACTATGTCTTCCATCTGCGCAAAGATGCCAAGTGGTCCAACGGGGATCCGGTTACCGCCCACGATTTCGTTTTTGCTTTCCAGCGTGCCGTTGATCCGAATACTGCCTCTCCCTACTCCTGGTATCTCGAGATGCCGACCATTGCCAATGCGACTGATATTATCGCCGGCAAAAAACAACTCGATGCGCTAGGGGTCAAGGCGAGCGACGATTACACCTTCGAAGTGCAGCTTGAAAAAGCGATCCCTTATTTCGTCAGCATGCTCTCCCACACCACCACCTATCCGGTACCCAAGAAGGTGATCGAGCAGTTTGGTGACAAGTGGACCCAGCCGGAGAACATGGTTTCTAACGGTGCTTATGTGCTGAAGAAGTGGGTGGTCAACGAGCGGATTGAGCTGGAGCGCAACAAACAATATTGGGATGACGGTAAGACCGTGATCAACAAGGTGGTTTATCTGCCGATCCAGTCCACTAACGCCGAGTTGAACCGTTATCTGGCCGGTGAACTGGATATGACCAAGAATACGCCTATCGAGCGTTTCAAGCAGCTCAAGAAAGATTATCCCAATGAGCTGAAAGTTACCGGGCAGGTATCCACCTATTACTACCAATACAATGTGCGTAAGGCACCATTTGACGATGTTCGTGTCCGTACTGCGCTCTCCTACGCCATCGATCGTGATGTGATCGCCGACAAGGTGATGGGTCAGGGCCAGACTCCGGCTTACGGTCTGACCCCAGACTATGTGGATGGCTTCAAGCCAGTGGTCGCCGATTGGGCCAAGCTGACTCAAGCCGAGCGTGATGCCAAGGCCAAGGCGCTGCTGCAAGAGGCCGGTTTCGATGCCAGCAAGCCGCTCAAGTTCGAGCTGCTTTACAACACCGATGACAACCACAAGAAAGTGGCTGTGGCCGTGGCCTCCATGTGGAAGAAGCTGGGGGTGCAGGTGAGCCTGGTCAACCAGGAGTGGAAAACTTACCTGGAAACCAAGAAACAGGGGCAATTTGATGTGAGCCGAGCGGGTTGGGTGGCTGATTATAACGAGGCCTCCTCCATGCTGGATCTGATGCAGAGCGGCCATGGCAATAACGATGGCAAGTACGCCAATCCTGCCTATGACAAGCTGTTGAGTGAGTCACGTGATCAGGTGGACGCGGACGCTCGCAACCAGCTCTACGTCCAGGCTGAAGAGATCCTGGCCAAAGATATGCCGATCGCCCCCATCTATCAGTATGTCATTCCTCGTATGGTCAAACCCTATGTAGGCGGCTACCCGGCCAACCCGCTGGATAACCTCTACAGCAAAGATATGTACATCATTGCTCACTGATTTAAAGCAACAAGTCGCATAACAAGCAGGGCCCGCCAGACGGCGGGCCTTTATTACAACCGCGACCCTTTGGAAGCAGTACAGGACAGGAAATGTCTATGTTGAAATTCATTTTTAAACGGCTATTGGAAGCGATCCCGACTCTGCTGGTCTTGATCACCGTCTCTTTCTTTATGATGCGTTTCGCCCCGGGTAACCCCTTTACCAGCGAGCGCTCGCTCCCCCCCGAAGTCATCGCCAACATCGAGGCCAAATACGGGCTCGACAAACCCATTGGCATGCAATATCTCACCTACCTGGGCAACCTGGTGCAGGGTGATTTGGGCCCCTCTTTCAAATACAAGGATTTCACCGTCAATGATCTGGTGAGTCAGGCCCTGCCGGTCTCCGCCAAGATTGGGTCATTTGCCTTTCTGTTTGCGGTGACGCTGGGGGTGACCTTCGGCACCATAGCGGCCCTGAAACAGAATACCCTCATCGACTATCTGCTGATGTCGTCGGCCATGGCCGGGGTGGTGATCCCGGGCTTTGTGCTGGCGCCCTTGCTGGTGCTGTTTTTCAGTATTCATCTGGGTTGGTTCCCTGCCGGTGGCTGGCAGGGAGGTGGCATCCAGTTTATGGTGCTGCCGGTGTTCGGCATGATGATGTACTACATCTCTGCCATCTCGCGGATCATGCGGGGCAGCATGATCGAGACCATGAACTCCAACTTCATCCGTACCGCCCGTGCCAAGGGCTTGCCGCTGCGCCACATCATTCTCAAACACGCGCTGCGTCCGGCCATGCTGCCGGTGGTCTCCTATCTGGGTCCGGCCTTTGTCGGCATCATCACAGGGTCCGTGGTGATCGAGACCATCTTCGGCCTGCCGGGGATCGGTCAGCTGTTCGTCAACGGTGCTCTTAACCGTGATTACTCCATGGTGCTCGGTCTGACCATTCTGGTCGGCGCCCTTACCATCACCTTTAACGCTGTGGTCGATATTCTCTACGCCGTTATCGATCCCAAAATTCGTTACTAATTCGGGAGTTCATCATGGTTGTTTCAACTGAAAAACGCGATGCCGTCGAGGCGTTCGCGCAAAAAGTGGAAGTGGTGGAGGGACGCTCCCTGTGGAAGGATGCCCGTCGCCGTTTCCTGCGCAACAAGGCGGCCCTGACCAGTCTGATCATTCTGACCATCATAGGTCTGGCGGTCATCTTTGGCCCCCATCTGTCCCAATACACCTTTGACGATCCGGACTGGGGCGCCATGCAGTCGCCGCCGGATATGGAGACGGGTCACTACTTCGGTACCGATAGTCTGGGGCGGGATCTGTTCGTTCGCACCCTCTTGGGCGGTCGCATCTCCCTGATGGTCGGCATCATGGGCGCCATGGTGGCGGTCATCATCGGCACCCTGTATGGCGCCGCCTCCGGTTTTATCGGTGGGCGGGTCGACAGCCTGATGATGCGGGTACTGGAGATCCTCAACGCCTTCCCCTTCATGTTCTTCGTCATCATGCTGGTCACCTTCTTCGGCCGCAATCTGGCGCTTATCTTTATCGCCATCGGGGCGGTAAGCTGGCTCGATATGGCGCGTATCGTGCGCGGTCAGACCTTGAGCCTCAAGAGCAAGGAGTTTATCGAGGCGGCCCACGTCTGTGGTGTCTCCAAGTGGAAGATCATTACCCGTCATATCGTACCGAACGTGCTCGGTATCGTGGCCGTCTACGCCACCTTGCTGGTGCCGGGCATGATCATGTTTGAATCCTTCCTGAGTTTCCTGGGCCTTGGCGTTCAGGAACCGATGACCAGCTGGGGTGCCCTGCTGGATGAAGGCTCCAAGTCGATGGAAGTGGCCATCTGGCAATTGCTGTTCCCCGCCGGTTTCATGGTGGTGACCCTGTTTTGCTTCAACTTCCTCGGGGATGGTCTGCGTGACGCCCTCGATCCGAAAGATCGTTAATCGAACATAGGATCGACAGGAAAACGTCACGAAAGATCGATAAGGAGTTTTTATATGAAGTTACTGGATGTGAAAGATCTGCGGGTCGAGTTCAAGACCCCGGACGGCAATGTGGTGGCGGTCAACGACCTCAACTTCTCCCTCGCCGCAGGCGAGACCCTGGGGATCGTCGGTGAATCCGGCTCAGGTAAATCCCAGACGGCCTTTGCCATCATGGGGCTGCTGGCCAAAAACGGCATTATTACCGGCTCCGCCAAGTTTCAGGGGGAGGAGATCCTCAACCTGCCCGAAGCCAAGCTCAACAAGATCCGCTCCGAGAAGATCGCCATGATCTTTCAGGACCCCATGACCTCCCTCAACCCCTATATGAAGGTGCAGGATCAGCTGATGGAAGTGCTGATGTTGCATAAGGGCGTCAGCAAGGCGGAAGCGTTTGAAGAGTCGGTGCGGATGCTCGATGCGGTGAAAATTCCCGAAGCGCGCAAGCGGATGGGGATGTATCCCCACGAGTTCTCCGGCGGTATGCGCCAGCGGGTGATGATCGCCATGGCGCTGCTCTGCCGGCCGCAACTGCTGATCGCCGATGAGCCGACTACCGCGCTCGATGTGACCGTACAGGCCCAGATCATGACCCTGATGAACGAGCTCAAGCGTGAGTTCAACACCGCCATCATCATGATCACCCACGACCTCGGCGTGGTCGCCGGTATCTGCGACAAGGTGCTGGTGATGTATGCCGGTCGGACCATGGAGTACGGCAAGGTAGACGATATCTTTTATCGCCCGAGCCACCCCTATACCGAAGGCTTGCTGCGCGCCATTCCCCGTCTCGATACCGAAGGGGAAGTGCTGCCCACCATCCCGGGCAATCCGCCCAACCTGCTGCGTCTGCCCACCGGCTGCCCCTTCCAGGAGCGTTGCCATCGGGTCAGCGAGATTTGCGGCCAGCAGTCGCCGATCCTCACTCCGTTCAATGACGGCCGTGAGCGAGCCTGTCACTGGATCTCTGATGCCATCAATGCCAAGGAGGTGAGTGTATGAATGCTGTGAAATGCGGCCAGCAATCATCCATGCCCCTGACGTCGTTCAACGACGGTCGGGAGCGGGCTTGCTACTGGGTATCGGATGCCATGATCAAGGGGGCCAACTAAATGGGTGCCGAGAAGAAATTGCTGTTGGAAGTGTCTGATCTCAAGGTCCACTTCAGTATCAAGAGTGGCAAGGCGTGGCCCTGGGCCAAGCCCTCCGATTTGAAGGCGGTCGATGGCGTGACCTTGCGCCTCTACGAGGGGGAGACCCTAGGTGTGGTGGGTGAGTCCGGCTGTGGCAAATCGACCTTTGCCCGCGCTGTCATCGGTCTGGTACCGGCCACCGCCGGCAAGGTGGTGTGGCTGGGTGACGATCTTACCAAGCTCGATCAAAATGCCCTGCGGGAGAAGCGCAAAGAGATCCAGATGATCTTCCAGGACCCGCTTGCATCGCTCAACCCGCGCATGACCATTGGCGATATCATCGCCGAGCCGCTCATCACTTTTTACCCCAACTTGCCGAAGGAGGAGGTGAAAGAGAAGGTACGCGCCATGATGAGCAAGGTGGGGCTGTTGCCCAACCTGGTCAACCGCTATCCCCACGAGTTCTCTGGCGGTCAGTGCCAACGGATCGGGATTGCCCGGGCGCTGATCCTCGAGCCCAAGATGATCATTTGCGATGAGCCGGTTTCGGCGCTCGATGTCTCCATTCAGGCGCAGGTGGTTAACCTGCTCAAATCCCTGCAAAAGGAGATGGGGTTGTCGCTTATTTTCATCGCCCACGACCTGTCTGTGGTCAAACATATTTCCGATCGGGTGCTGGTGATGTATCTGGGCAATGCCGTTGAGCTTGGGACCCGCAAGGAGATCTTCGCCAATCCGTTGCACCCCTACACCAAGGCGTTGATGTCGGCAGTACCTATCCCGGATCCGGAGCTGGAGCGCAACAAGGTGATCCAGATCCTGGAGGGGGATTTGCCCTCGCCGATGAACCCGCCATCCGGTTGCGTGTTCCGTACTCGCTGCCCGGAAGCGGGTCCCGAGTGCGCCAAGACCAGGCCTGTGCTGGAGGGGAACTTCGATCACGCAGTCTCCTGTCTCAAGGTTGATCCGCTCTGAGAACCTGTTCACGATCTTACTGCGAGGCCGTGATCAAGGCTCATGCGCTGCTCGGAATCCTCACGTATATCTATACGCTCCGGTTCCTGCGCTGCTCTTTACCTTGCTGACGACCTCTCGCGACAGATCGTAGACAGGTTCTAAGGAGAGCCATATCTAGAGGGGCACCCAGGTGGCGCCCCTTTTTCATGGGACGGTGAAGATGCCCCTTGGCGTCACCTTTCGAGGCTGTTACTATCCGCGCCACAAGGGGAGTAACTTCTCGCCGGTTTGTCGTCATGACGGTGCATCCATATCCTGCAGTGCACCCGGCAGCCGGGCAGTCGATGTACATTGGCTGTAAGTGAGACCTTGCCGAGAGGCAAGGTGACCCTGCTCCAAACGCAAACCCACGCCTCCCGGCCGTGGGTTTTGTCGTTTAAGGAGAAGTGAACATGGGTGAATGGTGGATGTGGGCCGGTTTTTTCGGCATTGTGCTGGCTTTGCTATGGATCGACATACGGTTTGTCGGTGGCGGCAAATCCCACAAGGTGTCGCTGAAAGAGGCGGGCATCTGGTCCCTTGTCTGGATCAGCGTGGCCCTGCTCTTCAACCTGGCCATCTGGCTCTGGCTGGATCACAGCGCGGGCCGTGAGATTGCCAACCAGAAGGGGTTGGCATTTCTCACCGGCTATCTGCTCGAAAAGGCGCTGGCGGTGGACAATGTATTCGTCTGGTTGATGTTGTTCGGGTATTTTGCCATTCCAGCCGAGCTGCAGCGCCGGGTACTGCTCTATGGCGTACTGGGGGCCATCGTGATGCGTGCCGGCATGGTGTTCGCCGGCAGTTGGCTTATCGAGCAGTTCCACTGGATCCTCTATCTGTTCGGTGCCTTCCTGCTGCTGACGGGGGCCAAGATGCTGTGGGCTGCCGACAAGGAGCCTGACTTGGCCAACAACCCGCTGCTGGGCTGGATGCGCCGCCGTTTCAAGGTGACCGAGACCCTGGAGGGGGAGAAGTTCTTGGTCTGGCGTGACGGTGTGCGCTATGCCACCCCGCTGCTGCTCATTCTGGTACTGGTGGAGGCGAGCGATCTCATCTTCGCGGTAGACAGCATTCCGGCCATCTTCGCGGTGACCACGGATCCCTTTATCGTGCTGACCTCCAACATCTTCGCCATCATGGGGTTGCGTGCCATGTACTTTCTGCTGGCGGGGGTGGCCGAGCGTTTCGCCCTGCTCAAATATGGTCTGGCGCTGATCCTGATGTTTGTCGGCAGCAAGATGTTGCTGCTGGATATCTTCAAGATACCCACGGGCATAGCGCTGGGCGTGGTTGCGCTGATCCTGCTGGCCTCCATGGCCCTGAGTCTGTGGACCACTCGCAATCAGCTGGCTGCCGCTCCAGAGCGGTAATGGCGAAGAGGGCTCCTGCGGGAGCCCTCTTTATTGCGGGAAAGCTATTTGCTAGCGTTTGATCTTCTTGGGGTTGGTGTAGCCCCAGATGGTGTACATGTCTGCCAGCAGGGCACCGTTGTACTCCTCGAGATCTGCCTGTTTCACCTCGGCGTCACCCTGACGGCCAAACAGCACCACTTCATCGCCGGGTTTCACCCCTTTCAGGTCCGTCACATCCACCATGATGGTGTTCATGGAGGTCTTGCCGACCACCGGCACCTTCTGACCCTGGATCAGCACATAGGCTTTGTTGCTGAGGGCACGGCGATAGCCGTCAGAGTAACCGAGCGGCAGGTTGGCGAGCCAGGTGTCACGTTTGAGGGTAAAGGTGCGGTCATAACCGACGGTATTACCCGCCGCATAGTGGTTGACCGAGGCGACCTGGCTCTTGAATGCCATCACCCGCTTGTACTCGGTGTAGGCAGGGAGCGAGTCGCCATAGATCAATCCGCCCGGGCGGACCATATCGAAGTAGGCTTCTGGCACTTCCAGGGTGGCGAAGGAGTTGGCGGCGTGGATGGTGAGCTTGCTGCGATCAAGCTTGCCAGCCTCGATCAGCCACTGGTAGTCCAGCTTGAACTGGGCCAGCCCCATCTTGACGTCCTCTTTCTCCTCCACCGGGAAGTGGGTCATGATACCGACCGGGGTGATCCCCTTGAGCTTGAGCATGGCCAGCGCATCTTGCTTGGCATCGGCCAGACGCAGGTCGATGCCGTTGCGGCTCATGCCGGCGGAATTCAGACCGATATGGACCGGAATGGTGGTGTTGTTGCGCTGGGCAATGTCAGCAATGCCCTGGGCACTCACCAGACTGCCGATCAGCTCCTCCATCTTGTAGGGCAGGGCCTGCTCCACTTCGGCCGGGGTGGCAGCACGCACCCGCATCAGCCGGCCTTCAAAGCCTTTCTCGCGGGCGACACGGGCCTCTTCATTGCTGGCGATGCCGATGCAGGGAATGTTTGCCTTGATCACGGAGGGGACCAGCAGGTCGATACCATGGCCGTAGGCGTCAGCCTTCATGATGGCGCAGATCTGCGGGCCCTTGTCGCCGAGGCGATCCTTGAGGGTCTGGATATTGTGCTCGAAGGCACCCAGATCCACCTCCAGCCAGGCGTTGCTGGCGGTCTGCTCCTGACCGTTGCGATGATCTGTCGCCAGGGGCAGGTAGGGAGCCGCAACGGCTTGGCCCGCGAGCAGGCCGAAGATCAGGGTCGCCAGTAGCGTTTTCTTGTGCATGGTGGTTCCTCTTTGTTATTCGCGTTGGGATAGTGTGGTCGGTGTCGGGAACATTGGTTATGGTTCACCGACAACTTATTGTTATTATTAAGATCTTTCAAACAGTGCGGACGTTTGCAAGTCTACCGCAAGAGAGCGTCGACCGACACTTTTCAGGGGAAGAAAATGGTCAATCTTGAGTTACGTTTGCCACCACCGCTGATCTTCCTGCTCTGCGCGGGAGCCATGTGGTGGCTAAGAGGGGAGAGCCAGTCCGGCATCTGGGCAATGGCGTTGATGGCTGTGCTGGTGGTGGTAGGGGCTATCATGGGCTTTGGCGCCCTGCAACGGTTTCGCCACCACCAGACCACGGTCAGCCCCACCAAACCTCAGCACACCAGTCGTCTGGTGACCTGCGGCGTCTATCGTGTCAGTCGCAATCCCATGTATCTGGGACTGCTCTGCTGGCTGGCCGCCTGGGGCTGTTATCTGGGGGGAAGTTGGGTCTGGGCTGGGCCAATCGTGCTGGTGGCCTGGTTAACCCGTTTTCAGATCATGCCGGAGGAGCGGCTGCTGCGCGCTCGCTTTGGCAACGAGTATGAGGATTATTGTCAGCGCGTTCGCCGTTGGTGCTGAAGGAGGATGATCTGACCGGGAAGGCGGATAAGCCAGAACGACCCAGCTCAAGAGCGAGCGCCCCGGGCGGGCCAGGGCTCTCGCTGCTAGTAACTTAGAATAAATCGTCCTTCTCGTCCTTGGTGGGTTCGAGGCTCCAGCCGGTGGCATCGCTGCTGCTGGCAATCTGCCCCTTCTCCTTCCACAGCTTGATCTTGAGGCGAAGGTTGTTGGCCGAGTCGGCGTTCTTCACCGCCTCCTCTTCGTCGATCACCCCCTCCACCACCAGATCGAACAGGGCGCTGTCGAAGGTGACCATGCCGAGGGCCTTGGACTTCTCCATCACCTCCTTGAGGCTACCGAATTCACCGCGTTTGATCATGTCGCGGATGGTGTGGGTGCCGAGCATGATCTCCACCGCCGCCCGGCGGCCGCCATCGGTGGTTTTCACCAGTCGCTGGGAGACAAAGGCCTTGAGGTTGTTGCCAAGATCGTTGAGCAACTGCGGGCGGCGCTCCTCGGGGAAAAAGTTGATGATGCGATCCAGCGCCTGGTTGGCGTTGTTGGCGTGCAGGGTGGAGATGGCAAGGTGGCCGGTTTCGGAGAAGGCCAGCGCATGTTCCATGGTCTCGCGGTCGCGGATCTCGCCGATAAGAATGACATCCGGCGCCTGACGCAGGGTATTTTTCAGGGCGGCGTGGAAGCTGCGGGTATCCACGCCAACTTCCCGCTGGTTGATGATGCTCTTGCGGTGGCGATGAACGAACTCCACCGGATCCTCGATGGTGATGATGTGGCCGCCGCTGTTGCGGTTGCGATGGTCGATAAGGGCCGCCAGCGAGGTGGATTTGCCCGAGCCGGTACCGCCGACAAACAGCACCAGTCCCCGTTTCTCCATGATGGTGTCGAGCAACACAGGTGGCAGTTTGAGATCTTCAAAGCGGGGGATCTCGGTCTTGATGTTGCGGGCCACCAGGGAGACTTCGTTGCGCTGTTTGAAGATATTGACCCGAAAGCGGCCGATCTGGGGCAATGAGATGGCGAGATTCATCTCCAGCTCCTTGTCGAACTGCAGCTTCTGCTCGCCATCCATGATCTCGGCGGCGATCCGCGCCACTTCACCTGGCTCCAGCGGCGTTTCGTTGAGGGGGCGCAGGCCGCCGTTGAACTTGGCGCAGGGTGGGGCGCCGGTCGACAGATAGAGGTCTGAGCCATCCTGCTTGGCCAGGATCTGTAACATGTCTCGCAATTCCATTTTTTTGCCTCGTCGATCAATAGGATGCCATGAGCGGGATGATATTGAGTGTACAGCCTCAGGCGCCGGTCAGTTTCTCGCGAAAGACAAAAAAGACCGCTCCGAGAATGCAGAGCCCTGCCCAGAGATAGTCCCATTTCAGATCTTCCTTGAGATAGAAGATAGAGAAGGGGACGAATACGGTGAGAGTGATCACTTCTTGCAAGATTTTCAGTTGCCCCACGCTCATCACCGTATGGCCGATACGGTTGGCGGGCACTTGCAGCAGGTATTCGAACAGTGCTATGCCCCAGCTTACCAGGGCGGCAATGATCCAGGGTTTGTGGTTCATGCTCTTGAGGTGAGCGTACCAGGCGAAGGTCATAAAGACGTTGCTGCAGAGCAGCAGACCGATACTGGCGAAAATCGGGTTCATTGGGTTCTCCTTGAAAATCCGGCGCATTTTATCCCTGAACCACGGGTTTTCATACGTGGTGCGAGAGGGTATTTTTAACCAACAGGATAAGCCGTGCGAGGTATGCGACGGGATGGGCAAGTTATGCGGGATTGTGTTGTTACTGTTATTTGCCATGCCGGTGCGTGCGACCCCGACGCTGACGGTGGCCACCGATCTGTGGCCGCCATTTCGCATCCTGCAAGCGGACGGCCGGTTGCAGGGGCTCGACATGGACATCTTGCGCCGGTTGCAACAGGCGAGCGGCATTGAGTTGCAGGTACGACGGATGCCGTGGGGCAGGGCGCTCAAGCAGATGCAGACCGGTCAGGTCGATCTGATGATTGGGCTGGCTTATACCGCCGAGCGGGCGCAGTTCATCGACTATCTGCAGCCTGCCTACTACCAGTGCTGGCCGGCGTTTTATGGTCAGCCGGTTAATGTGGCCCGGATCCACCAATACCGCGATCTGCAGGGGGTGAAGGTGGGTTATGTGCTCAACTCCTTCTACTTTGAGCCCTTCAACAGTGACAGCAGCCTCGATAAGCATGGCGTTCCCACCGAAGATCAGTTGCTGCGCATGGTGCAGCGCGGTCACCTGCCACTGATGATTGGCACCGACTGTCAGGTGGACTATGCCCTGAGTCAGGGAAATGCCAGCCGGATAGGCAAGGCGGATTACCGCCCCGCCACGCCGGTGACCCTCTATCTGGGGATGAGCAAGCACTCACCTCACCAGTCGCTGCACCAGCCCTTGCAGATCGCAGTGCAAAATCTGGTGGCCAGCGGTGAGATAACCGTGATGGCCAAGCGTTACCAGCCTTGACCTTGGGTGGCAAGCCACTGTTATCATGCCCGTTTCCTGCTTCCTCCCCGGCGCTGCGACAGGGCCTGGGATAAAGCCTAGTCATTGCCGGGGATCATCCTTGTACCTCTCCCTTATCGCCCGCCAGCAGCGCTGGCAGCTGCGCTGGCTCTGTGGCCTGACGCTGCTGACCCTGCTGCTGTTTCTCTTCTCCCTCGTCTGGGGCGAGTTTGTGCTGCTGCCCTGGCAGCCCCTTGGCGATCTCGAACAGCGCATCTTGCTGGAGCTGCGGCTGCCCCGCGCCCTGCTGGCCCTCTTGGCCGGCGCAGCCCTTGCTTGTGGCGGCGCCGTGCTGCAGGTGATGCTGCACAACCCGGTGGCCGAACCCGGGCTGCTTGGCGTCTCAAGCGGGGCAGGCCTTGCCGCCATGGTGGCGATGGCGGTGGCCAAGTCCCTAGGCCTCTATCTGCCCGGCTGGGGGCTGTCATTGGCGGCCTTCACTGGCGCCTTGCTGGTGACCATGTTGCTCATTCGGCTGGCTCGCCGGGCGCGCCTCGGTCATGCCCGCTTGCTGCTGTTTGGGGTGGCCATCGGTATTCTCACCAATGCCGCCATGACCTGGCTGATGTACTTTGCCGACGATGGCTCTTTGCGTGAATTCATGTTCTGGATGATGGGCAGCCTCTCTTACGGCAGCCAGCAGTTTGGCTGGTGGTGGCTGGTGCTGCCGCTTACCCTGGGCTGGCTCTGCTGGCAGGGCAAGGCGCTGCAACAGTTGTTGTTGGGGGAGACCCAGGCCCGCCTGATGGGGATGGATGTCGACAAGATGCGGGTGCGGCTGGTGCTGGCGGTCTGTCTGCTGACCGGGGTGGCGGTGTCGTTGTGCGGTGTGATCGGTTTTGTCGGGTTGGTGGTGCCCCATCTGCTGCGGCTCTGTGGAGGTAGTGATCAGCGCTTTCTGCTGCCTGCCTCGGCGCTCGGTGGCGGAGCCCTGCTGCTGGCCGCTGATCTGTTAGCGCGCTCGGCACTCAGCGCCGGTGAGCTGCCTATCGGCGTCATTACCGCCTCGGTGGGGGCGCCGCTCTTTATCTACCTGCTATTGAGGCAAACTGCTGATGGTGCTCCATGATTTGGTCGGGGTGCGCACTCTCTTTATTTACCCGTTGTTGAGGCAAGATGCCGATGTCGCCCGCTGATCTGATGCCTGTTTCTTCTCGTGCTGCTGCGCCGCTGCTGGAGGCGCAGCAGCTCGCCATCGCCGGACGGCTCTCTCCCCTCGATATCCGCTGGCATGGCGGCCAGCTGGTGGCGCTGCTTGGTCCCAATGGCAGTGGCAAGTCGACCCTGCTCGGGGCGTTGGCGGGGATTTTGCCCGCCGAGGGCACAGTGCTGCTGGGGCGGGAAGTGCTCACTGACCTGAGCTGGCCCGAGCTTGCCAAACGGCGCGCCATGCTGCCCCAGCGTCAGCCTCAACTGTTCCATATTCCGGTGTTTCAGGTGTTGAGCCTGGGGCTCGATGAGGCAGTTGCGCCCGCCAGACAGAACGAGGCGATAAACGCACTGTGCGAGGCATTGGAGCTGGAAGCTCTGCTGGCCCGGGACTTCAGTCGGTTGTCGGGGGGCGAGCAGCAGCGGGTGCTGATTGCCCGTACCCTGCTGCAGGTGTGGCCGAGCCTCAATCCGACCGGCAAGGTGCTGCTGCTGGATGAACCGCTGGCGGGGCTCGATCTGCATCATCAGCTGGCGCTATTGCGGCTGTTGAAAACCCTGGCCAGGCAGGGCTTGCTGGTGGTGCTCGCCATCCACGATATCAATCTGGCCATTGACTGGGCCGACCGCATTCTCTGTCTGCAAGGGGGGGCTGTGGTGCGCGAAGGAGGCGTCGAGCTGGTGGATGAGGCGCTGCTGGCGCAGGTGTTCCAGATAAAGACCGAGCGCATTGAAGCGGCGGGGCGCGTGTGGTTTATGCCCAGTTTGTAAGTAGGGTGTATAGGAAAGTGCGCGCATGTAGGGTCGATTAGCGAAGCGTAATCGGCCGACGGCAAGAAGAAGGGGCCGGTATCAAAAATACTGGCCCCTTTGGTTTTATTCGCAGTTCAAGCCTGTTTGCTCAGGCGCACCTGCGCGGCTTCGGCCAGCATCGCCAACAGGGTTTCGGTGTCGCTCCACGACAGGCAGGCATCTGTGATGCTCTGGCCAAAGGGTGATGTCGCAGTCGTTACCGCAGGTTTGCTTTGTTCAACCGCACCTGCGCAGCTTCGGCCAGCATCGCCAGCAGGGTTTCGGTGTCGCTCCACGACAGGCAGGCATCGGTGATGCTCTGGCCAAAGGGTGATGTCACAGTCGTTACCGCAGGTCTGCTTTGTTCAACCGTACCAGCGCGGCTTCGGCCAGCATCGCTAACAGGGTTTCGCTGTCGCTCCACGACAGGCAGGCATCGGTGATGCTCTGGCCAAAGGGTGATGTCGCAGTCGTTACCGCAGGTCTGCTTTGTTCAACCGTACCAGCGCGGCTTCGGCCAGCATCGCTAACAGGGTTTCGCTGTCGCTCCACGACAGGCAGGCATCGGTGATGCTCTGGCCAAAGGTGGCGGCGCAGCCGTTCTCCACATCCTGACGCCCTTCCACCAGGAAGCTTTCTGCCATGATGCCGGCGATGCCGGTGCGGCCGCGGCGCAGCTGATCGCAGATGTCTTGCGCCACCAGCAGCTGGCGACGGTGATCCTTCATGCTGTTGCCATGGCTGAAATCGACCACCAGCCGCTCCGGCAGGCCCACATCGGCCAGCGCTTCACACGCTTCGTCGATGCTGGCGGTGTCGTAGTTGGGGCGGTGACCGCCACGCAGGATCACATGACCAAAGGGGTTACCGGCGGTGCGGTAGATGGTCATCTTGCCGTCTTTGTCCGGCGAATAGAAAATGTGGCTGTGGCGGGCGGCGCGCACCGCATCGATGGCGATGCGGGTGTTGCCGTCGGTGCCGTTCTTGAAGCCGACCGGGCAGGAGAGGGCGGAGGCCATCTCGCGGTGTACCTGGGACTCGGTGGTACGGGCGCCGATGGCACCCCAGGTGATGAGGTCGGCAATGTACTGGCCGGTCACCATGTCGAGGAACTCGGTGGCGGTGGGCATGCCCAGTTCGTTGATATCGACCAGCAGCTTGCGCGCCAGTTTGAGCCCTTCGTTGACATCGAAGCTGCCATCGAGGCGCGGATCATTGATGAGCCCTTTCCAGCCGACGATGGTGCGCGGCTTCTCGAAATAGGTGCGCATCACGATGCAGAGGCTCTCTTTATACTGCTCGCGCAGTGCGTTGAGGCGCTTGGCATACTCGTGGGCGGCCGCGGGATCATGGATGGAGCAGGGGCCGACGATGACCAGCAGGCGCTGATCGTCTCCGGCCAGAATGGCTTCCACTTCGCGACGGGCATCCAGCAGATTCTGGGCAATGGTATCGGTGATCGGAAACGCGTGGGCAAGCTCGCTCGGAGTGATCAGTGACTCCAGGCGACGGGTGCGCAATTCATCTGTGTGAATGGACATACAACTCAAGTCTCGAGTGGGTGGTGTCAGCCGCAAGGGGCGAAAAGGCGAAGAGATAAAATAAAGCAAAAGTCCCCTGATTGAAACCTTGGGGGGCTCTGATAGGATGTGAGGCCAAAATCGATTTCAAATGAGGTAGATAGCGTGGCAAAGCCAGGGGCAACCGGGGTCACCCGCATCATCAACGCAACCGGTTACAGCATCAAGGGGCTCAGGTCAGCCTGGGTCAATGAAGCCGCTTTTCGGCAGGAGCTGATGCTGATCATGTTGCTGATGCCGCTGGCTTTCTGGCTGGGGGATTCTCTCAACCAGATCCTGCTGCTGGTTGTCATCAGCTGGCTGGTGGTGATTGTCGAGATCCTCAACTCTGCCATTGAAGCCGTGGTAGACAGGGTTGGCTCCGAGCATCACGAGCTCTCCGGCCGCGCGAAGGATCTCGGCTCTGCAGCGGTGTTTATCGCGCTGGCCCTCAATGGGTTGGTATGGGGGGCGCTGGTGGGCCGCAATTTACTGGGGTGGTGGTAGAGCACATATCTTGCCGGTGAGTTTGCGCACTCTCCCTGCGAGAGAGCAGGGTGAGGGAGATATCTTCTCCCCCTCATCCCCAGCCCTTCTCCCGCGAGGGGAGAAGGGAGCGAACACGATTTAGGCTCTGCAACATAAAAAAGCCCGTCATCACGACGGGCTTTTTGCTGCGCAGATAAGGGCTTATCAGTGGAGGATCCGGGCGCGGATGGTGCCCTTGATCTCCTTGAGTTTGGTGAGCGCCTTCTCGCTATGCTCGGTTTCCACGTCGATCACCACGTAGCCGATATGGCTGCTGGTCTGCAGGTATTGACCGGCGATGTTGATCCCCTCTTCGGCGAAGATCTGGTTGATCTGGTTCATGACACCGGGCTGGTTGCGGTGAATGTGCAGCAGACGGCTGGAGCCCTTGTGGCCCGGCAGCGACACTTCCGGGAAGTTGACGGCGGAGAGGGTGGAGCCGTTGTCGGAGTACTTGATGAGCTTGTTGGCCACTTCCAGCCCGATGTTCTCCTGCGCTTCATGGGTGGTGCCACCGATGTGCGGGGTCAGGATGACGTTCTCCAGCCCACGCAGCGGACTTTGGAACTCCTCGTCGTTGGACTTGGGCTCGACCGGGAAGACGTCGATGGCGGCGCCGGCGATATGACCACTTTTGATCACGTCAGCCAGCGCATCGATATCCACCACGGTACCGCGGGCGGCGTTGATAAAGATGGCGCCCGGTTTCATCATCCGCAGCTGCTCGGCACCGATCATGTTCTTGGTGGAGGGGGTTTCGGGAACGTGCAGGCTGATGACGTCGGACATATTGAGCAGCTCGACCATGCTTGGCACCTGAATGGCGTTGCCCAGCGAGAGCTTGTTCTCGATATCGTAGTAATAAACCTTCATGCCGATGCTCTCGGCGATGATGCCAAGCTGGGTACCGATGTGGCCGTAGCCGATGATGCCGAGCTTCTTGCCGCGCGCTTCCACCGAGCGGTTGGCCAGTTTTTCCCACACGCCGCGATGGCACTTGGCGTTCTTCTCGGGGATGCCGCGCAGCAGCAGCAGGATCTCACCCAGTACCAGCTCGGCGACCGAGCGGGTGTTGGAAAAGGGGGCGTTGAAGACCGGAATACCGCGGATTTGGGCCGCTTCCAGTTCCACCTGGTTGGTACCGATGCAGAAGCAGCCGATGGCGACCAGCTTGTTGGCGGCATCCAGCACTTTTTCGGTGATCTGGGTGCGCGAGCGAAGCCCGATGAAATGGACATCGCGGATCTGCTCGATCAGCTCCTCTTCGGAAAGAGAGGTCTTGAGATACTCCACACTGGTGTAACCTGCTCCGCGAAAGGTCTCTACCGTGTTGGGATGGACTCCCTCCAGCAGCAGCACCTTGATTTTATCCTTGTCCAGTGAAAACTTGGCAGTCATGACGATCCCTCTGTATGTGCAAACGTAAGTGCAGATTTGGTGTGCGAAGAAAACCGTAAAGTAGCAAAAACGTTCGGGAGAAGGAATATTTGTGACGAAAGTCAAATTCTTTGAAGTTATCAACGATTGTTGTAAACATCCGAATGCAACTTGTTGAGGGATAAATAAAAACGGCGCCATCAGGCGCCGTCATTTATTCACAATGCAATGTTTCGGTCATATCCCATCCCGGGGCTCAAGCAACGCAGCTGTTGTGTCAGGGCTGCCAGAGTGGCGCTGGCGGGCGAGGGAGGATGCCGCTGCACTGTGCTGCCGGTGTCGGGATTACTGGGTAATCACGCCGTCCGGTGTACCGATCAGGACCACATCGGCGCCGCGCGCGGCGAACAGGCCGTTGGTGACCACACCAACAATGGCGTTCAGTCGCACTTCCAGCGCCTTGGCGTCGGTAATGGCCATGCCTTTCACATCCAGAATGTGGTTGCCGTTGTCGGTGACCACCCCTTCACGCCACACCGGGTTGCCACCCAGTTTGCGAATTTCGCGGGCCACGTATTCGCGGGCCATCGGGATCACCTCCACCGGCAGCGGGAACTGGCCCAGCACCTCGACGGTTTTGGTGTTGTCGATGATGCAGATGAACTTGTCAGCGACGGCGGCAACGATCTTCTCGCGGGTCAGGGCTGCGCCACCGCCCTTGATCATGTCGCGGGTTGCGTTGATCTCGTCGGCGCCATCCACATAGACGGAGAGGGCGTCGATCTCGTTGAGATCATATACGGTGATGCCGAAGCCCTTGAGGCGCTCGGTAGAGGCCACTGAGCTGGACACCGCCCCCTTGATCTCGTCCTTCATGGTCGCCAGCGCGTCGATAAAGTGGTTGACGGTAGAGCCGGTGCCCACCCCGACGATGGTGCCGGGAACCACATACTTGAGCGCAGCCCAACCGGCCGCCTTCTTCATTTCATCTTGAGTCATGATCGTTCCTTAAGAAAAAAGCGGGCGCATTATATCCAACCCGGTACCCCGTCGCGACCTTGTTGCTCACGTTCCGGGGCAAAAAGAGGGACTTTGTAAATCGTTTGCCTGTTTATTCTGCGTTTGCGCGCACAAAGCCGGGGCTGCCGGCCAAAAACAGCCTATTCAAAGCGCCAGCAGTGGCTCGGGGTGATGATCTGGGGCAGCGGCACATCCCACTCCTCTTGCGGGATTGCATCTACCTGCTGGCAATCGTGGGCAATGCCGAGTGGCTTGGGGCCCAGCTTGTGCTCATGCCAGATGGCGAGAGTGCGATCGTAGTAGCCGCCCCCCATGCCAAGGCGATTGCCATGGGCATCGAAGGCAACCAGCGGGGTGCAAATCAGATCGAGGGTGCTGTGGGGCACCACCTGCAGGATATCCAGCTCCGGCTCTTCGATGCCGTAGCGGTTGCGCACCATGGGGCTGGTGGCGGTATAGCGCAAAAAGAGCAGGTGACCCGGGGTAAAGGGGTGGAGCACCGGCAGGTAGACCTCTTTGTGCTGGGCCCACAGCCAGTGGATGGTGGGCAAGGGATTGATCTCCCCGTCATTGGCCAGATAGAGGGCAATCCGTTTGGCGGCGAGGATCTCGGGGTGTTGCTTGAACTGGGCCAGCAGCTGTTGGGCCGCCGCTTGCTGCTCGGCCGGACTCAGATTTTTGCGGCGTTGACGAACCAGTTGGCGCAGGGATTGACGTTCGGGTTGGGACTCATGCATGGGGAACCTCTGGTATAGCTGCGCATCGATGGCTTGAACGCGCTCTACCTTAGCACACTCACTCTTGACGTTAAGGGGTGACAGGAGGACTCCCGCCCCGGACGGCTGATGCACGGGGAGGGGGATAAACGCCGGTGTATCCGATATTGCATTAACAGGGGCTAGGGTACGGCCCCTGTTGACGGCATGTCGGCGCGCCAGCCTCTGGTCTGTTACTTGTCAGCCTTGCCGCGCATCTGGTGCTTCACAAACACTGCAATGAGTGCCGCCACCGCGAGCGCTAATCCTGTGTAGAAACGCATGGACGTTATCCTGTTACTTGTCAGCCTTGCCGCGCATCTGGTGTTTCACAAACACTGCAATCAGTGCCGCTACAGCCAGCGCCATCGGGTAGAAACTCATGCTCACTACCGCCAACGGCGACAGGGCGAAGATGGAGCCGAGCAGCAGCGCCTGTGCGCCCCAGGGGATCAGACCCTGTACCACGCAGGAGAAGATATCGAGCATGGAGGCGGCGCGGCGCGGGGTGACCCCGTGGTGTTCGGCCAGATCCCGGGCCACCTTGCTGGCGACGATAATGGCCACCGTGTTGTTGGCGGTGCAGAGGTTGGTGAGGCTCACCACCCCGGCGATGCCGAGCTCGGCCGCTTTCTCGTTCTGTTCACCATTGTGCTCGCGAGTGAAACGGGCAATCAGAGCGCTGATGCGCTCGCTGATCCAGGCCAGCCCCCCCTGGCGCTCCATCAGGGCACCGAGACCGCCGATCAGCATGGAGAGCAAGAAGATCTCCTGCATGCCGGTAAAACCCTGATAGATATCCTTGCTGAACTGGCCGATGGCGTAGCCGTTGATCATGCCTACCGTACCGGCGGCCAGAATGCCGATCCCCAGCACCACAAACACATTCACCCCGGCGAGCGCCAGCCCAAGAATGAGCAGATAGGGCATCACCTTGAACAGCTCGATGGCGTTGCCGCTGGCAGGGGCTTCACCCACTGAGCCCAGAGTCAGATAGAGCAGGATCACCGCGATGGCGGCAGGGGCGGCAATCTTGATGTTCTCGCGGAACTTGTCCTTCATCTCGCACCCTTGACTGCGGGTGGCCGCGATAGTGGTGTCGGAGATGATGGAGAGGTTATCGCCAAACATGGCGCCGGAGAGGATGGTACCTGCCATCAGTACCGGATTGATATCCGCCGCCTGTGCCACGCCAAGGGCCACAGGGGCGACTGCACCTATGGTACCCATCGAGGTACCCATGGCGGTAGCAATAAAGGCAGAGATAAGGAACAGCCCGGGCAGCAGTGCCCAGCCGGGGATGAGCGACAAACCCAGCGCCACAGTGGCATCAACCCCGCCGGTGGCCTTGGCCACGCTGGCAAAGGCCCCTGCCAGCAGATAGATAAGGCACATCGCCATGATATTGCTGTGGCCGACCCCCTTGAAGAAGGTCTCCAGATTGCTGTTGAAGCTCTCTTTGCCAAGCAGCAGGGCGAGCATCACCGCAGGCAGAGCAGCAACCGGAGCGGGCAGCTGATAGAAGGCAAATTCGACCCCCTGCAGGGTCAGCCAGGTACCGGTACCGATAAAGAGTGCGAGAAAAACCAGAAGTGGCAGCAAGGCCCTGGCACTGGGTTGAGTCTGGATCATGTGTTCCTCTGAAATTGAACAATGACCTCCTGTCATAAACTGCTTTGTGCCTGTATCGGATAGGGATAGGGGGAAAACAGGGCGGGCATCCTGCCGCATTGGGGTGCCCACAGTAGTGAGTCAACCCCGCAAGGTCAAGATAGACGTCCAGACGGATAGTTGTTTTTATCTGTCGATTTCGCTCCTCTGATTAAATCCGTCAAATGTTCGGATTAAATGAGATATTTCGTTGATTTATCGGCTTGCTCTGCTGGTTCACCGCGGGCTTTTCAAACCCGGCGCGGGCTGGTAAAACGGTCTCTTTCCATAATTAAAAGAGATGAGAGGGTGGAGATGGACAATCCGATCCGTGTGGCCGTGATGGGCTGTAATGGTCGTATGGGCAAGGTGCTGCTGGAGGCCATCACCAATACCGATGGCGTGGAGGTTGGTGCTGCGCTGGAGCGGCCGGGTTCGGCGGTGATCGGTCTCGATGCCGGTGAGCTCAATGGTCTGGGCACGCTGGGGGTGGTGATCAGCGACAGTCTGGACAAGGTGCGGGATGAGTTTGATCTTATCATCGACTTCACCCGTCCCGAGGTGACCCTGGCCAACCTGGCGTTTGCACTGGCTCATCAGAAGCAGATGGTGATCGGCACCACCGGCTTTGACGATGCGGGCAAGGCGGCCCTGCAAGAGGCGGGCAAGCAGATCGGCATCGTCTTCGCCTCCAACTACTCGGTCGGCGTCAACCTGGTGTTCAAGCTGCTGGAGCAGGCGGCCAAGGTGATGGGGGATTACACCGACATCGAGATCATCGAAGGTCACCACAGGCACAAGGTGGATGCACCGTCCGGCACTGCGCTCTCCATGGGGGAAGTGGTGGCCAAGACCCTCGGACGTGACTTGAAAGAGTGCGCCGTCTATGGCCGCGAGGGGATCACCGGCGAGCGGGATCGCAACACCATCGGCTTTGCCACCATTCGCGCCGGCGATCTGGTGGGTGAGCATACCGTCATGTTTGCCGATATCGGCGAGCGGGTGGAGATCAGCCATAAGGCTTCCAGCCGTCTCACCTTCGCCAACGGTGCCGTGCGGGCGGGCAAGTGGCTTGGTCAGCAGGGTGCCGGTCTTTATGACATGCAGGATGTGCTCAATCTCAAGTGATGTCTCTGTGCGGCACTTTCGTATTACTGCTATCCAGTGAAAAACCCCGGCTTGCCGGGGTTTTTGCTGTCAGTCAGCCAGAGTTTGTGTAAAAAGACGTACTTTCTGCAATTTTTATCTGAATGCCTTATAAATCACACTATTTCGTTATCCATCAGATTTCCCCTTCCTGAATGTCATCACCAGGTAACAGATTTGAGCATCTTTATGGCGGATGAAGTCATTTTTTTACACTGGCTGGAAAAGACTAAAAATTCAAACGCGGAAAAACGTTTTACATTCCTCGCGTTCACTCTTGTCATCGTAAAAGCGTTAAATTTGTCATTAATGCTTTCTGTGTAAAAATAAATGCCATTGTTTTAATTGGTCTTTTTGTTTGTTTTTGTCGTTATTGCTGGCTTGGTGGCATCTTTTGGTGGTGGTTTTTCCTTTTCTTTCGCGGGAGGGGGTTGCAAAGGTATTGAGTGCATAGATAATGGGTAATGTTGCTTTTTTATTGAATTTAGATGCATTTCACCTGAGAAAAGACGTTGAAATGCCACTTTTTTTAAGTAGAATGCGCCCAATTTGCCAGAAATCTGCCGGGTTCGAGTCCTGTTCAAGACCGGAATCGAGCCCGCAACACCCAGGTAAATTGCTGAATTTAAAGCTAAATAACTGGAGGTTGTCTTGAATCACACTGCATTGCTAGTGCTGGAAGATGGAACTGTGTTCAAAGGCGTGTCGATAGGCGCCGAGGGATGTTCCGTTGGTGAAGTGGTTTTCAATACGTCGATGACGGGCTATCAGGAAATCCTCACCGATCCCTCTTATTCCCGTCAGATAGTCACCCTCACTTACCCCCATATCGGCAATACCGGCACCAACAGCGAAGATGAAGAGTCCAGTCAAATCCATGCGCAAGGATTGATCATCCGGGACCTTCCGATACTTGCCTCCAATTTCCGCAATCAGCAATCCCTCTCCGAATACCTCAAGTCTCACAATATCGTTGGCATCGCCGACATCGACACCCGCAAACTGACCCGCATCCTGCGCGAGAAAGGCGCTCAGGCTGGCTGCATTCTGGCCGGCAAGCAGGTCGATGAAGCCTATGCCCTCGAACAGGCTCGCGCCTTCCCCGGTTTGAAGGGGATGGATCTGGCCAAGGAAGTGACCGTGAGCGAATCCTACAGCTGGACCGAAGGCAGCTGGCAGCTCGGCAAGGGGCACGTGACCCCGGCTGCCGACCAGCTGAAATACCACGTGGTAGCCTATGACTTTGGCGTCAAGCGCAACATCCTGCGGATGCTGGTTGACCGTGGCTGCCGCCTGACAGTTGTACCGGCCAAGACCCCGGCCGCCGAGGTACTGGCGCTGAACCCGGATGGCATCTTCCTCTCCAACGGCCCCGGCGACCCCGAGCCGTGCGACTACGCCATCGAGGCCATCAAGGCTTTCCTTAATACCAACACCCCGGTGTTCGGCATCTGTCTGGGTCACCAGCTGCTGGGTCTGGCCTCCGGTGCCAAGACCGTCAAGATGAAGTTTGGCCACCACGGTGCCAACCATCCGGTGAAGAGCCTCGATGACAACACAGTGATGATCACCGCCCAGAACCACGGTTTTGCGGTAGACGAGAACAGCCTGCCGGATTGCCTGCGCGCCACCCACGTCTCCCTGTTCGACGGGTCGCTGCAGGGCATCCATCGCACCGACCGTCCGGCCTTCAGCTTCCAGGGGCACCCCGAAGCGAGCCCGGGCCCGCACGACTGTGCCGGTCTCTTTGACCACTTTATTGAATTGATCAAGCAGTATCGCGCCTAAGGAAAAGAGGAAAGAGTTTCATGCCAAAACGTAACGACCTTCAGAGCATCCTGATCCTCGGCGCCGGCCCCATTGTTATCGGCCAGGCCTGCGAATTTGACTACTCCGGCGCCCAGGCCTGCAAAGCCCTGCGCGAGGAGGGCTACCGCGTCATTCTGGTCAACTCCAACCCGGCCACCATCATGACCGACCCGGAGATGGCAGACGCCACCTACATCGAGCCCATCACCTGGGAAGTAGTGCGCGAAATCATCAAGAAAGAGCGCCCGGACGCCATCCTGCCCACCATGGGCGGCCAGACTGCGCTCAACTGCGCACTGGCGTTGGAGAAGCATGGCGTGCTGGCCGAGTTCGGTGTCGAGATGATCGGTGCCACCGCCGACGCCATCGACAAGGCCGAAGACCGCTCCCGCTTTGACAAGGCGATGCGCAGCATTGGCCTGGAGTGCCCCCGTGCCGGCATCGCCCACAACATGGAAGAGGCGTGGGGCGTGCAGCAGATGGTCGGCTTCCCCTGCATCATCCGTCCCTCCTTTACCATGGGCGGCTCCGGTGGCGGCATCGCCTACAACACCGAAGAGTTCGTCGAGATCTGCGAACGTGGTCTGGACTTGTCGCCGACCAAAGAGCTGCTCATCGACGAGTCGCTGATCGGCTGGAAAGAGTACGAGATGGAAGTGGTGCGGGATCGCAACGACAACTGCATCATCGTCTGCGCCATCGAAAACTTCGACCCCATGGGTATCCACACCGGTGACTCCATCACGGTCGCGCCAGCCCAGACGCTGACCGACAAGGAGTACCAGCTGATGCGCAACGCCTCCATGGCGGTGCTGCGCGAGATCGGCGTCGAGACCGGCGGCTCCAACGTCCAGTTCGGTATCAACCCGAAAGATGGCCGCATGGTCATCATCGAGATGAACCCGCGGGTGTCGCGCTCCTCCGCGCTGGCCTCCAAGGCGACCGGCTTCCCCATCGCCAAGATCGCCGCCAAGCTCGCCATCGGTTACACCCTCGACGAGCTGATGAACGACATCACCGGCGGCCGTACTCCAGCCTCCTTCGAGCCGGCCATCGACTACGTGGTCACCAAGGTGCCGCGCTTCAACTTCGAAAAATTCGCCGGTGCCAACGACCGTCTGACCACCCAGATGAAGTCGGTCGGCGAAGTGATGGCCATCGGCCGCAACTTCCAGGAGTCCCTGCACAAGGCGCTGCGCAGCCTCGAGACCGGCAAAACCGGCTTCGATCCCATGGTTGACCTCAATGCGCCGGACTCCCTGACCCGCATCCGTCATGAGCTGCAGGACGCCGGTAGCGACCGTATCTTCTATATCGCCGATGCGTTCCGCGCCGGTCTCTCCATGGATGGCATCTTCAAGCTGACCAAGATTGACCCCTGGTTCCTGGTGCAGATTGAGGATCTGGTGAAACTGGAAGAAGAGGTGAAAGAGCGCGGCATGGCGGGTCTGGATGCCGACTTCCTGCGCGCCCTCAAGCGTAAGGGCTTTGCCGATGCCCGTCTGGCCAAGATCCTCGGTGTGGCCGAAGGGGAAGTGCGCAAACTGCGTGCCCGCCACAACATCTTCCCGATCTACAAGCGGGTAGATACCTGCGCCGCCGAGTTCGCTACCAACACCGCCTACATGTACTCCAGCTATGACGAGGAGTGCGAGGCGGCCCCGAGCAACCGCGACAAGATCATGATCATCGGCGGCGGCCCGAACCGTATCGGTCAGGGTATCGAGTTCGACTACTGCTGCGTGCACGCGGCGCTGGCCCTGCGCGAAGATGGTTACGAGACCATCATGGTCAACTGCAACCCGGAGACCGTCTCCACCGATTACGACACCTCGGATCGTCTCTACTTCGAGCCGGTGACCCTGGAAGATGTGCTGGAAATCGTGCGCATCGAAAAACCCAAGGGCGTGATTGTCCAGTACGGTGGCCAGACCCCGCTGAAACTGGCCCGTGCACTGGAAGCCAACGGCGTGCCGATCATCGGTACCAGCCCGGATGCCATCGACCGCGCCGAAGACCGCGAGCGCTTCCAGTCTGCGGTCGAGCGTCTTGGCCTCAAGCAGCCGGAAAACGGCACCGTCACCGCGCTGGAGCAGGCGGTGTTGCTGGCCGAGCGCATTACCTACCCGCTGGTGGTTCGCCCCTCCTACGTGCTGGGTGGCCGCGCCATGGAAATCGTCTATGACGAGCAGGATCTGCGTCGCTACTTCGCCGAGGCGGTGAGCGTCTCCAACGAATCGCCGGTACTGCTGGACCGCTTCCTGGACGATGCCACCGAGCTGGACGTGGATGCCATCTGCGACGGCACCGATGTAGTCATCGGCGGCATCATGGAGCACATCGAGCAGGCCGGTATCCACTCCGGTGACTCCGGCTGCTCCCTGCCTCCCTATACCTTGTCCAAGAAAATTCAGGACGAGATCCGCGAACAGGTGCGCAAGCTGGCGCTGGAGCTCGGCGTTATCGGCCTGATGAACGTGCAGTTCGCGGTCAAGGGCGATGACATCTACCTCATCGAGGTGAACCCGCGTGCTGCCCGTACCGTACCGTTTGTCTCCAAGGCGACCGGTGCCCCGCTGGCCAAGATTGCCGCCCGCGTGATGGCCGGTCAGTCGCTGCAAGAACAGGGCTTCACCAAAGAGATCATCCCGCCCTACTACTCGGTGAAAGAGGTGGTACTGCCGTTCGCCAAGTTCCCGGGGGTTGACCCGCTGCTGGGGCCGGAGATGCGCTCTACCGGTGAGGTAATGGGGGTGGGCAGCAGCTTTGCCGAGGCCTATGCCAAGGCGCAGCTGGGCGCCAGCAACGCGGTACCGAAAGAGGGTCGTGCCCTCTTGTCAGTGCGTCACAGCGACAAGGCGCAGGTGGTCGACTTGGCTGCCAAGCTGCTGGAGCTGGGCTACGAGCTGGATGCCACTCACGGCACCGCGGTCGCACTGGGTGAAGCGAGCATCAACCCGCGTCTGGTCAACAAGGTGCATGAAGGTCGCCCGCACATTCTCGACCGCATCAAGAATGGCGAGTACACCTATATCGTCAACACCGCCGAAGGGCGGGTGGCGATCCAGGACTCCAAGCAGCTGCGTCGCGCCGCCTTGCAGAACAAGGTGGCGTATACCACCACCATGAATGAGGCGTTCGCCACCTGCATGGCCATCAGCGTGGATGCCACCGCCAACGTCAACTCGGTGCAGGAGCTGCACCAGAAGGTGAAGAACCGCTAAGGTTTTGAGCCTGACTTGCCAGACGACCAACCCCCGCCAGCGATGGCGGGGGTTTCTTTTTATCTGGCGTTCACTGTTCGGCTCGGGCCGGGTGAGCCATTGAGGAAGGTCATGTCTTCCCCATCGCAGACAACGGATGGCGCGTGGGGTGGCTACAGCAGGCAAGGGGAGGGGATGCTGAGAGCGCGGGTTTCAACTGCAGCAGGCAATCCTCTACAATGACCCCACTTTGCTTGTCAGTACAGTGCCAGCGGCGCAGCCTGTCGGGCCTACAAAAATGGATATGCATATGACCGCGTTGCCTTTCTGTCGTCTTATTGCCTTCTGCTCTGCCCTGCTGCTGGCCGGTTGTGCCAGTGATCCCGCCTCGGCGCCTGCCAAAGAGGCGAGCGTGAGCCCCCCCAAAACGCCGCCTGCCATGCAGCCGCGCAAACCGGCGGATATGAAAAGTCGCATCGTGCGCTTCTTGCCCCGTCAGGTGCCTGACAAACAGGGCTGGGCCAACGACGTGGTGACGGCGCTCACCACCCAGGGGGTGATGGTTAATGATCACAACGTCTGTAGCGTGCTGGCGGTGGCGGAGCAGGAGGCGACCTATCAGGCCGACCCTGTGGTGCCCAATCTCAACAAGATCGCCTGGAAAGAGATCAACGCCCGCGCCAGCAAGCTGCTGATCCCCGAGTTTATGGTACGGGCCGCGCTCTCCATCAACTCGCCCACCGGCAAGAGTTACGCCGAGCGGATCGACAAGTTGCGTACCGAGCGGGAGATGAGCGAAATTTTCGAAGACATGATCGGCATGTTACCGATGGGCAAGACGCTGTTTGGCAACCTCAACCCGGTGCGTACCGGCGGCCCGATGCAGGTGAGCGTGGCCTTTGCCGAGGCCAATGCCCGTGGCTACCCCTATCCTGTCAAGGAGTCCATTCGCCACGAAGTCTTTACCCGTCGCGGCGGCATCTGGTTTGGCACCAAACATATCTTCGGTTATCCCGCTGACTACCCGGATACCCTCTACCGCTTTGCCGACTTCAACGCCGGCTGGTATGCCAGCCGCAATGCCGCTTTTCAGGCCGCCGTCAGCCGCTTGAGTGGCAAGCCACTGGCGCTGGACGGGGATCTGATCCGCTATGACTCGGATCTGCCGGGCAACACCGAACTGGCCGTCTACAGCCTCGCCAGCCGGGTCAATATGAGCAAACAGGCGATTCGCCAGAGCCTGCGCAAAGGGGATAGCGCCGAATTCGCCAAGACCGATCTCTACCATCGCATCTTTACCCTGGCCGACAAGCAAGCGGGCAAGCGACAGCCCCGCGCCATCCTGCCCGGTATTCAGCTAAAGAGTCCGAAAATCACCCGCAATCTCACCACAGCCTGGTTTGCCAAGCGGGTGGATGAAAGGGAGCAGGCGTGTGTCAGAAAGATGGCCACAATCAGGTAGTGCAGTTTACAGATAGCCAATCAAGCGGGTTGCCTCAGAGAATGGCAACCCGCTGGCAGGTTTGACGTGCTATTGATGAGGGATTGCTCTTGTTGGCAGAGTCAGCCGTGTTGGCGGCGATCGTTGGCCTGGGCCAGCAGCATACGGCTTTCCCGCAGGAACTGGTCGGCGTGTTCGCCGAAGAAACCGGAGACCTGTGAGAAGGCTGCGATGAAGCCATCCCTGTCCCCCCGCTCCAGCAGCCCCAGCGCTTCGCCAAAGTTTTGGTAGTAGCGGCGGATCATCGCCAGATTCTGCGGTGATGACAAAATGATATCGGCATAGAGGTGGGGATCTTGGGCAAACAGCCGCCCCACCATAGCGAGCTCCAGCCGGTAGATGGGGGAGCTCAACGCCAGCAGGCGGTCGATGTTGGCCTGCTCCCGGGAGAGGTGCCAGCCATAGGCAAAAGTAGCGAAGTGGCGCAGCGCCTGGATGAGGGTCATCGCCTCATCGTGGGCCCTGGCTTCTACCTGTTGCAAACGCGCCCCCCAGATAGTCATCTGATCCAGCAACCACTGGCTGGCGGCGGGCTCGCGCCCTTGACAGCAGACAATCACCTGCTTGGCGAGGCTCGCCACATCCGGCCCGAACATGGGGTGCAGTCCCAATACCGGCCCCTGATGTACCGCCAGCATATGTTCAAGCGGCGCCGCCTTCACGCTGGTGACATCCACCAGCAGGCAGTGGGGGGGCAGGTTGCCGAGCCGATCGATCACCTGGCAGGTGATATCGATGGGCACCGCCACCATCACCAGACCGGCACCTGCGAGGAGCTCGTCAGCACGGGGCCAGTCGGCTTGCTCCAGGGTCTCGACCCGGTAGCCAGAGAGGCTGAACAGGTTGCCAAACAGGCGGCCCAGCTGGCCCTGACCGCCGATGATGACCACCTTGCCAAGATCCGGCTTCATGCACTTGAAGTGGTTATCTTTTTCACTGGCGGACTCGAGAATGTAGGATTCGCGCATCACCCGGCGCAGCACATCCTCGATGAGATCCCCGGGTACTCCCAGCTGTTCGGCCTCGGCGCGGCGGCGGGCCAGCATGCTCGCCTCCCGATCCGGTGCATAGATGGGCAGGCCGTGCCGACTCTTCACTTCCCCCACTTCCCCCACCAGCGCCAGACGGGCAGCCAGCAGATCAATCAGCTGCTGGTCCACCACATCTATCTTGTCCCTGAGGGCATTCAACTCTTCAGCCATGTCCGGTCCCTACCGGCGCCGCCCGCAGCGACGCCCTGAAATTCAAGAGGCAACAAGGTATCACCGCGTGAACAGTGATACCTCTATGGTTCAATCAGTTACAACAAGATACCACGGCTTATGCTCTGGTTCTGGCCAAAAGTGGTGCTTGCAACTGGCTGTGGCAGCGGGCCAGCAGCGCATCCGTGGTCTCCCAGTCTATACAGGCATCGGTGATGGAGACGCCGTAGCGCATCTCGCACTTGGGCTGCTCGCTGGACTGGTTACCTTCGAACAGGTTGGATTCGAGCATCACTCCGATGATTGAACGGTTGCCCTCCTGGATCTGGTGGATCACGTTGTCCGCCACCTTGGGCTGCAGGCGGTGATCCTTGCTGGAGTTGCCATGGCTGCAATCCACCACCAGGCTGGGCAGCAGGCCCGCTTGCTCCAGCGCCTCTTCCGCCAGCGACACATTGACCGAGTCATAGTTGGGATGTTTGCCGCCGCGCAGGATCACGTGGCCATCCGGGTTGCCCTGGGTCTGCAGCAGCGCAACCTGGCCCTGCTGGTTGATCCCCATAAAGGCGTGAGGGGAGGAGGCCGCCTGCAGCGCATTGATGGCGGTGCCGAGATTACCATCGGTGCCGTTCTTGAAGCCCACCGGCATGGAGAGGCCGGACGCCATCTCTCTGTGGGTCTGGGATTCGGTGGTGCGGGCCCCAATGGCTGACCAGGAGAAGAGCTCAGCCAGGTATTGCGGGCTGATGGGATCGAGCGCTTCGGTGGCCAGCGGCAACTCCAGCTCCGCCAGCCAGCAGAGCAACTCGCGGGCCCGGTGTAGCCCTAACTCCACATTGAAGGTGCCATCCAGATTGGGGTCGTTGATAAACCCTTTCCAGCCGACCGTGGTGCGTGGCTTCTCAAAGTAGACCCGCATGACGATGTAGAGCGAGTCTTGGTAGGCATCATGCAATGCTTTGAGCCGGGTTGCGTATGCTTTGGCGGCGTCCATGTCGTGGATGGAGCAGGGACCACAGATCACCAGCAGGCGGTGATCGCGACGATGAATGATGTTGGCGATGGTAGTGCGGGCCCCTTGCACGAATGCCAGAGCCTTATCGGAGATGGGTAACTTCTCCTTGAGCTGGGCAGGGGTGATCATCACTTGTTCGGACTGGATATGGATATTGTTCAGGGGATCTCGTTGCATAGCCTCTTTGCCTCGCCACAGTCAGCACGCTGGTTTTAATACCACTAGCTGTAATTTTTTATTTACGAAAGTTCTTTTTTCGTTACGGGTGGCCACCACAATACCAATGAAACGCCAATATTCAAGTGTGAATAAGGAATTAAGTAGCCTTATGGCAATATAAACGTGCTGCTCATCACCAGAAATTTGGATGAATTACCATTTTTGGTTCATGGGAAGGTTTTTTTTGTAATCTTATGTTTACGGTTGGCTGCCGCATGGCCGGTCTCGTGACAGTAAAAAAATGGGAGCCTGCAAGGGCTCCCGTTTTCGGCTGCGATAACCGTGCTAAATGGCGCGTTATGCCGGCACGGTTTGTTCTACCGCACGTTTGTGTTGCGTCTTTGCCAGGGCATCAAGCATGGGTTTGGTGACCAGAACGATCCCCTGTTCGGAGCGATGGAAGCGGCGGGCATCTTCATCGGCATTTTCACCGATCACCATCCCTTCCGGCAGCTTGCATCCCTTGTCGATCACCACCCGGCGCAGTCGGCAACCGGCACCGATCTCCACACCCGGGAAGATCACCGCCTGATCCAGGGTGCAGAAAGAGTGAACCCGCACATTGGTAAAGAGCACCGAACTCAGGATAAAGGAGCCGCTGACGATGGTGCCGCCGGAGAACATCGAGTTGATGGTCATGCCGTGCTGGCCGTTTCTGTCCTGCACAAACTTGGCGGGCGGAGTCATGTTCTGACTGGTCCAGATGGGCCAATCCTGATCGTAGATGTCGAGCTCCGGAGTCACAGAGGCGAGATCCATATTGGCCTCCCAGAAGGAGTCCACCGTGCCCACATCGCGCCAGTAGGGGCGGCGGTCTGTCGAGCAGCCGACGCAGGACATGCCAAACGGGTGGGCAAATGCTGTGCCCTCATTGACCACGCGGGGGATCACATCCATCCCGAAATCGTGGTGAGACTGCTCGTTGGCAATGTCCTCTTCCAGCAGCTGATAGAGATACTCGGCATCGAAGATATAGACCCCCATGGAGGCCAGTGCGGTATCTTCCTTGCCCGGCATGGCGGGCGGGTTGGCAGGCTTCTCGACAAAGGCGTTGATCTTGCGATCATCATCTACCGCCATCACTCCGAAGGCACTCGCTTCACTGCGTGGCACCTCGATACAGGCGACCGTCACCTTGGCCCCCATATTGACATGGTCGAGCAGCATGGCGGCGTAATCCATCTTGTAGATGTGATCCCCTGCCAGCACCACGACATATTTGGGGGCGTGATCACGAATGATATCCAGATTCTGGTAGACCGCATCGGCGGTCCCCCGATACCAGTTCACCTCATCCACCCGCTGCTGGGCAGGGAGCAGATCGATAAACTCGTTCATCTGGTAACGCAGGAAAGACCAGCCCGATTGGAGATGGCGCAACAGGCTGTGGGATTTGTACTGGGTCACGACACCGACCCGACGGATACCGGAGTTGATGCAGTTGGAGAGTACGAAATCGATGATGCGGAACTTGCCGCCGAAATGAACAGCAGGCTTGGCACGGTTGTCGGTTAACTGTTTGAGGCGACTCCCCCGCCCTCCTGCGAGCACCAAAGCCATGGTCTCGTTCAGCAACTGTCTGGATTTTGCTGTATTGGCAGGTTGTAACAACATCTCATATCCCTTTGTAGATAAATCACCACAATGTTGCCGCTTTTGAGCCCTAAAGAAAGTGCTTTCAGTCACACTTTAAAGTTTTAAACGTAATAAAATGACCTATTTGTTATTAGTCGCAAACCCTGACATTCCCCTTGTTGACAAGTTGCCTGCGCCTTCTTGTGGATCTAACCGATGGATGTCGCAGTAAGCCCCTGCCATTGGCAGGGGCGCAATAAGCAACCACCCGGAGTCATGCTGCGTTGGCCAGCGACTCATCATTTTTTTTCTGATAGGCCTGCGGGGTGAGGCCCAGCAGCTCCTGCACGGTCGAGGCGACGGTGATGGAAGAGACGGTGCCCACCAGGATCCCGGCAAACAGGGTGAAGGAGAAGCCGTAGAGGGCATCACCACCAAACAGCAGCAGGGCGCCCACGGTAAACAGGGTGGTACCCGAGGTGATCATGGTGCGGCTGAAGGTCGCCTTGATCGCCACATCGGAGCACTCATGGATCCCCATCTGGGTGCGCGAACTCAACAGGTCACGCAGCCTGTCCGAGATGACGATGCTGTCGTTGAGGGAGTAGCCGATCACCGCCATCAGCCCGGCGATAATGTTCAGATCGAATTCGATCTGAAAGAGTGACAGCACTCCCAGTGCGACGATGGCGTCATGGACCACCGAGAGCAGGATGCCGATGGCCTGACGCCACTCGAAGCGAAACGCCAGATAGGCCGACATCGCCAGCGACGCCACCAGCACCGCCAGCATCCCCTGCTGGAACAGCTCGGCACCCACCTGAGGGCCAACGATAGTGGTGCGCAACAGCTCGACCGGCATCCCCAGCTGCTGGGTCAGCATGGTGGCGAGATCCGCCGCGGGCCAGGGCAGTTCGTGGGGGGGCAACTTGATCAACCACTCGCCGGGAATACCGGCGGAGCTCAGCTCAACGGCGCCCGCCAGCGGTGAGACCAGCATGGCATTGAGCTCATGGGCCTCTTTCAGGGTCTGGATATGAAACTCCAGCAGCACCCCGCCGGTAAAATCGAGCCCCAGGGTCAGGCCGTTCACCAGCAAGATGGCGACGCTGGCCACGGTCAGCATGATGGAAGCCCACAGGCCGATATAGCGCCAACGGGTCAGCCCCATGGCAACGATCATTCTCAACATAATTCTCTCCTTGGCCAGCCAGCATCAGGCTGTTGGCCCATCACGACGTGTCGCAACACGCCGGGGAAAAGGTTCTGCTTTGGCATGCCCCGGCCATATCCATGGCCGATACCGCCGCCAAAGCTGCTCATCAGAGGGACAGCTGTCCCGTTACACCTTCAGCGCGCGCTCGCTGCTGCGTCCCCACAGGGGGTTGATGATGGCGCGGGTGCCCCAGATCCCGGTGATCATGCTGGAGAGCAGACCCAGAATAAGGGTGACGGAGAAGCCCTGCAGCGGCCCGGAGCCGATGGAGTAGAGCACCACGGCACAGATGAGGGTGGTGATGTTGGCATCGAAAATGGTGTGGAAGGCTGAGCGGTAGCCAAAATCGATGGCGTTGGCCAGCGATCCCCCTTCTCGCAGCCGGTCCTTGATCCGCTCGAAGATCAGCACATGGGTATCCACCGCCATGCCCACCGTCAGCACCAGACCGGCGATCCCCGGCAGGGTCAGCACGGCGCCCGGCAGCACCGCCAGCATCCCCACCTGCATCAACAGGTTGGCGACCAGCGCCGTGATGGCAACCCAGCCGAACTTGCGATACCAGGCCATCATGAACAGCATCATGCCTGCCATGCCGAAGGCCAGCGCGGTGAAGCCTGCCTCGATATTCTGCATCCCCAGCGTCGGACCGATAGACCGCTCTTCGAGGATCTTGAGCGGGGCGGTGAGGGCACCGGCACGCAGCAGCATGGCCAGCTCTTGCGCCTCCGGCAGACTGCCAATGCCGGTGATGCGGAACTGATTGCCAAGGGCGGTCTGGATGGTGGCGACGTTGATCACCTCGCTCTGGGCGCGCAGTTTGCCCTGGGCGTTGGTTTTGTACTCGGTGAAAACGGTCGCCATCGGCTTGCCCACGTGCTGGCGACTGAACTGGTTCATCTTGCTGCCACCCAGGGTGTCGAGCACGATATTGACCTGGGGCTGGCCCATTTCGCCCATGTTGGCGCGGGCATCGACGATGTGCTCGCCGGTCAGTACCGGCTTGCGTGCCATGCCGACGGCCTGGCCGTTGCGATCGGCGATATAGAAGTGGCTGTCGGCTTTGGCTTCGTAGAAGGCCAGGGAGGCGGTGGCCCCGATCACCTCTTTTGCCTGCTTGGGGTTGTGTACCCCGGGCAGTTCGATACGAATGCCATCTTGCCCTTGACGCACCACCGAGGCTTCGACGATGCCGAGTTCGTTGATCCGCTTTTTCAGGATCGACAGGTTCTGGGTCACAGCATTGTTGGCCAGCAGGGTGCGCTCCGCCTCGCTCAGCACCAGTTTCAGATCATTGCCGGAGCGGGTCAGCTTCCACTGATCCTGACGGGTACCGGCACTCTCCTTGATGATGGCGAGCCAGCTCTCCTGTTCGGCGACCTCCGGCAGGGTGACGGCTACCGCGCCTTGTGTCGTGCGCGTGACGCTGGCGCCGCGCAGGTTGGCTTCACGGAAGCGGGTACGCAGGGTATCCACCAGATTTTTGGTCTGGGTGTCGATAACAAAATCCACGTCCACCCCGATCAGCAGCTGGGAGCCGCCTCGCAGATCGAGCCCCAGCTTGATGGGATCGGCGCCCAGACGCGTGATCCAGGCCGGCGCATTGGAGTGAAACTCCAGGGTCAGCGCGGCACTGTCGACCCCTTGTTGTTCCAGCAACTGCTTGGCGCGCTGCTGCTCGCCCTGGCTGGCAAACACCAGCTCAACCCGCTCAGGTTGCTCGATCACCTTGACCGGTGTCAGGTGGGTGTCGCTCAGCAACATCTGCTGCTGGTTGGTCAGGCGCTGCTGTCCGTGCAGGCCGAGGGAGGGTTGCTCACCAAAAAAGGTGGGCAGGGAGTAAAAGGTAAAGGTCAACAGCATCAACAGCAGCAGTGCATACTGCCACTTGCTCATGCGGTTAAGAATGGTGCGATTGCTCTTTCTCATGGCAAATAAGCCTCTGTCAGGAGAATGGTGCGCTGGCCATAGCAGCAAGGCTCGGCAAGGCGCAAAAAATGGGATGCATCAGATGCGGATCAGGCAGCAGCCGGATCCGTCAGGAAGAGGAGAGGTACAAACAGTCGATGCGCCAACCCCTCGGGTCAGGCGATCAGATAACTCTGGGTAAAGCGGTACTGGAGATGTTGGCGCTGTAGATGGTGCCGATGGATCGCACCGAAGCGATCGCGAAAACTCTGTCTGTGATAGAGCTCGGGCGTAAGTAACAGCCAACCGAGCAGCAACAGCAGGATGGCCTGGGCAGACCAGCTCATGATCAGTTCATAGACCACACTTTTGGGTTGATGGTCATCACGCAGGGACTGTTCTAGGCGAAGCAGATGATTTTGATGGCTGCCAACAAACTTGATGAGGCCATCATCACTGTCGCTAAGCTGATTGAACACCTGAGTCTGCTGCTGTTCACTGTGGGGAGATACGGGTAGCAGCGTGCCTTCCATTCGTGCGATGGAACAAAGCAGGGTGAGGGCGATAACCAGGGTTACCAGCACCAGTTTGACTTTGTCGATAAGGCGCAAAGAGTCAGTTCCAGAAAAATAGAGTGTGCAAGCTACCACAAGCCCTTATCTGTAACAAGGTCATAGCGAGTTGTTGATGCCTGTCCGGTCATCGTATCAACGGCCACCCATCTTGTTGAAGTCACGGGCATAACCCTTGAGCAGGGAGTAGAGATGGGCACGCTGGGAGATATCCAGCGACTGACTGAGGTCACTCAGCCAGTTGACGGTACGCTGGCGAGACTGCTCGGTATAGCCGGTAAAGCGGCCATCCATCAGGCCATCCCCTTCGGCCAGCAGGGCGCTCAACGCCTGACTAAAGTCCGGGTTTTGCCGCTGCTTCATTAGCCGGTCCAGCTCCAGGGTCCAGGACTCCTGAAATTCCAGCCAGGGGGGCATCAGCTCGTACTGCCACTCGGCCCACTGGGCCACCAGCGGTTCCTGAGCAGGCTTTACTTTGCCAATCCAGAATGTGAGTCGTTTGTTCATCTTGTCGCGAAACTCCGCCAGCATCTGTTCGCGGGATTCGGTGGCAAAATCGCGCTGGCGATCCTGTTGCCGCTTAACCCTGTCGGTCATAAAGCGGGCCACCTGCTCGTCGGTGAGGGTGCGTGCCAGCTTGACGGTCCGGGGAATGGTATTTTCCAGTGTGCGCGTGAGGCTGTGCTGAGCCGTATCGAGATGAGTGGCAATTTGGGCCGGCGTCATGGGGCTGGCGACCGCCTTGGCCAGCGCGTCGAGATCCTTGGCGTAGCGAGGCAGCTCATGCTGTCGGTGCCAGGCCATCAACCCCTTCACTTCACGACTGAGCAGTTTCTTTTGAGAGGAGGAGAGGGCGAAATAGTCATCCAGCTGCCAGATGATGGCGGTATCGAGCCAGTAGTAGATCACCCGGGTAGAGCAGCCGGTCAGCAGCAGGGCGATCAGCAGCAGACCCCAGGTTTTCGGCTTGTGCCAGCGCACCTTGTTTATCATCTGTTACTCCAGTCGTTGCCGGTTGATGGCGATCAGGGTGTCATAGTCGAGTGAGGGCTGTCGCTCTGCCATCAGCAGGGCCCAGAGCAGGCCGATATAGTCGACCCAGGGTAAAAACGCCTCGCTCTGAAAATCGGGCCACTGGTGGCGCGGCAGGGCCAGCAGATAGTGCGCTTCCAGCTCGTCACGCCGCTCGGCGGGCCACTCATGGGTTCGCTGGATACTGGCGAGTTCAAAGCCGGGGTGCCCGGTCGCGCCGTATTCCCAATCGATGACCCAGGGTTTGCTTCCCAACAAGTTAGCCGGATTGAGATCATGGTGGCAAGGGCGCCAGCAATCATTTGGCTCACTGCAGGCGAGCAAGCCCCGCTCCAGCGCGGGCAGCCAGGAGGGAGTGTGGGCCAGGCGGGCGCGATAGCCCGCAGCGTGAGCTCGCACCGCCATCACCACCGCAGGTAGCGGCAAGCAATGGAGCTTGCGCAGCACCTCTGCCAGCAGCAGGGGCTGATCGGCGGCCGGTGGCGCCGCGACCGTCCAGTTTGGCTCATCGCACCATTCGAGTAGCATCAGGCCGCTGGCGGGATCGCCATAGTGGCAAGGCAGCGCCAGCCCTTCGGTCATCGCCCCCTGATAAAGCTGCCACTCGGTAGCTCGGTCGATGCCAAGACGAAGCGGATCGGGGTGGCCTTGACGCAAAAAGTAACTGCGCCCGGAGGGGAGGTGCAGTCGATAGTTGCAGTTGGTCAGCCCCACCCCGAGTGGTATCAATGTGCCCTCTCGCCAGGGGGCGGGCAGGCTGGCCAGCAACGGATCACAGTTGCCCGTCAGCGGGAGCCTGTTACCAGCCAAAGGTGGATTTCTTCGCCTGTTTGCGGATCTCTTTCTGATCGGCCCACAGCAGCTCGCCGCTTTGCAGATCCATCAGGTTCATGGTCATCTGGTAGTAGACATCCTTCACCTTGCCGTTGTCCTTGACGATGCTGGCGAGGTTGCCATAGACCATGTAGCGGGCACCGGTCTGCTTGCCCAGTCGTACCATGGAGGCCGGGTCAACCATGCCGCTGCTCTGCTGGTATTCGAGCTGCTGCTTGACGGCGGCCACCTTGCTCATGTCGACGAAGCGGAACTTACCGGCCCGCAGCAACTTGGTGCGGATGGTATCGGTGATGGCTTCGGTATCGATGTGCTCGGAGGTCTTGTTGCGGATAGAGTCCATAAACATCACCGGACGCCCGCCAGCGGTGATCTCGCTGGTAGCGGGGGAGGCCAGCATGGAGTCCGCCATCTTGTCGGCGATAGCCTGCAGGTCGGTCGAGCCATAATCGACGGTGACGGTTTCGGTTTCAGTGGGATCGCCATAGCTGACGGTGGTGCTGGAGCAGCCGCCCAAGAGCAATGCAGAGGTCAATATCAGCAGGGCATGATTCATTTTCATCAGTTGGATTCCTCAATCACTTCGCGTACGTAAATCCGGTAACCCTGCGCCGCCGGGCTGGGGGCCAGGGCGGAGAGGGTGCGGGTCTGATAGCCATGCAGCTTGATGGGGGTCCAGCCGCGGCCATCGCTGGCGACCTCCTGACCGGCGTCATCATACCAATAGAAGATATATTGCAGCTTGTTATCGCCGCGCTGGGTGCTGGCGGCGGCCACATTGACCTGCAGCAGGCCGTTCTGTTCACGGCGGCTCAGCTCGGTCAGGGTGACGTTGACGTTTTGATGCGGCTCCTGCGTGGCTGCACCGCCCGCCGGGCCATAGAGCGCCACGCCTGAGGTGTTGGTGGCGCAGCCGGTCAGCAGCAGCGCGATCCCGAGGGCCAACCCGTATGCTTTCATCTTGCTCTCCTTAATCGGGGTGAGTGGGGCCGCGTGTGAGCCTGCCCGGTTAATTGTCTTGCTCATCTCTCTTTGCCATCTGCTCAGAGCGGCATCACCCGGGTGGTCAGACCAGCGCCGAGGCGCTGTACCCACACCAGGGTGGTACGGCCGCTATGAATGGTCAGCGGCAATTGCCGCTGCGCAGCCCCCGCGCTCAGGGTGAGGTTGATGTCACCTGCCGGCACCATCCCCTGCCAGCTTGATGCCTGCGCTGGTAGCGTCAGCCAGCTGCGGGTATCGGCTCGCTCCGAGAGGGTATTGAAGATCCCCACCAGAATATTGCCCAGATCGCCCCCCTCTTTGGCGGCGGTGCGGCGCATCTGCTCCTTGGCCACCAGTCGCAGCGCCTGGCGGGTCAGCATGCCGGGCAGCCGCTCTTGCAGATCTTTGGCGGCCAGCGCTTCCAGCCTGACCAGCTCGCTGGTCTGCCAGGCCCCCTTGCCGACTTCCAACGTCAGCGGGCCGGTGTCGCTGGCCCGATTATCGTAATAGGGGATGGCCACGGTAAAGGTACGAAAATCGCCGCTGGAAGTGGAGATGGGCAGCGGCAGGAACAGCTCGCGCCGCGCCGGGATCAAGCCATCTTCAAACAGCACCACCAGTTGGCCTTGATCTTTCGCAAGGGGCAGCGCTTTGCGGCCCACCTTTTTCTCGGTCGCGCGGATCTCGTCCGGTGAGCCACGCAGCACAGCCAGGCGCAGTAAGGCATCTTGCAGGCTGCGGTTGTCCGGCGCTATCTGGTAGCCGCGCTGATAGTCGACCCAGGCGTCGTTGAGATCCCCGGCCGCCTCATAGAGCACGGCGGAAAAATAGAAGGTGTAGGCGTTCTGGAAACCGTTCTTGACCTTGCCGATCAGCCGGTCGAGATCCGGTGCGCCGCGCGACATCAGCTGGCGCATTTCGCCTTCAGTGGTGATATCGGCCTCGGCCTCTTCGCGCTTATCCTCTGCCTTGCGCACCTCGTCGGCTCGCCGTTTCAGGGCCTGCTCCTGCACCTGATTGGCCCGGCGCACCTCCACCAGGGCGCCATCGGCATCCCCCCGTTGCAGGTAGTTGAGGGCCAGATAGTGGTGCAGCATGGTGCGTTCGTAATCGGGAGTACGATAGGCCATAGACTGATCGTTGGTGAGCAGGCTACCCACCTGATCGAACCCGTGGCTCAGCCGGTATTGTGCCTGATTATCTTCCCACTCAAGGCGGTTGTCGGCGGCGGTGAACGCCTGCTTGCTGCCAGCATCCTGACCGGCCAGCCAGGCAATACGCCCCTGTTCAAGGCGATCGAGGACAAAGGTGTCATCGCCGAGGGTGGAGTCGCGTACCTCGGGCAGCGCCTCGGCGGCATGGCCTAGCAGCAGCTGGTTGCGCAGGGGCACCATCTGATCGGAGTAGGAGACGAACATATCCTGCCAGCGGGAGGCGCACCCCCCCAGCAACAGCAGGGCGCCGCAGAGCAACAGGGCGCTGCGGCAGGTGAAGCGGTATCGATGCATTACAGGCTGAGCAGCGGCCCCAGCGGCTGGCCGCCGACCAGATGCAGGTGGATATGGTAGACCTCCTGCCCACCGTGGCGGTTGCAGTTCATGATGAGGCGGTAGCCATCTTCGGCGATACCCGCCTCGGCGGCCAGTTTGCGGGCCACAGTGAACATCCGGCCAAGGGCCAGTTCATGTTCGGCTTCCACATAATTGACGGTGGGGATCAGCACATTGGGGATGATCAGGATATGGGTCTTGGCCTTGGGCTGGATATCGCGAAATGCAGTGACCAGATCGTCCTGGTAAAGGATGTCGGCGGGGATCTCTTTACGGATGATTTTGCTGAAAATGGTTTCTTGCGCCATGGCTAACTCCCTATAGGAAACAGAAAATTGAACTAGAACCCCAAGCGGCTCCCGAAAGGGGGGCGAGCAGCACGCCAAGTGTGACACAAGCCGACATTTGACACAGCTGATGTCCCATTCCCTTCAGTTATTGTTAAAAATACCGATAGCCAGAGGAACGTCAGCTGCAGCGCCTGTTGAGGGTGGTCTGCAGGGTATCAAAAGGACGGGGTACTCAGGCAAGGGACTTTTGCATATACAGCGGGATAATAATGAAACAAACAATGTCGGATCTCTCCATCTTGCAGCGAGTCTATCTTGGCTTCGCGATCCTGGTGGCCGTGATGGGGGCCAGTTCACTACTCACATTTCGTAGTCAGGAGACCCTGGGGAACGCGCTGGAGCAGGTTACCCAGCAGTCGATGCCGCTGGTGATTGCCAGCAGTCAGACCCAGATCACCCTGCTCAGCGCCAACAAGTGGCTGGGGGATGTGCTCACCGAGCAGGACCTCAAACAGCTGCCGACCGAAGTGGCCAAGTTGAAGCAGGCCAAAGCTCAGGTTGACCAGACCCTGGCAACACTGGGTGAACAGGTTGCAGCTCACCCTGCACTGCAGGGGGAGATGGCCGCCCTTGGCCAGCAGGTTCAGCAATACCTGCAACTGACCGACACCTTGCCCGGTGAACACGAAGCACTGCTTACCCGGTTGCACAAAGTCAATCTGGCCAAGGGACAGTTTCAGGTCAGCTTGCCTCAGTTCAAGAAGAACCTGGGTGATATGATGATCACCATCGACGACAGCTTTATCAAGATGCTCTCCGAGACCCTGACCACCAAACTCTCCGCCATCGAACTCTCCACCATGGACGCCCTCAACCAGACTATTCCCGCACCCATTGAGGGTGCCCTTAAACGCAACAGGATGCAGATTGAGGGGTTCAACAGCACCATCAAGGATCTGCAAGGGGAGCTCAAGGATTTCGACAACAACATGGGTCACTACATCCATGGTTTCGTGCGCGATACCACAGGTAATGAAGGTGTACTGGCCCAATATCTGGTGCTGATGCAGCAGCAGGAACAGATGCGGGAGAAGAGCAAGCAGGCCAGCGCCCTGATTGTCGAGATCCAGAACCGACTTGAGCGGATCACCGCGCAGAGCCAGCAGCTGATGAACCAGAGCATTCAGCATGCCAAAGCTGCGCAGCGCCAGAGCACCCTGACCCAGGGAACCAGCATAGCGGTTGCTATCCTGATCGCCATGCTGGTGGCTTATACCCTGGGTAAGGCCATTCGCCGTCCGCTCAAAGAGCTGTTGCGGGTGCTGACCGAAGTGACCCAGGGCGATATGACCCAGCGTATCGGTTTTCGCAGCAACAACGAATTTGGTCAGCTGGGCAGCCAGATCAACCTGCTTATCGCCCAGATGGGGGAGGTGCTGGCGCAGCTTTCACAAGCCTCGGCCCAGCTTAACGATGCCGCCCACGGCAACCGCCACACCACCGAATCGGTACGGGCCGATCTGGAGAAGCAGCGGCAGGAGACCGCCTCGGTCGCTGCTGCCATGACCCAGATGGAGGCCTCGGTGCGGGAGGTGGCTCAGGCTGCCAACCAGACCCTGGAGCGGGTGATGGATGTGGAGAAGGCGTCAGAAATGGGTCGCAAGGTGATGGCTGGCAATATCACCACCACTCATCAATTGGCGGGCAAGCTGCAACAGACCGGCAAGGTGATTGGTGACGTGAGTGCCATGAGCAGTCAGATCGGCAACATCCTCGATGTTATTCGTGGCATTGCCGAGCAGACCAATCTGCTGGCCCTCAATGCTGCCATCGAGGCGGCCCGCGCTGGTGAGCAGGGGCGCGGCTTTGCGGTGGTGGCGGATGAGGTGCGCAGTCTGGCGGGCCGTACCGCCCAGTCCACCAGCGAGATCCAGACCATGATCGAGAACCTGCAGCAGGGGGTCGCCAAGGCGGTGACCGTGATGCAGGAGTGCTCTCGCGAGATGGACAGCTGCGTGGATCAGAGCTCTCATGCCAACAACGCCATGGAGGAGGTGCAGGGGATTGTGGTGCTGATCAGCGACATGTCGAGCCAGATTGCCTCTGCCGCCGAGCAGCAACAGGCCACCAGCGCCGACATCGCCACCAACCTCAACCGCATCTCCGATATCTCGGATCTCAACTATCAGGGGATCGAGCGGGTGGCCGAGACCAGCCAGCAGCTGGACTCCCTTGCCGAGCAGCAGGAGAGCCTGGTCAAGCGCTTTCGGCTCAGCGCCTGAGACGCACCACCATCCCGCCAACCATAAGGCCCCGCAGATGCGGGGCCTTATCTATTACTGGCAAGGGTCAGGCGTAGGCGATGGCGCCCTTGCCGACCCCTTCATAGGCGACAATTTTGACGAACTTGTCGCCCACCATCTTCTTTACTTCGCGGGCGATGTAGCAGGCCAGCAGCTCGACCGTGGTGTCGGTATCGATCATCTCCACCTCGGCGCTGGGGATGGCCAGCTGGAACAGCCCCTGCGGCGCCACATATTTGAAGCCGGTGTGATGCTCGCCAAGCTGGGCATCGGCACGGGGGCTCAGGGTGAGCTCGGTCAGCGCCACCTTGTCCTCCTCGGTGCCGAGGTAGATATCGCCCCAGCGTTCGGCCCAGTTGAGCTCAAGCTCCTGGTCGCGCTCACCATCGACATGGATCTCGATGGGGGAGCGGTGGCCATGGGCGATGCGCTGGCAGTTGCCGTCGTGCTTTTTCAGGCCGTGGCTGTAGTGGTAGAAGGCACCGGTGATCGCCTCCTGACGCAGGGTGAGCGACAGATCCTTGATATTGCCTGGCAGGCGCTTGGCCAGCACCGCCAGCAGGTAGCGAGTGACCGACTCCTTGTCGACCTGCGGGGCCGGGATAAAGGCAAAGCCCTGACTCGGGCTGCGCAGATGGATGGAGCGCCCCGGGCGCAGCAGATCCACCGTGCTTTCGTCACCATCCAGTGTCTCGACGTGGATCAGCGGGCACTCGGTCGGCACCAGCAACTTGTGGTCCACCTCGTCATCGATGATCGACTTGATCAGCTTCTTTACCCGGCCAAAGTCCAGCAGCATGCTCATTTCGTTGAGCTCGCCGCTCATTTCAATGTCTACCAGCCAGCTCTCGCCCACCATGCCGCGGCGTTCGCACAGGTAGCTGGAGTCGATCACGGTCAAATCTCTTACAAATAACTTCATCAGTCAGGCCTTGCTACAGAGAAAGGGCAGTTTTGCGCTATTATGACCCGCGATTATCGGCAAAGGAACTGGAACCCCCCATGAACAGACTGCTTATCAAGAATGCCACCCTGGTCAACGAAGGCCGTATCTATGCCTCTGATGTGTTGATCGAGGGTGAACGGATTGCCCGCATTGCCCCGGATATCGAGGCGCCCGATGCGCTGGTTATCGATGCCGCAGGTCGTCACCTGATCCCCGGAATGATCGATGATCAGGTCCACTTCCGAGAGCCGGGATTGACCCACAAAGGGACCATCGCCAGCGAATCCCGCGCCGCCGTGGCCGGTGGTACCACCAGTTTCATGGAAATGCCCAACGTCAATCCCCAGACCACCACCCTCGACGCCCTCGAAGCCAAATACCAGATCGCCGCCAACTCCTCCGTCGCCAACTACAGCTTCTACCTCGGTGCCACCAACGACAACCTGGAAGAGATCAAGAAGCTCGATCCGAAACAGTCTTGTGGCATCAAGATCTTCATGGGGGCCTCGACCGGCAACATGCTGGTGGATAATCAGGAGACCCTGGCCGCCATCTTCCGCGAGAGCCCGGTGATGATTGTCACCCATTGCGAAGACACGCCTACCATCAAGGTGCTGGAGGACGAAGCCCGCGCCAAATGGGGTGAAGATGTGCCGATGGGCGAGCACGGCCGCATCCGCAGCGCCGATGCCTGCTACAAATCCTCCAGCCTGGCAGTCTCTTTGGCCAAGCAGTACGGTGCCAAGCTGCACGTGCTGCACCTGACCACGGCGAAAGAGCTGTCGCTCTTTACCGCCACTCCGGACCTGAAGGAGCTCAAGGACAAGAACATCAGCGCCGAGGTATGTGTGCACCATCTGTTCTTCAATGAGGCCGATTACGAGACCCAGGGCAGCCTGATCAAGTGCAACCCGGCGGTGAAGAGCGCGGCTGACCAGCAGGCGCTGCTGGATGCGGTGCGCAACGATGTGCTCGACATCATCGCCACCGACCACGCACCCCACACCTGGGAAGAGAAGCAGAACAGCTATTTCAAGGCGCCGTCCGGCGTACCGCTGGTGCAGCACTCTTTGCAGGCGCTGCTGGAGCTCTACCACAACGGGGTATTCTCGCTGGAAACCATCGTCAAGAAGACCTCCCACGCGGTGGCCGAGCGTTTTCAGGTAGAAGATCGCGGTTATATCCGCGAGGGTTACTTCGCCGATTTGGTACTGCTGGATCTGGGCAAGCCCTATGTGGTTAACGATGACAACCTCCTCTATCTGTGCGGCTGGTCTCCTTTCAACGGATACCGCTTTCACAGCACGATAGAGATGACCCTGGTCAACGGTCAGATTGCCTGGCAAAACGGCCAGCTGACTGACCAGATCCTGGGCAAGCGGCTGACCTTTAACCGCTGATTGTTCGCAAAGCAGGCGAACGCACCCTGGCCGGGGAATTGGCGGCGTTTCTCTGTTGACAGGGCGGGGTCATCTCCATAAACTCTGCCCCCGTCAGCCGAGCTGACTTTAGTCGGTGTGTAGCGCAGCCAGGTAGCGCATCTGCATGGGGTGTAGAGGGTCGGAGGTTCGAATCCTCTCACACCGACCAAATTCCCCGGTAAAGGCCTTGTCAAACGACAAGGCCTTTTCTTTTGCCTGCGATTCGCCGCACAGGCGTGAAGCATGTGGTGATGCATGCTGGTCGCTGCTGGCGTGAGCAGATTGTGCTGCCACCGCGCTTTATGGTGTAGTAACAACTCTGTTGCTCATTTGCCTGGCGAGGCCTCTCGTGTCTGCATCCGTATCTAAACCCTGTTGTCTGCTGATGCTCACTCTGCTGTTGGTGGGTTGCGCCACCCCTTACCATAGTGAAAAGTCGTTCTGGAACGGCCAGACCGGTTTCTCCCAGACCCGGCTTGCCCCCGACAAGTGGCAACTGGAGTTCGTTGGTAACGATCTGGTGGACCGAGAGACTGCCCGCAAATATATGCTCAAGCGGGCAGGGGAGCTGGCGCTGGAGGATGGTTACGCTTGGCTCAAGGTCGATGAGCTGACCATTAACCGCGATGCCGTCAGGGTAACCCCATCACGGCCTATCTTCGGCTTTGACGAGGATGAACCGGATCGCTTTATATCGCAGATGCAGGTACAACACACCATCTCGGCGCTACTGACCGTCACGCTGTTATCCCGCGCGGTCGATCCTCAGGCGTTATCAACAAAATATCTCGCAGAAATAAAAATAAACGGCGATTAATATCGTTGTTCGGCAAGTTCCATATCTAATACATCTAATGGCAGCATAAAATTCTGGTTTCAACCTCTAGATTTACCCCCTGCTTTTAGGCATTCTCCAAGCATACCGGCCCCCTGGAATCAACGGCCAGGATCACAGAAACGGACTGTTGTGACGCCTATCTAACCCAACACAGCTTGCACCAATCAAACCCGGGACTCCCCCATGAAAATGAATAAACTGACGGTCGCCATCCTCATCTCCATGATGTTTGGCATCCTCACCGGACAGGGCTATCGCCTGTTTGCGGTCGATCAGGCAGCGGATTTCGCCAATAACATCACCATCCTGACCGATATCTTCCTGCGCCTGATCAAGATGATCATCGCTCCCCTGGTCTTCACTACCCTGGTGGTCGGCATCGCCAAGATGGGCGACACCCGCACCGTGGGGCGTATCGGTGCCAAGACCCTCGGCTGGTTTATGCTGGCTTCTCTGATGTCCCTGAGCCTGGGGTTGGCAATGGTCCACCTGATGCAGCCGGGGGTGGGGCTCTCACTCTCCCTGCCCAATGACACCGCCAGCTCGGGTATTGCTGCCGGTGCCATTACCCTGAAAGATTTTGTGACCCACGCCATCCCCAAGAGCGTGGTCGAAGCGATGGCCACTAACGAGATCCTGCAGATTGTGGTGTTCTCACTCTTTTTCGGTCTGGCTGCGGCCGCACTGGGGGACCTGGCCAAGCCTGTGGTGATGCTGATGGCCAGCGCCGCCGAGATCATGTTGAAAGTGACCGGTTATGTGATGAACTTTGCGCCCTTTGCGGTGTTTGGTGCCATTGCCGCCATGGTCGCTAAAGAGGGGCTGGGTATTCTGGTCACCTACGGCAGTTTTATGGCCCAGTTCTATATCGCGCTCGGCTGCCTCTGGCTGCTGCTGGTTGCCATGGGCAGCGTGTTCCTGCGTGGCCGCGTTATCACGCTGCTGGCGCTGATCCGCGAGCCCATTCTGCTGGCGTTCTCTACCGCCAGCTCTGAAGCTGCCTATCCGAAGACCCTGGATCGTCTGGAGAAGTTCGGTTGTGACAAGCGCATCGCCAGCTTCGTGCTGCCGATGGGTTACTCCTTCAACCTCGACGGCTCCATGATGTACTGTACCTTCGCGGTGATGTTTATCGCCCAAGCGTATGGCATCGAGCTCTCCATGGCCCAGCAGATCACCATGCTGCTGCTGTTGATGGTCACTTCGAAAGGGATGGCCGGGGTACCGCGCGCCTCGCTGGTGGTGATTGCCGCGACCCTCAATCAGTTCCATATCCCGGAGGCGGGCATCCTGCTGCTGCTGGGCATCGACCACTTCCTCGACATGGGGCGCTCTGCCACCAATGTGCTCGGTAACGCCATCGCCGCCAGTGTGGTTGCCAAGACGGAGCACAGTCTGGGTGAAGCTGCTCCGCTAGCCGAAGGTGAAACCGCTAACGCCTAAGCAAGAGGTGCTGGCGTTTGTTGCCGCGTCAGCAGTCACAATCCCTGTCATGTGCATGGCAGGGATTTTTTATGGTAGCGGTCAACTTCCTGCGTCTGGCAACTGCCGAAACGGCGGCTTCTCGTTACACTGTGCCATCTTTTGCCCGAAAGACGTCACCCCGATGGCGAGCGCCGGATTCTTGGCTCGGCCGATGATGGTCTGCGATCGCCATGAGGTAGCCCTGTTGACCCCGGTGGTTATCGGGACGTACGCCTCTCTCCCGGGGTTGTTCTCACTGATATAAGGATTCTCTGATATGGCCGGAACCAGTTTGTTGGCCCTGCTCGACGATATCGCCAGCGTGCTTGATGACGTGGCGCTGATGACCAAGGTCGTGGTGAACAAGCGCGAGACATTTTTCGGGAAGACGTTTCTCACTGATATAAGGATTCTCTGATATGGCCGGAACCAGTTTGTTGGCCCTGCTCGACGATATCGCCAGCGTGCTCGATGACGTGGCGCTGATGACCAAGATGGCGGCCAAGAAGACCGCCGGGGTGTTGGGGGACGATCTGGCCCTCAACGCGGAGCAGGTCTCCGGGGTGCGCGCCGAGCGGGAGCTGCCGGTGGTGTGGGCGGTGGCCAAGGGGTCGTTGCGCAACAAGCTAATTCTGGTGCCCGCCGCCATCGCCATCAGTGCCCTGGTGCCCTGGCTTATCACGCCACTCTTGATGCTGGGAGGCGCTTACCTCTGCTTTGAGGGGGCCGAGAAGCTGGCTCACAAGTTCCTGCCCCATGAGGCGAGTGAAGGTGAGGCACACACTGCTCCTATTCCTGATGATCTGGTGGCGTTTGAGCAGCAGAAGGTGAAGGGGGCGATCCGCACCGATTTTATTCTCTCTGCCGAGATCATCGTCATCGCCCTTGGCACGGTACAGGGGGCGAGCCTCGCCCTGCAGCTATCGGTGGTGGCGGGCATCGCCCTGTTGATGACCATCGGGGTCTACGGGTTGGTGGGGCTGATCGTCAAGCTCGATGACATCGGCCTGCATTTGCTGCAAAAGCCTGATGGCAGCGCCCTGCGCCGCGCAGTGGGGCAAGGGCTGTTGGTGACGGCGCCCCGTCTGATGCGTATTCTGGCACTGGTCGGTACCATTGCCATGTTTATGGTGGGCGGTGGCATTTTGGTGCATGGCTGGCCTTTTGCCCATCACCTGATTGAAGGCGCAGCCGCTGTCGTTGCCACTCTGCCCACAGTGGGGGCGGTACTGGCGGCGGTGACGCCGACGCTGCTCAATGCCGTAGCCGGTGTGGTGGCGGGTCTGCTGCTGGTTGTGATGATGACGCTGGCGAGCCGCCTTGCCCCGGCCAAGGGATAAGGAATAACGCATATGGATTAAGGGGCTTGTGGGCCATGTGCTCTCTTGTTCCTCATCTCTTTTTTTGCCTTCGGGAGACCGAGCCTCAGGCTTGGTGCGCCTCCTGATAAAGGATTTTGCGAGACGCTATGTATCAACAACAGTGGAATAACGATCATATCTACCCGGGCCTCGATAGCCCCGAGCTGGAAGCGGACATGAACGCTGCCCGCGGCGCGCTGGAGGCGCTTGCCAGCTTTATGACGGGTCTGGACGGGGTGCGCAACGATGCCGCCGCGTTGCAGGATTTTTTACGGGAGGCGCGGCTGCGGACTCGGGACATTCACAACATTGGCTGGAATGTGGCGATCCTGGCCGCGTGTCGCGGCAGCCAGGATGCGCGGGATCCGCAGGCCAAACAGCTGGCGTCCCGTGCCCGTGCCCTCAATGCCGACCTGTTCAAGACGCTCGCGCCGGTGGAGGATTTGCTGTTGGCGTTGCCGGAAGAGGAGTTCGCCGCGCTGATGACGGATCCCCTGCTCGGTGAAGAGGCGTACCGCCTGCGCCATGAGCGTCGCTTGCAGGATCAGCGCCTGCCGGTGGCGGCTGAGCAGCTGGTGATCGGCCTTGGCACCGATGGCCTTCATGCCTGGGGCAACCTCTACAACGATCTGGTGGGCAAGATCCGCTTGACCATTGATGGCCGCGAGATGGGACTGGCCGAGGCGAGCAATCTGCTCTCCAGCCCGGTGCGGGCATTGCGCCTTGAGGCGTTCGATGCCATCAGTGCTGGCTGGGAAGGAGAGCAGGAGACGGTGGCCGCCATCCTCAATGCTCTCAATGGCTGGCGGCTGGAGCTGGCCTGCCAGCGTGGCAACAGCCGTTTGCTCGATGCGCTGGATCTCTCCTGCCACCAGAGCCATATCGAGCGAGCCACCCTGGATACCCTGATGAGCGAAACCTGGCGAGCCCGTGGGTTGGGCCAGCGGGCGCTGGGGCTGATGGCCGAGCGCCTTGGCATAGATGAGCTGGGGCCGGAGGATCTCTTTGCGCCGCCGCCAGCTTCCAGCAGCCGTGACATTCCGTTTGATGAGGCGATCGAGTTGATTGCCGATGCCTTTAGCCGATTCGATCCCGAGATGGGGGCATTTGCCCGCATGATGGCCGAGAAGGGGTGGATTGATGGGGCGCCCACGCCAAATCGCCGCACCGGCGCCTACTGCACCAAGTTTGCCGAACCGGTCGAGCCACGGGTCTTTGTTACCTATGCTGGCACCATGGATAACGTCATTACCCTGGCCCATGAGCTGGGTCACGCCTGGCATAACTGGGTGATCCGCGATCTGCCGATGAGCCAGCGCCGTTACCCCATGACGCTGGCGGAGACCGCCTCTATTTTTGCCGAAACCCTGGTGCGTAGCGCCTTGTTTGAACAGGCGCAAAGCACGGAAGAGCAGCTGGCCATCGCCTGGGCCGAAGCCGATGGCGCTGCCACCTTCCTGGTCAATATCCCGGCCCGCTTCGATTTCGAGCAGGCCTTGGTGGCCGAGCGGGCGCAGGGTTATGTGCCGGCAGAGCGGCTCAAGGCGTTGACTGACGAGGCATGGGGGCGCTGGTATGAGGGGAGTCTTACCCGCTATCATCCCATGTTCTGGGCGGCCAAGGCGCACTTCTCCATCGCCGGGTTTGGCTTTTACAACTACCCCTATCTGTTCGGTTATCTGTTCAGCCTCGGGGTCTATCAGCAGTTGATGAGCCGCAAGGCGGCGGGGGAAGAGGGCGTGGCCGAGGCGTATCGCGCCTTGTTGCGCGATACCGGCCGGATGAGCGCCGAAGATCTGGTAGCCAAGCATCTGGGGCAGGATATCCGTGAGGCCGCCTTCTGGCAGGAGAGTCTGGCACAAGTAGCGCAGGCGGTAGAGCGCTTCGCGCAGTTGCCTGCCTGATTGGGTCAGCGGTGATATGAACAACAGGCCCCCGGACAGTCTCGCTGTCCGGGGGCCTGTTTGCTATGCCTGCTCTTGCTGCGGTTTGATGGGACCAACGAACAGAGGACGGGTCTGGTGACTCAGGTCCGGCTGATAGCCGTTGAAGAAGAGGTTGAGCAGCACCGAGCTGATGGTGGCAAGCAGGATACCGCTATGAAAAAGTGGTTGTAGTTGCGCCGGCAGCTGCTGGAAAAAATTCCCGGAGACCGTCGGGATCATGCCAATTCCAAGACTGATGGCGACGATATAGAGGTTGTGACGGTTGCCGCTGTAATCGGTGCGCGCCAGGATGCGAATACCGGTGGCCAGCACCATGCCGAACATCACGATACCGGCACCCCCCAGCACGAAGGGCGGGATGGAGGCGACCAGTACCGACATCTTGGGGATAAGGCCAAAGGCGAGCAGGATCCCTCCCGACATCACACAGACCCAGCGACTCGACACCCCGGTCACGCTCACCAGACCGATATTTTGGGAGAACGAGGTGTGGGGGAAGCTGTTGAATACCCCACCAATAATGGTGCCGATACCATCTACTCGCAGCCCGCGCACGATATCTCCGCGCCTGGCCGGATGGCCGACGATGTCGCCAAGGGCCAGAAACATCCCCATCGACTCGATAAAGGTGATGAGCATGATCACCGTCAGGGTGGCGATGGAGATGGGATCGAAGGTGGGCCAGCCGAAGGCGAAGGGCACTATGGGGGCAAACCAGGCTGCCTCGCCGAGGCCATCGAGGCTCACTTCGCCCATGGCGGTGGCTACCACGAAGCCGAAGATGATCCCGAGCAGCACCGAAATATTGCTGAAAAAGCCCTTGGTGAAGCGGGTCACCAACAGGATAAAGACGAGCACCAGAAAGCTGGTGCCGATATAGCGCAGGCTGCCATATTCCGGATTGCCCTTGCCCCCCGCCATCCAGTCGATCCCCACCTGCATAATGCTGATCCCGATGGAGGTGATAACTACCCCGGTCACGACGGTGGGGAAGAGCGGCATCAGCCGACCTATCAGCGGCACCAGCAGGGTCGAGATGATACCGGCGGCGATGGTGGCGCCGAAGATGCCGGTCAGCCCCAGATCCGGGTTGGCTCCGATGGCCAGCATCGGCATCACGGCGGCAAAGGTGACCGACATGATGACCGGCAGCCGGATCCCGGCAAAGCGGCCAATCCCGATACATTGCAGCAGGGTGACGATGCCGCAGCAGAAGAGATCCGAACTGATAAGGTAGGAGATTTGATCCTTGGGCAGCCCCAGGCTGCCGCCAATCACCAATGGCACCGCCACGGCGCCGGCGTACATTACCAGCACATGTTGCAGGCCCAGGGTAAAGAGTTGGCCCATGGGGAGCATGCGCTCCACTTCATCCACCGGGCGCTTGCGCGCACCCGGTCGGGGGGAGGGGGGATTGGTCTCGTTCATGAACAGATCACTCCTTGAAGCCCGCGCAACTGCTACAGGCAAGATAGTGAAAGCCGCAGCTTTCCCGGTCATTGATCGCGTGTATTGGCAGAGGTGCCAGATCCCTCGGCAGTAGTGAGAGGGAGCCGGTGCAGCACGGGTCAGTGCACAAAACATGCACAATGCCGCTCATGAGCGAAAACCTTTGGCGATAACGCCTTGTTTTTGCGGGATGAGTCACAACCTGGCCTGACAGGTGCTTGCCACTTTGCACCTGGTGTCCGTGTCGGGGCTCTCAGATTGGTAACTGGTGTATCATTATCGGGCCGCTGCTCTCACTTTGATATCAAGGTCCTCTCCCGTATGGGGAGGTAGCTGCGAGCCATCAGGTGTAATCAGGGACAGTGGCGTGATCCAAAGCAAGAAAGAGAGATATTTTGGTAGCGCGCGGTGTCGACGCTGCGGTAGTTTCGATAGAACCGACACAGTTTTTGAGGTCTTGTCCATGATCATCTATCTGCATGGCTTTGATGCCACCAGCCCCGGCAATCACGAGAAAGTGCTGCAGTTGCAGTTTATTGATGATGATGTGCGTTTCGTGCACTACAGCACGGTTCACCCCCGTCATGATATGAGCCACTTGCTCAAGGAAGTGAAAAAACAGCTCGATATGAGTACCGATCCAAAACCGCTGATCTGCGGCGTGGGTCTGGGGGGCTACTGGAGCGAGCGGATCGGTTTTCTGTGCGGCATTCGCCAGGTGATCTTCAACCCTAACCTCCATCCGGAAGATAACATGCAGGGCAAGATAGACCGGCCGGAAGAATATGACGATATCGGCACCAAGTGTGTAACTGAGTTTCGTAAGAAAAATTCAGGAAACTGCCTGTGTATCCTTTCCGTGGCGGATGAAGTGCGAGATAATCGGGACACTGAACGTGAATTGAAGAACTATTACGACATCGTGTGGGATGAGCGCGAGACTCATAAGTTCAAAAATATCTCGCATCATCTGCAGAGGATGAAGGCCTTCAAAGAAGCCTGAACCATCACGTTGACCGATTTCGTTTTAGGGAGCCAATGGCTCCCTTTCGTTTTGAGGAACCGAGGAAAATCATCATGATGAATATTGTCGTTGTCGGCGGCGGCGCCGGTGGCCTGGAGCTGGCCACCAGTCTGGGCCGCAAGCTTGGCAAAAAGAACAAGGCCAGGATCACCCTGGTTGACCGTAACCGCACCCACCTGTGGAAGCCGCTGCTGCATGAAGTGGCCACCGGCTCCATGGATGCGGGCATTGATGCCCTGAGCTACCAGTCTCACGCCAAGAACCACGGTTTTGACTTCCAGCTTGGCACCTTGACCGATATCAAGCGCGATGAAAAGCGTATCGTACTGGCCCCCATCCATGATGAGAATGGTGAATTGGTCGTTCATGAGCGTGAGCTGCCCTACGACTATCTGGTGATGGCTATCGGCTCTGTCTCCAACGATTTCAACACCAAGGGCATCAAGGATAACTGCATCTTCCTCGATAGCCCCTCCCAGGCACACCGCTTCCACAACAGCATGATGAACCGCTTCCTGCAGTTCGCTACCGAATATAAGCCGGGCGACAAGGTGAAGATTGCCATCGTTGGTGGCGGCGCAACCGGCGTTGAGCTCTCTGCCGAGCTCTACAACGCGGTCGAGCAGCTCTACGCCTACGGCTTCAAGAACCTCACCACCGACAGCCTGAAGGTGACCCTGGTGGAAGCAGGCCCGCGCATCCTGCCGGCTCTGCCTGAGCGCATCAGTGGCGCCGCCCATCAGGAGCTGGTTAAGCTGGGCGTGGACGTACGTACCGCCACCATGATCACCGAAGCGACCAGCGATGGTCTGCACACCAAGGATGGTGAGCTGATTGAAGCGGATCTGATGGTGTGGGCGGCCGGTATCAAGGCGCCTGACTTTATGAAGGATATCGCGGGTCTTGAGACCAACCGCATCAACCAGCTGGTGGTGAAAGAGACCCTGCAGACCACCCGCGACGACAGCATCTTCGTGATCGGTGACTGCGCCGCCTGCCCGCAGCCGGACGGCAAGTTCGTGCCGCCGCGTGCCCAGTCTGCCCACCAGATGGCGACCCAGGCGTTCAAAAATATCTTGGCCAAAATTAATGGTGGAGAGCTCAAACCTTACCTCTATCACGACCACGGTTCGCTGGTGTCCCTCAGCCGCTTCTCCACCGTGGGCAGCCTGATGGGTAACCTGATGCGCGGCTCCATGATGGTGGAGGGCTACATCGCCCGTCTGGTTTACATCTCCCTCTACCGGATGCACCAGATCGCCCTGCACGGTTACGTCAAGACCGGCCTCATCATGCTGGTGGGTCGCATCAACCGGGTACTGCGCCCAACCCTGAAGCTGCACTAAGCCTGCAAGGGCGTTGACACGGGATCTGAAAGGAGAGGCCATGGCCTCTCCTTTTTTATGGCGGTTGCAGCGAGGTGTTATCGGCCCAGATAGGTGCGGTCGAAGAAGGTATTGACCCAGTGAGGGCGGTAGATGGCCAGCACCGTCATCGCCATGCCGTTGAGCAGGGCTTCGGGGAACAGCAGCAGCGGCCAGATGGAGAGGTAATCTGCCGTGATGGTGTGCCAGGGGTAGCTGTCGCTCAGTCCCATCAGCAATGCGCTGGCGGCCAGCTTGACCGAGATGGTGATGGCACCACCGAGAAAGGCGGCGACGAAGAGGTAGACAAAAAGATGGCGTGGCAGCCAGGCCCAGCTGGCCAGAAACAGCAGCCAGCTGGTGGCGACCGGCAGGGCGATACCAACCAGCGCTTGCCAGCCAAAATCGGCCAGATTGGTGACACCGAAGTAGCCGAGCACCAGCAGGGTCAGGCAGGGGGCGAGCAGCGCCAGTCGCCAGCCCAACAACAGGGTGAGGGTGGTGAGCCCGAGAAAATGGACCTCCAGCCCCTCATGCAGACCGGCCCTTAGATACCAGAGCGGTACCAGCGCGATGGCACTGCCCAGCAACAGGTGCTGATAGAGGGGATTGCCATGGAGGGTCTGCCACAGGGAGTGGCGCAGGCTAAAGGCCAGCAGTACCAGCCAGACCAGGAGAGCGGCGAGTTGTCCTTCACTCATCTTGTCGTCCATTCATGCAGTAGAGTCCGGACGGCCTTTCCGACCGACCCATAGCAGAGCAGGCTGACGAGTCAGCCTGCTTTTACCATCAATATTTGACGTTGTCGTGGTACTTGCCGAGGATGCCCTTGACCCGTTCCATGGTCTCCTTGCTGGGGGGCTTGATCCCGTTCAGATCATAGGTATCGCCCAGTACGTCCCACTTGTGTTTGCCCAACTCATGGTAGGGGAGCAGCTCCACCTTCTCCACGCTCTCGCCCAGTTCGGCGATAAACTGGCCCAGCCCTTCAGCGCTCTCGTCGTCGTCGCTCCAGGTCGGCACCACCACGTAGCGGATCCACATGGTCTTGCCTTTGGCCGCCAGATAGCGGGCAAACTCCAGGGTGTATCTGTTGCTGACATGGGTCAGCGGAATGTGTTTCTCGTCATTGATCTGTTTGATGTCGAGCAGCACCAGATCGGTCTGTTCGAGCAGCTGGTCCACCTGTTCGTCGAGATGACGGACGAAGCCGTTGGTGTCGAGACAGGTGTGGATCCCTTTCTCTTTGCAGGCGGTAAACAGTTCGGTAATAAAAGCCGGTTGCAGCATGGCTTCACCGCCGGACGCTGTCACGCCACCGCCGGAGGCATTCATGAAGTGGCGATAGCTGGTGATGTCACTCATCAACTCCGGCACCGTCACTTCGCGGCCACCTTCGGTATCCCACGTATCGCGATTGTGGCAGTACTTGCAGCGCATCAGGCAGCCTTGCATGAATACGATAAAGCGTATCCCCGGACCATCGACAGTGCCGCAGGTTTCAACGGAATGGATCCGGCCAACGGTGCCGTGAGCTCCGGCTGGCTGGCTGATTTCAACGGCAGGGATCCGATTAATGACAGACATAAACAACTCCAACGATTCGAGCAGGCCGTTATTTTATTACATAAACCCCTATTGATCCTACACCTTTAGTCCGGCGTCCGGCTGCCAAGCAGCTGCTCCAGCCCCTTGACGGTGAGCGGCCGACTGGTGAGAAACCCTTGATAATGCTGGCATCCTAGTGTTTTGAGGATGGCCAGCTGCGCCTCCTCTTCCACCCCTTCGGCGGTGACGGTAAAGCGGAAGACCTGGGCCAGATCGAGGATCGCCTTGACGATGGCTCTGTCCTGTTCGCTGTGTACCAGGGTCTGAATGAAGCTTCTGTCCAGCTTCACCTCATCGGCGGGCAGATCCCGCAGATAGGCCAGCGACGAGTAACCGGTGCCGAAGTCATCGATGGAGATGAGGATGCCGAGCTCCTTGAGCTGGCGCATTCTGGCGATACTCTCACGTCGATTCTCCAGCACTACCGACTCGGTCACCTCCAGCAGCAGGCGGGAGGGAGGCACGCCGGTATCGCGCAAGATGTACTCCACCTGTTGCACAAAGCCCTGTGTATGGAACTGGCGGGCGCTGACGTTGACCGACAGATGGGGGATCAGCAGGCCGCGGTTGAGCCAAAAGCTGTATTGGGCGCAGGCGGTCTTCATCACCCAGTAACCGATCTCGAGGATCAGGCTGGTCTCTTCGGCGATGGGAATGAACTCCCCGGGTGGCACCATGGTGCCGTCGCAGCGCTGCCAGCGCAGCAGAGCCTCGATACCCGACAGCGAGCCATTGTCGACCCGGTATTGGGGCTGATAGTGCAGTTGTAGTTCGTGATGGCGCAGGGCATCGCGCAACTGGTTGGTGAGGGTCAGGCGGTTTCTTTCCTGCTGGGCCATTGCCTCGGTGAAGAAGACGTAGCTGCCCTGACCTGTCCGCTTGGCGATGTGAGTCGCGGTGTCAGCCTGTTGCATCAGGACCAGATGATCCGTCTCGTTGCCGGAGAAGAGGCTGATCCCCACCGAGGCGCTGCAGTGCAGCTTGTGATCGCCGATGTCGAACGGGGTGCGAAACAGCCCCATCAGCTCGCGGGCGAAGTGCTCTGCCAGAATTTTGGCGGTGACTTCCCCTTGTCCCAGCTGGGTAAAGAGCAGGGCAAACTCATCCCCCGAGATGCGCGCCTGCACCAGATTGTCCTGGGGCAGCTCTTTGAAGCGTTGCACCACGGCCTGCAGCAGCAAATCGCCGCAGATGTGACCGAGGGAGTCGTTGATCGACTTGAAGTTGTCGAGATCGACCAGCAGCAGGGCGCCCCACTGGCCGTTGGGGGCACTCAGGGTCTGCTGCAAAATATGGTTGAGGCTGCGCCGGTTGTGCAGGCCACAGAGATCGTCGTAGTAGGCGAGCTGCTCGATGTGTCTGGCCGCCTCTTTTTCCTGAGTGATGTCGTAGAAGCTGCAGATGAAGTGGCTGAGCTCTCCCTGCTCATCCTTGACCCCGTTCACCATCAAGCGCACCGGAAAGAGGTGACCATCCTTGTGCAGGCAGCGCTCTTCTCCGAGCCAGAACGCCTGCTCGTTGACGGTACGGCTGACATCTTCCTTGAGATGATCCCCGTAGTAGGTGGGGCGCAGCTTGCGAATGGAGTGACCGATCACCTCTACCTCGCCAAATCCGGTGATCCGGCTAAAGGAGTGGTTCACCTTGAGGATGATGCCGTTGTGATCCATCACGATCAGTCCATCGTGGGTATTGAAGGCGACCTCAGCCAGCCGCAGCGCATCGTCGGCGGCGAGGCGCTTGAGCTCGATGGCGGCCCGCTCGTGCTGGCTGCTCAACAGATCCAGCAACTGCTCGGGCGCCTCAAGGGGGGTATCGAGCAGCAGGGTGATCTGGCCAATGGGGGCGCCGCTCTGGCCATGAAGCGGAATGCCGATGTAGGCGCTGGCATTGAGGGCCAGCAGCCGGGTTGCCTTGGGATAGCGCAGGGGCAGATCTTCCACATAGATGGCCTGACCGTGCTGGAACAGCTCCTGAGCGGGGCCGGGGTCGAGCTGGATGGGCTTGAGGGTGGGGAAGATCTCTTCATTTATGACGCAGCGGGGGATGATCCAGAGATCCTGACCGCGGGGTTGGAACTCGCCGATCCAGCCCACCCGGGCACCGCTGGCGCTCATGGCCCAGCTTACCAGGGTCTTGCAGTAGTCGATGCCGGTCTGTTGGTGCAGCTCGGGCGGGAGGGCCAACTCGGTACGGCGCTCTTCCGGTTGCGGTTGCCAGTGGCCGAGCAGCTGGGCGCTGCTGCGTACCAGTTGCAGCATCTCCTCGCTAAGGGGGGTGGGGTCGAGATATTCCAGACTCAGCACCCCGCACAGCTTGTCCTGCTCCAGCAGGGCGCCATCGAGGCGTGAGCGCACACCGGCACTGGTCAGATAGAGGTGATTGCTCAGCATCGGCTGGTGGGCAGCTTCCGAGAAGCTCAACGATTTGCGGGTTCGCAGGGCGCGGATATAGCGGCTGTCACCACGAATGGGGTAGAGCGCCTCGACCCCCAAAGTGAACACAGGGGTCAGCTGCTCGCAGCCCAGCTCGCCGTTGGCCTGATAGTGCCAGAGAATGAGCCGATCGGCCCCGATACACTCTTTAAGGGTCTCCAGCAGGAGCGCATACTGTTGCTGGCTTGCCATCTGGCTGAGACGTGGCAGTTGCAGTGCCAGATCGGCCACCGGAGCCTGGCGCTGGGTCTGCAGGCAGATAAGCCAGAAGCCCTCCTGCTCGTGAGCGAGGGCGATATGCCATCGCTGACTGGCAAAGCGGACTGTGATCTGGCCGCCATAGCCGTTGGTCAGCAGTTGCTCGATAGGCAGGCGCAGGGCATCGGGTAACTGGGCAGGCCAGGGGGCGCGCGGCTCGTCGAGCCAGTAGAGCGGGGTTTGCATCACGTCGGTCAAGGCGACCAGCCGTTGACTGCGCCGATCCAGCCGGAAAAAGAGTGGCGTCTGGCGGGCAGGAGGAAGATGACTGAGTGCGGTAGACGACATGAACAAACAACATCCTGTTAAGCAACCGTCGGGGTAGCAAGAATACTGCAAAATGGTGCGAAACAAAATTTCATTGAAATCTAAATTAGAAAGATCTAATTTATAACCCATTATCATGTATGAGGAGTCTTGCAGATGAAACGGATCCTGATTATCGGCGGTGTCGCGGGGGGCGCCTCGGCGGCGGCTCGTGCCCGTCGTTTGAGTGAAGAGGCCGAGATCGTGATGTTCGAGCGGGGCGAGTTTGTCAGCTTCGCCAACTGCGGTTTGCCCTACCACATCGGGGGGGATATCCCCGACCGGGATGCCTTGCTGCTGCAGACTCCCCAGAGTTTCAAGCGCCGTTTCAACGTCGATGTGCGGGTTTTCCACGATGTAATCGAGATCGACAAGGCGGGCAAGACCTTGCTGGTGCGCAACCTGCAAACCGGTGAAGAGCTGCGCGAGCATTACGATGTGCTGCTGCTGAGCCCGGGGGCTGCGCCGATCCGTCCTCCTTTCCCCGGTATCGACAGCCCCCGTGTCCATACCCTGCGCAATATCCCGGACATGGACCGGATCCTGGCCTCTCTTCACCATGATCAGCCACGCCACGTTACCGTGGTGGGCGGCGGCTTTATCGGGTTGGAGATGATGGAGGCGCTGCACCAGCGCAAGCTGGAGGTTACCCTGCTGGAGCTGGCCGATCAGGTGATGGCGCCGGTGGACAAAGAGATGGCCAACATGCTCCATGCCCGCATCCGGGAAGAGGGGATCGACCTGCGCCTGCGCACCGGCCTCACCGCCATCGAGAGTCTGGATCTGCCAGCCGAGAAGACCTCCGCCGTACCGACCGCCAAAAGCGGTGGCCTGCGCCTGACCCTCAATGACGGTTCCCATCTTGATACCGGTCTCTTGATCCTCGCCATCGGCGTCAAGCCGGAAACCCTGCTCGCCGCCAAGGCGGGGCTGGAGCTGGGGCCACGGGGCGGCATCAAGGTGGATGCCGGGATGCGTACCTCGGATCCCTTTATCTACGCGGTGGGGGATGCGGTGGAAGAGATTGACTTCGTCACCGGCGAAGCTGTGCTGATCCCGCTGGCGGGCCCCGCCAACCGGCAGGGGCGCATCGCCGCCGACAACATGCTGGGCCGAGCTGAAACCTACAAGAAGACGCAAGGGACCGCCATCTGCAAGCTGTTTGATCTGGCGGTGGCCAGCACTGGCCTCAACGAGAAGCGACTGGTGCAACTGGGATTGCCGTTCGAGAAGGTCTATGTCCACCCGGGCAGCCACGCCGGTTACTACCCCGGTGCCCATCCGGTCAGCCTCAAGCTGCTGTTTGCCCCGGATGGCAAGATTTACGGCGCCCAGGCCATCGGCAAGGATGGTATCGACAAGCGCATCGACGTGCTGGCGGTGGCCCAGCGCGCCGGTCTCACCGTGTTTGACCTGCAGGATCTGGAGCTTACCTATGCGCCGCCGTTCGGCTCAGCCAAGGATGTGATCAATATGGCGGGCTTTGTGGCAAGCAACCACCTGAAGGGGGACACCCTGCTCTGCCATGTGGCCGAGGTTGAGGCTCGTCACTCCCATCAGCTGGTGGTGGATGTGCGCAATGGCCCCGAGCTCGACAAGCTGGGCCGCATTCCGGGGGCGCTGCATATCCCCCTCGACGAGTTGCGTGGTCGCCTCCATGAGTTGCCCAAAGAGAAAGAGCTGCTGATCAGCTGTCAGGTCGGGCTACGCGGCCATGTCGCCTGCCGCTTGCTGAGCCAGCACGGCTTTAAAGTGAAGAATCTCTCCGGCGGCTTTAAAACCTGGCAGATGGCCACCGCCGAGTAACCGTTTTATTTCTGTGCCTGTTTGCCCCTCTCCCTTGTGCGTGCAAGATGAGGGGCTTTTTATCTCTGCTGTTTGCCCTCCTTGCATCCCCTAATTGCAGCAATATTTCGACACACTTTATTTCCCATGCCGGACAAAATTAACGTTTTGTTCAGGGGAGGGGCGTTATAAATCGTGCATCTTGGAACATGAACCGTGTAGTAGGGAGAGTGACATGTTGGATATGCTGATGGCCATTTGGCATCAGGATTTTGACGCCCTGGTTCAGATGCAGGCGGTGCATCTGCTGATCGGCTGCCTGATATTGGTGCTGCTGCTTGAGTCCGCTTTTGTCTTTATGCCTCTTCCGGGAGACAGTCTGGTGCTGCTGGCCGGGGGGCTGGTGGGCATGGGAGTATTTGGCCCCGAAGTGACCCTTATCTATCTGCCGTTGGCTGCTGGCATAGGATCTGTGCTCGCCTACTGGCAGGGGCGGGCACTGCAGCGCACCCGCTTTATGGATCATATCGAGCGGATGCTCCCCCCTGACAGCCTGCCCAAGGCGACCCGGCTGCTGCAAAAGTACGGTTTTCTGGCGATGTTCTCCTCCCGTTTTATCCCGTTTGTGCGAGTGCTGACTCCCATGTTGATGGGAATTGGCCGACTAAATGTGCTGCGCATGAGTGTGGCCAGCTTTGCCAGTGCCTTTATGTGGGCGCTCTGCCTCAGTTTGGTAGGCAAACTGGCGATGAATACTCCCTTCTTTCTCCACCACAGCGAACTGTTGACCCGGGCGCTGCTGATTACCTCGCTGGTGCTGTTTCTGGCGGCCGTCATGGCCATCCTGTTTCGCTGGTTCAAAGGCGGAGCAAAAAACGAGACCAGCCACGACTAGATGACAACCCTTGCCGCACTGGATCAGTGGGCAAGGGGATTCTCGTGCAGTAGGGGCGCGGAATTGTGCCCATTCGGGTAATGAGCTTTGTGTCGGGTGAGCAGGATGCCTTATCCTGTTTCCAGCCACGCTGCGTTTGCAGCGCTCCAACTCGGGATGGAACCTATGCGCCTCTTCGACTCTCCCTCTGCTTTTCACTGCTCTGCCGCTGGAATCGGCGCTCTGCGCCGCCGCTGGTCGACCCTGCTGCTTTGCGGGGTGGTTGGTTTGCTGTCTGGTTGCGGCCCTGACAAGCCCGCCAGCCAAGTACCGACCACAGAATCCACTGCGCAACAGGAAGCAGGCGCACCAACGACTGTGGTACAGGCCAATGCCCGTCAATATCGCGATGCCCCGGCGCTGGCGCTGGTCTTCTCCGGCACCCTGGCGCCCAAGGCCAACTGGCAGAGCTGGCTCTCGGTCAGTGAAGGGGGCAAGCAGCTGCAGGGGGAGTGGATCCTCGCCGACGATGGCCGCACCCTCTATTTCCCGAATGTTCAGCCCAATAAACGTTATGAGGTGAGCCTCAAGGCGGGGTTGGGCCCATCCCCTCAGAGCTGGACCCTCAAAACCCGGCCGCTGGAGGCGGGCGCGTCGTTTAGCGCCAGCGGCATGGTATTGCCACTTCGTCAGGAACTTCGCCTGCCCATCAGCGCGGTCAACGTGGACGAGGTCAATATCGATTTCTTTCGGGTCGATGCGGAATATCTGCCCCGTTTCCTGGCGGAATATCGCCCCGGTGCCGGCATGGGCAACTGGGAGCTTGAGCAGATCACCCAGCGGGCCAAGCGGGTATTCAGCGGCCGCTACGCCCTGGAGCTTGATGCCAACCGGCGCGAGACCCGCCTTATCAACGTCAAGGAGCCGCAACTGGCGGAGGCTGGCGTCTACTTTGCGGTGATGTCCCCCCTTGGCAACTACGACTGGCGCAAGGAGACCACCTATTTCGCGGTGAGCGACATGGGGCTCAGTGCCCGCCGTTACCGCGATCAGCTGGAGGTGTTCGTCAGCTCCCTGGCCAGCGCCGACCCCCTCAAGGATGTGCAGCTCTCCCTGCTCGACGAGAAGGGCAACCGGCTGCAGGTGCAACAGACCGACAACCGTGGCCACCGTCGCTTCGACCAGGTGCAGGGGGCCCGCCTGCTGCTGGCCGAACAGGGCACCCATCTGGCGGTGCTGCGCCTCGATGGGGCTGCGCTCGATCTCTCCACCTTCGATCTCGGCACCCAGCCCTGGCAGGCCCAGCAGCTCTATCTGTTTAGCGGGCGTGACCTCTATCGCCCCGGCGAGCGGCTCGACAGTCAGATCCTGCTCAAGGGCCAAGATGGCCAGCTGCTGCCGGGCATGGCGGTAGAGCTGGAGGTGAAACAGCCGGACGGCCAGCTGCTCGAACAGAAACGGCTGCTGCCGGACAATTTGGGGGCGGCCCACTACGGTCTGCGTCTGCCGGATGATGCGCCGCTCGGGCGCTGGACCATCAACCTCAAGACCGCTGCCGGCAGCCGCTTCGAGTGGCCCTTTTTAGTGGAGGAGTTTTTGCCGGAGCGGCTCAAACTGCAGCTTGGCAAGGGGCCGGATGGTGAAGTGACGGATTTGGACGCCGCCCTCACCCTGCCACTGCAGGGGGACTATCTCTACGGTGCGCCCGCGAGCAGCACCAAGGCGAAGGCGGAGGTGAAAATCAGCCGCGCTACCATGCCCTTTACCCAGTGGCAGGAGTTCACCCTGGGTGACGTACTGCTCGCCGAGCAGGCCAAGGATCTTGAGGCGCGCAGTCTCACCCTCAACGCGCAGGGGCAGGGGACGTTTTCGCTTACCGATGAGCTCGATGGAGTGCGCGTGCTCGGGCCGCTGGAGGTGGCCTATCGGGTCTCCCTCGCCGAGCCCGGCGGCCGCGCCGTCAATCGCAGCCGCACCCAGTATGGCTGGCCCGCGGGCAGCCAGTGGCCGGCGCTCAAGGCCGATTTTGTGGCGGATCGGGTAGAGGGGGGAAAGCCGCTCCCCTTCCAGATCCTCAACCTTGATGAGCAAGGTCAACCGGTGGCGGGGTCGGTGAAGGTGCGTCTTATCAACGAGTACCGCGACTACTACTGGCACTACGCCGATGGCGAGGGGTGGAAGTACGAGTTTAACAGCCAGCCCTATCTGGAGCAGGAGCAGACCCTGCAGCTGGACGGCAAGGGGCCGACCCCGCTCACGCTGCAACTGGCGGCGGGCTGGTATCGATTGGAGGTGGAGAACAGTCAGGGCCATCAATCGAGCCTGCGGGTGGAGATCGGTCGTTACGCCTGGGGCGGCGGTGGCGAGCAGGCGCGGCCCGACAAGATTGCCATCACCCTCGACAAACGCGCTTATCAGGCGGGTGACAAGGCCAAAGTGACGCTGGTGGCCCCGCGCCCCGGCAAGGGCTTGCTGCTGGTGGAAGATGGCGACGGCTTGCGCTGGTGGCAACGCATCGAGCTCAAGGGGGCCGATGGCGATGCCAAGGATGCCCGCGGCGAGTTCGAGATCCCGGTCAGCCCCGAATGGCTGCGTCATGATCTGCACATTTCGGCCCAGATCGCCGCGCCAGACAGCGCCTCCAGACCAGTCGGCAAGCAGCAGGGGCAGAGCCTGCGCTCGGTCGGGCTGGTGCCGCTCACCCTGGATCGGGAAGCGCGCCGTCTGCCGCTCACCCTGAGCGCGCCTGATAAAGCGGTGCCGCTCACCCGACTGGAAGTGACCGCCACCTCCACCCCCAACAGTCAGGGGCGGGTGGTGCTGGCGGCGGTGGATCGGGGGGTGCTCAACATCAGCGACTACCAGCCTCTCGACCCGTTCGAGATCTTCTTTGGCCGCAAGCGCTTCGCGCAAGATTTGTTCGACAACTACGGGCAAGTGATCCCGCCGCAGGATGGCAAGCTGGCCCGACTCAACTATGGGGGTGACCGGGCGTCGCTGAAAAAGGGTGGCGCGCTGGAGAGCCGGGTCGAGATAGCTGCGCTCTGGAGCGGCGAGGTGAGTTTTGACCAGCAGGGCAAGGCGTTGATCCCGCTCGAACTGCCCAACTTCAACGGCGAGTTGGCACTGATGGCATTGGCCTGGAACGAACAGCAGGTCGGCGAGGCCGAGCGCGCCGTCAAGGTGGTGGCGCCCCTGGTGGCCGAGATCGGCTGGCCGCGCTTTGGCGCCAGAGGGGATGAGACCCGGGCGCTGGTGCAGCTGCGCAACATGAGCGGCGAGGATCAGACCCTCTCCCTTGTCTGGACCCTCAATGGCGGGCTCAAGGCACATGGCGAGTTGCCCGGCACCCTGTCCCTTAAAAATGGCGAGGAGCAGTGGTTGACTCTGCCGCTCACCGTGACCGGGGCGAGCGGTGTGGCGAGCTTGCAGTTGGCGGCCAGCGGCAAGGATTTTGCCATCAGCCGCGACTGGACTTTGCCGCTGCGCTCCCCCTGGCCGGCCGAGACGCGCCAGCGTTACCAGATGCTGGCTCCCGGCCAACAGATGAGCTTTGCGCCAGCTGAGCTGGCCGGGCTGGATCCCACTAACCTGCAGGGGCTGCTCAGCCTCTCCGGCACCCCGCCCTGGGATCCGGCAACCCAGTGGCAGGCGCTGGCCGACTACCCCTACGCCTGTCTGGAGCAAACCTTGTCCCGGGCCTGGCCTTACTTGCTGACCACGGCGGATGAGCGGGCCGCCTGGAGCAAACCCGCAGAGGGCAAGAAAGCTGCGAGCGAGGCGGATCTGCAGCGCGCCCTGCTGCAACGGTTGCAGCGGTTGCAATTGCCGAGCGGTGGCTTTGGTTTGTGGGATGGTCGCTCCGACGAGGAGCAGTGGCTCACCGCCTATGCCGCCGACTACCTGCTGGCGCGCAAGGAGGCAGGCGACGCCGTGCCGGAGGCGATGCTCAATCAGGCGCTGAACCGGCTGCAAAGCTATCTCACCGACAGCCAGTATGGCGAGCGCTGGAGCAGTGCCCCCGAGCACAGCCGGCTGGCCTATCAGGCCTACAGTGCCTATGTGCTGGCCCGGGTGGGCAAGGCGCCGCTCGCTACCTTGCGCCTTATCTGGGAGCAGCAGGCCGATCACGCTCGCTCCGGCTTGCCGCTTTTGCACCTCTCGCTGGCCCTCTCAGCCATGGGGGATGAGCAGAGCGCCGCCAAGGTCCTCAGCCGGGCATTGGCGACCGAGCGTGGTGACGACTATCTCGGGGATTACGGTTCGCCGCTGCGCGATCAGGCCCTCGAGCTTGCCTTGCTGCGTCAGCACAAGCTGGCTGCGGAGCGCTGGCCTGATCTCAGCGCCAAGGTGGCCGATACCCTGGCTCACCGTCAGTGGCTCAGCACCCAGGAGCGGCTCGCCCTGTTGCGACTCGCCCGTTTCGATCCGGCCGTCGACTGGCAGGCCGGGGTTGCTTCATCCTCTGGCAGCGACGCCTTGAATGGTTCGGCCCCGTTGCTGCTGGGTGCCCCCGAGGCACTGGCCGCCAGCGCCGTTACCAACGAGGGCAAGGGCTCCCTCTATGTGCAGCGCACCCTGGTAGGTTATCCCGAACAGGCGCCAGCACGGATCAGCAAGGGGATGAGTGTGACCCGCAGCTGGTTTAACAGCGACGGTCAGCGTTTTGATCCTGCCAAAGTGAAGGTGGGCGATCTGGTGGTGGTGCGGCTCAATGTCAGCAGCGAATCGGCGGTGCCTGATGCCCTGCTGGTGGAGATGGTGCCCGCTGGCTTCGAGCTGGAGAACCCGGCCCTTGGCAACAGCATCAAGCTCGAAGAGCTCTCCATTGAGGGGAAACCGGCGTGGCAGAGCGAGTGGAACGACTATCTCAAGCATCAGGCGTTTCGCGATGACCGCTACACGGCAGCGCTGGATCTGAGCGAGGGGAGCAACCAGCAGCTGGTCTACCTGATGCGGGCGGTGACGCCGGGTCGCTATCAGGTGCCGCCGACCCAGGTGGAGGATATGTACCGGCCCGAGCTGCGGGCTGTGGGTGAGGATATCCACGAGGTGCGTATCTCTGAGTAGCTGGCGCTTGATGGGTCGCAGACGCCCTCTGAGTAACGACCCCTCCCTTGAGCGGGTTCGCCCGCTCACTTTTTGGCAGCGTGGTTGGCTGAGCCTGGGTCGCACTGGCCGCGCTTGCTTGCTTTGGCTTGGTGGCCTGTCACGTTGGCTGCGCTTTTCGGTGCTGGGCGTTGTAGCACTGCTGCTGTCATTGCTGGCGCTGGATCGCATTTTCCCGCCGCCGCCACTCGACCCTGCCTACGCAAGGGTGGTGCTCGACATGAAGGGGCGACCGCTGCGCGCCTTTGCCGATACCAGCGGCGTGTGGCGCTACCCCGTGACCCTGGAGCAGGTCTCCCCCCGCTATATCGAGGCGTTGCTGGGTTACGAGGATCGCTACTTCTGGCGTCATCCCGGGGTTAATCCGGTGGCCATGGTGCGGGGGGTCTGGCAGTGGCTGCGCTACGGGCGGGCCGTGTCGGGCGGCTCGACCCTCACCATGCAGGTGGCGCGTCTTATCGAACCCTACCACAGGAGCGTGCCCGGCAAGCTGCGCCAGATGGCCCGTGCGCTGCAACTGGAGTGGCATTACGACAAGCGCACCTTGCTCACCGTCTACCTCAACCGGGCGCCGTTTGGCGGCAACCTGGAGGGGGTGCAGGCGGCAAGTTTTGCCTACCTTGGCAAGAGCGCTGCCAAGCTGACCCATGCCGAGGCGGCGCTGCTGGCGGTGCTGCCCCAGGCCCCCAGCCGCAACCGGCCGGACCGCCACCCCGAGCGGGCCCGCACCGCCCGTGACAAGGTAATGCAGCGGCTGGTGGCTCAGGGTGTCTGGCCCGAACAGGCGTGGCTGGAGGGACGCATCGAGCCGGTGCTGGCCCGCGGTCACTTCACGCCGATGGAGGCGCCGCTGTTTGCCCGCCTCGCTGCCAACCATCAGGCGGGAGCGCTGGTGCACACCACTATCGATGGCGATCTGCAGCGCTGGCTGGAGGGTCGGGTGGCGAGCTATATCCGCCGTTTCCCCGAGCAGACCTCCGCCGCCCTGCTGCTGGTGGACAACCAAACCATGGCGGTGCGCGCCTATGTGGGCAGCGCCGAGTATGGCAATTTGCGCCGCCACGGTTATCTGGACATGGTGCAGGCGATCCGCTCCCCCGGCTCTACCCTCAAGCCCTTTATCTACGGTCTGGCGATGGACGAGGGGCTGGTGCACTCGGCTTCTCTGCTCTCCGATGCGCCAAGACTGGGCTCGGATTATCGTCCCGCCAATTTCTCCGGTGCCTTTCAGGGGCCAGTGACCCTGGCTCAGGCGCTGCAGCAATCCCTCAATGTGCCGGCGGTGCAGGTGCTGGAGGCGCTTGGGGCCGACAAGCTGGTCAGCCGTCTCGACAATGCCGGAGTGCGGCTGGCGCTCTCCGATAAACCCAATCCGGCCATTGCGCTGGGGGCGGCAGGCATTCGGCTCGAGCAGCTGGTGGCGCTCTACAGTGCGCTGACCCGGCAGGGGCAGGTAGCGATGCCGGTCTGGCTGGCGGAGCAGCAGGCGGTGTCACGCCCTTTGCTGAGCCCGGGAGCGGCCTGGATCGTCTGGCAGATATTGAGCGCGCAGGGGCGGGCGGATCAACCCTTTACCAGCGAGGCAACCGGCCGGGTTAACCGGCTGGCCTGGAAGACCGGCACCAGCTATGGCTATCGCGACAGCTGGGCTATGGGGGTCTCCGGGCGCTGGACCATCGGCGTCTGGCTGGGGCGCCCCGATGGCACCCCCATGCCCGGCTTTTACGGCCAGAGTGCGGCGGTGCCGCTGCTGCTGTCGGTCTACTCGCGGTTGGCTGACAACAGCCCTCTGCCGGCACAACCCAACACGGTGAGCGAAGCCGAGATCTGCTGGCCGTTGGGGCGCAAAATGAGCGCGACTCTGCCAGAAGCCTGTTTGCAGCGACAGAGCGCCTGGTTGCTGGAAGGGCGGGATCCTCCCACCTTGCCGGATCCCATGGATTGGCCCTCGCCACTGCGCCAAGTTGCACTGAACGCCGAGGGCAAGCCGACCCTGACCCGCTGCCAGGATGCGGCGCAATCCGCTTTTCGGGCGCTCTGGCCGCTGTCGCTGGAGCCGTGGCGAACGCCCGACGAGCGACGACAGGCGCTGCTTGCCAGCGGCTGCGCGGGAGAGGGGCAGCGCGCCGAGCTGCAGTCCCCTATTCGCATTGTGGCGCTGGGGGAGGGCAACCTTATCCGCAGTCAGCGCTACCGGTTGCAGCCCAAGGTGCTCGGCGGTGTCGGTAAGCCAGCCTGGTTTCTCAACGGCCAACGGCTGCGCTGGGACGGGGATCAGGTGCTGAGCGTGGCGGGTCGTTATCAGCTGGTGGTGGTGGATGAAGCGGGCAACAGCGATCGTATCGAGTTTCGTGTGGTGCATCCTGACAGTGATACCGGCACCATCATCCGTTGAACATTTTGCCGACAGCCATTGAGGTGAATGTAATTAACTATTTGAAATGCATCAATATTTGATTGGATGGGTTGATTTATGAATAATTACGAATTCATTAAAATCCAATCGGGAGTTCTCTTTTGCTGCGTGTTCTGTGTCCCTTGCTGGTGCTGATGAGTTCGGGCTGTACCACGACCAATCATGGTGATCACCATGTTTCTCCTGAACGTACCGGGTTCTATTCACCTTTCGAACCTGCTTCCGAGAGTTTTGCGCGTTGTTATCAGAAACAGTTTGCCTGTACCCCTGCCAATATCCGCCGTGACCAGGCAATAGAGGCGCGCAAACAGGCGCAAGAGCAGGTCAATCACCGAGGTGATGATTGGTAGGCCGCAGATAACGGAAGGGGTTGGCAGAGGCCAACCCCTTTTTGCATGCCGCTGTTTCAACCCGGTTGGCGCAGATGACCGAGCCGGGTGAAGAAGTGTTGGCTCTTGCGCTGGTGAAAATGGCTCTTCTTGATGGGATGGAAGATGAGATTGCTTGCAGGATGGCTTGCCGTTAACTGGTGGAGCATCGCCATGGCAGGCAGGCTGGTGCTGACGAGTGTGGTAAGTGGCATGCTGATGGTCTCGGGCCCCAGCAGTTGATTGAGCCTCTGCCGGGCCTGCTCGAAGCGAGTCAACACGGCGGGATCGGCGTAGCCGCTGCCCAGCATGGCGAGCAGAGCGTTGAGAGCCAGATGAAATTCGGCCAGCTGTTGACGAAAGCCGCTGCGCCCGCGCAGGGCAATCAGTTCGGCAAACGGAATGTCGGCCAGGTGAGTGGGCACTTGCAGCGGGATCTCGAGGTGGAAGCAATCCTGGCCACCCCGGTTATGGTAGCGGGATTCCAGCAGGTGGAGCAGGCGGTCGAGATAGTCGTGATCGGTAATGAGTGCCCCATCATTGGCGAGCGCCCACTCGCGGGCGAGACGCATGGAGAGCAGGTTGGCAAAGCGGCGCGCCATTCTGATCCCCCCCTCATCCCGGGTTGCAAAGCCGTGGCTCAGGCAAAAACCGTGCAGTCGCTCCAGTCCCGCCTGATCCGGGCAGAAGCAGTCGTGGTTGGCCTCTTGACGCCAGCGGGTCACCAGCTCCTTGTTGCCAAATACCTTGTGGCGAACAAAGTCGGGGGTGAGCAGACCGGTGAGTTGGCTTTCGAGTTGCGGAGTAATAGCGGCAAAGAAAGCAGCATCTGGTCGCTCGGCCAGCAGGTCTGTCTGTTGCTCGATGCTCTGTTGCAGGGCGATAAGACCGCTCTTTTCGCTGACGGTGAAGACAAAGGCGAGCCGCTCCAGATAGAGCAGGGCAAACTTGAGCCAGAGTTCGTCTCGTACTTCCATGCCCGGGTAGTAGATGTAAGTTTTTACCACTTTAAAAACAATGCCTTATAGTTACTTGCCGTTTTCTTGGGGCGCGGTTGGGGCAATATGGCCTTTTGATGTCATCAGGTCCCCGATCCGCGCAGCCTGGAACCTATGGCGGATATGATCCACTTCCCGTAACTGGACTGACACATTTCAAGGTCTGAGTGACCCATCTGGTCGGCGATATAATCGAGGTTTTCTTGCGATGTCAAATGCCAACGGGTGAAAGTGTGCTTGCGTGGGTTAGGCTCCTGTTTGCTTCCGTTGCGTCGTGCAACGGGGTCTTGCTTTGTGAGTGGGCCCGCAATTGTGTCGCTGGTACGACGGAGTTGGCGATAATCCGGCGTGCTGTGGCAGGCAATGTGGTAATGTGTCGCCCTTTTTTGCCGGATGGGCCGGCACTGGTCTCGTGAAATGGGAGCCGTATGCAGAAAATCGACGTAATGGAGAGGCTGATGCCGCAGATCATGTGTCCGGCATGGCCGACGCACGCAACCGAACAACAGGATGGGGTTTATCCCCTCTGGCAGGTGACCCATGCTGGCTAACGAATCCATGCGCCTGAACAAATACATCAGCGAAAGCGGTATTTGCTCGCGCCGCGAGGCCGACCGCTTTATCGAGCAGGGCCACGTCTTTATCAACGGCAAGCGGGCCGGGATCGGCGATCAGGTGCAGGTTGGTGATCTGGTGAAGGTCAACGGTCAGGTGATCGAGCCGCGCGAGGCGGACAGTCTGGTGTTGATCGCCCTCAACAAGCCGGTGGGCATCGTCAGTACCACAGAGGCGGGCGAGAAGGACAACATCGTCGATTTCGTCAACCACAGTACCCGGGTCTTCCCTATCGGGCGGCTCGACAAGGATTCGCAGGGACTGATTTTCCTCACCAACCACGGCGATCTGGTCAACAAGATCCTGCGGGCTGGCAACGATCACGAAAAAGAGTATCTGGTGACCGTCGACAAGCCGGTGACCGACGAGTTTGTGCGCGGCATGGCTGCCGGGGTGCCGATCCTCGGTACTGTCACCAAGAAGTGCAAGGTGAAGAAAGAGGCGCCGTTTGTCTTTCGCATCACCCTGGTGCAGGGGCTTAACCGCCAGATCCGCCGCATGTGCGAGTACTTCGGTTTTGAAGTGGCCAAGCTCGAGCGCATCCGCATCATGAACGTCAGCCTCAAGGGATTACCGGTGGGCGAGTGGCGCGATCTCACCGACGACGAGCTGATCGACCTGTTCAAGCTGATTGAGGACTCCTCCTCCGAGGTGAAACCGGCCAAAGGCGACAAACCGAAGGCGGCCAAGGCCCCTGCGGGGCAAAGCGCCAAGCCGGGGCAGGGCAAGAAGCCGCGCCGCGATGACGATCACGAGATTGGCGGGCGCCCCAATGTGCCGGGCCCGGAAGCCTTCGAGAAGAAGCTGCCGGTGGGCAAGGGTGGCGCGGGCAAAGGTGCTGCCAACAAGGGCGGTGCTGGCAAAGGGGCTCCCGGCAAGGGTGGCAAACCGGCAGCAGGCAAGCCGCGTACCGCGAACGCCGGACGGCAGAAGAAGGGGCGCTGAGTTCGCCCGCTGCGTCCTTTTTGCTCTCCAATACACCGGCCTCTGGCCGGTGTATTGCTTTTGCGCCCCGGTTTTGCGGGGGATTACCAACCAACCTGAGTAACGCGGCGGCCGCTTGGCCTTGATTCAGCGGCCTGGTTGCTCTGCCAGCTTGCGCTCATAGTCGCGCTGAACGATGGCCAGTGCCGCCAGCACCAGCTCGGGGGCCAGCTCATTGGTTTCCAGCAGTTCGATAAGATCCACCGCGAGTTTCACCTCGGGCGGGGCAGTTTCCAGTGACATGGGCAGGGTTCCGGTTGCGGGAAGAGGGGGGATTATACAGGGGCGCCGCCGTTGGCCGAAAGCGCCCCGCTCTGTCGGGCAGGGGGTCACCAAGGTCAGAGGTGCTGGCGCATCTCCTTGTCGATCTCCTCGCGCAGGGCGATCAGCTTTTTGGCGTACTGCTGCAACTGCAGATCGCTCTCGCTCACCGGTTGCCACTGGGGCACCGGGGTCGGTTTGCCCTGCTCATCCATCGCCACAAAGATGATGATGCAGTGGGTGGTCTTGTGGCGCTCGGTCTCGGTGGGGTGGCGACTGTAGACATCCACCGCCAGATGCATGCTGGTGGTGCCGGTGTGGATCACCTGGGCGTGCACCTCCACCAGCTGGCCAATCTGGATGGGGCGCAAAAAGCGGATCCCCCCCACGTAGACGGTCACCGCATAGCCGCCGCACCAGCCGGCGGCGCAGGCATAGCCCGCCTGATCGATCCACTTCATCACCATGCCACCATGGACCTTGCCGCCGAAATTGACGTCGGAGGGCTCGGCCAGAAATTGCAGGGTCAGTTCGCGATTGGGCACAGTCATATCCTTATTGCCTGAAGAGTTTCCCTGAGCTTTGCCCCATCGGCCTGCCCGGTCAAGGGTTCATCCCCGATTCAGGGGAGCGGAGTCACTATCTTGCTCTATTGACGGGAACATAGCCGCAGGAGTGACACCATGAAACAGATGCTGGAACAGTTGCTGGGGGCTGGCAAAGGCTGGCTCAACGACGGGGGCGACAAGCGCAAAGGGCAGATACAGGGGGCGCTGGCCGGTGGCGCGCTCGGACTGCTGCTGGGCAACAAGAAGATGCGCAAATATGGCGGCAAGGCTGCAACTGTGGGCGGCGCCGCAGCCCTTGGCGGGTTGGCTTACAAGCTCTATCAGGATTGGCAGGCCCAGCAGGCGGCGCCGCCCACAGTTGCAG
>NZ_CDDH01000011.1 GCF_000819725.1 Aeromonas australiensis | reverse complement strand
GCTCTTTAACAATCTGGAAAGCTGATTTAAAAAGTAGTTCTCAAACATTTGTTACAAGTGCTTTGGAAACTTCTTGGCGAAAACCAAATTTTATTTGGTCCTTGTTGTACAGCAACTTGAATGCCGTTTCGACGACACTTCTTGGGGTTGTATGGTTAAGTGACTAAGCGTACATGGTGGATGCCTTGGCAGTCAGAGGCGATGAAGGACGTACTAACCTGCGATAAGCTGTGAGAAGTCGGTAAGAGACGCTATTACTCACAGATTTCCGAATGGGGAAACCCACCCGAGATAACTCGGGTATCCGTTAGTGAATACATAGCTAACGGAGGCGAACCGGGAGAACTGAAACATCTAAGTACCCCGAGGAAAAGAAATCAACCGAGATTCCCTCAGTAGCGGCGAGCGAACGGGGATTAGCCCTTAAGCATCTTGGAAGTTAGTGGAACGGTCCTGGAAAGGCCGGCGATACAGGGTGATAGCCCCGTACACGAAAACGACCTTGATGTGAAATCGAGTAGGGCGGGACACGTGACATCCTGTCTGAATATGGGGGGACCATCCTCCAAGGCTAAATACTCCTGACTGACCGATAGTGAACCAGTACCGTGAGGGAAAGGCGAAAAGAACCCCTGTGAGGGGAGTGAAATAGAACCTGAAACCGTGTACGTACAAGCAGTGGGAGCCCTTCGGGGTGACTGCGTACCTTTTGTATAATGGGTCAGCGACTTACATTTTGTAGCGAGGTTAACCGTATAGGGGAGCCGTAGGGAAACCGAGTCTTAACTGGGCGTCTAGTTGCAAGGTGTAGACCCGAAACCGGGTGATCTAGCCATGGGCAGGTTGAAGGTTGAGTAACATCAACTGGAGGACCGAACCCACTAACGTTGCAAAGTTAGGGGATGACCTGTGGCTGGGGGTGAAAGGCCAATCAAACTCGGAGATAGCTGGTTCTCCCCGAAAGCTATTTAGGTAGCGCCTCGGACGAATACTACTGGGGGTAGAGCACTGTTTGGACTAGGGGGTCATCCCGACTTACCAACTCCATGCAAACTCCGAATACCAGTAAGTACTATCCGGGAGACACACGGCGGGTGCTAACGTCCGTCGTGAAGAGGGAAACAACCCAGACCGCCGGCTAAGGTCCCAAAGTTCTGGTTAAGTGGGAAACGATGTGGGAAGGCTCAGACAGCTAGGATGTTGGCTTAGAAGCAGCCATCATTTAAAGAAAGCGTAATAGCTCACTAGTCGAGTCGGCCTGCGCGGAAGATGTAACGGGGCTCAAACCAGGCACCGAAGCCGCGGATGCGGGCGCATCACTTAAGTACGCTGCGTGCGAAGCACGCCAAGCCCCCTCTCATCAGTGGAGGCGGGATGGTTAGCGTAATTAAGGATGCGCCTGCGTGGTAGGGGAGCGTTCTGTAAGTCTGCGAAGGTGTATCGAGAGGTATGCTGGAGATATCAGAAGTGCGAATGCTGACGTAAGTAACGATAAAGGGGGTGAAAAGCCTCCTCGCCGGAAGACCAAGGGTTCCTGTCCAACGTTAATCGGGGCAGGGTGAGTCGACCCCTAAGGCGAGGCCGAAAGGCGTAGTCGATGGGAAGCAGGTTAATATTCCTGCACGACTTGTAATTGCGATGGGGGGACGGAGAAGGCTAGGTGGGCCAGGCGACGGTTGTCCTGGTGAAAGTGCGTAGGTGGTGTTTCTAGGCAAATCCGGAGACACAACACTGAGACACGAGACGAACGCACTACGGTGCGGAAGCCATTGATGCCCTGCTTCCAGGAAAAGCCTCTAAGCTTCAGATTACAAGTCATCGTACCCCAAACCGACACAGGTGGTCGGGTAGAGAATACCAAGGCGCTTGAGAGAACTCGGGTGAAGGAACTAGGCAAAATAGAACCGTAACTTCGGGAGAAGGTTCGCTCTTGATGGTGAAGTCCCTTGCGGATGGAGCTGTCGGGAGTCGCAGTGACCAGATGGCTGGGACTGTTTATCAAAAACACAGCACTCTGCAAACACGAAAGTGGACGTATAGGGTGTGACACCTGCCCGGTGCCGGAAGGTTAATTGATGGGGTTAGCGCAAGCGAAGCTCTTGATCGAAGCCCCGGTAAACGGCGGCCGTAACTATAACGGTCCTAAGGTAGCGAAATTCCTTGTCGGGTAAGTTCCGACCTGCACGAATGGTGTAACCATGGCCATGCTGTCTCCACCCGAGACTCAGTGAAATCGAATTCGCCGTGAAGATGCGGTGTACCCGCGGCTAGACGGAAAGACCCCGTGAACCTTTACTACAGCTTGGCACTGAACATTGAACCTACATGTGTAGGATAGGTGGGAGGCTTTGAAGGCGTGACGCCAGTTGCGCTGGAGCCGTCCTTGAAATACCACCCTTGTATGTTTGATGTTCTAACGCAGGGCCCTGAATCGGGCTCGCGGACAGTGCCTGGTGGGTAGTTTGACTGGGGCGGTCTCCTCCCAAAGAGTAACGGAGGAGCACGAAGGTTGGCTAATCCTGGTCGGACATCAGGAGGTTAGTGCAATGGCATAAGCCAGCTTAACTGCGAGACGGACAGGTCGAGCAGGTACGAAAGTAGGTCATAGTGATCCGGTGGTTCTGAATGGAAGGGCCATCGCTCAACGGATAAAAGGTACTCCGGGGATAACAGGCTGATACCGCCCAAGAGTTCATATCGACGGCGGTGTTTGGCACCTCGATGTCGGCTCATCACATCCTGGGGCTGAAGTCGGTCCCAAGGGTATGGCTGTTCGCCATTTAAAGTGGTACGCGAGCTGGGTTCAGAACGTCGTGAGACAGTTCGGTCCCTATCTGCCGTGGGCGTTGGATGATTGAAGGGAGTTGCTCCTAGTACGAGAGGACCGGAGTGAACGAACCTCTGGTGTTCGGGTTGTCACGCCAGTGGCACTGCCCGGTAGCTAAGTTCGGAATCGATAACCGCTGAAAGCATCTAAGCGGGAAGCGAGCCCTGAGATGAGTCATCCCTGACCCCTTGAGGGTCCTAAAGGGCCGTTGGAGACCACAACGTTGATAGGTGGGGTGTGTAAGCGCGG
>NZ_CDDH01000010.1 GCF_000819725.1 Aeromonas australiensis | reverse complement strand
CCGCCGAATTCCCCGGCAGATGGTCTTGTTAGGGCGATAGCATGGTCTTTGATGCCTTTTTCATGGCGAAGATGGCCGATAGGCCGACTTGTCAGCCAGTGAGCAGCCCCATGGAGCCGAGCGAAAAAAGAACCCCCCTCTTTGAAAAAGTGGGGGGTTCTTCAGCAATCTGAGCCCGCGGGCTGCCCTTTGTTATTTCACGACGGTCTTAAGGGGTCTGTTTGACCCAAATCAGCTGGTCGGTGGCAAAGCCCAGCGACTTCGCTTTGGCGACCAGCGCATCCACCTTCGCCTTGGGCGGGTTGGGTGAGCGGGAGAGGATCCAGAGGTAGTCGTGGTTGTAGCTGGTCACCAGCGAGAGCTGGTAATCGGGGTCGAGGTCGATGACGTTGTAGCCGCCGTAGAAGGGGCCGAAGAAACTCACCTTGAGCCGCGCCTCGTCAGGACTACCGACGAAGTAGGCCTTGCCCTCCGCCTCGCGCCAGCTGCCATCGCTCTGCTTGCCGCGGTTGAGTACCTTCACGCCGCCATCATCCCGCATGCTGTAGGTGGCGTTCACCTGCTCCAGCCCCCGCTCGAAGCTGTGGTCGAGGCGGGCGATTTCGTACCAGGTGCCTAGATAGCGATCGAGCTGGAAGCCGGTAACGGGGCGGATGCCGTCGGCGAGGCCGGTACAGGCCGTCAGCAGTAAAGCGGTGAACAGGCAAAGCAGTGAACGCATAAGTAATCCCTCTCTTGTTATCCCTCGATGATGCGCAGTTGGCCATCCCGGAAGCGGGAGGCCTGATCCGTCGGCGTGCTGCCGAAGAAGCGCTTGTACTCCCGGCTGAACTGGGAGTTGCTCTCGTAACCGACTTTGGCCGCCGCGGTGCCCGCCTTGAGGCCATCGTGCAGCATCATCATCCGCGCCTTGTGGAGGCGAAATGACTTGATGTACTGCAGCGGCGAGGTAGCGGTGACCGCCTTGAAGTGGTGGTGAAAGGCGGAGACGCTCATGTTCACCTCCCGCGCAAGCTCCTCCATGGTGAGGTTGTCGGCATAACGGGACTCTATCATACGCAGCACCCGGGCGATCTGGCCCACATGGTTGTGGCGATTGGCGAGCGCCTGCAGCGCCGGGCCGCCCCCCTCGGTGAGGGCGTGGAACAGCATCTCCCGCACCGTCTGCGGTCCCAGCACCCTGGCATGCAGCGGGTTGTCCATCAGCTCGATCAGTCGCTCGGCAGCGCAGAACATGGTTTCCGACAGGGGGACCGAGTGGACGCCACTCTTTTGCGGCGCGGGGGCGGGCAGGGCATCCCCCAGCTCCAGCAACAGCTCTTGCAGGGTTACCAGATCGATCTCGATGGTAAACCCGATAAGCGGCTGTTCGGGGGAGGCGAAGCACTCGCACTCGCAGGGGAGCGGCAGGGTCATCAGCAGGTAGTGGTTGGGGTCGTAGCGAAACACCTGATCCGCCAGATAACCCACCTTGTGCCCCTGCAGGATAACGATCATCCGCGGCTGGTAGAGCACCGGGGTGCGGCCATGGTGCTCGGTGGTATAGATGAGGTTGACCTGTTCCACCGGTGATGGGGTGATACCGGGGGCGGTGACGTGGCGGGTCAATCTGGCGGCGAGCTCGCTGTAACGGTTTTGCATGGGTGCTCTTTGATTCGATAGTTCCGGTTTTCGCTGCTTTGTAGAAATAGGCAAGAATCAAGCAGGATATTGCCTTGATGGTATGAGTTCGTTGGAGAAAAATGCAATCACATTTTTGCGGCCAGGCCGCCCTGACTATCAGAAGAAGGCAATGTCCATGAACAACTTTACGCTCCATACCCCGACCAAAATCCTGTTCGGCCAGGGGCAGATCGCCCAGCTGCGCGAACAGCTTCCGAGCGATGCCCGCGTCATGATCACCTACGGTGGCGGCAGCGTGGTGCGCAGCGGCCTGCTGGAACAGATCCGCAACCAGCTGGCCGGTATGACCCTGTTTGAATTTGGCGGCATCGAGCCGAACCCGGCCTACGAGACCCTGATGGGGGCCGTGGAGCTGGCCCGTGCCGAGCGGGTCGACTTCTTGCTCGCCGTTGGCGGTGGCTCCGTGCTCGATGGCACCAAGTTTATCGCCGCCGCCGCGCACTACGATCTGGCCAGGGATCCCTGGCACATTCTCGAGACCGTCGGCAGCGAAGTGCGTTCCGCCATCCCGCTCGGTTCCGTGCTGACCCTGCCGGCGACCGGTTCCGAAATGAACATGGGCGCCGTCATCACCCGTCGCAGCAGTGGCGACAAGGTGCACTTCTTCTCGCCGTTCGTGATGCCGCGCTTCGCCGTGCTGGATCCGGTGCTCACCTACACCCTGCCCGAGCGTCAGGTGGCGAACGGGGTAGTGGATGCCTTTGTCCACATCGTGGAGCAGTACCTCACCTATCCGGTCAATGCCAAGGTGCAGGATCGCTTCGCCGAAGGCTTGCTGCTGACCCTGATTGAAGAGGGCCCCAAGGCGCTGGCCGAGCCGCACAACTACGAGGTACGCGCCAACATCATGTGGAGCGCCACCATGGCGTTGAACGGCCTGATCGGTGCCGGTGTGCCGCAGGACTGGGCCACCCACATGCTGGGTCACGAGCTGACTGCCCTGCACGGCCTCGACCACGCCCAGACTCTGGCGGTGGTGTTACCTGCCCTGCTGCAGGCCAAGCGCAAACAGAAGCATGCCAAGTTGCTGCAATACGCCGAGCGGGTGTGGGGTCTGAACAGCGGTAGCGAAGCGGAGCGCATCGACGATGCCATCGCCGCGACCCGCGACTTCTTCGAGCGGATGGGGGTCAAGACCCGACTGCGTGACTACGGTCTGAAAGATCTGGGTATCGACACCCTGATCGGCAAGCTGGGGGAGCACGGTATGACTGCCATCGGCGAGCACGGCGACATCGATCTGGTGCAGAGCCAGCATATTTATGAAGCGGCCTGGTAAGGGCCGCCAATCGACGCCAGATGAGCGAAACGATTGAATTGTCGGGGCCACCGCTCGCCATCTGGCGGCTGAGGAGCCCCGCATTTGTTGGTAAAATGTTACTTTTCGGCGGTTTGCTGCGAGAAGTGAGGCGAAAGCTGATTTCGTAATAACAAATAGCGCTAAGATAGAGGGCCGGAAAAACATTTTTTTTGACTGGTTGGATCACTTTTTTTAGCCGTTTTTACTGCTATAAGTCGCTAATTTAGTTTGTTTTTTTTGATTGTAGCCAGGGATGGGCTGAATTCTGTACCCGCATCGTCGGGACTGCGGTTGTAATAAAACTCCAAAATTTGATACTAATCACCTTCGCGCCTGAAAAGCGGGGGCCCGACCATGACAGGAGGTTGAGGTAAAGCCTACTGATTTTCATAACAAAGAGCCCAAGACCTCTATTTTGGTCATGTCTTGTTTCACCAGAAGTGAGACACTGGGCAGCGATTGTTTATTAACCATCAGGGAATAGTCATGCAGATTGGAATACCGAGAGAGAGTCTCGCCGGTGAGACCCGGGTCGCAGCGACCCCGGCTACCGTCGAGCAGCTGAAAAAGCTCGGCTTCGAGGTCGCCATCGAGACCGGCGCCGGCCAGTTGGCCAGCTTCGATGATGCCGCCTTTGAGGCTGCCGGTGCCAGCGTGGTGCCGAATGTCTGGCAAGCCGACCTTATCTTCAAGGTCAATGCGCCGACCGAGGCCGAGATCGCACAAATTAAGGATGGTGCCACTCTGGTGAGCTTCATCTGGCCCGCCCAGAACCCTGAGCTGGTCAAGAAGCTGTCGATGCGCAACATCAATGTGATGGCGATGGATATGGTGCCGCGGATCTCCCGTGCCCAGTCCCTCGATGCCCTCTCCTCCATGGCCAACATCGGTGGTTATCGCGCCGTGGTTGAAGCTGCGCACCAGTTCGGTCGCTTCTTCACCGGTCAAATCACCGCAGCCGGTAAAGTGCCGCCTGCCAAGGTACTGGTGATCGGTGCCGGTGTAGCCGGTCTGGCCGCCATCGGGACCGCCGGCTCCCTCGGTGCCATCGTGCGTGCGTTCGATACCCGTCTGGAAGTGGCTGAGCAGATCGAATCCATGGGTGGCGAGTTCCTCAAGCTCGACTTCGGTGGCGAAGATGGCGCCTCCTCTGATGGCTACGCCAAAGTAATGAGCGACGAGTTCATCAAGGCCGAGATGGCGCTGTTTGCCCAGCAAGCCAAAGAGGTGGACATCATCATCACCACCGCCCTGATCCCGGGCAAGCCGGCTCCCAAGCTGATCACCAAAGAGATGGTCGACAGCATGAAGCCGGGCTCCGTCATCGTGGACATGGCTGCTCAGGCTGGCGGCAACTGTGAATACACAGTACCGGGTGAACTGCATGTCACCGAGAACGGCGTCAAGGTGATCGGTTACACCGATCTGCCGGGTCGTCTGCCTGCCCAATCCTCCCAGCTCTACGGTACCAACCTGGTCAACCTGATGAAGCTGATGTGCAAGGAGAAGGACGGCCAGGTTGCCATCGACTTCGAAGATGTGGTGCAGCGCAACATGACGGTGATCCAGGCCGGTGAAGTGACCTTCCCGCCGCCCGCCATCTCCGTCTCTGCCGCACCGCAGAAACCCACTGCCGCCAAACCGGCCGCCAAGAAGGAAGAGGCCAAGCCCTCCAACAAGAAATTTGTCTGGGGTGCGCTGGGCATCGCTGCCTTCGGCTGGGTTGCTGCCGTGGCGCCTGCTGCCTTCCTCTCCCACTTCACCGTATTCATCCTGGCCTGTGTGGTCGGTTACTACGTGGTGTGGAACGTATCGCACGCCCTGCACACGCCGCTGATGTCGGTCACCAATGCCATCTCCGGCATTATCGTGGTCGGTGCCTTGCTGCAGATTGGGCAAGGGTCGACTCTGGTCACCGCGCTCTCGTTTGTCGCCGTGCTGATTGCCAGTATCAACATCTTCGGCGGTTTCACCGTCACTCAGCGCATGCTGAAGATGTTCCGTAAGGATTAAGGGGGTTTAACGTGTCTCAAGGACTGGTAACAGCATCCTATATCGTTGCCGCCGTGCTCTTCATCCTCAGTCTCGCGGGACTGTCGAAGCAAGAGACGGCCAAGCATGGCAACCTGTTCGGTATCGCGGGTATGGCGATTGCCCTGCTCGCCACCGTGTTCAACCCGGAGACCAGCGGTGTTCACTGGATCATCCTGGCCATGGTGATTGGCGGTGCCATCGGCGTGCGTCTGGCACTCAAGGTCGAGATGACCGAGATGCCCGAGCTGGTAGCCATGTTGCACAGCTTCGTGGGTATGGCGGCGGTGCTGGTGGGCTTCAACAGCTTCATCGATCTGCACCCTTCTGCCCCCGCCGAAGTGGTGGTCTCCATTGGTTCCAACCTGGATGCCACTCTGGCAGCCGCCCGTGCAGCCTTCGAGCAGGCCAACAGTGTGGCTCATGTCGAACACCTGACCGGTGCCATGCTGAATATCCACCTGGTAGAGGTGTTCCTCGGTGTCTTTATCGGTGCGGTGACCTTCACCGGTTCCGTGGTGGCGTTCGGCAAGCTGCGTGGCCTCATCTCCTCCAAGCCGATGATGCTGCCGCACCGTCACAAGCTGAACCTGCTGGCCGTGGTCGCCTCCCTGCTGCTGATGATCTATTTCGTCAACGTGGGTGGCTCTACCTTCGCCCTGCTGGTGATGACCCTGATCGCCTTCGCTTTCGGCTGGCATCTGGTTGCCTCCATCGGCGGTGCTGATATGCCGGTGGTGGTCTCCATGCTGAACTCCTACTCAGGTTGGGCGGCGGCGGCGGCGGGCTTCATGCTCTCCAACGATCTGCTGATCGTCACCGGTGCTCTGGTGGGTTCCTCCGGTGCCATCCTGTCGTACATCATGTGTAAAGCGATGAACCGCTCCTTTATCTCGGTGATCGCCGGTGGCTTTGGCTCCGATGGTGCTGCCTCCACGGCTGAGCAGGAGATGGGCGAATACCGCGAGACCAGCGCCGAAGATGTGGCCGAGCTGCTGAAGAACTCCAGCTCCGTCATCATCACCCCGGGCTATGGCATGGCGGTGGCGCAGGCCCAGTATCCGGTTGCCGAGATTACCCAGAAGCTGCGTGACCGCGGCGTCAAGGTACGCTTCGGTATCCACCCGGTTGCCGGTCGTCTGCCTGGCCACATGAACGTGCTGCTGGCGGAAGCGAAAGTCCCGTATGACATCGTGCTGGAAATGGATGAGATCAACGAGGACTTCGCCGATACCGATACCGTGCTGGTGATTGGTGCCAACGACACCGTCAACCCGGCTGCGATGGAAGATCCGGGCAGCCCGATCGCCGGTATGCCGGTGCTGGAAGTGTGGAAAGCGCAGAACGTCATCGGCTTCAAGCGTTCCATGAACACTGGCTACGCCGGTGTCCAGAACCCGCTGTTCTTCAAGGAAAATACCCAGATGCTGTTTGGTGATGCCAAGGCCAGCGTCGAGGCAATCCTGAAAGCACTGTAAGTGCCATTCAGAGACGGGATATCAAGGAGGCTTCGGCCTCCTTTTTTATTGCTCATCCTTGTATATCCTTAGTCCATTCGGACCATGAGGGATCTCCATGATGTGGTGTCAGGGTTGGCGCAAGATAGGATGTTACTGCTGGTTGCTGGCTTCTCTGTTGGGGGTCGGTCCCGCTGCTGCGGATGGGTCACGGACGCTGATCCTGCTGACTGAGCTGTGGCCCCCGTATGTGATGCGGGATGATAATGGCAAACTGGTGGGTGCCGATCTCGAACTGGCACAGATCGTCCTCGCTCGGTTGGGATATCAGACCGAAGTCCGGGTGCTGCCCTGGAAGCGGGTTTTGCAGCAGGCCCGTCTCAGGGAGGGGGATGCGGTGGTCGATGCCTTCTTTGAATCTTCCCGCCAGCATTGGCTTCACTATCCCGAAGAGCCGCTCTCGCTCAGTGGTGAGGTCCTCTTCTACCCGGCTGACCGACCGATCCGCTTCGAGCGGCTGGCTGACCTCAAGGGGTTACGCATTGGTATCCAGGTTGACTATGCCTACAGCAAATCCTTCCTGACCGATACCGGGGTGATTCGGGTACCGATGACGGGGGAGGGAAATGCCGTCAAACAGCTTCACCTGATGATGGCCGGTCGGCTGGATGGGGTGGTGCTCAACGAGCGGGTAGGTCGCTACCTGCTGGTCACCCAGGGACTACAGGGCCAGGTGGAGCATGCCAGGCCGCTGCTGACCGATGATAACCGCAACTTCCTCGCGTTTACCCACAAGCCCGGCCACGACCAGCTGGCGAAGCGCTTCTCGGTCGCACTCAGGCAGTTCAAGCAGAGTGCTGACTATCAACAGCTGCTTGCCCGTTACCACTTTTAGGCGGAACCTCGCCGTGTGCAGTTTTACAATCAGCCGTTCTTTGTTAAGGCGGCCATAACACCGCGGGCACAAGCGATATTGTGCAACTTGCTTGGCATCGCCATCTGGCAGGGCCCTTTTTTACCATGGCGACAGGGGTCGCTTCAGGTTAGCCACTGTATCAACAACATCATTGGCAATGCTTTACGGTATCATCTGTGTCGGCTGCACCTGTTTTATGGTGGTCTCGATACCCCCGGTGACGCTGAAATCCATCGTTGATGACCATCAACAACCTGTCTGTGCTCCAGATTAAGGGGACTTCTCTGACGATCTGGAGCGCATCATCGTCAGGCTGGCGGGTCTTACCCAACGGGGGGCAGGGTTCCGACATCGAGACCATCAACATCATGCTGGCCAAACAACAAGGCAAGGATGGGTGGTACAGGCCACCTTTTGTGTTTCTGCCAGTTGACGTTACCCCGGCCATACCGGGGGACGCGCCGCCACGATGCGGCAGGTTTCAGGGAGGCGTGCGTAGTGGGCTCGCCTCCGTTCACTTCGGGCCTGGCCCGATTATTTTGGGGATTATCGTCATGACTCTTAGTGTTATCGGCAATTTGGCCATCGCCGCCATCTTGCTGTTCTTTCTCTACCGGTTACAGGAAAAACATGTGAGTTTCACTCGGCGGGTGTTCGCCGGTCTGGGGCTCGGTATTCTGTTCGGCGCCGCGTTGCAACTGCTTTACGGTGCAGGCTCGCCCGTCATTGTTCAGACCATCGACTATCTCGATATCGTGGGTAGCGGCTATGTGAAGCTGCTGCAGATGATCATCATCCCGCTGATCATGGTCTCCATCATCAGCGCTATCTTGAAGCTCAACGGTGGTACCGCCCTTGGCAAGATCAGCGCCATGACCATAGGCGTGCTGATCTTCACCACCATGATCGCCGCCGGGGCGGGCATCCTGATGTCCAACCTGTTTGGCCTGACTGCTGAAGGGCTCACCTCCGGGGCCGCCGAGAGCGCCCGTGGCGCTGCGCTGCAGACCACCCTCGGTAGCGTCGAGAGCATGTCGTTCGCCAAGATGATGCTGGAGTTCATTCCCGCCAATCCCTTCCTCGACATGACAGGGGCCCGCAAGACCTCTACCATCGCCGTGGTGATCTTCTCCATCTTCATCGGCCTCTCTGCCACCGGCATCGCCCGCAAGAAGCCGGAGATCTTCGCCAGCTTCAGCCACTTCGTGGCCGTGGCTCATGCCATCGTGATGCGGATGGTGACCCTGGTGCTGCGCCTGACCCCGTTTGGCGTGCTGGCGCTGATGACCAAGGTGGTCTCCGGCTCCAACTATGCGGATATTCTCAACCTGCTCAGCTTTGTGATGGCCTCTTACGGCGCCATCGCCATCATGTTTGTCGTGCACCTGCTGCTGGTGAGCCTGGTCGGCATCAACCCGCTGCGCTTCCTCAAGAAGATCACGCCGGTGCTGGCGTTTGCCTTCACCTCGCGCACCAGTGCGGGCTCCATCCCGATGAACGTGCAGACCCAGACCAAGTCGCTGGGCATTCCTGAGGGGATCGCCAACTTCGCTGCCTCCTTCGGTTCCACCATCGGCCAGAACGGCTGTGCCGGTATCTATCCGGCCATGCTGGCAGTGATGATTGCGCCGACCGTCGGGGTCAATCCGATGGATCCCGGTTTCATTATGACGCTGCTCGCCATCATCACCGTCAGCTCCTTCGGGGTGGCCGGGATTGGCGGCGGTGCCACCTTTGCCGCGCTGATCGTGCTCTCCGCACTGGACTTCCCGGTGGCGCTGGCGGGTCTGCTCATCTCCATCGAGCCGCTGATCGACATGGGCCGTACCGCCCTCAACGTTTCCGGCTCCATCACTGCAGGGACGATCACCAGCCGGCTGATGGGCGAGACCGACATGCAGGTGTTCAACAGCGATCACGAAGTGAGTCTGGACGGCGAAGAGTCCACAGTCTGATTTGCTGTCGATTGATCTGCTGATGGAAAGGGGTGACCCTTTCCCGTCATAGACCGCAGGGAGGGCATGCCCTCCCTGCGCCATTGAGAGGAAAAACTATGAGAATTCTGATCATCGGTGGTGAAGCCGCCGGTATGAGCGCGGCGGCCAAGGCACGCCGGTTGGCCAAAGATGCCGACATCGTGGTGTATGAGGCCTCCGAAGTGATCTCCTTCGGTGCCTGCGGCCTGCCTTATTTCGTCGGTGACGAGTTTCAGGAGCCCGGTTACATGGCCGAGTTCACCCCCGAGCAGTTCGCCGCCAAGGGGATCGAGGTCAAAATTGGCCATCGGGTGCTGAGCGTTGATGCGGCGGCCCAGACTCTGGTGGTGGAGCACAACGGCGACACCTTCACCGATCGCTACGATCGGCTGATGATCGCCACCGGCGCCCGCGAAGTGATGCCCCCCATCCCCGGTTTGCAGCAGCAAGGGGTATTCGGTCTGCGCCGGATGGCCGACGGGCTGGCCCTCAAAGCTGCGGTGCAAGACAAGAATAATCGCCGCGCCCTGGTGATTGGTTCCGGCTTTATCGGGTTGGAAGTGGTCGAGGCGCTGGTCCATCAGGGCAAAGAGGTGCGTCTCATCGAGCTGGCGGATCGGGTCATCCCCGATGCGTTTGATGGCGAGATCACCCAGCATATCGAAACCGAACTGCGCGAGCAGGGGGTCTCTCTCCATCTGGGTGAGCGAGTTGAAGCCCTGCTGGGGGATGGTCGGGTGACCGGCGTGCGAACCAGCCAGGGCGAGTACGAGGCCGATATTGTGGTGGTCTGCACCGGGGTCAAGCCCAACACCGAGTTTCTGGCCGATACCGGCATCGAGCGGCTCGGCAACGGTGCCATCAAGGTGGATCGTCAGGGGCGCAGCTCGCTGGCCAATGTCTGGTCGGCCGGTGACTGTGCCAGTGTCTGGCACAGCGTGAAGCAGCAGCAGGTCTATGTACCGCTCGCCACCATCGCCAACAAGCTGGGGCGCATGGTGGGTGAGAACCTGGCCGGGGCCGAGCAGACGTTCCCGGGTACCCTCGGTTCTGCGGCGCTCAAGGTGCTGGGGCTGGAGGCGGGCCGTACCGGCCTCTCCGAGCAGGAAGCCAAGGCGATGGGCATCGACTATCGCACCGTGGTGATCAAGGACAAGTGCCACACCAACTACTGCCCGGGCCAGTCCGACATTCACGTCAAACTGGTCTACGAGGCGGGCAGCAAGCGGCTGCTGGGGGGGCAGATCCTCGGGCGCAAGGGAGCGGTACACCGCATCGACGCGCTGGCGGTGGCCATTACCATGGGAGTGACCACCGAGCAGCTCGGCATGCTGGATTTTGCCTACGCGCCGCCCTTCTCCCGTACCTGGGATGCCCTGAACGTGGCGGGTAATGTTGCGAAGTAACGGTCTGCGATGAGGGGGAGGGAGCCGTCACGCAGCGCCTTCTCCTGCTCTGCAGAGCCCCTGCGGGTAATTCCAGTGGCTAAATTGCAGCGATAAAAAAACCGATGCCTTGGCATCGGTTTTTTGTCATCGGTTTATCCGCTCTACTTAGCCACGGCCGAGGCGGTTATTCGGGTAGTTCTTGGCCAGCACTTCGCGGGCATGCTTGGCCAACTGGGGCATCTTCAGGCTGTCGTACGACTTGACCATGATCTCCAGCGCCTTCTCGGTCTCGGCGGTGTCGGGATAGGTCTCGACAATCAGCTTGGCCCGGTTGGCGGCGGCGACCAGTGCATCACGCTTCACGTAATACTCGGCCACGCTCAGGTCATATCGGGCCAGACGATTCTTCAGGCCAATCATGCGGGCACGGGCATCGGCGGCATAGACGCTGTTGGGGTAGTTCTGCAGCAGGGTTTTGAAGTCCTGGAAGGCTTGACGGGCATAAGCCGGATCCTTGTCATCCCGTGAGATGCCAAAGATGCTCTGGAAGAAGTTGTAATCCGCCGCCATGTTGGTCAGGCCGCGCATATAGAAGACGTAATCGATATTTTTATGCGCTGGATTAAGGCGGATAAAACGGTCAATGTTGGCGATCGCCTGTGCGGTGTCATCCTGCTTGTAGTAGGCATAGATGAGGTCAAGCTGCACCTGGTTGGAGTAGGCACCGAACGGGTAGCGAGAATCCAAAGCTTCTAGCAATTCAGTAGCTTGCACGTAATTGCCAACGTCCAGCTTGAGGCGTGCTTTCTGGTACAGGGTCTCCGGCGGTTCGTCGGGTACCTTGGGTTTGGTGCTGGAACAGCCTGTGATCAAGGTAGCGACCAAGGCGAGCGACATCAGCAGGTGAGACTTCTTTCCCATCAACAACATCCGGTCCATTTCCACGAAATTGGCAAAGTATCCGTTATGCTTGGCTAAAAGAAAAGCTAGAATACCCGGATTATTTCGAATTGATACCCCCCGCTCAAGAGACCATACATGAGCCAGCATATTGAACTGACAGGCGAATTCCAGGATCACCAATTCGGGCAGCGACTCGACCAGGCCCTGGCTGAATTGTTTCCAGACTACTCCCGCACCCGCATCAAGGAGTGGATTTTACAGGACAGAGTGACCCTGGACGGTCAGGTTGCCAACACCCCGCGCGAGAAGATTCTTGCCGGGCAAAAGGTGCATGTGAATGTCGAGCTGGAAGATGATACTCGCTGGGATGCCCAGGATATCGAGCTCAACATCGTTTATGAAGATGAACACATTCTGGTGATCGACAAACCGGCCGGGCTGGTGGTTCACCCGGGCGCCGGTACGCCGGATGGCACTATCCTCAACGCCCTGCTGCACCGCTATCCCGGCATTGCCGAGGTGCCCCGTGCCGGTATCGTGCACCGTCTGGATAAAGACACCACTGGTTTGATGGTGGTTGCCAAAACCATTCCGGCCCAGACCCATCTGGTGGAAGCGCTGCAAGCGCGCCAGATCACCCGTGAGTATGAAGCCATCGCCATCGGTCACATGACCGCAGGCGGCACCGTTGATGCGCCCATCGGCCGTCACCCGACCCAGCGTACCCACATGGCTGTGGTACCCAATGGCCGCCCTTCCGTGACTCACTACCGGGTGCACGAGAAGTTCCGTGGCCACACCCGTCTGCGTCTGCGCCTGGAAACCGGCCGCACCCACCAGATCCGTGTCCACATGGCTCATATCAAACACCCGCTGGTGGGGGATCCCGCTTACGGTGGTCGCCTGCGCCCGTTGCGCAACGCGACCCCCGAGCTGACCCAGGCACTGCGCAACTTCAACCGTCAGGCGCTGCATGCCACCATGCTGCAACTGGCTCACCCCATCACGGGTGAAGTGATGCAGTGGCATTCAGCTACACCGCAAGACATGGTGGAGCTGATGGAAGTGCTGCGCGCGGATACTCTCGCCAATCCGGATGAATTGGTCTGGAAATAAGGCAGTGAGGGTGGTGCTGCGACAATTGTTGCCGCAGCCTACCCGAACAACACGCTAAAACGGGGCTTCTTGACTGGGTGCAGCCAAGGGCCCCGTTGTCATTTTAACGATCGCGCAGCAAGGAGTGAGCAATGAAATGGATTGAACCCGACTGGCCTGCACCGGCGTGCGTCAGGGCATTGTCGACCACCCGTGATGGCGGTGTCAGTGAAGGGGTCTTTGCCGGTCTCAATCTGGGCGCCCACGTGGGTGACGAACCGGCGCGAGTCGAGTCTAACCGCGCCCGCTTGCAACAGGCGGCCGCCATCCCGGGGCCCCTTAACTGGCTCAATCAGGTGCACGGCACCGTGGTTCATCAGGTCAGCAGTGATTATCAGCAGGGACCGGATGCCGATGCCGCCTGCGCCCATGAGGTGGATCACGCCTGTATCGTGATGACCGCTGACTGTCTGCCGGTGCTGTTGTGCGATCGGGCGGGTACTGTGGTGGCAGCGGCCCATGCTGGCTGGCGTGGACTGAAAGAGGGCGTGCTGGAGGCGAGTATTGCCGCCATGGATTGCGAGCCGGGCGAGATCCTGGCCTGGCTGGGTCCGGCTATCGGCCCTACCGCGTTTGAAGTGGGTGGCGAGGTGCGCGAGGCCTTTATGGCAGAGCAAGCTGAAGCAGAAGCTGCGTTCGTCCCTTCTCCCAACGAAGGCAAATGGCTGGCGGATATCTATCAGCTGGCCCGGCTGCGCCTCGCCCGTGCGGGCATTACTGCCGTCTATGGCGGTGAGTACTGCACCTTCAGCGATAGCGAGCAGTTTTACTCCTATCGCCGCGATGGCCAGACCGGCCGCATGGCCTCCCTCATCTGGTTGGCCCGCTAAGCAATCAACCGACAAGTAATACCCCGTCTCTCCCAATACCAGAGCCGTATGAGAGAGGCGGGGATCCTGCTCTTGTTCCGTCTTGCAGAAAAAATAACCAGCTCATGCCCTTGAAATAGCCCGCCTGGGCCTCATCTTTCATCTCAGAAAGTTATGTTGTTTGCCGCGCAAGCGGCGTCCGTCTTGAAAGGGGGAGTGCAATGCGCCTCGATCGCCTGACCAGCAAATTCCAAATCGCTATTTCCGATGCCCAGTCTTTGGCGCTGGGTCGTGACCACCAATTTATCGAACCCGTTCACCTGATGACCGCCCTGCTCAATCAGGATGGCGGTTCCATTCGTCCACTGCTGACCTTGACCGGTCTGGATATCAACGCGCTGCGCTCCCGTCTCGGCGAGGAGCTGGATCGCCTGCCGCGCGTCAGCGGCGTAGAAGGGGATGTGCAGCTCGCCAGCGGCCTCGGCCGCCTGCTCAACATCTGTGACAAGCTGGCCCAGCAGCGCAAGGATCAGTTCATTTCATCCGAACTGTTCGTGCTGGCTGCCCTCGACGACAAGGGAACACTGGGTGAGCTGCTGCGTGCCCTGGGGCTGACCAAGGAGAAACTCGAGGCGGCCATCGACAAGGTGCGTGGCGGCAAGAAGGTGGAAGATGCCAATGCTGAGGAGAACCGCCAGGCGCTGGAGAAGTACACCATCGATCTGACCGAGCGGGCCGAGCTCGGTAAACTTGACCCGGTGATTGGCCGGGATGACGAGATCCGCCGCACCATTCAGGTACTGCAACGCCGTACCAAGAACAACCCCGTGTTGATCGGGGCACCCGGTGTCGGCAAAACCGCCATTGTCGAGGGGCTGGCCCAGCGCATCATCAACGGCGAGGTCCCGGATGGGCTCAAGAACAAGCGGGTACTGTCGCTGGACATGGGGGCGCTGGTGGCCGGGGCCAAGTATCGCGGCGAGTTCGAGGAGCGGCTCAAGGCGGTGCTAAACGATCTCGCCAAGGAGGAGGGTAACGTCATCCTCTTTATCGACGAGCTGCACACCATGGTCGGCGCCGGCAAGGGTGAGGGGGCTATGGATGCGGGCAATATGCTCAAACCGGCGCTGGCACGGGGCGAGTTGCACTGCGTTGGCGCCACTACTCTGGATGAGTATCGCCAGTTTATCGAGAAGGATGCCGCGCTGGAGCGCCGTTTCCAGAAGGTGCTGGTGGAAGAGCCGAGCGTGGAGGATACCATCGCCATCCTGCGTGGCCTGAAAGAGCGTTACGAGTTGCACCACCACGTACAGATCACCGACCCCGCTATCGTGGCGGCGGCCCAGCTGTCGCACCGCTATATCGCGGATCGCCAGCTGCCGGATAAGGCCATTGACCTCATTGATGAGGCTGCGGCCAGCATCCGGCTGCAGATCGACTCCAAGCCCGAGGCGCTCGATCGTCTCGAGCGGCGCATCATCCAGCTCAAGCTGGAGCAGCAAGCGCTGATGAAGGAGAACGATGACGCCAGCCGTAAGCGGCTGGAGCTGATTAATCAGGAAATCAGCGAAAAAGATCGCGAATACAACGAGCTGGATGAGGTGTGGAAAGCCGAGAAGGCGGCCCTCGCCGGTACCCAGCACATCAAGGCGGTACTGGAGCAGGCCCGTCAGGATCTGGATGTGGCCCGCCGTGCCGGTGATCTGGGGCGGATGTCCGAGTTGCAGTACGGCCGCATTCCCGAGCTGGAGAAACAGCTGGATCTCGCCACCCAGGCAGAGATGCAGGAGACCAGCCTGCTGCGTAACCGGGTCACCGACGTGGAGATAGCCGACGTGTTGGCCCGCTGGACCGGCATTCCGGTGGCCCGCATGCTGGAAGGGGAGCGCGACAAGCTGCTGCGGATGGAGGAACAGCTGCACAGTCGGGTGATCGGCCAGGAAGAGGCGGTCGAGGCGGTTTCCAACGCCATTCGCCGCTCCCGCGCCGGGCTTTCCGACCCCAATCGCCCCATTGGCTCCTTCCTGTTCCTGGGGCCCACCGGGGTGGGCAAGACCGAGCTGTGCAAGGCGCTGGCGGAGTTCCTGTTCGATACCCAGGATGCCATGGTGCGGATCGACATGTCGGAGTTCATGGAGAAGCACAGTGTTGCCCGTCTGGTGGGGGCGCCTCCCGGATACGTGGGTTACGAAGAGGGCGGTTATCTGACCGAGGCGGTACGCCGTCGCCCCTACTCGGTGATCCTGCTGGACGAGGTGGAGAAGGCGCATCCCGATGTCTTCAACATCCTGCTGCAGGTGCTCGATGATGGTCGCCTGACCGATGGTCAGGGCCGCACCGTCGATTTTCGCAATACCGTGGTCATCATGACCTCCAACCTGGGGTCAGACCTGATCCAGGAGTACCACAGCGAAAAGGATTACGACGAGATGAAGGGGATGCTGATGGAAGTGCTGACCCGTAGCTTCCGGCCGGAGTTTATCAACCGGATCGACGAAACCGTGGTGTTCCACCCCCTCGGTGAGGATCACATCAAGTCCATCGCCCGGATCCAGCTGGGGAGTCTGATGGGCCGACTGGAGGCTCAGGGCTACGAGGTGGAGGTCAGTGAAGCGCTGCTCGACAAGCTGGTCCATGCCGGGTTCGACCCCGTTTACGGGGCTCGGCCCCTCAAACGGGCGATCCAGCACAAGGTGGAGAACCCGCTGGCGCAGGCGCTGCTCTCCGGCCGCATCGTCCCCGGCAAGAAACTGCTGCTGGGAGCCGATAGCAACGGCCTGACCATGACCCAGTAACCGATCTCGCGTCGATGTTTACCACGCCAGCCTCCGGGCTGGCGTTGTCATATCTGGCGGTGGTGATTCGGGGGCAAAAAAACGGCAATCCGAAGATTGCCGGGAGGAATGTAGTGACGCGACCTTGCGTGGGTTGAGCGGGTCGCAGGGGCAAGCCCCCGATTGCGAAACAAAACCGCTAACGGCCTTGCGTCTTACAGCCTGCCGGGGATGCGCTCGCTCAACCCCGATGGCCACCTGCCTGTTGCCATGCCGGCTGCGATGGCGCCGGCATGGCCTTCATTAGTTACAGCATGCCTTGCACGGCAGCCTTCATCTCGGACGGCCAGACACCGACCTGAACCTGCCCGATATGCTCTTTTTGCAGCAGCAGCATGGCCAGACGGGATTGGCCGATGCCACCGCCGATGGTCTGCGGCATCCGTGCGGCCAGCAGATCCTGATGCCAGTCGTACTGCAGGCGATCCTCGTCGCCGGTGATGGCGAGCTGGCGACGCAGCGCCTCGGCATCGACCCGGATCCCCATGGAGGAGATCTCGAAGCTGTCTTGCAGCACCGGGTTCCACACCAGAATGTCACCGTTCAGACCCGCCAGGCCCAGCTCGCTGTGGCTGCTCCAGTCGTCATAGTCCGGGGCGCGCACATCGTGGCGCTCGCCGTGGGACAGCGCTCCGCCGATGCCGATCAGGAACACGGCGCCGAGCTCTTTGGCAATGGCGCGCTCGCGCCCTTTGGCATCGAGATCCGGGTAGCGGGCCAGCAGCTCTTCGCTGTGCAGGAACTGGATCTCGGCCGGCAGGAAGGGGGTCAGCTCATGCTCGGCACAGACTGCGCGTTCGGTGGCCTTGATGGCGGCCCAGATACCGCGCACTGTCTCCTGCAGGTAGGCCAGATCGCGGCGCTCGCTCGGCATCACCTTCTCCCAGTCCCACTGATCCACGTAGACCGAGTGAATGGGGGTGAGGCGATCCTCGTCCGGACGCAGCGCCTTCATGTGGGTGTAGATCCCTTCACCCGGGCCGAAGCCGAAGCGACCGAGAGTTTGGCGCTTCCATTTGGCCAGTGAATGGACCACTTCGTAGCTGTGCTCCGGCAGGGTCTTCACTTTGACCTGCACTGCATTCTCGTGGCCAGAGAGGTTGTCCTGAGTGCCATCACCGACCCGGCTCAGGATGGGGGCTTGTACCTCCATCAGACCCAGTTGTTGGGCGAGTTGGCGGGAGAACATCTCTTTGACGAAGCTGATCTGCTGTTGGCTGCGAATGTAGTGCTGTTTCATGCTGAATTCCTGTTTCAAACCCCGTTGGATGTGGTGATTCTTCAACGGAATGCCAGCTAAATTCAATATTCGATAATAGAAATAGGCTTTGTGTATTTTTTTGTTCAAAATTAACCGTCAATTAATGATGGATCATCAAAGGGAGTACAAAAAAATGCCGGAAAATTACCGGATCGATAATCTCGATCAGGCCATCCTCACCGCCCTGATGGAGAATGCGCGCATTCCTTATGCCGAACTGGCGAAACAGCTGCTGGTTAGCCCGGGCACCATCCATGTGCGGGTAGAGAAGATGAAGCAGGCGGGGATCATCGAGGGGACGCGGGTGCAGGTGAACGCGAAGAAGCTGGGTTACGATGTCTGCTGCTTTATCGGGATCAATCTGAAGAGCGCCAAGGATTACCCCTCGGCACTGGCCAAGCTGCAGGCGCTGGACGAGGTGGTGGAGGCCTACTACACCACGGGTCACTACAGCATCTTCATGAAGGTGATGACCCGCTCCATCGACGAGTTGCAGATTGTGCTGATCAACAAGATCCAGACCATCGATGAGATCCAGTCCACTGAAACGTTAATCTCGCTGCAAAATCCGATCCTGCGGGATGTGAAACCCTGACCCCTTGATCAGGGTTCTATATAGGGAATGCCGTGCTGGTCGTAGAGCGCCTTGAGGCTGCCGTTGCGCTTCATGCGCAGCAGCTCGGCATCGTAGGCGGCCATCTGGGTGGGAGTATCCTTGTCAGCCGTGGCGCGAGCCCAAGTGTTGAAGTAGGGGCTGCTTTTGAGCGGTTTGGGCAGGTAGTCAAGCTTGCCCTCCAGACCCTCGTCCCTGATCTGGGCAAAGGCCGCGAGCAGCGGCATGGGCACGGTATCGATCCGCCCGGCCAGCAACTTGCGCAGTTGTAGCTGATTGAGGGGGATCTCCTGAATATGGTAGGCCGGGTCCTGGATGATTGCGGTTAACTCCGGGGTATAGGCGTAATCCCGGGTCAGACCGATACGCCAGGGTTTGAGGTCGGCCAGCGTCTCGTAACGGATCTTCATCAGGTCTGCCTTGCGTACAAAGAAGTGCCAGCTGTGGCGAATATGGGCCTGTTGGGGGTAGATGAGGTAGCTCTCTCGCTCCGCTTTGTGGGAGTGGGTCATCACAATATGGCAGGCGCCGGTTTTGGCATTGCGGGTAAGACGGGCACCGGAGTCGAACAGATCGATTCTGGTGGTCACTCCCAAGGCGCTAAAGATGGTGGTAACAATCTCGATATCGAGTCCGCGGGCTCTTTGGCCTGCGTCGAGAAACTTGAGCGGGGGCTCCAAGGTACCGCAAATCACCAGCTCTCTGGCCGGTAATCCAAGCGGAAATAGCAACAAAAACAGGGGGATCACACGCAAACTACGTCTCCTGAACCCGTTTTAAGATATTCCAAGACCTGATTCCAGTATATTGGATGACACCGGATCTGTAACAAGCGACTAAATATGGCAAATCCTGAAATCGAGAGCTCGCTGGACGGGATCGACAAGTTGACCGTCTCGCTCTACCGCCTTGGCCTGAGTGTGGCTGCCCTGCTATTGCTGTACCGCGGTGCGGCCCTGCTGAGCGGGATGGCACTGCTCCCGTCGGCACAATGGTTGATGTCGCTGGCCGTGGCAAGCGCAATTTGCGGCTTCTCGCTGCATATCTACGACAAGCAGATCCGTCTGATTCTGCAGGGATTTGGTTGGGGGGCACTGGCTCTGGCGGCGGTGGGGGCGCCGGATGCGCTGGTGCTGGGGGCGGCGTTGGCAACCCTCGCCGGGCTGGCATTCAAGGAGCAGTTTTGCTTCGCCATTCCCGGCATCAAGCTGGTGCCCGTGTTGTTGCCACTGTTGTGGCTGCTGGAGTGGTGGCGGGTGGAGTGGGCCGCCGCACTGGTGGCGCTGGTCTGCGGGGCCCTGTTGAGCTTGCTGGCGCTGGCCAAGTGGCGGATGCCCCTGCACTTCGATATTGGTGACAAGGGGCGTTACCAGATCTAGGTCTGCTGGCACCCCTTCATCTGCTGGTTGAGGGCCTGCATCACCTGACTACGACTGATGATGCCGATCACCTTGCCCTGTTGCAGCACCGGGTAGATCTTGGGTTTGGCGCCAGTCATCTGGCGAGCCAGCTCAAGGATGCTTTCATCCGGCCCGACCGAGAGGGGCGTGCGGTTCATCAGCTCTTCCACCCGGGAGCGGGTGTCGCAGTGGTAGCTGTCGGTGAGCAGGCTGGGGATGCAGTCCTGTTCCGAGAGAAAGCCAATCAGTCGTTTCTGCTCATCCAGCACCGGCAGGCCGCCAAGGCCGGATTGATGCAGGCGGTCCAGCGCTGCTGCCAGACCAAGATCGGCGGTGAGATAGTGGGTCAGGCGACCCATGTGGTGGTGAACGTTCAGCATGGTGGTCACTCCGCAATAGGGGGGATGCCGCCACTATGCCGCGGCCGGGTGGCCTGCGACCAATGGCTTGTGCCGCAGAGATTGATAGGCAGCGACCATTGACGGTGATCCGCTGGCCGGCGGGCTTCGTTCATGCAAGACCATGAAAGGGAAAGGAGATCGTATGCGTGCATTGGTTACGGGCTGCGGCCGTCGACTCGGATTTTATCTCTGTGAACAGCTGGTGGCAGCGGGCTGGCAGGTGACGGGTAGTTATCGCAGCGAGCGGCCGGAGCTGGCCATCCTGGCTGCACTGGGGGTCGAGCTGGTGCAGGCGGATTTTGCCAGCGAAGAGGATGTCGGCAAGCTGATCGCTGTGCTGGCTGTCCATCAGGATCTGGCGCTGGTGATCCACAATGCCTCGGCCTTCGAGCCGCAGGCAACTGATCCGGCGGCGCAACTGGCCCAGTTTGAGCAGTTCTACCGGGTGCACATGGCTGCTCCCTTCCAGCTAAACCGGGCGCTGGCCCCCCAGCTTGCCAGCAATCCCAACGCCAGCATCATTCATATCACCGATATCTATATCCATGCCCCGGCCCCCCGTTTTGCCAGCTATGTGGCCACCAAGGCGGGAGCCCATTCGCTGGCCATGAGCTTTGCCCGAGAGCTGGCGCCTGCGGTGCGAGTCAACACCATAGAGCCGGGCCCCATTCTGTTTCTCGACGAGCATGACGAGGCATGGCGCCAGCAGGTGTTGGCGAAAACACCGCTGGCGCGTGAGGGCGGGCTTGAGCCCATCTGGCAGGCGGTGCAGTTACTGATGGGGAACAGTTATATGACGGGGGCCAGCATCAAGGTGGATGGCGGTCGCGCGCTGGCTACCCTCTGATAGGTTGCCGAGCACCAGCGGCCCCAGCCCGACCTGCCGAGTCAGCAAGCCCTTGCCGGGTTTGAGCTTGCCCGACGGGGCAGGAAGCGTCACTTGCAGCGCCACCTTGGGGTCATGCACCTCGCCATGGCCATAGAGCTCGGCCAGCAGCTCCGCCAGATAGGAATCGACCTCTGCCGAAGCAAAGTCGCCGCTCCTGTTGCTGGCCAGAATATCGATGTCGAGCGGTCGGTCGTGCACCTTGCAGAGCGGGTTGCTGCGATCCCGGCCGTGAGCCAGTTCAAGGGCGATAAAGCACCGCTTTAGACGGGCGGCATCGAGCGGGCTCTCCACCACCAGCAGGCAGTTGAGAAAGTCGTGGCAGGAGCGCATTCCCACCGGCTTGGTGCGGATCACCGAACTCAGTTGCATCGGGCCGACGTGCGCAAGCAGTTCGGACAGCACGCGGCTGACATGGATATGCGGGTCAATATTGGAACCAATGCTACACAGATAGAACATGCTCACCTTCCTGAAGTTGGGCTCATCTGAAATGTATACGCAGCTCACGGTTATCGGATTAACTATGGCTTAACATTGTCTTATCTATTGTGATCCGGCACTGATTGGCAGAAAGGAGGTTTGCATGAGTGTGGAGTTGAAATGGGCGCTGTTGACCGCCTCGGGCGCGCTGGCGATGATCATGATTATCTGTCTGGCCTCTGTCGCGTTGGCGTGAATCACCACAATCCAGATCATACAAACCGGCCTGTTGGCCGGTTTTGTTTTTTGGGGCGGTGCGGCTATGCTGGCGCACCGGTGAGAATGCAAGAGAAGAGATGATGACCAAGGTTCGCCCACGCTCCCTGCTGCAGGTGGTATTGATGGGATTTGTGCTGGTATTGATGCCGCTGGGCGGCATGATTTGGCACAACAGCACCTCCCTTGCCCACCTCAGTCAGCTCACCAGCGACGAGATGGAGCGGGCGATCAAGGATACCCGCCGTGCCACCCTGTTGACGGCGCAAGCCATCGATATCGAACGTACCTTGCGCCGCTTTGCTGTGTTGGGGGATCGCCGCAGTCTCACCAGTTATCAGCAGCAACTCGACGGGTATCGGGTGTTGCTGGCAGAACATCGCAACTCCATCTCCGACGACCAACTCTACAGCAGGCTAGATAAGGGGTTGTCCTGGCTCGATGGCTTGCAGGATGCTGCACAGGTCCAGGCGGCGGTAGCGGGTAACAAGATCGAACAGTTCAACGAGGCCAACAAGCAGCTCGAAGTGATCACCCGTAGCCGGGTTGATGAGCACATTGAACGGTTACAGCTGACTATTGCGGAGCTGACCAAAGAGCTTTGGTGGGTGAGCGGCGCCGTGGCGGCCATCAGCCTGCTGCTGGTCTTTATCTTCACCTACCTGATCATCCACCCGGTACGACAAATTGAGTCGCGTATCTTGAGTCTGGGGGCGGGGGTAGAGCCAGACCCGCAGCCGGTGGATGGCCCCGCCGAGCTGGTATTGCTGGGGGAGCGGATCCTCTGGCTGCACGACAAACTCAAGGAGCTTGAGCTGCAGAAATACCAGTTTCTGCGCCATGTATCCCACGAGCTCAAGACCCCGCTGGCGGTGCTGCGGGAAGGGACGGATCTGCTCTGCGAGCAGCTGGTCGGTCCTTTGACGCCGGATCAGCTGGAGATCTGTCAGATGCTCGACGAGAACAGTCGGCGGCTGCAGACCCTGATCGAGCGGTTGCTTGACTTCAATCGGCTCAGTCAGCAGGAGGCCTTCGAGCTGGAGCCCGTCCCCCTGCTGCCGATGTTGTCGGCACTTTCTGCCGAGTACCGGCTGGCATTGGAGTCCAAGCAGATCCGTGTACACTTGCCGACCATGCCGGTTACCCTGTGGGCGGAGCCCTACCGGCTGCGGCTGATCCTCGATAACCTCTTCTCCAACGCCGTCAGTTACGGCGTCAGCGGGGGCAATATCTGGATCAGGGCAGAGCAGGATGAACAGATAAGCTGGCTGGAAGTGGCCAACGAGGGGCTCAAGATCCCCGTGGCCGATCAGCAACGCATTTTTGAACCCTTCGAGCAAGGCAGCACAGTGCGGCAAGGTCTCTTGAAAGGCTCGGGCATGGGCCTCTCCATCGCCCGCGAGTCTGCCAACAGCCTGGGGGGGGAACTGGTTCTGGTAGAGGATGAACAGGCGGATGTCTGCTTCAGGTTGACGTTGAAATGAGAATTATGAAGATAACACGCGTATTTCCAGCTCTGATGGCAGGGTTGATTGCGGGTTGTTCCTTGCTGCCGCAACAGGCGCAGCGGGACTCCTCCGATATCGCCTTTGCCAAACGGATGGAGTTTGCCAACAAGGAGATGCAGGTGCGTCTGCAATACTCCGACTGGCTGCTGGCCAGTCACCCCCAGCAACGGGTACAGGAGCGTCAGCGTCTGAAAGGGGCCGACGATCTGGAGAGCCGGGTCAGTCTGGCGATGGTGGATTCCCACCCCGCCGAGTCGGTGGCCAATCGTACAGCCGGTCTGGCGCGCCTGAAGCAGATGCTGCCCGAGCTGGGTCTCGATGCGCAGGCCTTTTTGCGCAGCTGGATCGCCCTTGGCGAGCAGCTGCTCGCGCGCGACAGTCGGCGCGATGACCAGAGTCAGGAGATCCAGCGGTTGCGCCGCCAGATCGAGCAGCTGACCGCCATCGACGACCAGCTCAACCAGCGCAAGCTGAACGAGAATCGTGAGGTCATACCATGAGCCGGATCCTGTTGGTGGATGACGACGTCAGCCTGCTCAAACTCATGAGCATGCGGCTGCGCAGTCAGGGTTATGAAGTGGATACCGCCGACAGCGCGGAAGGGGCCCTCGACCGGTTGCGTCAGCAACGGGCCGATCTGGTGCTGAGCGATCTGCGGATGGCCGGTATGGATGGTCTGGCGCTGTTCGAGCGGATCCAGGCTCAGTGGCTGGGGTTGCCGGTGATCATCATGACCGCCCACGGCACTATCCCGGACGCCATTCAGGCGACCCGCTCCGGTGTTTTCAGCTTTCTGACCAAACCCATCAACAAGGATGAGCTGTTCGCCACCATCGAACATGCGTTGAGCCTGACCCGGCCGAAACAGCAGCAGGAGTGGCAGTCGCTGATCCTGACCCGCAATCCCCAGCTGGAGCAACTGCTTATTCAGGCCCACAGCATCGCCACCATGGAGGTGCCGGTGCTGATCATGGGGCCGTCAGGTTCCGGTAAGGGGGCGATGGCGCAGGCGCTGCATCAGGCCAGCCAGCGCAGTGACAAGCCGCTCCATATAATCAACTGTGCCGCGCTGCCGTGGGCGTCACTCGACTTGCAGCTGTTTGGGGAAGATGGCCAGTCCGGTCTGTTCGAGCAGGCCAAGGGGGCGACCCTGTTTCTCGACGAGATTGGCAGCCTCTCCGAATCCCTGCAGGCCAAGCTGTTGCAGGTGATGGAGGAGTATGGCCAGGGCACGCCGGAGGTGAGGGTGCTCAGCTCCAGCCATCAGGATCTGGTCAAGGCGATGGAGGAGGGGCGCTTTCGGGAAGATCTCTTCTACCGTCTCAACGTCGCCAATATCACCTTGCCCTCGCTCAGTGCCCGCAGTGAAGACATTCCGCTGCTGGCCCGCCAGGCCCTCGATGACTACCGCAGCCGCCACAGCGACTGCGCCGCCATGGGTTTTTCGCCCGAATCGCTGGCGATGCTGGCGGCCGCTGCCTGGCCCGGCAATGTGCGTCAGCTCTGCAACCTGGTGGAGCAGCTCGCCAGCCTCTGTTGCAGCCCGGTGATCGGAGTATCCATGGTGGAGTCCGCCTTGAGCGGTGGTGGCGGCGGTATCCCCTCGTTCAACGAGGCACGGGCCGAATTCGAGAAGGAGTATCTGATCCGGCTGCTGCGCACCACCGAGGGCAACGTGACCCTGGCGGCCAATATGGCGGGCAGAAACCGTACCGATTTCTACAAGTTATTGAATCGGCACGGTATCGAAGCTGCAAACTTCAAATCGAAGGGATAAATCAGGCGGGATCAACCACCGCCGGAGCGGCATCGGCTTGCTGGGTTTTATGGGAGAGCCAGAGGCCGCTCGCCTTCATCGGGTAGCTGAATTCAAGGGTGCGCCGATGATCTGGCGAGTGAATGAAATCAGGCGGGATCAACTACCGCCGGAGCGGCATTGGCTTTCTGGGTTTTATGGG
>NZ_CDDH01000009.1 GCF_000819725.1 Aeromonas australiensis | reverse complement strand
GGAATATGACCCCGCTTGTCAGGCCGGATAGCGCGGCCGGTCCAATCCACCAGCATCAGGTAGTCAGTAAAGGAATAGGGCAGCCCTTCAGGCTTCCCCTGGCTGGCAAACGGCAGCAACAGTGGTAACAACACCTCAGGGGCAGCAGGCTCTTCCAGGCGCTGTTTGATACTGGTGTAGTCACTCTGCTCGGGCCGAGCTGTCAACGCAGCTCGGATCGGATTGAGGTCAACATACGCCATACAGGCCAACAAGGCTGATTCGGTGAGCAAAGCCTGGCTCTTGAAGCGCCCTTCCCAGAAATGGCCCTTGCAACCATCTTCCTGATTAGCCTGACGGGCCAGATTTTCATTGAGTAGCCGAATAAACCAGCTGATGGAGTGAAGCCGCTCCCGCCATTGGGCCAGCAATTGCTGTACAACCGCCAGCTCAGGCTCGATCAACATCTCCCCTTGATACCAACGCCTGACCAACAGCGGCCACTGAAAAAGCGCCGCCCAGCGCTCAGCCACTTCCCGCTCACTCCAATTGGCAGCAGCGTCGGGCTCCACCTTGAGCACCAGATGATAGTGATTGTTCATCACCGCATAGGCACAAATGCTGATGGCAAACAGCCGTGACAGTTGTCCCAGTTTGTCGACCACCCACTGACGCCGATGCTCGTAGCTCTGGCCTGAATGGGCATCTTCCCCACACAGAAAAGCGCGCCGCACACAACGGCTGACCACATGGTAATAAGGCGTATCCTGCAAGCTGATTTGACGTGAACGGGCAATGGTCATGGCGTATCCCTCGACAGTAACTCCTTAAGCCAAGTACAGGATTACGCTGCTGTCAAAAAGGTGGGTGTCCCAAAAAAGGAAAGGGATTGTGAGAGGCGCAGTGGTTGGTTGAGCCTCTATTGCCCTCCCTGTAGCCATCCTCTGCCCCTCCCCTTGCTTACTGCTTTATCAGAAGTCATCAGCCTGTCATCTGGCTGACATCCCGCGGTCATTTTCAAGCCATAGAGTTTTTCACTTATTTTTCATATGGATAGATAAGGAACATCATGACTTTCCCGCGCTCTTCTTATGTGGCTTTGGCCGTCTCACTGGTCTTGCTTGGCGGCTGCCAGTCAGAGAACGAATCGTCTGCCGACAGCCAGGGCAAAACCGCCTACCAATACAGCACCAAAGCGGTCTACAGCCCGCAGCAGCAGGCGGAGAGCTACGAGCCAGCGCCCCAGGGGTTCAGCCCGGTCTTTACCGAGATGGTGGCGCGCCACGGCTCGCGCTCCCTCTCCAGCCCGAAATATGACGTGCTGACCAAGCTGGTATGGGAAGAGGCGCAGCGTCAGGGGGCGCTCACCACTCTCGGGCAGGGGCTGGGAGGCAAGGTCGATCTGGTGACGGCCGCCAACCAGAAACTGGGCTATGGCCTGCTCTCGGCGCTGGGCAAGGAGGAGCACGCCAATCTCGCCAACCGGCTGGCGGCGCGGCTGCCGACCCTGCTCAACAGCAGCGAGCCCCACTGCATCAAGGTGGTCACCTCGGGCAAAGACAGGGCCAACGAAAGTGCCTTCTACTTTATGGAGAGCCTCAAGCGCGACGTGAACTATGTCAGCGACTCGGCGCAGTGCTACCTCACGCAGGATGACCCCTCGAAGATCGACAAAAAGCTGGTCAACAAGTTCGAGCTCTACTTCCACAAGACCACGCCCGAGGGGAATTACGCCCGCTACCTGCCCGCCTATGAGAGCTACCAACGCTTTATCGGCGACGAAGATGCCGGAATAGCCCCGGCCCCCGAGCTGGCCAGGGCGCTGGATCAGCTTAAAAACCTTAGCAAAACCAAAGAGATGGCCCGCAGCATGCTGGAGCGTATCTACAGCAAGGGCTTTGTCGACTATCTGGCGGGCGGCGTCGAGTTTGTCGCCGTCAACCCGGAGGATGGCGGCATGACCTATGTGCGCGACGAAGTGGATGCGGCCCTGATGCTCTACAACCTCTTTATCATCGGCCCCGGCATGATCCGCGAAGCGCAGGCACAGGACAGCGAGACCTGGGCGCTGGAGCAGTTCCTCACCCCGGAAGAGTCTGCCTGGTTCTCCTACCTCTCCGATGCGGAAGATTTCTACGAGAAGGGGCCGAGCTTTGCCAACCAGAGCGCCCCCTACGCCATTGCCCAGCCGCTGCTCGACGGCCTGTTTGGCGAGGTGCAACGTCAGGTGGTGGAGGGCGAGCAGAGCCGACGGGCCACCCTGCGCTTTGCCCACGCCGAAGCCATCATCCCCCTCGCCGCCCTGATGAAGCTGGAAGGGAGCCGTCAGGGGGCCAGCGCGGATCAGCTGTTCAGCCAGCAGAACAACGAGTGGCGCGGCGGCTGGGTCTCCCCCTATACCGCCAATATTCAGTGGGATATCTACCAGAACGGGCAGCGGCAGGTGCTGGTCAAGATGCTCTACAACGAAAAAGAGATCGCCTTTAAAACCGGCTGCCAGCCCTACCAAAGCGGCAGCCACTACTACGACTTCGAGGAGCTCAAGCGCTGCTACGGCTATAACGGCTAACCCTTAGCGCGCCGGATATGGCAATCACAAGGGGCGACCAGCAGGTCGCCCCGATCCACTCCCCTTCCCTGCTTGCCAAAGCGGGATATGGCGATAAAGCCACCTTCCAGTTCCATTTGCTGATCCAGTTCAAAAAACGATTAATTTCTGATAGTTGAGTCACTTTAAGGCTCGCCCAGGCAGTTTCGTTTGGCTTACCATAGCCAGCCATAACCTGTTGAACTGCGATGGGTTGCTGCCAGCGCGGGTCAAGGGAGCATATTGGAAGCTGCAATCCACGGGCGGTAGCGTGGGATTTGGTGGTGTTACGCCTTACTCAGAAAGGTGGGTGTCCCAGATTTTCCCTGTTTGCCAAAGCGGGATATGGCTACAAAACCGCCTTCCGGCTCCATTTGCTGATCAAGCTCTAAAAACGATTAATTTCTGATAGTTAAGTCACTTTAAGACTCGCCTCGGCAGTTTCGTTTGGCTTACCATGGCCACTCAGAACCTGTTGAACTGCGATGGGTTGCTGCCAGCGCGGGGCAAGGGAGCATATTGGAAGCTGCAATCCACGGGCGGTAGCGTGGGATTTGGTGGCGTTACGCCTTACTCAAAAAGGTGGGTGTCCCAGATTTCCAAAAAGGTGGGTGTCCCAGATTTCGCCATACGATGCCTATTAATCACAGATTGAACCCTACCTGTTGATTAACTCAGCGTTTTGAAGCTGTCATCCACGGGCGGTAGCGTGGGATTCGGTGGCGTTATGTCTTGCTCAGAAAGGTGAATGTCCCTGAGTTCCCCTTTTCACAGCTCGCTAACATTAATAAATGGCGAATTAAATTTTGATATTATTCAAAAAATAAAACTTTAAGGATACAATAATGGAAAGTGTACCACCAGATTTACCGGTCATATTTTTTTTAGCAGCACTGACAGTGTTAATGTTAGGGTTTCATTGGTTACGACAGAAAAACAAATATAATTCTCTTATTTTATCTCGTCAAAAACAAATGGACGAAAATCCTATTGAGGTGATCCTTGATCAACTTTCAGTCCAGTATAATGAAATTGAAAGTCACATAGAGCATGGGCTAAAAGAATTCAACTCTCTAAACGAATGCATAGCGCAAACAAAAAAACTTTCAAAGTTCATTGATATTGGTTTACCACCACCTACATTTAAACTAGGTGACAGCGAATCCTTAAAAGAGAGTATCAATAAATGTAGGGATGAACAGTATAATTTCATAGTTAGAGGAAATGCTACTTATGCAATATCAAACTGGACTTTCTTTGGCAGTGATTCTGATGGCACCAAAATGACTGAGGATTATCGTTCACTATTACTAAAAGCTTTTAATGCCGAGTTTGAAACAATACGAAAAAAAATGCGTCTTAATAGTTATGATGTGGCTTTAAAAAAGCTACATAGATTAAATGAACAACTTACTAAATTAGGTGAAACTGTCGGTGCATACATTACAACTCAGTATCTTGATTTTAAAGTTAAAGAACTTACTGTTTGGCATCAAGAGCTAGTTAGACTTGAGGAACTGAAGCAGATAAAGAAAAAGCAACAAGCAGCACTAAGAGCACAAAAGTCATCTGGTGATGATGTGGATGAACTGGATGAGGAGATCGGTGCAACAGAATCACAATTAAGAAGAGCACAAAAGGCTGCAGAAAAATTGGTCGGTGAAGAACGAGCTAGGATGCAGTTACGCATTGACGAAATTGAGGCAGAAAAGAAGAAACTGGAAGAAAAATACTCTCGTGCTATTTCACAAGCCCAATTAACCAGAGCCGGTTATGTATATGTAATATCCAATCACGGTAGTTTTGGTAAAGATGTTGTTAAAATTGGTATGACTCGACGTCTGGAACCAATGGATCGAGTAATTGAACTAGGTGATGCCAGTGTCCCATATAAGTTTGATGTTCATACTCTGGCATTCGTTGAAAATGCACCAAGTGTAGAAAAAACTCTGCATGAAATGTTTTCTGAAAAACGCGTTAATAAAGAGAATTTTAGAAAGGAGTTTTTCATTACTGATCCCAAAACAGTTAAAGAAGCAATGGAAAATATGGGAGTTTTATCTGATTGGTACTTTGAGGCCGAGGCAAAAGAGTTTCGTGAGAGCGAGCTAATACGATCTACATTATATGCTCAAACAAGCAATATGAGACTTTCATCCACATTACCTACAAGCATCTAGGATAAATATCATGTTGATTATTAGTGTTATCATTTTTTCTCTCGCCGTGATATTTTCTTTTTATTGTTACAAAGACCTAAAAAAATTAAAACCTACTTATGATGAACTTGAGCTAAAATTTTCACCTATTGAAAAAGAAAAAACAAAACTGAGTGCGATTGAAGCTAAATATAGATTGCTCCAGCAAGACTATCAACGTGGTATAAATACACTACAACTGCAAGAAGATTTAATCAGTCAATATGATATAGGCATAGGGACTGTAGATCCGGTGATGTATAAAAGCTCCAGTGGTTCATCCTGCATAGACATACTAAACACAAGACTTACAAATGTTCAGAATGATGCAAAAAAACTTGTAAAGGATAAGCAAGCTTGTATTTGCACCTTAGGAGATAACCTAACTGTAAATAACAGCAAAGCAAAAGCAAGAACGCTGATTAACCGTGAAATAAAATTGCGCCTTAGATGTTTCGATAACGAGGTTGACGCTGCGATTTCATTAGCGGATTGGAATAATATCAATCGTTTAATAAGCCGTGTTCGACGCAGCTTTGATGAAATCAATAACTGTGGAAAAATAATAAAAACTCAGATTCAAACGCCCTACCTCTTACTAAAAATTGAAGAATTGATGCTTTCCTATGAGGTAGAAAAATTAACAGCAGACATAAAGGAAAGCGAACGGGAAGAAACTAGGCTCAGAAATGAAGCCGAGCGTGAGGAAGCAAAGATAAAATCTGCAGCAGAAAAAGCGCAAAAGAACAGAGAGTTGATGGAAAAACTAATTCAAAACGAATTGAGTAAGCTTGATTCGGCTACTGAGGAACAGCGTGAATTGCTGGCAATGCACCAGCAGGAGCTAGAAATTCTAAAACAACGTGAGAAAAGAGCCGTATCTATGGCACAGCTTACCCGAGCTGGATATGTTTATGTTATTTCTAACGAAATGTCCTTTGGCCCTGATGTGGTGAAAATAGGTATGACTAGACGGGTAGACCCATACGATCGAATCCGTGAGTTGGGTGATGCCTCCGTACCAGACACTTTCGATGTTCATGCAATGTTTTACTGTGACGATGCCCCCGCACTAGAATCGTCACTACATCAGAAATTTGCTCATGCTAGGTTGAATTTGGTCAATAACAGGAAAGAGTTCTTTAGAGTATCACCGGACGAGGTAATTACCGCAGTGGAGCATAATGGTATTGAAGTGCTCCGGGCGGCGTAAAACGATGTAATCCCATCTTCAATCAGTAAAAAGGCGACCATTCGGTCGCCTTTTTATTTGGATTGCTTTCCAGTCAGGAAAACTCACCGCGCCGGTCGCTTGGCACCATTCCCTTTAGCCGCAGGCTTGCCGCCTTGAGCAGCGGGTTTGGCACCCGGCTTGGCAGAGCCTGCGCGGGTCGGCGCCTTGCCCTTATGGGCGGGTTTTCCGGCAGGTTTGCTCTTACCCACATTCTGGCCCGCACTCTTGCCTTCGCCCTGTGCGGCCGGTTTGCCATTAGCCGCCCCTTTTTGCAACTGGGAACCCACCGGCTTGCCGCCCGTCGGTTTGTTGCCTGCACCATTGCCGCGCTGATGAGCAATGTTGCTATGGCGAGTCAGGGCCGGTTTCAAGCCCTTGCCGCTGGCGACACGCTCGTTGCGCCGCTCATTCCTACCTTCTGGCGGCACCAGACAGCCGGGGCCATTGCCAATCAGGTGGCCCTTGCCCATGGCGAGCAGGGCTTCGCGGATCATCGGCCAGCCAGCGGGATCGTGGTAGCGCAGCAGCGCCTTGTGCAGGCGGCGACGGCGCTCGCCCTTGGCGACAAACACATCGCCACCGGTGCGGCTCACCTTGTTTAACGGGTTTTTCTCCGTGTAATACATGGTGGTGGCATTGGCGAGCGGCGACGGATAGAAGTTCTGTACCTGATCGAGCTTGAAGCGGTTCTCTTTGACCCAGAGCGCCAGATTGATCATGTCTTCATCCGTGGTGCCCGGGTGGGCGGAGATAAAGTAGGGGATCAGGTACTGCTGCTTGCCCGCCTCTTTGGAGTATTTGTCGAACAGCTCCTTGAACTGGTAGTAGCTGCCCATGCCCGGCTTCATCATCTTGGAGAGCGGCCCCTCCTCGGTGTGTTCCGGCGCGATCTTGAGGTAGCCGCCGACGTGGTACTTGGCCAGCTCCTTGATATAGCGGGGATCTTCCACCGCGATGTCGTAACGCACGCCGGAGGCGATGAGGATCTTCTTGATCCCCTTGAGGTCGCGCGCCTTGCGATAGAGGTTGATGGTCGGGCTGTGGTCGGTGTCCATGTGCGGGCAGATGGTGGGCCAGACACAGGAGGCGCGCCGGCAGGTCTGCTCGGCTTTGGGGCTCTTGCAGCGCAGCTTGTACATGTTGGCGGTGGGGCCGCCGAGATCCGAGATGACACCGGTAAAGCCCGGCACCTTGTCGCGGATATCTTCGATCTCCTTGAGGATCGACTCTTCCGAGCGGCTCTGGATGATGCGCCCTTCGTGCTCGGTGATGGAGCAGAAGGAGCAGCCGCCAAAGCAGCCGCGCATGATGTTGACCGAGGTCTTGATCATCTCGAAGGCGGGGATCTTCTCGTTGCCATAGGCAGGGTGCGGCACCCGCTGGTAGGGCAGGCCGAAGACGCCGTCCATCTCCTCGGTTTCCAGCGGGAAGGCGGGCGGGTTGACCCAGACGATGCGATCGCCGTGCGCCTGCGACAGGGCGCGGGCGCAGCCGGGGTTGGTCTCGTGGTGCAGAATGCGCGAGGCGTGGGCGTAGAGCACCTTGTCCTCTTTCACCCGCTCGAACGCCGGCAGCTTCACATAGGTTTTTTCCCACGGCTTGGGCTTGGCCGGCTGCACCAGCACAGGCTGGGCTTCCTGCGCGGCAGGTGCCGCTTCAGTGGAGTCATCCGAGCATGGGGCCCCTTCCATATAGGGGTTCATGATGGGATCGATGCGGCCAATCTGGTCGAGCTTGCTCGAATCCACCCCTTTCCAGCCCGGCAGCGGCTCCTTGCGGATAACGGCGGTGCCGCGAATATCCTGCATGGTCTCGATGGTCTCCCCCGCGGCGATGCGGTGGGCCACTTCCACCAGCGGCCGCTCGGCGTTGCCGTAAATCAGGATATCGGCCTTGGCATCGAGCAGGATGGAGCGGCGGATAGTCTCGGACCAGTAGTCGTAGTGGGCGATACGGCGCAGGGAAGCCTCGATGCCGCCGATGACCACCGGCACCTCCTTGAAGGCCTCCTTGCAGCGCTGGGTATAGACCAGGGTCGCGCGATCCGGCCGCTTGCCCCCCACATCCCCCGGGGTGTAGGCGTCGTCGTGGCGCAGCTTTTTATCGGAGGTGTAGCGGTTGATCATGGAGTCCATGTTGCCCGCGGTCACCCCGAAGAAGAGGTTCGGTTTGCCCAGACGCATAAAGTCATCCTTCGATGACCAGTCCGGCTGGGCGATGATGCCGACCCGAAAGCCCTGCGCCTCCAGCATGCGACCGATGACCGCCATGCCGAAGCTCGGGTGATCCACATAGGCATCCCCCGTCACCAGAATGACGTCGCAGCTGTCCCAACCGAGCTTGTCCATCTCTTTGCGGGACATGGGCAGGAAGGGCGCCGTGCCGTAGCACTCGGCCCAATAGCGGGGATAGGAGAAAAGGTTGGGTACCGGCTGCATTTTAACCACCTGGAACAATTCGGGTCGCGCATTATACCGATTGCGGCCAAGGGGGGCGATGGCTTTTTGTCCCTATAGATCCCGCGGAATAGGCCGCCGCCCGCAATAGCAAGGGCGCCCGCAGGCGCCCTTGTGATGATAAGCGTGAAAGCGGGCGATTATGCTGCCGGTGTATGTCTCTCACTCTCACTTGCCCCCTTGGCGGCCAGCGCTTCGTCTACCTGCTGATCCCGCGCCCCTGTCATGCCGGCGTGACGGGCGATCAGATGGTAGATGGCGGGCACCACCAGCAGGGTAACCAGGGTCGCCAGCGACAGTCCGAAGAAGACCACGGTGCCCACCGCCATCCGGCTCTCGTAGCCCGCCCCCATGGAGAGTATCAGCGGCACAGCGCCGATAATGGCGGTGAGCGAAGTCATCAGGATCGGGCGCAGGCGGCGCTCCGAGCCTGCGATGATCGCCTCCTCGAACCCTTCCCCCCGCTGGCGCAGCTGGTTGATGAACTCGACGATGAGGATGCCGTTTTTGGTCACCATGCCGATCAGCATGATCATGCCGATCTGGCTGTAGATGCTCATCTCCTGCCCCGTCAGCCAGAGGCCCAAGAGACCACCGAAGATGCCGAGCGGCACCGTCATCATCACCACCGCCGGAGTCAGGGTGCTCTCGAACTGGGCCACCAGCACCAGATAGACCACCAGCAGGGCGAGGCCAAAGACCAGTACCATCTCCCCCTGATTGTCGCGGTAATCCTTGGACTCACCGGCGTAATCTACCGCCATGCCGGTGGGCAGATTGGCGTTGGCCCAGCCATCGAGAAAATCGAGGGCCTCACCCAGCGAGTGATCCGGGTGCACGTCAGCAGTGAGGGTGATCGCTTTTTGCCGCTGATAGTGGTTGAGGCGGTTGGCGGTCGCCACCTGTGTCACGGTCGCCACGGTCGATAGACTGACCATCTCGCCATTGGCCGCTTTCAGATAGATACGGCCAAGATCCGAGATACTGTTGAATTCCGCCGAGTTGCCACGCAGGTAGACATCATACTCCTCACCTCTATCGACATAGGTGGTCTTGCTCACCCCGCCCAGCATGGCCTGCAGGGTGCTGGCGATGGTCGAGACCGGAATGCCGAGCTGGCTGGCGCTGTCACGATTGATGCTCACCTGCAGTTCGGGGGTATTTTCGGCGTAGTCAAGGTCCGGGTTCACCATCAGGCCACTGGCCTGGGCGGCCTCTTTCAGGGCCAAGCCCTGTTGATGAAGCTCGCCATAATCGTTGCCTTGCAGTACGAACTGCACCGGTGCGGTGGAGCCGCCGCGAAAACCGGGCATAAAGGGGCGGATCATCACGTCGGGTATGCCAGAGAGTCTGGGCCCGAGTGAACGGGCAAACTGGGTGGCGGTCACATCGCGCTCGGCCCAGTCGGTGAGCTGGATAATCACCATACCGGTCTGATCGCCGCCGCGGCCAAAGGCCGGGGTACTGAAGCTCATCGACTGCACTACCCCCTGCCCCAGCATGGGCATGATGGCGGCCTCCACCTGTTGCATGTTGCGCTTCATCCGTTCGATGCTGGTCCCCTCTGCCCCCTTGACGAAGACAAACACCACGCCGCGATCCTCGGTGGGAGTCAAACTGCTTTGCAGTTGGCTGAACAGGGCCGCTATGCCCCCCAGACAGAGCAGCAACACCAATGGCACCCAGCGGGAGTGGCGCAGCAGCCGGCTCAAGCCAACGCGATAGTGGCCCTCGACCCAGCCCAAACCACGGTCAAGGGCAGCAGTCAGCCGGTTGGGTTTATCCAGCGGGCGCATCAGCCAGGAGCCCATGGCCGGGGTCAGCGTGAGCGCAACCAGCGAGGAGCAGAGCACGGCAAGCGACAGCAAAATGGCAAACTCGGTAAAGAGCCGCCCCACCATGCCATCCATAAAGGCGATAGGAACAAACACCATCACCAGCACGGCGGTGGTGGCGATGACCGCAAAGCCCACCTCGCGGGTACCGTGCCAGGCCGCCAGCAGCGGCGGCTCCCCCCGTTGCAGATGGTGGTGGATGTTCTCCACCACCACGATGGCATCATCCACCACCAGTCCGATGGCGAGAATAAGGGCCAGCAAGGTGATGAGGTTGATGGAAAAGCCGAAATACCAGGCGCCGATAAAGGCGGAGATGAGCGACACCGGCACCGTAATGGCCGGAATGAGCGTGGTGCGCGCCTGCCCCAGGAACAGGTAGAGTACCGCCACCACCAGCACGGCGCAGATGGCCAGGGTCTTATACACCTCATCAATGGCCTGCTTGATAAAGATGGTGGCGTCATAATCGACCTCAAGCACAGCCCCCTCTGGCAGGAAGCGCTGCATCTCGACCAGCTTCTTCTCAACCCCCTGCGCTACCGCCAGCGGGTTGGCGGTGGATTGGGCAACAATGCCGATCCCCAAGCTCTCGCGGCCGTTGCGCTGGTAGGCACTGTCTTCGTTTTTGGCCCCGACGTCCACATCGGCCACATCCGCCAGATAGATGCTCTGACCATTCGCCAGGGTACGGATCTGCAGTTGCTGAAAATCCTCCGCGCTGTGGTAAAGACGGGCGATCTGCACTGCCATGGTCATGGCGTTGTTGCGGATCTCGCCCCCCGGCAGTTCGATATTCTCCCGCTTGAGGGCCTCCTGCACATCGGTAACCGTCACTCCGCGTGCCGCCATATCGGCTGGTCGCAACCGCACGTACATCACCCGGGTCAGATCGCCAGAGAGCACCACCTCACTCACCCCGTCCACCAGACTCAGGGGGTCAACCAGGATCCGGTTGGCGTAGTCGGTCATGGCGGTTCTGTCCATCTGGCTGCTGCTGAAGTTGAGCCAGACTGACACATCGCCGCTGCCGCTATCTTTGGTGACCAGCGGCTCATCCGCATCAACTGGCAGGCTGCGCTTGGCTCGCGCCAGCGCATCACGTACATCGGAGACCCCCTCTACCATGTTCCAGCCCAGCTTGAACTCAACGGTGATCATCGATCGCCCCTTGCGGGTCACGGAGTTGATGTTCTTGATGCCGCTGATGCCGGAGAGCTGATCCTCGATGGGCTTGGTCACCTGACTCTCCATCACCGAGGGAGCCGCCCCCTCATAACTGGTGGTGATGGAGACCGACGGAGTCTGCACATCAGGCATCTCCCGTACCGTCAATTTACTAAAAGCGACCAGACCAAATACGGTGAGCAGGGCGCTCAGCACCACCGCCACCAGCGGGCGACGCACAGAGATATCGGAGAGCCACATCAGCCATTTACCTCTGCCAGATCGCGCACCAGCATGCCATCACGCAGGTTGACCAGCCCCTCGACCACGATGCGATCTCCCACTTCAATCCCTTCGGTGATCCAGACGCTCTCCCCTTCGGTCTCGCCGAGTACCACCGGCACCCGCTTGACCCGGCCATCGGCCTCGAGACGGTAAACAAAGCGCTGCTGACCGGCATACTCCACCGCCTGGGCAGGGATTAACGTGAGCTCGCGGGCGGGCAGTGCCAGTTCAACATTGAGCAGCATGCCGGGGCGTAGCTGGCCGTTGCCATTGGGGATCATCACCCGCGCCTTGATATTCTGGGTATCGTTGGAAACGCGACTGTCGAGGGTGGTCAGGGTGCCGTTAAATTGCTGATCCGGCCAGGCAGTGCTGGTAGCTGTCACCGCCATGCCCGGCCGCAGCAGGGAGAGGTAACGCTCCGGCACCGCCAGATCGAGGCGCAGTTTGTCCAGTTCATCGAGATGCAGCAGGGTATCGCCGCTGTTAACCAAGGCCCCTTCGCTGAGATCAATCAGGCTAACAGTGCCGGCAAAGGGGGCTGTGAGTGTGCGCAGGGATAGTTCATAACGGGCGGCATCGAGGCGCGCCTGTACCTGGGCCACGGTGGCCTCCTGACCATCCAGCTCGGATTGGGTGACGGCACCGCGAGCGACCAGCTTGCGCATATCACTCAGCTTGCGGTTCTCGTCGCGCAGGCTGGCGCTCTGTTCTGCCAGTGCAGCCTGCTGCTTGCCCGCATCCAGCGCGATCAGAGTCTTCCCTTTCGTCACGCCCTGGCCAGACTGCACCGCAATCTTGACGATGCGGCCGGTCACCTCGGGGCTGATAACCACAGAGCGATTGGCCACCAGCTTGCCCACCAGCTTGAGGGTCGGTTCTGCCAAACTCTGCTGGACGGTTTGGGTGCGGATATTGACCTGTCTGGCCGGTGCTTTGGCGGTGGGTTCGCTGTACCGCAACGCCCAGACGCCGGCAACCACAATTAGAAGAAGGCCCAAGCCGAGCCAGATACGCATTTTCATCGAACGGTCCATGAACAGTGAGAGGGTAAATCCAGATAGGGGCCATTTTAGCCCCAGACTATGCCGTGACTATGTATAAATGTGACAAAACGTAACAAGAGCGGGATAAGCTCCCCCTGTTTCAGGTCGCGCCGTTTGTTTTCACCCCACTTCGCATACACTAACGACAATTTCCTTCGCAACCCGACTGACTGCCTATGCCCAATATGTCTGACCACCGCTTTCTCACACGCCTGACCTGGCTCCTGTTGGCCGTGGTCATCCTGCTGATTGGTCTGACCTTGCGACAAAGCCTGAAACAGATAGAGCGCCTCTATCAGAGCGATACCCGCAACAGCGCCAGCTACCTGCGGGATCGGTTCAAACAGACCGAAGTGTTTCTGGAGGCGATGCGTGGCCAAGCCGAGGAGCGACTGCGCAGCGACCCCCAGTCACCCTTGACTCGTCAACTCTATCGCCATATCGAGACGCAGCCAGAGGGGTTGGCACTGGATAAATTGCCCAACGATTTACCGGAAGGATTGGTGGGTAACCTCACCGGATTAGGCCCGCTACCACCGGTTGGCAGCGAGCGAGAAGCGAGAATCCATCTGGCCCTTAGCCTCTCCCCCCTGCTGGCCACCGCCAGCCAGCGCCTTGGCAACGAGATCATCTGGGTTTACTTCACTGGGGTGGACAATTTTATCTATCTCTACCCCTGGCAGCCTTCCAGCGTGTTTCGGTTCTACCCAGCCATCTATCAGAAAAGCTTCTGGCAAGACACCCTCAACACCGCGGATCCGGAGCAGAAAACCGTGCTCTCTCGCCCATATGAGGACTTTATCGGACGAGGGTTGATGGTCACCATGTCTCAGCCTCTCTATAAAGAAGGGGTTCTGGTGGGCATGATCAATATGGATGTGCTACTTAACCGATTGCAACAACAGCTCGCTCAGCTGGCCCCGGCTCTGGGGGAGTATCTGTTGCTTAATCAGTACTATCAGGTGCTGGCCAGCAGCGCACACCAGCCCGTGGTGCCACAAGACCCCGAGCCGACCGACGAATACCTGTGGCGGCAAGGGGCATTGCAACTGACCATGGCCATCCCCGACACCCCGTTGCGTCTGGTGCACCGGGTCAGCCTGCTACCGCTCACCGTGGCCATAATCGGCCAATCAGCACCGACCCTGCTCGCCATCTTCTTTTTGCTGTTGGCGGCCCTCTCCAGCCTGAAATCCCATCGCCTCAACCGGCAGCTCAACTACCTCTCCTGTCACGATGCCCTTACCGGCGCCCTCAATCGCCACTATCTGGAACTCGAAGAACAGTCGGGCAAGCTGGCGCAGTTGCAAGCAGGGCTGCTGATGTTCGATGCGGATCACTTCAAACGGATCAATGACAACTTCGGCCATGCGGTCGGTGACATCGTGCTGATCCGGCTGGTACAGATCTGCCAGCAGCAGCTTAGGCCCACAGATCGCCTGATCCGCTGGGGGGGCGAAGAGTTTCTGCTGCTGATTGGCCGCGCTGATGCAACGCAGCTCGGCGAGCTGGCGGAGCGACTGAGAACGGCGGTGGCAGATCACGACTGGGCCGCCATCGAGCCCGAGCTGGTGGTCACCATCAGTCTGGGCTATCACCCCCACGAAGCGGGTATCCCACTCAACGAAGCGGTCCGACGTGCCGATATAGCGCTTTATCAAGCCAAAGCCAACGGACGCAACCGCAGCGAAAAATGGCTGGGTGACGCCTGCTGACTCTCAGAGTAAGCTGATCTCTCAACCCTTTTTTGGAGGACTGTCGTGCCACGTAAACCCCGCGTTGGGCTCGCTCTCGGGAGCGGCGCCGCCAGAGGATGGGCCCATATCGGCGTCATCCGCGCCCTTGAACGTCTCGGCATCAAGCCGGATCTCATCGCCGGCTGCTCCATCGGCAGTTTTGTTGGTGCGGCCTATGCCGCCGGTGAACTGGATCGGCTGGAAACCTGGGTACGTGGATTCACTCGCCTGCAGGTGGTCAGCCTGCTCGACCCGGCCCTTTCCGGCGGACTGTTTCGCGGCGACAAGGTATTTGGTTTGGCAGCCAATCACCTGGGCGACCCTGACCTCGAGAGCCTGCCCATCCCTTTCGCCTGCATCGCTACCGAACTCGATACCGGCCGTGAGATCTGGCTACAACAGGGCCCGCTGCGCCAGTCGGTACGGGCCTCCTGCGGTATGCCGGGGATCCTCACACCGACCCGGGTCAACGACCGCTGGCTGGTCGATGGCGCCGTGGTCAACCCGGTACCCATCTCGCTGGCCCGCGCCATGGGGGCCGAGGTGGTGATCGCGGTCAACCTCAACACCGACATGCACCAACCCTGGACCGACGAGCCGGATCAACCCGGCAGCGGCGGCCTGCTCAGCCAGTGGCTCAATCGCGGTGAATCCGCGCCCGCCACCCCGGGCCTGTGGAGCGTGATGAGTGGCTCCATCAACATCATGCAGGAGCGTATTACCCGTGCCCGGATGGCTGGTGATCCGCCAGAAATCCAGCTCTGCCCCCGCCTTGGCAGCTTCTCCATCATGGATTTTCATCGCGCTAACGATGCCATCAGTGAGGGGGAAGCCTGTGTCGAGCGCAATCTCGATCAGCTCAAGGAGGAGCTGGGCCGCCTCGGGTTGCTGGGCAGTTAGTTGTCGATATACAGCGGCCTCCAAATAAAAAAGCGCCGTTTGGCGCTTTTTTTTTCAACTCACTTACCCGGTCACTCCTTACGGTAGAAGAGCAACCCGAGCAGAATCACCCCCACCGAGACCAGCAGATAGAGCCCCAGACTGGGATTGGTGATACCGCCATACAGAATGATCAGCGCCCCCAGGGTGGCACAGGTCGGGATCACAAACCGCTTTATCCAGCCCAACTCGACAAAGGTGCGCATGTACCAGACATAGAGGAACAGATAGAGGCCATAAATCAGCACGATCGGCATCTCGTCCAGGGCGATGTAACGACCGAATGTCTCGTTGATGCTGCAGTACCAGAGCACTGAGTAGATCAGCGATAACAGCGCTGCCGCGCGGGCTGAGTTGATGGGCATGTGGTGATGCGGTTCGATACGGCTCATCCATTTGGGGGCTGGCCCCTGATTGCGGATCGCCAACGAGTAGGGAATCCGCATGGTCGCCAATACCAAACCATTGAGAGTGCCGAGGCAGGAGATAATCACGAACACGGTCAAAATGGTCGAGGCAGTCCCGCCAAACAGGCTGGTTGTCGCGAGATTAACCGCGTTATCCCCTTGCGCCACTATCTCGTCCGTCGGCAAGACGCTGGCGATCCCCAGAAAATAGGTGACATAGACCACAAAGACGATCAGGGTGCCAATCACCAGCGCTCTGGGCAGATTCTTCTTGGAATCGCGAATTTCACTGTTGATGGTCACGGCGGCAATCCACCCCTCATAAGCGAAGGCGGTGGCAACCACGGCCGTGGCCAGAGTGCCTCCGGTGCTTCCTATCCCATCCATTGCCTGCACAAAGTTGGTCACGGTGACACCATTGAGCAAGCCTGAAATGGTGCCCACAATGGCAACCAGGATCAACGGGATCAACTTGATCAGGGTAGAGCCCACTTGCAGCTTGCCCGCCAGGACCGGGGTATAGAAGTTGATCAGATAGGTGACCGTCATATAGACAGCCGCCAGTATCCAGGTCGCACCAGAGTTGGTCGGATTATCACTGCCGAGCAAGATCATGGTGTAAAGAGCGGCGACCCAGGCAAGGATGGCGGAAAGAGGGGCGTAATAGAGTACGCCTTTGAACCACCCCACCAGATAACCAAACATTTTGCCGTATGCCGCTTCGGCATAATCAACGATACCGTTGGACTTTTCGATCCGCTGGGCAAACTCGGCAAACACCAGCGCGCCGAAGATCATCGAAAATGCCCCCAGCGCCCATGCCAGCAGCGCAATGGCCAGATTGCCGCCAGTCAGACGCAGTACATCATCGGCCTTGAAGAAAACACCGGAGCCGATCACCACGCCGACCACCATCGCAATGGCCGTCATCAGGCCATAGCGTTTATCCAACTCATTACTGCTCATACCCATACTCCATACCGATTGCTCATATCATCCTGAATGTAATAGTGTTCAGGTGGCCAGAAACCACCAGAAGGCCCACTTTTCGGGGCCGCCTATTCTCGTTGGCCAGCATGGATAATTCAAAGCGTGTTCGATCAAAAAATCGATCGGCGACCCAAAAAAAATACCGCCCGAAGGCGGCATTTCTATTCACATCGATGCTCACACCTTGGCGAGGTCATCCGGACCAATCTGGCCGATTTCGGCGACTTTTTTGTCTGCCAGCAGCCAGAGGGTGAACTTGTGCAGATCCGGGTGGTGCGCCAGGGCAACCAGGAAGGCCCCCCCAACTTCACGGTAACCCAGCTCGTAGTTTTTCAGCGTGGTAGGAGGAACACCCAGCAAATCTGCAAACTTCGGACGGCTCAAACCGACCGCTTCACGGATCTGACGGATCTTCTTGCCAACAGTGACGATATTTGAATTCATAATGTTCCATACTCCGTTCGGCGGATGGACTCCACCTTTATTTTTCGCGACGACTCGTAGTCAAGTGTATCAGTTTTGTACGGACTCGTTATGGTCGAGCCTCTATATTATGAGCGCCTTTCGGCTACAACCCTTGCCTTCAAGGGGGGATGGTAATCCCTCAGCCGCCTCAGGTAAACAGTCTCGAAAAGAAACCTTTATTGTGACCCCCACAATAACTCGTATAATCCGCCAGCTACCCATTAAGAGGAATAAGTATGGCGTTTCCCGGCATTATCTCTCGCCTGCACCCCGTTTCAAGCCCAGCAGAGCTGGCACAACAGCGCCTGCAAGGTGAACAATATCGCGCCGAAGCATTCTGGCTTCCGGCCTTGATGTCCAGCCATGCCAGCGAACTGCTGGCCGTCCTGCCGCAGAGCTGCAGCCTGTTTCTTGAACAGGCATGCCCGGAGCTGGCCTTGCGCAGCCACGACGGCACCCTGCATAACAATAAGCAGCTCATCACGGTAAATGGCCAGGCTATTGCGCTGGCAACCACCCCGGGTGATGGTGGTCTGGTGCCCGAATCGGGCATGTGCGAGATGGCCGACTGGCTGGAGGCGGGACACCGCCACTTCATCTGTTCAGCTGCGGTTCAGCCTGTGGCTCGCGCCATCCTCAATATCTGGCCATTGGATCCCTATTTGGCTCGTCATTTTCTAACCAGCTTTACACCGCTCTTGAAGAGTGCCACCGAGCAGGATTATCTCGCGGTCTTTACCACCAGAGCGGATCCTGCCAGCCCGCATAGCGACTGGGTTCAGGCTTATATGACGCTGGAGAAGAAACTACACAGGGCCTATCTGGATCACTAATTAATCTGGATAAACAGCCATTTAAGGGCACGACACAATTTGCCACAGGGCTCATTTGTGAGCTTGATCATGTTTTAAAATCGGCATAGAGTGCGCCTCGTCATCGGAATGACATCAATTGCCTGGCAGTGGTTTCTCACGCTTTGCGTGCCATGCCAGCGCACTCGACACACCAGGAGAGTGTGCAATCCGGTTATACCGGGTTATCTGCCAGACTCGACGCCAGCCGTTCGGCGGAGCCTGCAGCTTACATAAATTACAAAGTGTGAAGCACGTGAACAACGTGCGATCTCAACGAGGATTTCTTTATGATGAAAATGGCCCCTTCCATGATCGCCATCGCCATGGCTGCTCTGGGTGCTACCGCTGCTAACGCCGCTGACGACATCTACTTCGGTGCCGGTGTCGGTGCTACTCACTTCAACGGCCTGAACAAGCTGGAAAGCACCAATGTAGGCCAGGAAGACGCGGCTGCTGCCAACGCCTTCATGGGTTACAACTTCACCGAGAACTTCGGTACCGAACTGGGCTACCAGTACACCGGTCGTGGCAACACCGACGGCAACCGTTACGAGAGCCAGGGTGCCACCCTGTCCGGTATCGCCCGTATGCCGGTTGGCAACGACTTCTCCCTGTTCGCTGAAGGCGGCGCCTACTGGGGTCACACCGACGGTCTGGGCACCAGCGACACTAAAGTTTCCCCGCTGGCCGGTGCCGGTGTGACTTACAAGGTAAGTGACGCGCTGGATCTGCAAGCTCGCTACCGCTACATGTGGGACGTGGCTGACCTGCACGCCAACGGTGAGCGTTACAAAGCCAACCAGAGCATCGCGACTCTGGAAGCGGTATACCACCCGTTCCGCACCTCCTACGTTGCACCGGTAGCGGCTCCGGCACCGGTTGTTGAAGAGGCTCCGGCTCCTGCTCCGCAAGTGGTAGAGAAGAACTTCGCCCTGAACTCAGATGTGCTGTTTGCCTTCGGCAAAGAGACCCTGAAGCCGGAAGGCGTTGCAGCCCTGAACGCTCTGTATCAGCAAATCGTTGAGTTCCAGCCGAAAGATGGCAACGCTGTTGTTGTTGGTTACACCGACCGCATCGGTTCCGACGCTTACAACCAGAAGCTGTCTGAAGCCCGTGCCCGTACCGTTGCCAACTTCCTGGTGAGCAAAGGTATGGCTGCCAGCAAAGTGGCTATCGAAGGTCGTGGCAAAGCCAACCCGGTTACCGGCACAAAGTGCAACGGCGTAACCGCTAAAGCTCAACTGATCTCCTGCCTGGCTCCGGATCGTCGCGTAGAAGTTCGCGTATCTGGCGTACAAGAAGTTCAGCAATAATCTGACCTGGTTCAGATAGTGCGAAAAAGGGATGCTGCGGCATCCCTTTTTGTTTTCGTGGTTTGCATTTTCATTTCACCCCCTTCCCTCTCTGCGCTTGCCCTGACCTGCCCCGGAAGCATAAAGTAGTTGCACCAGTAAGGTATTGGATACGCACGAAAAAGCGCTTCTTGTCCGGTCTGTTGTCCATGACGCCAATGCATCATGAGAGTCCAAAGCCTTCGCTCTCCACTTTGCTGGCGATTTTTCGCAGCAATAAAAACAAGTACATTGCCCGATATGGGCTAATACAACGAGGATAAACCGATGAAACTCAAAATGGCTCCTACCCTGATTGCACTGGCACTCGCCGCCGCAGGCACCACGGCTCAAGCTGCCGATGACTGGTACACCGGTGTTGGTGCAGGTTGGGCTTATGCTCACAATCTGGATGATGTCCAGGGGCTGAATACCGACAAGGATGCGACTGCACTGAGTCTGTTTGGCGGTTACAACTTCAACGACTACTACGCAGCTGAGCTGGGCTATCTCTACGCCGGTAAAGCGGGCGTTGACGGCGCCGATTTCAAAACCCAGGGGGCAACCCTCTCCGGTATCGCCCGCCTGCCGCTGGGTGACATCTTCTCGGTGTTTGCTGAAGGTGGCGCCTACTTCAATCACGTCAACGGCAATGGCAACAGCGACAACGGCACCGCCCCCCTGGCCGGTCTGGGCCTGACCGCCAAGCTCTCCGACCTTATCGATGTGCAGGCACGCTACCGCTATCTGTGGAATCTGGGTGACGAGCAGAAAACCTGGGAGAGCGACATGAGCGTCGCGACCCTGGAGTTGGTACTGCACCCGAACCGCACCTCTTATGTTGCCCCGGTTGTTGCCCCTGCGCCTGAGCCGGTTCCCGAGCCGGTACTGGTCGACAAGAACTTCGCTCTGAGCTCTGACGTGCTATTTGCCTTTGGCAAATCCACCCTCAAGCCAGAAGGTGTCGCAGCCCTTAACACCCTCTATCAGCACATTGTCGAGATCCAGCCGAAAGATGGTAGCGCAGTAGTTGTCGGGTATACCGACCGTATCGGTTCTGATGCTTACAACCAGCAACTCTCCGAAGCCCGCGCCCGTACCGTGGCCGACTTCCTGGTGGGCAAAGGTCTGCCTGCTGGCAAAGTTGCCATCGAAGGTCGCGGTGAGGCCAATCCGGTTACCGGTAACCAGTGCAACAACATCAAGGGCAAGGCAGAGCTGATCGCCTGCCTGGCACCGGATCGCCGTGTGGAAGTACGCGTCACCGGCGTACAGCAAGTACAACAGTAATCCTGTCGTCCGATATCACAAAGGAGGCCATATGGCCTCCTTTTTTATACCTGTGTTTTGGCCTTGATGGCTGCCTCGATAGGACCGAAAAGAACGTCAGAGACAGGATCTTCATCACCCGCGCCAGTGGTGAAACCCCTTCCGTCACCTATACATAAGTGCGGGGTTTTACCATTAATAGCCCCCACTAAACTAAACATCGACGAGGATACGCGATGAAGATAACAGCAAAGACTGTGTGGATTGCACTGGCATTAGCGAGCGCAGGCGCTCAAGCGCAACCGGTTCACGACTGGTATGCCGGTGTGGGGGGAGGTTGGGCCATCGCTCACAACCTCAATGACTTCAGTCAGAATGTCAGCAAGGATGCAACGGCGCTATCTCTGTTTGGCGGCTACAACTTTACCGAAAATCTGGGGGCCGAAATTGGCTATCTCTCGGTAGGCGACTGGAATATCGGCGGTACCGATTTCAATAGCAAGGGAGCAACACTCTCCATCATTGGCCGCTTGCCACTCAACGATATGTTCTCGGTATTTGCTGAGGGAGGAGGCTACCTTTACCACGTCAAGTCTATCAACGGTGGCGATGACAACCTGGCACCACTGGCCGGCCTCGGTCTCACAGCCAGACTGCATGACTGGGTCGATATACAGGCACGCTACCGTTATATTGTGCGTGTAGGTGATGATCCCGATAACGACAAAGTGAACAGTGGAACCCGGCGTTGGGTCAGCGACATCAGCACCGCCACCCTGGATCTGGTGATCCACCCCAATCGTAGCAAGCCAACCGATCCCGAACCCACACCGGCCCCGGTCATCGTTCCTCCACCCTCCCCCGCACCTGAGGTGGTGGATCAAACCTTCAACTTGAGCTCGGATGTGCTGTTTGCCTTTGGTAAAGCAGAGCTAAAGCAGGAGGGGATCAATGCGCTGGAAGATCTCTACCAACAGATCGTCGATGTACAACCCAAGGATGGCAGTGCCGTCGTGATGGGCTATACCGACCGTATCGGCTCGGATGCCAGCAATCAGAGGCTGTCAGAAGCACGGGCCCAAACAGTAGCAGACTTCCTGATCAGCAAGGGATTGCCTGCCGACAAGGTGAGCATTCTGGGCAATGGTGCGAGCAATCCGGTCACCGGCAACCAGTGTGATGCCATCAAGGCGAAGGCGGCGCTCATCGACTGCCTTGGGCCGGATCGCCGTGTCGAGGTACGGGTTACCGGAGTACAGGGAGTCAGCGAGTAGCCCATCTTGAGGCGATAACCATGTCAGACGTGCAGTAAAAAGGGATGCCGAGGCATCCCTTTTGCTTTGCATCTTCTCGCAGATATCAGAACGAGGTGCGGCGGTAGCGGCGATATTCCGGATGCCAGAAGTTGGCGTCGATGGCCTGATCGATCACCTCGTCCGGGGTCTGCACCGCCTTGCCTTGCAGCATGGCGGTCTTGGCCACCATCTTGGCGATATAGCGAGAGACCTGATGGATATCCGCCAGATCCGGCAGCAGGGAGCCCTCCTCCCCTTTCACCAGCGGCGAGCACTCCGCCAGCGCGCGGCTGGCCGACATCAGCATGGCATCGGTCACCCGGGTGGCGCCGGAGGCGATGACGCCAAGGCCGATCCCCGGGAAGATGAAGGAGTTGTTGCACTGGGCGATGACGTAGCGCTTGCCCTTGTACTCCACCGGAGCAAACGGACTGCCGGTAGCCACCAGCGCCTGACCGTCGGTCCAGCGGATCAAATCAGCCGGCGTCGCCTCGACCCGGGAGGTGGGGTTGGAGAGCGGGAAGATGATGGGGCGAGCACAGTGCTTGTGCATGGTCTTGACCACCTCTTCAGTGAACAGCCCCGGCTGGCCGGAGACCCCGATCAGGATGTCCGGGCGACCGTGCTCCATCACCTCCAGCAGGGAGATGTTGTCCCCCACCGGCCAGTCAGCAATGCGTTCAACCGGTTGGGAGAGAGCCCGCTGGAAGTCGAGCTGGTTGGGGATCTTGTCGGTGATAAGGCCGAAGCGGTCCACCATAAAGACCCGGCCACGAGCCTGTGCATCGGTCAACCCCTCGGCCTTCATCTGCGCCACAATCTGTTCGGCAATGCCGCAACCGGCACTGCCCGCGCCGAGGAAGGCAACCCGCTTCTCGGAAAGCTTGGCACCGGAGGCCTTGCAGGCGGCGATCAGGCTGCCCAGGGTCACGGCAGCAGTACCCTGAATATCGTCATTGAAGCAGCAGAGCTCGTTCTTGTAGCGGTTGAGCAGCGGCATGGCGTTGTTCTGGGCAAAATCCTCGAACTGCAGCAGGATATCGGGCCAGCGGCGCTTGACCGCCTGAATAAAGGCATCGACAAACTCGGCATACTCTTCGCCGGAGATGCGTGGATGGCGCCACCCCATATAGAAGGGGTCATTGAGCAGTTGCTGGTTGTTGGTGCCCACGTCGAGCACCACCGGCAGGCAGTAAGCTGGCGAGATACCACCGCAGGCGGTGTAGAGGGAGAGCTTTCCGATGGGAATGCCCATGCCGCCAATCCCCTGATCACCCAGACCCAGGATCCGCTCGCCGTCAGTCACCACGATCACCTTGACGTTCTGCTTGGTGGCGTTTTGCAGCATGTCATCGATCCTCTCCTTGTCCGGATAGGAGATAAACAGGCCACGGGCGCGGCGATAGATGTTGGAGAACTCCTCGCACGCCTTGCCGACTGTCGGGGTGTAGATGATGGGCAGCATCTCGGTCAGGTGGTTGTGCAGCAGACGGTAGAACAGCGTCTCGTTGGTATCCTGGATGTTGCGCAGGTAGATGTGCTTGTCCATGTCGTTGCCAAACGCCATGAACTGACGATAGGCGCGTTCGACCTGCTCCTCGATGGTCTCGATATTCTGGGGCAGCAGCCCCTCGAGGTTGAAGTTGCTGCGCTCTTCGCTGGTGAAGGCGCTGCCCTTGTTGAGCAAAGGGGTCTCCAGCAGGGCGGGGCCGGCGTAGGGAATATAGAGAGGACGTTTCTGGTTATTATCTTCAAACATGGATCTTGGTACCTAAACGGTTAGCTAGACGCAGGGACCCGGTGATCGTAGGGGCTTGTCTCATTAATTTCAAAGAATTTACATATCCGTTGCAAAAGGTTTGCGACCCAGGCGACGAAAGGCGCCGGGGGTCAGACCCGTTAGCCGGCGAAAGCGGTTGGCAAAGTTGGCACCATCGCTGTAACCGACCCGGGCCGCCAGCTCGCCAAGTGGCCAGTTGGTGTAGAGCAGCAGTTGGCGCCCCTTGTTCATTCTGAGCTCGGTCACCCTCGCCATCGGCCCCATACCGAAGGCTTGCTGACAGAGCCGGTGCAGATGAGGTACCGAGCAGGCCATCTGCCGGGCCAGCAGGGCGACACTCCAGGGTTCGTCCAGGCGCGCCTCCACCCGGCGAAACAGTGCCTGCAATCTGAGTTCAGGGGTGCCGCGCACCTCCCCTTGCAGGGTGCGCTCCAGCAGCGCCAGCAACAGGCTGAGCAGTTGAGGTTGCAGTGGGGAGCGAACCCCCTCCCCCTGCATCAGGCTGAGCAGATGGTAGAGCTGATCGCCGCCATCCCCTTGCCAGATACGGTGACCAAGGCGATGCAGGTGCTGCCAGCGCGGCACGTCATCGAGCAAAATCCAGCTGATCTGCCAGCTTTCGCCAATCAGCCTGAGACCGCCGGGCACGGCGGCGGGCAGGAAAATCAGCGATCCGGCCGGAATGGCTTGCTCCCCCTCGTCGGTAAGCAGCGCCCCCCCTTCATCGTGACTCACCATCAGGATGTGAAACTCGGGGCGATTGCGGCGGATCAGGTAGTGATCCCGCACCCGGGAGAGGCCGGTCAGGAAGATCCCTGCCTCGCCGAGCAGGGGCAGCCCTTCACGTCCCAGCATCTGCTCTTCACAGGCTGGCGCTATCTCCAGACACTCGCTGGCAAATGGCATAACACCTCAACAGGATAGTTTTGCACAAGAAAACCGAGAGGCACTCACAGTGAGAACACCCCGAAATGCCCCTATCATACCCATGACAAACCTTGCTTTTCTCAAACCCGGTTAACACTAATGAATTATTGGCAAGCGATTTTAAAACAAACCACCGATCGCGAGTTCATGACCCGACTGTGGCGACTGGCCCTGCCCGTCTCGCTGCAATCCATGATGTTCTCCCTGCTCGGCCTCATCGATATCATGATGGTGAGCCAGCTTGGCACCACGGCTGTGGCGGCGGTTGGCTTGGGTAACCGGGTCTTCTTTTTCAATCTGCTGGTGATAGCGGGCCTCGCGGGCGGGGTCTCGGTATTGGCAGCACAATACTTTGGCCGTGGCGAAATGGCCGGGGTGCGCCGCTCCCTGGCGCTGGCCATAGTGGGCGCCCTGCTGGTCACCCTGCCCTTTGCCTTCATCTATGTGTTATCACCGGGCAGCGTGCTGGGTTTTGCCAGTCAGGATCCGGCACTGCGCGAGCTGGCCGATCTGTATCTGCTGATCACCGGGGCCACCATTCTTTGCACCGCCGTGGTGGTGCCACTGGAGTCGGCTCTGCGCTCGGTGGGCAATGCCGCCGCGCCGACCCGCATCGGCATCATCGCCATCATTGCCAACGTCATCCTCAACTACGCCCTCATCTTCGGTCACTTCGGCTTCGAGGCGATGGGAGTGGCCGGTTCGGCCTGGGGCACCACACTGTCACGCCTGCTGCAAACGGCCCTGCTGCTCATCTATGTGAAGCGTTATGAAGCCCGCCTGATCCCGCGCAAGATGGACTGGCTGGATGCCTTCCATCGCAAAGAAGTAAGGCGGTTTACCCTGATCGCCCTGCCACTGCTGTTCCATGATGGGCTCTGGGCCTTCGGCATGCTGATCTACGGCTTTCTGTTTGCCCATCTGGGCACCGATTCGCTGGCTATCATGACCACACTGGGTACGCTGGAGAGCATCCTTATCTCTCTCTTCTTCGGACTGGCGGTGGCCTGTTCCACCCTGCTCGGCCACCGGCTCGGGGCCGAAGAGTACGAGGCTGCCTGGCAACACTCCCAGCTGTTCCTGTTGCTGGCACCGATTGGCGCGCTACTGGTGGGGCTCCTCGTCTGGCTGCTGCAAGCCAATCTGCTGCAGTGGGTCGGTAACCTGCCCCCCGAGCTGATGACGGAAGCGGGCCAGGTGCTCGGCATCATGTGCCTCGGCATGCTGCTCAAGGTGTTCAACATGGTGGGGATCATCGGAGTGCTGCGCTCTGGCGGCGACGTGAACTACACCATCTTCATCGATATTGTCGGGATGTGGTGCATCGGCATCCCGCTCGCCTGGGTGGCGGTCACGCTGCTCGGCTGGCCTCTCTCCTGGGTGGTAGCGGTGGTATTGCTGGAGGAGCTCAGCAAGATGTTGCTGGTGCAGCGCCGTATTCGCCAACGCTACTGGTTGAAGAATCTGGTGATCGGATAAACAGCCACAAAGCGGGGTCATATCAATGACAGAAAAACCCTGTTTGCAGTATGCTGGGCACCTCTTCAATCAGAGGCGGGGATCCACGATGTCCCTGTCCAGTAGTCGTTTAAGGAGACGAGCATGCAACCACAAAAAGAGCTAATCACCGAGACTGCCCTGCTGGAGATGGCCAACCAGATCATCAAGAGCCACGAAGACTTCATCCACGGTATGCGGGCCGACTCGGTAGAGCAGAAGGGGGATATTCTGGTGTTCAAGGGGGAGTATTTCCTGGCCGAAGATGGCACCCCGACCGGCAAGACCATGGCGGTCTTCAATATGTTCAAGCTGCTGGCCCAGCAGCTCTCCGGCAAGTACCAACTGGCCTGATCTCGCCAGTACAGCGCCAACAAGATGCCGCCCTCAGGCGGCATCTGTTTTTCCGCGGTCCTGCCCCTCGACCACCACGCAGTTGCGCCCGGCCATCTTGGCCTGATAGAGGCACTCGTCGGCACGGTTGACCAGCAAATCTATGGTATCGTCGACACGTGCCATGGCGATCCCGATACTGACCGTCACTTCCAGCAATTCGTCAGAGGTGGGGCTCTTTACCAGCCGGGCTTCGACGGCGATACGCAGCCGTTCAGCCACTTTAACCGCCAATGCCGGATCTGCGCAGTTGTGCATCAGGATGGCAAACTCTTCGCCGCCATAGCGTCCCATCACCATGTCAGGCTCCAGCTCTTCAACCAGGGTGGTGGCCACCTCCTTGAGCACCGCATCCCCGGCCAGATGACCGTACACATCATTGATCCGCTTGAAGCGATCGAGATCGAGCAGCATCACCGCAAAGGGCTTCTTCTTGGTCTGCAGCCGGACTCTGGCCTGCTCCAGCTGCTTCATCAGCAAGCGGCGATTCATCATGCCGGTCAGCTCATCAGTGGTCGACTCCCGATAGAGCCGCAGCAGCATATTGAGCTGACCACACTGCACCCAGCAACTGGCCATGGTAAACATGCTAAGCACCCATACCTGATTCAGGGTGGCCTGACTCCAGATGCTCTGACCCACCAGCAACCAGTGGCCCAGCAACATGGTCACCAGCACCACACCAGCCAGTTGCAAACCGAGGGAGAGGGGGATGGGAAAGATGGCAAACAGGGTGATCAGCAGATAGGGAAAGGCAATGTAGCCCGCTTGCAGCTCCTGTTCGGCACCGAAACTGTGCAGGCAGACCAGCGAGAAAACCATCATCACCATCATCAGATAACCGAGCGCCAGCCTCATTCGTTCCCGTCTGAACCGGATCAAAAATGAGAGCGGAATGAGGGGGGAAAGAGCCAACGTACATAAAATGCGGGCTTGAAACAGCTGCTCGAAATGGGGGGCAGGGAGGGTTAGCCAGTCAACCAGCGCCCAGGCTGGCAACCCTGTCATCAGCAGGGCAGTGAGCAAACGCAGCCGCACCGTCATAAACCCCATGCGGGTTCGAGTGAAATCTTCGGAATGAGCCCTGGCACTCCAGAACTCTGACAACTTGAGCATCCATACCCTCCACTTCCTGGTCGAGTGGCTCATTCTACACCTATAAAGTGGTAAAAATGTCATTAGTGGCGGGAATAAAAACGAGAGGAGGGTCACACAAACCGACAGATGATAAACGCAGCGCGCAAACGTTTCAACCCATCAAAAAATAAACCTTTTTTTGCATAATTAGCGCTGGTCAGCCTCATTTCAATCACTACAATAGCGCCCAATTTTCTCCCCCTCCCCACACAATTCGAGGTACTTATGGAACAGGCTGCTGTCACACGCGCCAATCGAGAGGCCCATCCCCCCAGACGAGCCCATAGCGAACTGGTCTATGGCATAGAGGATGTCCCGCCTCTGCCCCAGACCCTGTTCGCCGCCCTGCAGCATATGCTCGCCATGTTTGTCGCCATCATTACCCCGCCCCTGATTATCGCCAATGCTCTCGGCCTCCCTGCCGCCGACACCCGTTATATCGTCTCCATGTCGCTGGTTATGTCCGGCATCGCCTCCTTTATCCAGACCCGCCGCTTCGGCCCCATCGGTTCCGGCCTGCTCTCGGTACAGGGTACCAGCTTCAACTTCCTTGGCCCCATCATCGCCTCCGGTCTCGCCCTCAAGCAGGCCGCCATGCCCACCGAGGATCTGCTGGGCACATTGTTCGGCACCATGCTGGTGGCGGCGCTGACCATAGTGGTGATGAGTCGCTTCCTCCACCTGGTGCAACGGGTCATCACTCCGCTGGTGACCGGCATAGTGGTGCTGCTGATCGGGCTGACCCTGATCAAGGTGGGTCTGATCAGCATGGGGGGCGGCTACGGGGCGCTGGCCGATGGCAGCTTCGCCAGCCCCGTCAATCTCTTCCTCTCCTTGCTGGTGCTTGGCCTTATCGTGCTGCTGCAACGCAGCCGCAACCCCTGGCTGCGCCTCTCCGCCATCATGATCGCCATGCTGGCGGGCTATGCGGTAGCGCTGTTGCTGGGCAAAGTGAGCCCCCCCACCTTCGAGGGGCCGCTGGTGATGGTGCCTATTCCGCTCCACTACGGCCTCGGCTTTGACTGGCAGCTGTTTGTACCGCTCGCCATCATCTTCGTGGTGACGGCGCTGGAAGCGATCGGCGATATGACCGCCACCTCGGATATCTCCGGCGAGCCGGTGGCAGGACCTGTCTATATAGAACGGATCAAGGGCGGGGTACTGGCCGATGGCTGCAACTCCATGCTGGCTGCTCTGTTTGCTACCTTTCCCATGTCTACCTTCAGCCAGAACAACGGCGTTATCCAGCTGACCGGGGTGGCCAGCCGCTATGTCGGCCTCTTTATCGCCGCCATGCTGGCCCTGCTCGGCCTGTTCCCGGCGGTCGCCAGTCTGGTACAACAGATCCCCGAGCCCGTACTGGGGGGCGCAACCATAGTGATGTTCGGCACCATCGCCGCCGCCGGCGTGCGCATCATTGCCCGCGAGGAGCTGGATCGCCGCGCCCTGATGATCCTGGCGGTGTCGCTGGCCATGGGGCTGGGGGTGGCACAGGTGCCGGAAGTGCTGCAACACCTGCCGGAGCTGGCCAAGAGCGTGCTCTCTTACGGCGTTGCCACCGGTGGCCTCACCGCCATCGCGCTCAACCTGCTGCTGCCAAAGCGCACACCTCGTCACTCCTGAATCGTCGCCCACCGCTAACAAACCCAAGCCCCGCACTGCGGGGCTTTACCTTGCCAGTCGCCACGGGTAGTGTGCAGGGCAGCCTTTTTTGAGGATGCCGCCATGCCCTATCACCTGCTCTCTCCCCTCCCCGATACCGCTTCACCCGCACAGATACTGGCGCAAGAGCAGTGCTGGTTGCGCGACTGTGCCCGTGACGGCCAGCCCCGCGCTCACCTCTGGCAGGCGCCCCAATGCCTGATTGTCACTCGCAAGGATACCCGGCTCCCCCATTACGAAACCGCCTGCAAACAGCTGGCAGACGAAGGTTGGCCAGTGCATGTGCGCGACAGCGGCGGCACCGCCGTGCCCCACGGGGCGGGGATCCTCAACCTATCCCTGCTGCTGCCCCGTACCACCACAGATCTCGCCCACTACTACCGGCTGCTGGGGGCGCCGCTGCTGACCCTGTTGGCAGAGTACGGCCTTGAGGGGAGCTATGACTTCGTGCCCGGCTCTTTTTGCGATGGTCAGTACAATCTGGTGATCGGGGGACGCAAGATCACCGGCACCGCCCAGCGCTGGCTGGCGCCGGGGCAGGATCACGGCGGCGCCGTGCTGGCACAAGCCATGCTGCTGGTAGCAGGTGATGTGGATGAGGGAACCAGGATGGCGAGCCGCTTCTACGAGCTGGCGGGTGGCGAACTGCGTTTTATGGCGGGAACCTCCACCACGCTGGCAAGCTGCATCGATTGGCGCGGTAGCGATCAGGCACTGGTAGAGAAGGTGCAAACACGGCTTGATAACCTGCTGAGCAAGGGGCTATCCACTTCATCGTGACCTTATTCCGAAGGGAGAGGGAAAGCCCCCATCCATAGACACAGCACACAAAAAAGCCACGACCGGGGTCGTGGCTGGTTCTTTTCAAGGGGAACGTGAGACTAACTAAGGAATTCAGGCCGTCTGCGGCTCGGGTTCCGACTCAGTATCGCGGTCTCGGTCAAAGTAGGCGCGGGTCTCGGCAATCACCACATGGCGCAGGCCAATCAGGCCAATGAGGTTGGGCACCGCCATCAAGCCGTTGACGATGTCGGCCAGCAGCCAAATCAGGTCGAGGTGAAGGAAAGCGCCGCTCGCTACCAGCACCAGATAGATGAAACGGTAGGGCCTGATCGCCTTCACCCCGAACAGGTATTCGGTGCAGCGCTCGCCATAGTAGTTCCAGCCAAGGATGGTGGTAAAAGCGAAGAACAAGAGACCGATGCTCACCAGATATTGACCAATATGGGCATCGAGCCCCTCTGCAAACGCAGCACTGGTCATGGCTGCCCCGCTCAGCTCGCCACTCCACACCCCGGTCACCACCAGGGTCAGACCGGTCATGGTGCAGATCAAGATAGTGTCAATAAAGGTGCCACTCATGGAGACAAGTCCCTGCTCGACACAGGAGTCGGTCTTGGCTGCGGCGGCGGCGATGGGTGCAGAGCCCAACCCTGACTCGTTGGAGAAGACCCCGCGCGCCACTCCGGACTGGATTGCCAGCATGATGCTGGCGCCAACAAAGCCACCGGTGGCCGCATGGCCGGTAAAGGCGCTCTCTATCACCAGCATGATCGCAGCCGGCAGCGCCCCGGCATTGGCAAACAAAACACCCAGACAGGCAACGATGTAAAAGATCGCCATAAAGGGCACCACCTTACTCGACACACGGGAGATGGATTTAATTCCCCCCAGGGTCACCAGCGCTACCAGCAGGGTCAACACTACGGCAGTCACTTCGCGGGGCACCGAAAAAGAGAGAGTCATGGCATCGGAGATGGCATTGACCTGCGGGAAGGTACCGATCCCGAAGAAGGCGACACCGATACCAAACAGGGCAAACAGCTTGGCGAGCGACTTGGAACCGAGCCCTTTCTCCAGATAGTACATGGGGCCGCCAGCCATCTGGCCGTTGGCATCCTGCTCGCGGTATTTGACCGCCAGCAAGCACTCGGCGTATTTGGTGGCCATGCCAAACAGTGCCGCCATCCACATCCAGAACAGCGCCCCCGGACCACCCAGCTTGATGGCGGTAGCCACCCCGACGATGTTGCCGGTACCGATGGTGGCGGACAAGGCAGTGCAAAGCGCTGCAAAGCTGGAGACATCCCCCTGTTTGCCCTGGCCCTGATCGCGGCCAAAGACCAGTCGCAGAGCGAGCGGCAAGCGCACGACCTGAAGCATACCCAATCGCCAGGTGAGGTAGATGCCGGTCCCGACCAGCAGGATCAGCAGGGGTGGCCCCCAGATAAAGCTATCGATGGCGGTTAACGCCGATTGAATTGATGACATGCATCCTCCTTAAGAAACAAAAATTAAGGAGGAGAAGGATGATCTTCCCATAGGTGTCGCGATCCCCAAAGGCGATCGGATGCAAGCCAGGAATATGTTCACACTCTTACTATGAGGCCGTGATCAAGGCTCATGCGCTGCTCGGAAGCATCATGTATTCGCATACACTCCGGCTCCTGCGCAGCTCTTTACCTTGCTGACGACCTCTCGTTACAGATCGTGAACAGTGCCAAGCTCAGGTACAACCATCCCATCCCCTCTGTCCTTTTGCCTGAGAGTTTCCGGCGCCAGATTGCGATGCAATCATGGTGCCTTGCTCCTTCGGCGCCCGATTTAACGGGTCTCTCCAGAGTATCGTCCAGTAGCAGTCCACACCGGTTGCCCGGCACCTGAAAGATTCACTTCTTCGGTGGATGGTTGCCCATCACTCTCCTGCTACCTTCATCCGAACTAATTTGGATTAGGAAGCGGGCATGGTAATCCAAAAATTGTGAGCTGTCTCGCACTTGCTCCCCCTCCTTTATATTTTTTTAGTGACGGCCAGAGCTGCGGCAAGAATGTTAAATGTTAGTTAAATATCAACAGGTTAGACTCTCGCGAATCACCCACAGCCCGAACGGGAAACGAGTCGGATAGAGAACTGTGATCTATCTCGTTTCGGCCAGAAAAACTCACCGACATAACCAAGCAAAGAGGTTGCACAAAAAACCAATAGGAAGATAATTCCGCGCATAACCAAGCATTTTTCTGTCATTTTATGCACTGTGCTTGGTGGGTCCCTCCGGACCGCTCGCCTGATCCGGCCGTCGCCGGTTCAATCGCATATGGCTTGGGCATATTTGCCCCCTAAGGATGACCAACAGAGAATGAACGAGACCCTCATTGCACAAGACTACCGCCAGCTGGTTGAACAATTTGGCTCCCCCCTGCTGCTGCTCGACAAGGCAGCCGTCCGCAAACAGTATCGGGCGCTGGCCGCCGCCCTGCCCGATGTACGATTGCACTATGCACTTAAACCCCTGCCCCACGAGGCGGTGGTCTCTGTCTTGAAGGAAGAGGGGGCCTGTTTCGATCTGGCCACCAATGGCGAAGTGGATCTGGTGCGCAGTCAGGGGGTTCGCCCGGGCCGTTGCATTCATACCCATCCCATCAAGCGCGACAGTGACATCCGTTATGCGCTGGAGTTCGGCTGCACCGTGTTTGTCTACGACAACCCGCTGGAGCTGGAGAAGTTCATTCCCTACAAGGACGAAGTGAAACTGCTGCTGCGGGTCAGCTTCCCGAACCCCGAGACCAAGGTCGACCTCTCCAAGAAGTTCGGCTGCACTCCGGAACAGGCACTGCCGCTGCTGCAGCTGGCTCACGCCAAGGGGCTCAAGGTGATGGGGTTGTCATTCCACGTTGGTTCCCAGGTGCCGCATGCCCGTCGCCATGTGCAGGCCATCGACGCCTGTCGCGATATTATGGAGCAGGCCTGGGCGCTCGGCCTCAAGCCCTGGGTGCTGGATATCGGCGGCGGTTTCCCGGTGGATTATGAGGGGGGCGAGTTCGATATCGACGGCTTCTGCGCGCCGATCCGCGAAGCGCTGGCCAAGCTGCCCGCTACCGTGCAGAAGATTGCCGAACCGGGCCGCTTTATCAGCGCGCCGGCCATGACTTCGGTATCCAGCGTGATGGGCAAGGCCCACCGCGGCGACAAGATCTGGTACTACCTGGATGACGGCCTCTACGGCAGCTACAACGGCCAGCTCTATGACCACGTCACCTATCCGGTGAGCACGCCTTATGCCAGCGGCGAGCAGCACAACTCGGTGCTCTCCGGCCCCACCTGCGACAGCGTGGATGTGATCCGTGATGGCATCATGCTGCCGGATCTGGCTATCGGCGAGTTGGTGGTTGGCAAGGTGATGGGCGCCTACACCTGGGCCTCCGCCTCCACCTTCAACTTCTTCCCCAAGGCCAGCATCCTCATTCTGGACAGCAGTCAGAAGGGGCAGAAGCTGGTGGCAGTAGCCTGAGCACACCGCTCGCCAACAGGTTCACTGGGCAAAAACAAGAGGGGGAAGCTTGCGCTTCCCCCTCTCTCATTTCACCAATCCCTATCAGATAAACTGACTGGTCAGCAGCCAGCCGGTGTAGGCGACGAAGCAGGTGAGCAGCACGCCCCCCTCCAACCGGTTGATACGGCCCTGCCCCTTGCGGCCCAGACACATCACCAGCAGCAGCAAGGTCAGCCCCATCATGATGCTCCAGTCACGGGTGAGGACTTCCGGCGCCACGTCGAGCGGATGGATCCCCGCCGCAATACCCACCACCGCCAGGGTGTTGAACAGGTTGGAGCCCAGCACATTGCCAAGCGCCAGATCATGCTCGTTCTTGCGAATGGCGATAAGAGAAGAGGCCAGCTCCGGTAATGAAGTACCAATGGCAACGATGGTGAGGCCAATCACCAGATCGCTGATACCTAACCCCTGAGCGATGGTGACCGCTCCCCAGACCAGCAAGCGGGAAGCGCCGATCAGCAGCACCAACCCGATGATGAGCCAGAGAATGGCGCTTTTAAGGGACATCCCCTCACTCTCGATATCCTCTGCGGTATCAGCATCCAGTGCATCCCCCTTACCATTGAGCCCCGCCCAGATGGACCAGCCCATCAGGCAGACGAACACAACCGCCAGAATAGCCGCATCCATCCGGCCCAGATGACCATCAATCAGCAGGGCACCGGAGAGCAGGGTAATGCCGAGCAGGATGGGGATCTCCTTGCGCACCACCTGAGAAGCCACCGCAATCGGGCTGATCAGGGCGGTAAGCCCCAGGATTAGCGCAATATTGGTAATGTTGGAACCATAGGCATTACCGAGCGCCAGGCCTGGATTACCCTGGCTGGCAGCAATAGCAGAGACCACCATTTCGGGGGCTGAGGTGCCAAACCCGATGATCACCATGCCGATCAACAGCGGGGGCATACCAGCATAACGAGCGGTGGCGGCGGCGCCGTCCACAAATTTATCTGCACTCCAGACCAGCAGCGCCAGTCCGGCAATCAGGGCAACAAAAGCCAGGGTCATAGGATCTTCATCTCTTTATATCTGCAACGAAGCGCCAGCCCAAACGGGTAAGCACTGTGGAAAGTGGCGCCAGTGTAGCTGTGCCGCCTGCCAATTCAAGGAGAAATCAAAGCACGAGGGATCTCTACAGACTAGCCAGCAGGCTCGCAGCATCGGAGACCTCAAACTTGCCCGGCGCTTCCACAAACAGCTGCTCGACCACGCCATCGCTGGCGATCAACGCAAAGCGCTGGGCGCGGATGCCGCCAAAGGCGCCGGTATCCTTGGCCAGACCCAGTGCCCGGGTCCAGCTGCCATCGCCATCTGCCAGCATGGTTATCGCCTCTGCATTCTGGGCCATCTGCCAGGCCCGCATCACGAAGACGTCGTTGACCGACAGACAACAGATGGCATCCACCCCTTTGGCCATAAACTGATCCGCCAGCACCACATAACCGGGCAGATGAGCATTGGAGCAGGTGGGAGTAAAGGCGCCGGGTACCGCAAACAGCACCACTTTTTTACCGGCGAACAGCGCCTGGCTATCCCGCAGCTGCTTGCCTTCGGCGGTGATAAAGGTAAATTCGCCCGCAGGCAGGGGTTGTCCTACAGCAATCATGATTTCTCGTCCTGAGTCGTGATGGGAAGTCGCCAGTTTATCCCAAAGTGATGACACTCCCTAACCTGGAGCCGATTCCAGGCTACAGCTGGCGGCAGGCACTTTCCCCTTGGGCAGACTACTCTTGAGCTGGTTTCACGGCGCCAGGAGGCCCCATGCAACACTATTACGATGGTCTGGAAATTCGTCCCCCCGCCATGCGCGAACAGCAGCAACTGGACCAGCTCAATCATCAGCTTACCCATGTCAGCCAATATTGCGCCGGTTACTCCAGCGCCTATCGCCACTGTCGCCTCGAGGAGCTGGCTGAGCTGGCCACCCTGCCACTGCTCGACAGCAAAGAACTGTTTGCCGCCCAGCAGGCTCATCCCCCCTTTGCCGGTCTCACCGGCCGCCCCGCCAGTCAGGCGCTGCGGGTCTTCTCCTGTCCGGGCCAGCTGGCCATCCCCGAATATGCCGGGGCTGACTGGTGGGGCGCGGCCCGGGCGCTGTTTGCCGCCGGTTTCAAGGCGGGGGAAGTGATGCTCAACGGCCACGACTATCATGCCGGCCCCACCGCCTTTATCTTCGATAACGGTGCCCGCCAGCTGGGGGCCCCAGTGGTGCCCTGCGGGCCCCACGATACCCGGCGCCAGCTGGAGGCGCTGCTGCGCTATCAACCCACCAGCTATGTCGGCCCGCTGGTGACCCTGCTCGACCTGCTGGAGGCCGCCGAGGCGGCGGAGATCCCGAGCGGCTCACTGCGCCGCGCCCTGTTGTGCGAAGCCACCCACCCCGAAACCGCGCCGCTGCAGGCCATTCACGGCATTGCCGCTCTCAACTGTCTGGTGTGGCAGGATGTGGGGGTAGTGGCCTACGAGAGTCAGCCCGGTCAGGGCTTTATCGTCAACGAGAGCTGCATCGTCGAGATCATCGATCCCGCCAGCGGCAATCCCGTGAGTGACGACGAGACTGGCCAGCTGGTGGTGACCCGGCTCGATCTGGAGTATCCCCTACTGCGTCTGGCCACCGACTGGCAAGGGCACTGGCTTGCCAAGCCGAGCGCTTGCGGGCGCACCAACCGGCGCCTCAAGCTGGTGTAGCAGGCCAAGTAAATGCACACATGCAGACGGGCAGCCATCAGGCTGCCCGTCTTGTCTCTGACGAGGATGATATATGACGCTGGTCAGCGCCTCGCCTGCCAGGTGGCGATGGCGAGCAGGGAGTCGGGGGTAAATTCGCTGGCGCGCTCGGCGATCTCGGCCAGGCTCATCCAGTGCACCGCGCTCACCTCTTCGGCCTGCAGCTGCAGCGGCCCCTGATAACGGCAACTGAAGAGGCCGCCCCAGACCCGGTAGCCCTCCCCTTCTGCATAAAAGCTGCCAAAGCCCTGCAGAGGAACATCCATAATCCCCAGCTCCTCGGCCAGCTCGCGGCGGGCGGAAAGCGCCATCTCCTCACCTGTGGTGACCACGCCACCGGCACAGGCATCCAGCATGCCGGGGCAGAAATCCTTGCTGAGGGTGCGCCGCTGCACCAGGATCCGATCCGCGTCGTCGAGCACCAGAATATAGCTGGCGCGATGGCAGAGATTCTCCCGCCGCACCTTGGCTCGCTCGGCCACGCCAATCACCCGGTTATTGCCGTCCACCACATCAACCCATTCCACGCACAGGCCCTTTTATTTGTTCCATTCAAGCCCGCAGTATATCGGTGCGGTGGTTTGCCATGGCACAACTTTTTCGATGACGCCGTAAATTTGCCGAGCTCACTGGCAAAATAAGGATTCACGCAAATCTTTATAAATCGTCATATCAATGTCATCGACCGACACCATAGTGTGCCCTGTCCAGGCAATCAGGGAACCGTGTGATGAAGGTATTCAAGCAGTTATCCCCACGGCAGATCGCTCGCTACATCAAGAGCTTTCATCGAGGCTATTTTGCCATCGAGTCGCTGGGGACATTTGAATTCAACGCGGGCAGGATCAGCCTCCATGGCCTGACCTGCCGCCAGCGGCTAAGACTGGCTCGCCAGATCAATCTGGCGGTCAGACAACTTGGTCACCGCGACCCCTTGCCGGACATGTGAGTCAAAGGGTCTTGTCCTACTGTCTGTTGTGCACCCATGCTTTGCCCGCCGGCTACTGGCCGCGCGGGCCATTTTCGATGTCGGTAATGATGCCGTTGCGCACCGTCACGAAGCGCATAAACTCGTTCTTGCCAAAGTTGTAGGTCCAGCGTTCACCATATTTAACCTGCACCATGTTGCCAAACTGGTTCTCCTCGTTACGGTTGAGCTCTTCGCGCAACATCGGCTCGCCGCACTTGAGCAGCATCTCGGCGGTGCTGTCTCCCTCGGTGATCAGGGCGCTCTTGCAGCGCATGGCATCGGCACTGGCCGGAATGCTCAGCAGCAACAGAGCCAGCCCCGCTACCTTCTTCATCTTCTTGCTCATCGGGTTCTCCTTATCCTCTCTAATGAGTCGCAGTATGCCTGTTCCCGTTGCTGAAAAAACCAGTAAAAAGCGCAAAAGAGCCGCCCTTTTCTGCTATCCAACCTACTGACCGCGACAAATACTGTCTATCACATAACCCAAAAACAAACGGCGACCCGAGGGTCGCCGTTTGCATCAAGCCAGCAGGATCACAGAATGTCCAGCAGCTCGACTTCAAATACCAGTGCAGAGTAGGGCGGGATGGAACCGGCGCCACGGGCACCGTAGGCCAGATCGTGGGGGATGTAGAGCTTCCACTTGGAACCAACCGGCATCAGCTGCAGCGCTTCAACCCAGCCAGCAATCACACCGGTCACCGGGAACTCGGCCGGCTCACCGCGAGCGACGGAGCTGTCGAATACGCCACCGTGGGTGAAGGTACCATGGTAGTGCACACGCACGGACTGACCAGCTACCGGAACGGCACCCTTGCCTTCTACCAGCACTTCGTACTGCAGACCGGAGTCGGTCACCTTCACTTCAGCGCGCTTGGCGTTATCTGCCAGGAAGGCTTCGCCGTCAGCAGCAGCGGCCTTGGCGGCTGCTTCCTGCTCTTCTTGCATACGCGCAGTGATCACCTGGAAGGCATCGTTGATATCGTCACGGCTGACCGCGAACTCCAGACCATTCAGGGCATCTGCCAGACCTTGTTGCAGGGCAGGGATATCCAGACCGGCGAAGGCTTGCTGCGCCAGCTGATCACCCATGTTGCGGCCGATGCCATAGCTGGCCTTCTGTTCGATAGAGTCGTATTGGGACATTGAGATGTTGCTCCAGATCCATGTAGTAAAGAGGCGGGATAATATCAGACTTTTGGCCATGGTGCTGCCGGCCCGTCCCCGGTTTTGTCCCCAGGTGGGAGGTGCCTCACATCAGCCCCCTCATCCCCACCCCTTCTCCCGCAAGGGGAGAAGGGAGGAAAACAGCGCGCCGTCGGTGATATTGACCCGGCCGTCATCCGAGGTGCCCATGTTGACGCCATACGGAGGGACACCATGCCACCAGGCAGCTTTACTCACCCCTGGTCGAGCAATGCTCTGACCGCAGCCACCTTGGCGCCGTCGGTGATATTGACCCGGCCGTCATCCGAGGTGCCCATGTTCACCCCATGGGGCACCATGCCGCCACGCCACCCCATGCCGGACATATGCACTTCGCTCACCCCGGTGAACTCGATGATGGTACGCACGTTGTCGGTATTGACTCCGGCGCCCGGCATCAAGCTGGCACGCCCCGCCAATGCCTGCTGCATCTCCTGCAAGGTTTCCAGCCCAGCCAGTGCGGTCGGTGCATGGCCAGAACTCAGAATGCGCTCGCAACCAGCCTCCACGATCACCTCCAAATCTGCTCGCCAGTCTGAACACAGGTCGATGGCACGATGAAATGTGACGCCCAACGGGCCGGCGGCATCCACCAGCTGTTTGAGCTGGGCAGCGGGTACCCGTCCCTGCTCGTTCAATAAACCGACCACCACCCCTTGCAGACCCGCAGCACGCGCGGCTGCGATATCCAGCAGCATCATCTCGAACTCGCCGTCATTGAAGCAAAAATCCCCGGCGCGCGGACGGATCATGGCGTACACCGGCACGCTGGCGTGGCGGGCAGCCAGTTGCATAAAACCATGGGAGGGAGTCAGGCCACCCAGTCCCAGCGCAGAGCAGAGCTCAATGCGATCCGCCCCGGATTGCTGGGCAGTGAAGAGGGATTCCAGATTGTCGATACAGATTTCAAGACGGGTCATGAGGACTCCTTTTATCGGGGAGATCAGACCCCACATCTGATCTCATAGATTGAGCAAGGCTGCGCCGCGCACACCACCGGCGCCGCCAAAACGGGCCTGGCGGATCTCGGGGATGGCAACCCCGGGCAGCAAGTGACCGGGCAGACGCAGCGGCAACTGTTCATAAAGGGCAGGCAGGCCACTCAGGCCGCCCCCCAACACCACTACCTCGGGATCCATCACCGAAATGGCGGTAGCCAGCCCGGCGGCGATGATCTCCAGCCAGCAGTCAACCGTCTCGACCGCATGGGGTTCATGGGCCTCGAAGCGTCCCACAATCTGGTGACCCGTGGCACGTTGGCCATGGAAATGGTGATAGAGGCGCTCCAGACCGGTACCGGAGGCATAGGTTTCAAAACAGACCAGACGGCCGCAGCCGCAACGGGGACGGGGCAACTCGGGGTACTTCATCAGCATGGTCGCAGGCAAGGGGTAGTGACCAATCTCGCCAGCCAGCCAGTTGCGCCCCTGAATAAGCTTGCCCGCCAGATAAACGGCGCCGCCGATGCCGGTGCCGATGGTGACACCAAGCGCACTGCCTGCGCCATCGGCTGCACCCTGATGCACTTCGGACCAGAGGAAGCAGTTGGCGTCGTTATCCACCTTGACCGGCCGCGCCAGCAGCTCGGCCAGATCGGCGCCCAGATGGCGACCATTGATGGAGGGCAGGTTAGCCGCCACTATGCTGTGATCCTGGCTGTTGATGACGCCGGGAAAACCGATACCGACCGAGCCCCGCGCACCGAAGCGGGCATCCGCCTGCTCGACCCGGGAGCGGATCAGCTGCTGCAACCCCTGGTAATCGTTGCCCGGGGTGCTCATGCGCTCCTCGTGGCAGAGGTTCAATGCACCGTCATAGACCGCAAAGGCGATCTTGGTGCCACCGATATCAAAGCCGTAAAACATGCCCGCACTCCCTTGTCAGCCCGTGTTATCCCACTTTTTCCCAAGAGGACATTGTATTAATTCGCAAAAAAAATAAAGTGACCGGGGGCGAAAAACGGCAAGAGCCATCAGAGCAAACGACTCATTTGTCGCTGTTTGCAGGGCTGACCGAGGCTGATCAGTGTACGCTCCTCGCCGTCAAAGATGAAGCCGCGGCGCAGGTAGAACCCCTCGCCGATATGGTTGCTATCGAGCAGCCACAATTTTACGCGACCACAACCGGCGCGGCGCATCTGCATCGCTACCGCCTGCCACAGCCGTTTGCCATAGCCTTGTCGCCAGTGGTCGGGATGGAGGTAGAACGCGCGGATCAAGGCGCAGCTCTGCCCTGCTTCCAGCTGTGGTTGCCAGTAGAGCAGGCCTATCACCACCTCATCGAGACAAAGCAGCATGGGCCTGGGGCCCGTTTCTGCCAGACGGGTCTGCCAGACCTGCAGATGGGCGGTGACATTCAGCTGTTCCAGCATATCGGCACCGAACACCTGGCCATAGGCAGCGAGCCAGCTGGCTCGCTGCATCACCGTCATGGCGGCAGCATCATCGCTGCGCGCCATGCGCAGGCTTATACCTTGCATCGGGGCACCAGGCCATTGGCGCGGGCCTGCTCATAGAGCGGCAGCACTTGTGCCTGTTGCGCCTGCAACTCGGCGATCCGGCTCTCGTTGCTGGGGTGGGTGGAGAGCAGTTGCGGCGGGGTATTACCACCGGCAGCAGCACTCATGTTTTGCCACAGGGGAACAGCTTCCGCTGGATTGAAACCAGCACGGGCCATCAGCTCCAGCCCGAGCCGGTCTGCTTCGCTCTCCTGCTCGCGACCATAGGGCAGCATCACCCCCACCTCGACCCCGAGTCCCAGGGCCGCCATGGTGGCGCCACGATACTCGCTGCTCCCCATGGCGATGTCGGCAGCGGCCAGACCGAGCCCGGCCAGCTGGCTACGCGAGAGCCGCTCGTTGGAGTGCTGGGCCAGCACGTGGGTCAGCTCATGACCGATGACGGTCGCCAGCTGATCCTGATTCTTGGCCACCTTGAGCAGGCCGCTGTAAACGCCGATCTTGCCGCCAGGCAGGGCGAAGGCGTTGACCTGTTTGGAGTCAAACACCACCACCTCCCAGCTGGTAATGCCATAGCTGGTGGGCACCTGGGCAGTCACCGCTTTGGCGACACAGGAGACATAGGCGTTGAGCTTGGCATCCTGGCTCACCTTCTGCTGCTTCTTCATCTGCTCGAAGGAGTCAGCACCCAGCTGGTTCATCTGCTGGGGGGAATAGAGCAGCATCTGGCTGCGACCGGTAGGGGACTGGGCACAGGCGGCCAGCAGGGAACTACAGAGGGCTACCAGGCCAAACTTGGTAAGGGGCGCAATCATGAGAGGATCCTTTGCCGTAACGTTGCCCTATTCTCGGAAATGCCGCCGTGCTTCGCAAGGGAACCAGCCCTCGGCTGACGGAAAAATATCCACCCCAATCTATTAACAAAAACAACAGCAGCCAAAAAAAAGCGAGCCCGCTTGGGGCTCGCTTTATCAGGGCATGCTGACTGCTGGCAGTTACATGATACCCAGCTTTTTCAGGTCAGCCTGTACCACCTTGGCCGGCACCGGCACGTAACCATCTTTGGCCACGATATTTTGGCCCGCTTTGGAGAGCATCAGCTTGACGAACTCCTGCTCCATCGGGGAGAGCGGCTTGTTCGGATGCTTGTTCACATAAACGTACAGGAAGCGAGAGAGCGGATACTTGCCGGTGATGGCATTGTCGGAGGTCGCTTCAATGAAGGTTTTGCCATCTTTGGAGAGCGGTACCGCACGCACGCCGGAGGTAACGTAACCGATCCCGGAATAACCAATAGCGTTCAGTGAAGAGGAGACGGATTGCACCACAGAGGCTGAACCCGGTTGCTCATTCACGCCACTCTTGAAGTCGCCATTACACAGCGCTTGCTCCTTGAAGTAACCGTAGGTGCCGGAGACCGAGTTACGACCGAACAGCTGCAGATCCTTGCCGGACCAGTTACCGTCCAGACCCAGATCAGACCACTTGGTGGCTGCCTTGGCTTCACCGCACTTGAGGGTGCTGGAGAAAACGGCATCAACCTGTTGCATGGTCAGGCCCTGGATGGGGTTGTCCTTGTTGACGAACACAGCCAGGGCATCGATAGCGACGCGGACGGCTGTCGGCTTGTAGCCGTAACGCTTCTCGAATGCTTCCTCTTCACCGGCCTTGATGGCACGGCTCATCGGACCGAACTGGGCAACACCTTCGGTCAGGGCAGTCGGTGCGGTAGAAGAACCGGCGGCCTGGATCTGCACATTGACGTTGGGGTACAAACGCTTAAATTCTTCGGCCCACAGGGTCATCATGTTGGCCAGGGTGTCCGAGCCGACCGAGGACAGGTTGCCCGAAATGCCGCTGGTCGGTTGGTAATCCGGCAGATCTTTATCCACACCAGCAGCCAGGGCGCTGACAGAAAACAGGGTTGCTGCGGTGAATCCGATTACACCAGCCAGTTTGTTGAGTTTCATCCAATCTCTCCAAAGTTACAAAAGGCGATTACCTTGAGTTTCATTCTGTCTCCTCTCTCCAAGGTGACAGAAGGCTATTGCCAATACATGGCGCCGATTAACACCGTCTTGCATTAGTCAATTCGACTGAGTCAGCGGTGAGTTCCATTCCGACTCACTCTCCAAAGTTACAGAAGGTCCGTTCTTAAGACGGCGCCAGTATCTGACCTGGCAGTGACAAATTTATGGATTTAATGTGACACTTTAATGACATGACAGCAGATTTGAACAGATGAAAAGAGGGCCCGTTCAGCGGCCCTCTTTTAGCAGATAACTCATTGTTATAAAAACCTATTTAACCACCACCATGCGGCCAGGAATAAGAAAACTGAAGCGACTGCCAAGGCCGACCCGGCTCTCGATATCGAGCTGGCAATCGTGGTGACTGAGAGCATGCTTGACGATGGCAAGGCCGAGTCCTGAGCCGCCGGTGTGGCGGGAGCGGGCCTTGTCGACCCGATAGAACCGCTCGGTCAGCCGCGCCAGGTGTTCAGGCGGGATCCCCTCCCCCTCATCGCTCACGGCAAACAGCGCCATTGCCCCCTGCTTGCGCCACTCCACGGTAATTTTGCGCCCCGCCGGGGTGTAGTGGATGGCGTTATAGACCAGATTGGAGACGGCACTGCGCAGCTGCTCCTGATCTCCGCGCACCAGCAGATTGGGCTGCACCATAAACTCGATCTGGTGGGCCCGTTCGCCCGAGAGCGCCCGCGCCTCCTGCTCCAGCAGCCCCAGCATGGCAGGCATGTCCACCAGATGAGAGAGATCCACGGTCGGGGCCGCCTCGATACGGGAGAGGGTGAGCAGCTGATTGACCAGATTATCCATCCGGATGGTCTGCTCCATCATCACCCGATGGGCCTTGGCCCACATGGCGGGCGGGGGCGGCTCCTCGGTCATCTCCAGATAGCCCTTAAGCACGGTCAGCGGGGTGCGCAGCTCGTGAGAGACGTTGGAGACGAAGTGCTTGCGGGTCTTTTCGAGACTGCGCAAACGGGTGACATCCCGCACCACCAGCATCGCCTGATCGGAGGCGTAGGGCATGATGCGAAACTCGAGAAACTTCTCCTCGTTGACCGGGGAGTGCATCTCGAGGGGCTCGTCATACGCCCCCTTACCCAGATAGGCGTTAAAGGCCGGATTGCGAATGAGGTTGCCGATATGCTGGCCGGCATCCTCCGGCCAGCGAAAACCGAGCAGTTGCTCCGCCAGCCGGTTGCACCAAAGGATGCTGCCATCGGTGCGAAACACTACGGCGGCATCGGGCAGCGCCTCGGCCCCCTCCCGGAAGCGGCGGATCAGCCCCGCCAGCTCGCGGCGACGGGCGCGGTGACGCTGCTGCAGCTTGTAGATACCGTTGAAGATGTACTCCCAGCTGCCATTGCCGCTGGGGGGCACCAAGCTGCGGTCGTGCCACAGCCAGTCAGAGAGCCGCTTCTGGAAGCGATAGTGCCAGCCCAGATGCAACACGGCCGCCACCAGCAGGCAGAGGGCAAGATGATCAATCAACCAGCCAACCAATGCGAAGGGGGCGTAGAAAAACGCCATTCGCCACAACTGTCGCCGCCAGGCGTAAGGTTGCAACATAACTGCCTCTAGAGACGGGTTGAGAAGCGGTATCCGGCTCCACGCACCGTCTGGATCAATCTGTCGTGCCCTGTCTCTTCAATCGCCTTGCGCAGGCGACGAATATGCACATCCACGGTTCTGTCCTCGACGTACACATTGGTACCCCAGACATTATTGAGCAGCTGTTCACGGCTGTAGACCCGCTCGGGGTGAGTCATAAAGAAGTGAAGCAGCTTGAATTCGGTCGGCCCCATGTCGAGCGCCTTCTCTTCGGCACTGACCCGGTGGGAGACAGGATCGAGTTTCAGCCCCTGCACCTCGATCACCTCATCCACCGAGGTGGGCGACACGCGGCGCATCACCGCATGGAGGCGAGCGGTCAGCTCCTTGGGCGAGAATGGCTTGGTGATGTAGTCGTCGGCTCCTGCCTCCAGACCACGCACCTTGTCCTCCTCTTCACCGCGGGCGGTGAGCATCACCACCGGGATCTGGCGCGTCACCTCATCCTGCTTGAGCTGCTTGATAAACTGGATGCCACTGCCACCCGGCATCATCCAGTCGAGCACGATGAGTTCGGGGTAGGGTTCGCGCACCTTCGTCAGTCCATCGGCGTAATCTTCCGCTTCAATCGTCTCATATCCCTTCTGCTCAAGCACGAAGCAGAGCATTTCGCGGATCGGTGCTTCGTCCTCGACCACCAGAATTCGCTTAGCCATTCCCTTCTCTCTCCTCTGTGAAGATGGGTGCGCCAATTATTAGAATTTTCTGTGACACTTTTATGACTTTATGACAGGCGGGATGATAAACGTTTTCAGATTCAGTTGGCAGCAGTACGTTGCAACAAGTCCCACCGGTTGCCGCTGATATCCTCAAACACCACCACTGTGCCATAAGGCTCGTCACGGGGCTGTTCACAAAAATGCACACCGCAGGCCTGCATGCGCTGGTAATCCCCCCAGAAATCAGTGGTCTCGAGGAACAGAAATACCCGGCCACCGCCCTGCTGGCCGATGGCGGCCTGCTGCTGCGCATTGGCCGCTTGTGCCAGCAGCAGCGCGGAACCGGGAGCGCCTTTGGGGGCAACCCGCACCCAGCGCTTGCCCGGTTTGCCCGGTTCATCGAGGGGCGTGTCTTCCAACAACTCGAAACCCAGTCCCTCGGTAAAAAAGCGAATGGCCTGATCGTAATCAGCCACCAGCAGGGTCAGCGCCCCTATGTGTTGTGACATGGCAGAAAATCCTCAACGGATGAGTCAACGGGCGCAATGCCCCCGGCAAGGGCGCATCATAGCGGCTGGATGGGCAGGGCTCCAGCCGTCATGTGCGTCTTGAAAACAACCGGTAAGAGGGGGGGATAACTCAGGGCACTTCGCGCAGCGCCCGGTAGAGAGTGGTGCGGCTGATCCCCAGCTGGCGCGCCGCCTCGCTCACATTGCCGCCGCATGCCGCCAGCGTTTGCTGTATCTGCCGCCGGGTTTGTTCACGCAAGCTGGTCGCCTCCCCCATCGGCAAGGCGCCGGGCGCTGTGGCCACACTGGGTAGATGCAGGTGGTTGGGCTCAATCCAGCCCAACCCCTCGGCCAGCACACAGGCCACTTCCAGTGCCTGCTTGAGCTGACGCACGTTGCCGGGCAGCGGATGGGCCAGTAGTTGTTGCTCCGCATCGCGGGTCAGACGCAGGGTCGGGTCCATCTCTGCCAGCAGTCGCTGGATCAGCCCCAGACGCTCAGCGGCAGGCCAACGGCGCAGCGGCATCAGCTGCTGGCGCCAGCCGCAGATCCGGTAATAGAGATCTTCGCGAAATGCGCCGCTCTGCACCATGGCCGCCAGATCCCGGTGACTGGCACTGACCAGCCAGAAATCCACCGCCTCCGGCTTGTGACTGCCAACCGGTGTCACGCTGCGCTCCTGCAATACCCGCAGCAGTCGGGTTTGAGCCTGCAGCGGCAGTTCGCCAATTTCATCGAGCATCAGCATACCGCCATGGGCTGCGCGCAGATACCCCTGGCTGCCCTGGCTGCGGGCACCGCTGAAGGCTCCGCCCACATAGCCAAACAGCTCGGCTTCCACCAGATCTGCTGGCAACGCACCGCAGTTGACGCACACCAGTGGCTGCTCCCGCCGACTGGACGCCCGGTGCAGGGCCCGCACCAGATGCTCCTTGCCGCTGCCGGTCTCCCCCTCGATAAGCAGCGAAATTCCGCGCTCCAGCATCTTGAGCGGCACCTGCTGCGGATGTGGCACCGGGCTTGAGTGACCCGGCAGCACGGCGCGGGAAGAGGTCGTGTCCGCTGCTGGCACCAGCCGCAAACCACGCCCCTCCCGCAGCAGTTGCCTGCCATCGAAAGGGTGCTGGCCGAGCCAGAGTCGGCCTGCCCGGTTGGCGCCGAGCAGTTCCCCCTCCTCTCCCAGCAACAGGCGAGCGGACCAGAGGCTCTGGGGCTCCAGATCCACCAGCCAGCCCGGCTGACGCGCCAATAGTGCGTTTTCCAGCGTCATGGCCAAGAGCCGCACCGTGCCCAACATGTCGCCATCGTGATGGGCCGCATCGGTGGAGATGTCGAGCACCCCGAGCAATTGCCCATTCGGCCCGAGCAACGGACAGGCGCTGCAACTGAGGAAGCTGTGCTGGGCGAAGAAGTGCTGATTGCCGAGCACCTGCACTTCACTCTGCTCGGCCAGCGCGGTACCGATGGCGTTGGTGCCCTTGCTCGCCTCCCCCCAGCGGACGCCACTGCGCAAAAAGATACGCTCGGCATGGCGGGCGAACCCCTCATCACCACTGGCGGCCAGAATGGCCCCCTCACCGTCACACAGCAACAGGCGACAGGGGCGACCCGCCAGCAACTGGGCAAACAGCGGCAGTACGAAGCGCTGGAAGCAGGCGATCAGCGCCCTGTGCTGCTCCTGACGGGCCGACAGCTCCCCTTGGGGCAGCAAGTCCAGATCGGCACTCTGCTGGCGGCTCAGCCCCTGATGCAGGCAACGCTGCCAGGAACGCAGGATCGGACCGGGACCGGGTTGAAGTGACTCACTCATCACGCCTCCTGTTCACAAACAGCACGACTGTCTCGGCCACTGTCCAGAAACGGTACAGTTTTATCGCAATAGCCGTGGTCATTGGTTAACCAAGATACGCTGCCACACCCCGTTTGATAACGTTTTTGTAACCTTCTGTCTGCTGGTCAGACCCTTTGGCACGCCCCTTGCGATATCAGCTGGCAACCGGTCTGTCAGCCAGTCCGGTCAGGACCACACACATAAAGGATGATGCGATGATTTATACCGCTCCCGGTCAGGCAGGTGCCCTGGTCAGCTTCAAGTCCCGTTACGACAACTTCATCGGTGGTGAGTGGGTGGCTCCTCGCGCCGGCCGCTACTTTGAAAACATCTCGCCGGTGGATGGCAAAGTATTCTGCGAGGTCGCCCGCTCCGACGCCGCCGATATCGAGCTGGCGCTGGATGCCGCCCACAAGGCGTTCACCAGCTGGAGCAAGACCAGCGTCACCGAGCGCAGCAACCTGCTGCTGCGCATCGCCGATCGCATCGAGCAGAACATCGAACGGCTCGCCATCGCCGAAACCTGGGAGAACGGCAAGGCGGTGCGTGAAACCCTGGCGGCAGACCTGCCGCTGGTGGTGGATCACTTCCGCTACTTCGCTGGCTGCATTCGCGCTCAGGAGGGCTCGGCCGCCGAGCTGGATCAGAACACCGTCAGCTACCACTTCAAGGAGCCCATCGGCGTAGTCGGCCAGATCATCCCGTGGAACTTCCCGCTGCTGATGGCCGCCTGGAAGCTGGCCCCGGTGCTGGCAGCGGGTTGCTGCAGCGTGCTCAAGCCCGCCGAGCAGACCCCGGTCACCATCATGCTGATGATGGATCTCATCAAGGACATCCTGCCCCCCGGCGTAGTCAACGTGGTCAACGGCTTCGGCGCAGAGGCAGGTCAGGCGCTGGCCACCAGCAACCGGATCCAGAAACTCGCCTTCACCGGTTCGACCGAAGTGGGCGCCCATATCCTGCGCTGCGCCGCCGACAAGCTGATCCCCTCCACCGTGGAGCTGGGTGGCAAGTCCCCCAACATCTACTTCGCCGACGTGATGCAGCACGAGAGCAGCTATATCGACAAGGCGGTAGAAGGGATGCTGATGACCTTCTTCAACCAGGGCGAGGTATGTACCTGCCCCTCCCGCGCCCTGGTGCAGGCCAGCATCTATGACGACTTCATGGACCGGGTGCTGGCCCGCGCCCGCACTATCGTGCAGGGTAACCCCCTCGATACCGCCACTCAGGTGGGGGCGCAGGCATCCCGCGAGCAGTTCGACAAGATCCTGAGCTATATGGAAATTGGTCGCGGTGAAGGGGCAAAGATGCTGATCGGCGGTGGCCCGGCCAAGGTGAGCGGGCTGGAGGGGGGCTTCTACATCCAGCCCACCATCTTCTCCGGTCAGAACAAGATGCGGGTGTTCCAGGAGGAGATCTTCGGGCCTGCGCTCGGGGTCACCACCTTCAAGGACGAAGCAGAGGCACTGGCCATTGCCAACGACACCCAGTACGGGTTGGGAGCAGGCCTGTGGACCCGCGACAGCAACCTGGCCTGGCGCATGGGGCGTGGCATTCAGGCTGGCCGGGTCTGGGTCAACTGCTACCACGCCTACCCGGCACACGCCGCCTTTGGCGGTTACAAAAAGTCGGGGATTGGCCGCGAGACCCACAAGATGATGCTGGACCACTACCAGAACACCAAGAACCTGCTGGTGAGCCACGACATCAACCCGCTCGGCTTCTTCTAGCACAAGCAAATGTCATCAGAAAGGGCGCCTGCGGGCGCCCCTTTATTACGATAGATGAGCCTGCGCTCCCCGGTGGCCAGCTGTTGGCGATAGCGCTGGGGTGAACAGCCCAGCTCGCGGTGGAACATGGCGATAAAGGCCGAGGTGGAGCCATAACCGAGCCGCCAGCTGACCTCCTGAACGGGCAGATCCTCCTTGAGCCAAGCCAGCGCCTTGATCAATCGCAAGCGCGCCCGCCACTGACCGAAGCTCATCCCCAGCTCCCGCAAGCAGCGGCGAGCCAGGGTCAGCTCAGTGCTATGTAGCTGCGCAGCCCACTGAGCGAGGGTGCGCGGATCTGCCGGGTCACTATGAAGCGCGCCTCGCCTGTATGGGGCAGAACGCACCTCAATTTTTATGAACCTGCTACCGCTCTGTATGCGCTTATCGCCGTTATTGGGCTGGGCGAACCGAACCACGGCTATCACCTGCTGGGTGGCGGGCTGATCCTGGACGGGGTGATGGCCTCCCAGTTGAAAAAAGGCCCTACTCAGCCAGCAGGTAACGCCGCCTGACGGCTCATCCAGCATAAAAAAGGAGGGAGCCGCTGGCTCCCTCCTCCTGTTCAAATGCACTCAGACACAGCATATCAGCCTGCCCGGCGCCAGCGATAACGCCGCTCGGGGCGCCCCCGCTGACCGTAGTTAAGATCCACATCGACCTTGTCTTCCGACTCCAGATACTCCAGATATCGACGCGCCGTAGTGCGGCTGAGAGAGAGTCGCAGCGCCACCGTGTCGGTGGAGAAGACGCTCTCCGGCTCGCCCGCCAGCAGGTCGAGCACCTGACGCAGGGTGATGCTGTCGATCCCCTTGGGGGTGACGCGCATCTCCTTGATCTGGGAGCGCCCTCCTTTGCCCAGCAGCTTGTCGAGATCTTCCTGTTCCAGCCGACCCCGCTCGCAGAGGCGGCTGTGCAGTTGCTGGATTTCGTCCAGACTCTGCTGGATGCGAAACAGCCGCAATGGCTTGATGACGTAGTCATGAACCCCCAGATTGAGGGCCTGCTGGATGGTCTCCACATCCCGCGAGGCAGTCACCATGATGACATAGGCTTCGCGGTTGTGGCTGCGCAGACGGCTCACCCACTCCAGGCCTGAGCCATCGGGCAAGGAGACATCCACCAGCAACAGTTGGGGCACCACACCGGCCATCATGGCATCGGCCTGGGCCAGGGTGCCGGCCCGCCCCAGCAGGGAGAAACCGGGGGTCGCCGCCACCAGTTCTGACAAGATGGCACCGATCCGATCGTCATCTTCAATAACAAGCGTGATTATTGGGTCCATGGCTCACATTAATTGGTTTTTATTCAAGTAGATACCAAACAGGGTGGTCTGCTCGGCGGTTCGCCGCCATTCTATCACACCCTCGTGCCGACCCACGGTCTCCTTGACCAGGAACAGACCCACCCCGTGATCGCCGCTCTGGCGACTCACCCCGTAATCGAACAGATGATCGGCCAGCTCCTCGTCGACCCCCTCGCCACTATCCTCCACCTCGATCACCAGCCGCCGCCCCACATCGCACAGGGAGAGCAGCACCCGCGGCGGCCGCTGCTGGCGGTTGCGCCAGGCCGCCTGCAGGCCGTTGTCCAGCAGGTTGCCAATGAGGGTGATGAGATCGGCCGAAACCGAAGCCGGATACTCCGCCAGCGCCGAGTCGGGATCGAGCTCCAGGGTCACCCCCAGCTCGCGGGCCCGGCTGAACTTGCCGAGAATAAGCCCCGCCACCGGCTTGTTGTCGATCAGCCGCAGCAGCTCCTGCAGCATGGTCTGGCACGCTTCGTTCTCCTGCTGGATAAGCTCCACCGCCTGATCCACATGGCCCAGCTGCAACAGGCCGGAGAGACTGCTCAGCTTGTTGGCAAACTCATGGCTCTGCATCCGCAGCATCTCGGCATACTGGCGCAGATGGGTCACCTGCACCCCCAGACTGGCAGCCACCTCCGGACGGCTGAAGATCAACAGCCGTCCCGGCGCCTTGCCCTGCACCGCCTGCCAGCGACCGACAAATGACTCTCCCTGAATGGTGAAGGTCACCTCGCCACCCTCCTGCTCCAGACAGGGGGCAAGGGGCGGCACCAGCTCCGCCAGCGACTGCCCCTGCAGGGCATGGCGCCCGGTAACCGGCAGCCGCAGCTGGTAGCTGGCGGTGCTGTTGATCATGTTGATGTTGCCGCGGCCATCGAGGGCGATGACCCCTTCGGTGATGTGCTCCAGCACCAGATCTTGCAGAGTAAAGCGGCGCACGATCGCCTCCGGCTCCAGATCGAGCAGGGTCTTGCGCAGCAGGTATTGCACCCAGAGTGCCAGCAGCAGGCCGCACCCTAATACGGCCACGATGGCACTGATGAGCAGGGCCACCCGCTCCATATAGATGCCCTCTACCTGCTGCATCAGATAACCAACAACCACGGCCCCCATGACGCGCCCGTCACCGCCCACCACCGGGGAGAAACAACGAATGGCAGGCCCTAGCGTACCCATATCCCGCGAGCAGTAGCTGCGCCGCTCATGCAACACCGGCCAGATATCCTCGCCGCGAAACTTCTGCCCGACCAGCTCGGTGTTAGGGTGGCTGAGACGGTGGCCATGCTCATCGGTCACCACCATATAGGTGGCATCGGTGCGGTTGCAGACCGCCTCTATGTAGTCGCGCAGGCTCGGATCACTCCCCTGGCGCAGCGCTTCAACCACCCGGGTATCCGCCGCCATCACCCGAGCCAGATCACTCCCTTTCTCCTCCAGGTTGCTCTCCAGAATATGGCGGATGAAGAGGGCAAGCAGAGTACCCAAAATGAGGATCAGCAGCAGAGAGAGCCCAAGCGAGAGGGTGACCAGCTGGTGGCGAAGTTTCATACACATACCTTAAAACGTCAGGACGCTGCCCAATAGTGCGGATGCCACCAGGTCTGGTCAATCAAAGGTGCCGGATCGCCGACAAAATCGGCCAGCCCCTCCTCGCGGGCACAAAGCGCCACCGCTCTGGCAACGGCGCGGGCCACCTCTCCCACCTGTTCAATCGGGGGTAGCAGTCGCCCAGCCTCCAGTGGATAGGCACCGACCGCCCGCACCGCGGCCAGCAACATGCCATCGCTGATGCGGCGCGCCTTGACGGCGCAGGCCCCCAGACCAATCCCCGGGAAGACATAGACGTTGTTGCACTGGGAGACCAGCCGCAGCTCTCCTGCTACCGTCACAGGTGCAAAGGGGCTGCCGGTGGCCAGCAGGGCGCGACCTGCGGTGGCATCCCACACCTGATCGGGGGTAGCCTCGGCACTGCGGGTCGGGTTGGAGAGCGGCAGGATCACCGGCTGCGCGCACACCTCCCCCATCGCCTGCAACACCTCGCGGGTAAAGAGGCCGCCCTGACCGCTCACCCCAATCAAGACCGCCGGGCGCACCAAGCGAATAGTGTCGAGCAACGAACTGCTCCCCTCCTCCACGGCTCGGGCAAACGGCAACTGGGTACGGGTCAGATTGGGACGATCGCCGCAAACCACTCCATCCTGATCAAACAGCCAGACGCCATCGCAGCGCCCCGCCAGCTGGGCCAGCATGGCGGCGATGCCGCAACCGGCCGAACCCGCGCCGACGATCAGCACCGGGACATCGCCCAGGGCGGTACCCGCCTGCTGCAACCCGGCCAGCACGCAGGCAGAGGCGACCGCCGCCGTCCCTTGAATATCGTCGTTGAACATGCAGAGCTCGTCCCGATAGCGGGTCAGCAAGTTGGCGGCGTGCTTGCCGGCAAAGTCTTCAAACTGCAGCACCACCTGCGGCCAGCGCTTGCGAATGGCGGCCACAACCTTGTCCATAAAGTGGTAGTAGCTCTCGCCGTCAATGCGCGGCGATTGCCAGCCGAGGTAGGAGTCATCCTCCAGCAGCTCGGGGTTGTTGGTACCCACATCGACACAGAGCGGCAGGGTGCGCGCCGGATTAATGCCGCCAGCAGCGGAGTAGAGCGCCAACTTGCCGATACAGATCCCCATGCCGCCGATACCGAGATCGCCGAGCCCCAGCACCCGCTCGCCATCGGAGATGACGATCACGTCCACCTCCTGCTCCACCGACTCGAGGATATCATCCAGATCATCCCTGTCGTGCCAGGAGAGATAGAGGCCGTGGCTGCGCAGATAGAGGTCGCTGTGGCGCTGGCACGCCTCCCCCACCACCGGGGTATAGATGATCGGCAACAGCTCCGGCAGGTGGTGGCGCACCAGATCGTAGAACAGCACCGGATTGTCCTCCTGCAGCTGACGCAACAGCAGATGCTGGTCAAACGGGCTTTGCATGGCGCTGACCAGCCGGTAGATCCGCCGCCGCTGCTGAGAGAGGGACTCCTCCTTATGGGGCATACGACCCCGCACGCCCTGACGTTTGCGCTCGGCATAGGGCAGGCTGGTACCCATCATGATGTCGTTCATCTTGTTTGTTCCTCAATCCGGTATCAGGCAAGCAGGGAGATAAGGGCGGTGGCCAAAATCAGCATCACGGCACCGCCAAGGCGAGAAGATATTTGGGCAAAGGGCATCAGCTTCATGCGCTGGGCCGCCGAGAGCACAGCGACATCGCCGGTGCCCCCCATGTTGGCCATACAGAGTCCGCCAGTGATGGCCGCCTCGATGGGATAGAAGCCGATCAGCTTGCCGACCAGCGCCGCACCAAGGGCGCCCCCCACCACAGTGACCATGACCAGCACAACGTAGCTGATGGAAAAAGCGCTGATAAGCTCCGGAATACTGGTGTAGGCGACGCCGATCCCCACCAGCAGGGAGGGGGTGAGGTTGCTCACCACAAACTGATACCAGTCGGCCGCCGCCTGCTCATAACGGCGCGGCAACAGGCCACTCACCTTGATAAAGGCAACCGCCAAAATCATCAGGGCGAAGGGGTGCATGGGAATAAAATTGCCAAGCAGGGAGCCCAACACAAACATGCTGGAGCTGATGAAAAGTCCCATACCGAGACTCTGCAGGGTCGGTGCCTCGACCTGCTCGTCAGCGATATTCTGATCAATCTCTTTCACCATCAGTGTGCCGTTGCCGGTCAGGGAAGGGTAACGACGACCAAGGCGCACCAGTAGGGAACCCACCAGAATCGCCAGGGTATTGGCGATCACCACCGCCGGTACCATGCGTGACAATAGATCCGCGCTGGACATCTGCATCGGGCCGGAGAGGATCTCCACCAACGGCACCGCGCCAGCGCCCATGCCACCGCCCATGATCGGCAGGCCGATCAGCAGCACCGCACTCTTGAAGCCGTAACCCATCAGAGAGCCGACCAGCCCCACGCTCAGCAGCGCCAGCGTCACACCGCCGAGGATCACCGGCAGATAACGCATGGCGGCATTTTTCAGCAGAGCACTGCTCATGCCAAACACCGAGCCGGTCACCAGACTGGCGATAAAGAAGTTAAGAAAGCCCCCCTCCTTCATAAAGTTGGTGATGACCTGCCCGGCCTGTACCGGCAGCAGTTGGTATTCGAACAGGGCGGCGCCGCCGAAGATAGCGAGGATGGTGCCACCCCCCAGGTATTCACGGATCGGCATGATCCGCTCACCCAGCTCGGTCAGCAGGGTGCCCAGCACGAACATCAGCGCCAGCGCACCAACCATGCCCAGCGGCAACGAGCCATTAAAGCCGGAAAAGAGAACGCAGGTTGCCAGCCCGAGAAATATAAAGAGCGGCATCCCGGCAATTTGTTGGCCGCCCATCAAGGCGGCCTTTTCTTGTGTGGTTTGTAGGGGTGAGAGGTTTTTCATTGTTATGTACTCTGCGTGTGATTGTGGCGCTACTTTATTGATCCCCCTCGCCCCTGTCGGTTAGCCAGACTGCAAAGCCATATAAAAACATTAAAAACTTAAACATCATGGCGCCACCAACGCACGCAGCTCAGCACACCATCGATAGCCGGCCAGACCAAGCAGTTGGACGATAAAACGAGCGAGCCATACTGTGGTTATTTAGATGACTAATAGTAATAACGATATGATGGCCTCTCCCCTCCGGGAAAATACCAGAACCAGATGGCAAGCCCTGCAATCATGTATCCTCACAGACCCTGTGAATGATAATCAGCGGGCAAGGTTATCACTCTGACTCAAGCGCCATGACAGGCCATATCAGGGTTTGTGCAAGCGCAGCAGAAGCACACACGATGAAAATAGTGAGAGGAGAGAGGCAAGGAAGATCGTTGAAATAGTGATGAGTCAAGCCAGCAAATACCAGGACACTGGCTTGAGCTCACAAGGATCACACACGGTCAGGTCTATTCTGTCAACAGCAATGGAATATTGGCGGGGTCAAAATCATGACTGATATCGGTACTTCTGATAGCGCTCTCCCGATTCGCACCATGATGTGATTCGGCACCATATTCCCCATCACTCAACAGCATTTCAATTGCCAGATACACACATCCACTGTCATATCCATCCACAACCCGTTCCCCCCTTGCTTTATAACCCCATCAATATTAGCGGATAAAAAAAGAGCTGCTCGCTGAAGCTGAAAATTTCATGAAAATAGCTGCCGGATATCCTTCATTCAGGATGCCATATCCGAACCAACAAAAGAGCCTCGAGTGGATCGGCATCCAAAAACATATCAGGGGCTCGCACTATGCTCGCTCACATCAACGAAAGATCCGACCAGAAACATGATCCGCATCACACCATTTACTTAGCCTGCTAAACAAGTATGATACTTAGCAGGCTAAGTACATTGAGGATGAGAAGATGACGGACCTGGAAAGGTTGCGCGAGCTGTCGCTCGCCGAGCAGATAGCGCGGATGCACCGGCTATGGCGTACTGCCGCCGATCTGGAGCTGGCTCCCCTTGGCCTCACCCATCCCCGCTGGACCGCGCTGTGGAAGCTCTCCCGCATGGGGAACCATGTCAGCCAGAAGACCCTGGCCGAAGCCCTCGAGATAGAGCTCCCCTCCCTGATGCGCACCCTGGGCCAGCTGGAAGAGCAGGGTCTGATTGAGCGCCACTGCTGCAGTCAGGACAAGCGGGCCCGCATCGTCTGCGTGACCCCGGCTGGCCAGACCCTGCTCGATCAGATCGCAGACCGCATCATGAATATTCGCCGGGAGCTGCTGGGGGGCATCGACGAGCAGACCCTGCAGCTGTTTGAAGCCACGGTGCAGCGGATCTCGGCCAACGCCCTCAGCAAAATTGAACAACACCACGACCGACAAGCCGGAGGCGATACAAGCCCTCCCGAGACCGACACAGAGAGAGAATAAGATGACCCCGGATCAACAATTTACCCGCTGGATCAAATGGTCCATGGCGGGCTTTGCCACCCTGTTTGCCTATTTTCTGATAGCCGACCTGCTGATGCCCCTCACCCCTCAGGCGATGGCGACCCGGGTGGTCACCAAGCTGGCCCCCCAGGTGAGCGGCAAGGTGATCGAGGTCGCTGTTCACAACAACCAGCAGGTCAAGAAAGGGGAGCTGCTGTTGAGGCTGGATCCGGCCCCTTTTGAACTGGCGGTGGAGCAGGCTCGCCTTGCGCTGGCGCAGGCCGTGCAGCAGAACAGTGAACTGGATGCCGCCCTGACCGCCGCCGTTGCCGAGATCAACGCCAAAGAGACCCTGGCCAGCCAGAAGTGGCGCGAGGCTGAGCGCATCGATGCGCTGTACCAACGCCACATGGTTTCGCTGCAACAAAAAGATGAGGCTGACAGCGCCCTGCGCAGCGCCCAGGCCAACCTGCGCGCCAGTCAGGCCAAACTGGCCCAGATCAAGGCCAGTCGTGGCGTGACCGGTGAGGATAATCTGTTGCTGCGCCAGGCCCGCAACAAACTGGCGCAAGCAGAGCTGGCCCTATCTTACAGCCAGGTCCACGCGGATCAGGATGGCACCATCACCAATCTGCAGCTCAAGCCGGGCAGTATCGCCAGCGCCGGCAGCCCGCTGCTGGCGCTGGTGTCGGAACAGGTGGATGTCATTGCCGATTTTAGGGAGAAGAGCCTGCGCCATGTCGGCGCGCAAACCCGCGCACTGGTCGCCTTCGATGGCGAGCCGGGTCAGCTCTATCCTGCCCGGGTAAGTAGTCTGGATGCCGGAGTGAGTGCCGGTCAGTTTGATGCCAATGGTCGGCTGGCCGCGCCGGTGGAGTCGGATCGCTGGGTACGGGATGCCCAGCGGATGCGGCTGCACCTCGAGCTGGAGCAGCTCCCTGACCATCTGCCAGCCGGGGCGCGGGCCACGGTGCAACTGCTGCCGGACAATGCCCTGACCGCCATGCTGGCACGGGGCCAGATCCACCTGCTCAGCCTGCTCCATTATGTCTACTAACCACGCCACTCACCCGTCGGCCAATACCGCCTCAGTCCACCCCGCCGGTGGTGCTGCCACTCACCTCTGGTATCGGCCCCTCACCGGCAACGAGCTGCGCCAGTGCCTGCGCATCGCCTTTGGCTGCACCACGGGCTTTCTGCTCTGCAAGCTGTTTGGCTGGAATTACGGGGTCTTCTATACGGTCACGCCGGTGCTGCTGCTGGGGATGGTGCCGGTGATGAATGGCCATGCCGCGCGCCAACTGATCGGGGCGGCAGTGGTCTGCGGGGTGGAGGTCGGGCTGCTGGGGGGGCTGTTTGGCAGCCATCCGGCACTGATGACCCCCATCGCCTTCCTGCTGTTTCTCTACCGTTTCGCCGCCATGTCGCGAGGCAGCCTGTTTCTGTTCGGGGCCAACGGGGTGCTGAGCCTCAGTATCATGCTGCACTTTGCCAGCTATCCGCAGACCGACCTCAACGACCTGATCCTCAACAATATCTGGGCGAGCGTGCTGTCGGTGCTGATCGCTTACCTGATGACCATGCTGATCCCGGACGTGGAGGCCAGACCCAAGCCCGCCCCGACCGCCAAGGCGCCGCACCGGATGCGCCATGAAGCCCTGCTGGGTGCCACTGTGGCCACCCTGTCGTTTCTGGTATTTCAGGTGTTTGACCTGCGCGACTCCATGTCTGCCCAGGCCACGACCCTGCTGGTGCTGTTCCCCATGCACTGGAACGGCGCCCTCAGTTATGCCCGCAAAAGGGCGATGGGCACCTTGCTGGGGGTCACCTTCGGCTTGCTCGGCCAGCTGTTGCTCTATGACTGGTCAGGGCAACTGCTGCTGGTCGCCCCGCTACTGTGGCTCGGCGCCATGCTGTTCAGCCATGCCCACCTCAAGGAGGCGGGCGGCTCCGGGGTCGGCTTTGGCGCCCTCACCACCCTCGGTATCCTGTTTGGCCAGTACCTCACCCCGGGCAACGATCTGGTGTTCAGCGCCCTCTACCGGGTGAGCAGCATCCTGTTTGCCATCGTGGTCACCCTGCTGGCCTGCTACCTCGTTCACCGGTTGCTCAACCGCTTCGAGGCAACCCGCTTCGGTTATTGATCTCCTGTTGTAAGCACTGTTGTCAGCCCATGGATGAGCTCTCTTTCGCCCCGTCGCCTGCCGGGGCTTTTTTGTCTTCCGCGTTTACTCCTACCTCGCCATCCCTGCCGCAACTTAAAAGTACCTCCGAGGCAGGCAGGCCGGACAGTCAGCGACGCACAACATGACTCAGATGATTGCGCAATAACAACAACCTGTTAGGCTCACGCTCATATCACGCCAATGGAACCGTAATCATGAATAAAGTACATATGATGGCCGCTAGTGGGCTGGCCCTCGCCCTACTTGCCGGCTGCAATCAGGGCAATACCCTCTCCGTCACCGGTGGTGAACCGGTCAGTTATCAGTGCGAGCAGGGCAAGAAGGTGCAGGTGCGCTACTTCTCTCTCTCCGACCAGAGTCTCAGCTTTATCAAGCTATCCCTGCCAGATGGCAAGGATTACACCCTGCCCCAGGCCATTTCGGCTTCCGGTGCCCGCTATACGGACGAGCACGAAGCCGTCTGGTGGAACAAGGGGGATGAGGGTTTTGTCGAGCTTCGGGATGAGGATGGCGAGTGGCAGACCGCCTACAACGACTGCAAACAGCAATAAACGTGACCCCGGCCTGGCCGGGGTCTCTGTTTCGCTGACATCAGAGTGATGGGGTATCAGTTGATCTCGATGTCGAAGCGGTTGATCACCTCGACCGGAATGGCATCCGGGTTGCCCTTTGCCGGGCTATAGCGGATCCGCGAGAGTGTCGCCAGCGCGCTCTGCTCCAGCTCGCCGGGGGGCTCGGCCGCCACCACTTCAGGCTTGACCGGCATGCCGCTGGCATCGATCTGGTAGCGCACCTCAACATACCCCTTGACCGGCTTGGTCGGCAGCACAGGATCGTCATTGCCAAACCATGACCACTTTTTTTCCTGTACCCAGTAACGGGAGAGTTGCTCAAGGGGAATGGTGATCGGCTCACGGTCGAGCACGACCTCCTGACGAGATGAGCACCCCGACAATAGCGTCATTATCAACCCTGACCACATTGCGACTTTCCACTTCATAAAACACTCCTTGTTCTTTGCCGGCTCTTGTGGCCGAACTGCGGAACGCTCAACGTGCGCCCCCTGGGTCAGTCATCCATCCTAACCAAAAAGTCTTCGTATGAACATGAACAAAAGGGCCAACCCCGAGAGGTTGGCCCTTTTATCATCAATAAACTCATTAGTAAGGCATATTCTCAGCCGCGCTTGTCGCTCACCACCAGCCAGAGCGCATGGACCATGCCCGGCAGACCGCCCAGCAGGGTCAGCACTATGTTGATTAAAAAGTGCAGGCTAAAGCCCACCTGGATAAAGGCGCACACCGGGGGCAGGAAAATGGCCAGCAGGATCTTGAGCAGATTGTTCATCTCGGCTCTCCTTTTCAAAAAAGTCGTCAGGATTGGAATGGGCTCACCATAACCATCCCGGGCGTCAACTGCAAACCAGGCAGGGAATTCGCTCAGCCCCATCACGCCAGGCGTTGAGGTCGTGGATCTGCTGATTGCTGCTGCCACGCCAGAGCAGGCCGGGGTCTGCCAGCTCCTTCTCGAACTTGCCATCCACCAGCACATCCAGCAAGGCCACCAGCTCGCGCTGGGCCTCTGACAGCTCGCCGAGCCGGTAGCCGGTCCAGCACCAGATATCCTTGCCCGGACACTCGGCGCGCACCCGTTTCACCAGCGCCAGCACGTGGGGCACGTTGGCCGGGTGGAGCGGATCGCCGCCGGAGAGCGACAGACCTCGCCGTTTGATCCGACTGTCGTTGAGGTCGCTAATGATGCGATCGCTCATCCCCTCATCGAACGGCTTGCCGCCATCGAGCCGCCAGGTGCTCTGGTTGTAGCAACCCGGGCACTGGTGCTCGCAGCCCGAGACAAACAGGGTGGCACGGGTGCCGGGGCCGTTGATCACATCGACCGGGTAGTATTGGTGGTAGTGCATCATCTCTCTCTATTACGGCCCCTCCTCGCTGGCCCTTCTCCCACTATTTGCAACGTGAGCAGGAGAAGGGAGCAAAGCAGCGCAAACAGTACATCGGCCGGTTCCCTCTCCCTTTGGGAGAGGGCTCGGCTTACATATGTTTGACCCGGCGCTTCACCTCTTCCTGCTTGCCCGCATTGAAGGGGCGCGCATCCGGGCTGCCGAGGTAGCCGCAGACACGGCGAGTCACCGACACCTTGGCGGGGTCGTGGTTACCGCAGCGCGGGCAGGTGAAGCCCTTGGAGGTGCACTCGAACTCGCCGGTGAAGCCGCAGTCGTAGCACTCGTCGATGGGAGTGTTGGTACCGTAGTAGGGCACCTTGTCATAGCTGTAATCCCAGACGTTCTCAAGCGCTTCCAGATTGTGCTGGATGTTGGGGTACTCGCCGTAGCAGATGAAGCCGCCGCTGGCGATGGGCGGATAGGGCGCCTCGAAGTCCAGCTTGTCGTACGGATTGACCTGCTTCTCCACATCGAGGTGGAAGCTGTTGGTGTAGTAACCCTTGTCGGTCACGCCGGATACCACGCCAAACTCCTTGGCATCGATGCGGCAGAAACGGGTGCAGAGGTTCTCGCTCGGAGTGGAGTAGAGGCTGAAGCCGTAGCCGGTTTCCTCTTTCCACTCGTCGATGGCTGCCTTGAGACGGGCGATGATGGCGATGGCCTTCTGTTGCAGCTCGGCGCTGTCAAACAGGTGTACCGAATCACCAAACAGGGCATTGATGGTCTCGTGCACCCCGATATACCCCAAGGAGATGGAAGCGCGACCGTTCTTGAAGATCTCGCTGACGTTGTCGTCCGCCTTAAGCCGCACGCCGCAAGCCCCTTCCATATAGAGGATCGGTGCAACCCGTGCTTTCACTCCGTCCAGACGGGTGATGCGATACATCAGCGCCTTCTTGGCGACCCGCAAGGAGCCATCCAGACGATCCCAGAAGTCCGCTTCGTCACGGGATTTCAGGGCGATGCGCGGCAAGTTGAGGCTCACGACACCCAGGTTGTTGCGACCTTCGTGGACGAGCTCGCCATGCTCCTCGTAGGCACCGAGGAAGGAGCGGCAACCCATGGGGGTCTTGAAGGAGCCGGTCACCTTGACCACCTGGTCGTAGTTGAGGATGTCCGGATACATCCGCTTGGAGGCACACTCCAGCGCCAGCTGCTTGATGTCGTAGTTGGGATCGCCCTGCTTGTGGTTAAGGCCATCCTTGATGGCGAACACCAGTTTCGGGAACACGGCGGTCTTCTTGTTCTTGCCAAGGCCAGCGATGCGGTTGCTCAGGATGGCGCGCTGGATCATCCGCGACTCCCAGCTATCCCCCAAGCCAAAGCCGAAGGTGACAAACGGCGTCTGACCGTTGGCGGTGTGCAGGGTGTTGACTTCGTACTCCAGCGACTGGAAGGCGTCGTAGCACTCTTTCTCGGTGCGGGCCATGGCGTAGGCTTCCACATCGGCAATGCCCCACTCTTCGGCCACTTCACGGTGCTTCTGCCAGCTGATGGTCACATAGGGAGCCAGCACTTCGTCGATGCGGTTGATGGTGGTGCCGCCATAGATGTGGCTCGCCACCTGGGCGATGATCTGGGCGGTCACAGCGGTGGCGGTGCTGATGGATTTCGGAGTATCGATCTCCGCATTGCCCATCTTGAAGCCGTGGGTCAGCATCCCTTTCAGATCGATCAACATGCAGTTGAACATCGGGAAGAAAGGTGAGTAATCGAGATCGTGGAAGTGCAGATCACCGCTCTCGTGGGCCTGAACCACATCACGGGGCAGCATGTGGCTGGTGGCATAGTGCTTGGCGACGATACCGGCCAGCAAGTCGCGCTGGGTCGGGATCACCTTGGAGTCTTTGTTGGCGTTCTCGTTGAGCAGGGCGGCGTTGGTCTGCTCGACCAGACCACGGATCTCCTGCGCCAGACGGCCGCGCGCCTCGCGGGCTTGATCCCTGTCGTGGCGATATTCGATATAGGCGCGGGCGATGGCCTTGTCGTCAGAGGCCATCAAGTGGTTTTCGACCCGGTTCTGGATCTCGTGGATATCAACTTCACCACGCCCTTCCAGCTCCTGGCTGACCGCACTTGAAATGCGCAGCGCCAATGCCGGGTTGGCCTGATTGACCGCTTCCGCCGCGCGGCTGACCGCATCGCTGATCAGCTGGGCATTGAATGGTGCGCGACATCCGTCACGTTTGATCACAACCGGTTTCATGGATTTTCCCCGTTAAAAGGCCAGGCATTTGCCTCTGGCTCCCCCTTGTTGGGCCCCCCTCCCGGCATCTCGTCCTGGACGCAAATAAATTCAGCCGAGGCTTGACAAGCCTGGGCTGAAGATAGGAAGGGAACAGCTTATACACAGCTTAATAACACAACATATAGGGATTAAAAACGAATACATCCCTATATGTGGTGTCTATTAGGCACCAAAGCGCAGCCTCATTTCTTGATCCAGGACAGGTTTTTCAGCGAGCGGGACAGTTCACGACCAACCATAAAAAGCCCCATTCAAATCCAATCTCAAGCAGGGTGCGGGCTGGCGTCCGATCCGAACAACCGAAAAAATCGCCCCCCAGCCATACCCGCTTCCGGGGGATCACCCTAACAGCCAAAACTGCCCATACTGAACGCATACTCTCTTCATCGACAAGGGCCCCTCATGCACACCTCCCTGCTGTTGCTACTGTTATCCACCCTCTCTCTGCCGCTCTGGGCCGCCAACATTCTGGTGATCAGCAGCTACCATCCCGAATACCTGTGGGACCAAAGCTACAACAAAGGGCTGCTCGATGGCTTGCAGGGGGAGCACAAGATCTCTCACTTCTATATGGACACCAAACGCCAGCCACGGGAAGCATTCGACGGCATAGCTCAGCGAGCTATCGCTCTCTACCTCAAGAACAAACCGGACCTGGTGGTGCTGGGGGATGACAACTCCATCAACTATCTGGCCAACGAGATCGCCTCGCTGGGCACCCCGGTGGTCTTTCTCGGCATGAACGAGAACCCCCGCCTCAAGGGCTTTGTCGGCCACCCCAAGATCACCGGCGTGCTGGAGCGGCCGCTGCTCAAGCGCAGCATCAGCGAAATAAGCCAGATGATGGGAGGGCTCGAGAGGGCACTGGTGCTGTTTGATTCCAGCAATGTGGCCCTCACCGCCATCGAGGATGAATTCAAGACCCAGACTGAACTGCGGGTCGGTCAGACCAGGGTCAACAGCCAGCTGATGGGGGATTACAGCCTCTGGCAGGAGGCGGTGCTCAACGCCAAGAAGCACGGCTATCAGGCGATCTTCCTCGGCCTCTACCACACGCTGGTCAACGATGACGGCAAACATGTGAGCGAACAGACGGTGTTGGAGTGGACCAGCGCCAACAGTCCGGTACCCGTTTTCTGCTTTTGGGAGTTTACCGTTGGCAAGGGGATGGCCATCGGCGGGCTAGTGCTGGACGGCCACGATCAGGGGATACAAGCAGCCACCCTCATCAACACCATATTGGCAGATCCCCTGCCCCGCCCACTCTCCCCACGCGTGGCCACGCGCGGGGAATATGTCTTCAGCAAAAGCGAGCTGGCCCGCTGGCAGCTCACCGTGCCCGAAAAGTGGCAGCACAAGATCCGCTGGCGTGAGTGAGAACCTAAACATCCAGAAAAAAGAACCCGGCACTAAGGCCGGGTTCATAGACATTGATGATTTTTATCCAGCCATGACTCTTTCAAAACGAGCGGTCTTACGTTTAACGGCTTTCTTCATCTGCTCCAACTCTGCTTCACTCTCTTTCAAGGAAATATAATGAGAACACAACTCGGAACCTAAAAAATCAGACCTAAAAACATCATTGATTTGGCCGTTCAATATACCTTCAATTATTCCTGATTTATGCTTACACTTCTTTCCATAAGAACCAGCAGCACAATCACAATATAAATTGAATACGCCATTACTTTCTTTGACAATAACGGTGTACACATTACCTTCACTTCCATCAACAGAATACTTAAATTCCATTTTCAGACTCCAGAAGAGAACGTAATTCATCTTCATTGATGATTTTTATACCTAGCTCGGTCGCTTTTTTCAACTTGCTACCAGCCTTATCCCCCATAATCAACATATCTGTATTTTTTGACACTGAAGTTTTAGATTCACCACCAAGCTCCTTTAGTTTTGAATTCAATTGATCCCTCGACATAAAAGTAAAACTGCCAGTGATTACAAATGACTTACCCGCGATAAAACTATCTGATTTTTCCGCTGGCTCAGAATCCAATAAATCGTCAACATCCAATAGTGCATGTTTATCAACATAGATCTTGACCGCATCAAGCAAGGGCTTTTTCTCTTTAATACCTTTGACAACTGCATCAATTTTTTGCTTGCTGATACTTGTGCCGGCTGTGGTTGTGATACCAACCAAATCACCATGCTGCAAACCATTACACAACTGATCCAAAGTTATTTCTTTAGATATAGCTTCAGAGAAAGTCTTAGCAACACCATCAATATTTAAACCTTCAATGATTTTTGCCATTGAAAATTTTCTTTTATACATTCTGGATATTGATACTCCAGATCTTTCCACACCCATTACATCGGCTAGTTCCATAACCGAATCGCTTACTGAAGCAGCACTAAAATAGTCTGATATTTCTGCATCAATATCTAAACCGATACCATTTATCTGACTAATAATTCCTCTCGGCGCTGACATTATATTATCCAAGCATCCAAGCTCAACAATCAATCTTTCTGCAACAACTTGACCAACAGATGGAATTCCCAATCCAAACAAAAAGTCGATAGAGGATGTTGTACCAATTTTAGCCTGGATAGCATCAAATGCATTTTTTGCTGAAACTTCAGCAAAACCATCTAATTTTAAAAAGTCATCAACACTCAGTCTAAATAGATCTGCTGGATGTTTAACTAATCCACCATCTACTAACTGTTCAATGACTTTATCACCAACACCTTCTATATCAACCGCATTGCGGCTAACGAAATGTTTGAGAGACTCTTTGACTTGAGCTAGACAATTTAACCCTCCCGTACATTTACGAGTCGCAAGTATTTTTTCGAGTGTTTTGGTTTTTTGTTGGACGATTTTTTTCTCTTGAACAATATCCGAGCCACAGACCGGGCACTCGGTCGGGAAGAGAATTTCGCGCGCATCAACAGGGCGCTGCGCCTCTACCACGGCGACGATCTGCGGGATCACATCCCCCGCCCGGCGCACGATCACCGTATCGCCGATCATGACGCCAAGGCGTTCAATCTCGTCGGCGTTGTGCAAGGTGGCGTTGGAGACGGTGACGCCGCCGACAAACACCGGTTTTAGCTTGGCCACCGGGGTCACGGCGCCGGTGCGGCCGACCTGAAACTCGACGTTTTCAAGCAGAGTCATCTCCTCCTGCGCCGGAAACTTGTGGGCAGTCGCCCAGCGCGGTGCGCGGGCCACAAAACCCAGCTCCTCTTGCAGAGCGATGGCATCCACCTTGTAGACCACGCCATCGATCTCGTAAGGGAGCTCGCCACGGCGAGCCAGAATATCGTCGTGGAACGCCTGACAGCCGGCAGCCCCCTCTTTGAGCTTCACCTCGGGACTAAGCGGCAGCCCCCACTCCTTGAGCTGGTTGAGACGGCCAAAGTGGGAATCGCCCAACTGTTCGCCCCCCACCCCTACGCCATAGGCGTAAAAGCTCAAGGGACGGCTGGCGGTGATGCGTGAATCGAGCTGACGCAGGCTGCCGGCGGCGGCATTGCGCGGGTTGACGAACACCTTCTCGCCTGCGGCCAGCGCCTTGGCGTTCATCGCCTCAAAACCGGCCTTGGGCATAAAGACTTCGCCACGCACCTCCAGCCGCTCGGGCCAGCCAGTGCCACGCAGCGCGAGCGGAATGGCCTTGATGGTGCGCACGTTCTCGGTGATCTCCTCGCCGGTGGCGCCATCGCCCCGGGTGGCCGCCTGCACCAGCTGGCCATCCACATAGAGCAGACTCACTGCCAGACCATCCAGCTTGGGCTCGCAGCAGAAGGTGAAACGCACCTCACGCTTGAGGCGATCGCTCATGCGCTGTTCGAACGCCTGCAACTCTTCGCTGCTAAAGACGTTATCCAGACTCAGCATGGGGATCTCGTGACGCACCTGACGGAACGCCGTCAGCGGCTGGCCGCCAACCCGTACGCTGGGAGAGGCGGGCGTTTTCAGCTCGGGATGCTCAGCCTCCAGCGCAATCAGCTCGCGCATCAGGCGATCGTATTCGGCATCCGGCACTGTGGGGTTATCCAGCACATAGTACTGGTGACCATATTCGGTAAGCAGTTCACACAATTGACGGTGGCGGGAGAGGGTGTCGCTCATGAAAAAGTCTCGAAGTGTGATTGAACATCAGGCCGGGGTAGAAACAAAAATGCGGTACCAGGGTACCGCACTTTTTATTCACTCGACCCGCATGACGTATTAGTCGCGGCTGGCCTCGTAGGCAGCCAACTCGTGACGGTAACGGGCAACTGTCTCGTCGCTCAGCGGGCTGCGATCCATATCTGTCAGCATGGCATCGAGGTCGCTGGCCAGCTGATCGGCTGCCTGCAGCATATCCTCGAAGGCAAACGCAGCGTTGCTGCGCAGCGGCAGTTGCATGAACAGAGAAACACCCGGCGTGGTGAACTGCTCCATCCGGTACGGGTTAAAGGTGCCCGGCTTGACCATGTTGATCATGGAGAAGAGCACTTCACCCTTGCCGTTGGGATCTTCGTGACGGTGGAAAATATCCATCTCGCCAAACTTGAAGCCCAGCGCCATCAGGGAGGAGAGCAGGGTTGCCCCTTGCAAGTCGTGACCCGGGCGGCCCATCAGGTTGATGACGTAAACATCCTGCCAGATTTTCTCGACCGGCTGGGGCACCATGCGCGGCTCTTCCACCACAGGGGCGGGCGCCACATAAGCTGGCTCTTCATAAACAGGCTCGGGAGCCACATGACGGGGCTGTGGCTGATATTCGGGCTCACTGGCACGGTGTGAGGCGGCACGCTGATCATGGCGAGCATTCTCGGCGCGGGCACCAAAGGTCGGGGCCGTTGCATAGGCAGGCTCAACCAACGGCTCCTCATCCGCTATCTGCATCACAGGTTCATGCTGCGGGCGAGAACGGTAAACCGGAGTGCGGCGATTGACCTGAGCAGGCTTGCGCACCGGGACGGCAGGCGTCTCCTCGACTTCCTGATGAAGCGGTTCGTCGAACCTCTCCTCTTCCTCGTAAGCAGGAGGTGGCGGAACCGGACGAGCAGCAGGCTTGCGTACTGCTGGGGTTGGCAGATCGTCCTCGTCATCTTCATCATCAAAGGCGGGGACGGCAGGGCGACGGCCGAGTTCCGGCTGGCGAGGTTCATCATGGTGGAGTTTGGGCTCGGCACGACGGCCACTGCTGACTACCCGCACCTGACCGATGCCATCGCTGTCAAAGGCGTCATCATCGCGGTTACGCGACTTGGATTCCATCCGACCAGCCGGTTTCTCTTTGATAGGAGCCTGGCGATTCTTTTTGTTGCTCCACAACCCATGGATGAGCAATGCCGCGATAGCAATCCCCCCCAGGGCAACCAAGATGTAACGCAATTCCTGCATTAGCTGCTTCTCTTTCTAGTTTTGCTCAGCCAAAGCGACGGCTTCACCGATATCGACCGACACAATGCGAGAAACCCCGGGCTCTTGCATCGTGACGCCAACCAGCTGCTCAGCCATCTCCATGGAGACCTTATTATGACTGATGTAAACGAACTGTACTGTGCTCGACATCTCTTTGACAAGAGAACAGAAGCGACCGACGTTCACTTCATCGAGCGGTGCATCCACCTCATCCAGCAGACAAAAAGGTGCTGGGTTGAGTCTGAAGATGGCAAAAACCAGCGCAAGCGCGGTTAACGCCTTCTCCCCCCCGGAAAGCAGGGCAATGGTAGCATTCTTCTTACCCGGAGGTCTCGCCATGATGCTCACTCCGGCCTCCAAAAGATCATCGGAGGTAAGCTCAAGCCAGGCACTGCCCCCACCGAACACTTTTGGAAACAGGGATTTTAAATCTTCGTTGACCTTATCGAAAGTGTCCCGGAACCGTATTTGTGTCTCTTTATCAATTCTTTTAATGGCTTGGCTCAAGGTTTCCAGCGCTTGCTCGAGATCCTGACACTGATTTTCAAGATAGGTTGCCCGGGTTTTCGCCTCTTCGTACTCCTCCAGCGCCGCCAGGTTGATGGCGCCGAGTGCCTCCACTTGCGCCTCCAGGGTCTGGATCTCCTGCCGCAGCTTGCCACGATCAGCGGCGATCAACACCGCCTGATCGAGATCCACCAGTCGAATCCCCAGCTCTTCAAACTGCTCGTGCAACCCCTGTCGACGGGTGAGGTTGCGTTCGCGCTCAAGACGCAGGGTTGCCAGCTTCTCCTGCAGCACCACCAACTGCTTGTGATCGATGCTGCGCGCCTGATCCAGCTCGCTCAATTGACGTTCCAGCTCCGCAAGCCGTTGATGGCAAGCGAGCTGCTGCGCCTCCAAATTGCGCTGCTCGGCCAGCAGGGGCGCCAGATCCGGCACCGCCTCACTATCCGGCCCTTTCAGCCCGGCCAGCTCCAGCCCGAGCCTCGCCAACTCCTCTTCGCCCAGGGTAATGAGTTGGCGCAGATTGCCCAACTCCAGTTGCAAACGCTGGCAGGCTGCTTGTTGCTGCTCGCGGCGCGCACGGGCCTCGTCGACCGCCCGCTCGCTGCGGGTCAGCTGCTCTTGCGCGAGCTGCACCCCTTGCGTCAGCGGCTCCCCCTGCTCCTGCAGCTCGGCAAGGCGCGCCTCATCGAGTTCCAGTTGTTCACGGGTGCTGACCAGTCGCTCTGCCTCTTGGGCCTGCTCCTGATCGAGCCGGATCAGCTCTTCGCCGAGCTGACCGAGCCGCTGCAATCGCGCCTGCCGCTGACCCTGTTGCAGGCTCCAGGCTTCGCGCAGTTGTTGCCATTTCTGCTCTTGCTCGCGCAAGGTTCGCTGCGACAACTCCTGCGCACTAGCAAGCTGGGCGCGCCTGGCATCGGCAGCCACAAGTTGCTCACTCAGCTGTGTCAGCCCCGCGGCAACCTTCTCCTGCTCGGTATGCAACCGCTCACGCTCACCGAGCAGCGCCATGGTGCCGAGCGCCGCGCCCTGTCCCAGATCTGCCCAGTTTGGCCCCAACCAGTCGCCAGCAGGAGTCAGTACCGACTCACCGGCCGCAAGGGTTGGCTGGCGGGCCAATGCGGCCTCCCGGCTCTCCACCAGCCAGATGGTATTGAGGAAGGCGGGAATATGCTCACCACCCAGTTGCGCCGCCAGGGTACCGGCAACCGCAGGTTGCGCCGGGCCGATCCAGAGCCCCTCGTGCATCAGATCGCACTCGTCCGCCGGCGTTGCGGTGAGCCAGCGGCCGAGCACTTTATCGAGCGCCTGTGCCCATTCAGGGGCAACCTGCAGTCGATCCGCCAGGGTCGCCCCCTCCATCTGCTCACCGAGGATCTGATCCAGCGTCGCCAGCCGCGCTTCCAGCTCCCGTTGCAGGCTCAACTGCTGGCCATGCTGCTGCTTGAGTTGTTCATGGGTGTCGACCGCCTGCGCCAGCTGCTCGGTCAGCTCGCCGGTGGCCGCCCGCGTCAGCTCAAGTTGGCCGCTCAAATCATCGAGGGCCGGTTGCAGGTCATCGGCCTCTGCGCCGAGGGGGCCAGCGCGTTCATCTTCCAGCTTGAGGCGGGCAAGCCGGGTCTTGGCTTGCAGCTCCTGCAAACCACCCAAGCGGGTACGGGTCTGGTTGAGCTGGCCCTGCAACCCGGCCAATTGTTGCTGCCACTGCTGCTGGCGCAAGCGGGCCTGCTCCAGCTGCTCGCTGGCCTGCTGGCGGGCCTCCTGCTGCTCGGTGAGCAACTGCTCACACTGCTCAAGCCGGGCGCTCTCCTGCTCGGCGCGCAATACCCCTTCGGTCAGTTGATCCTGCTGGCTGGCAAGCTGCGCCTTGCGGCTGGCGATCCGCTCGCCGAGCGCCTCTGCACGGGCCTGCCAGTCGCGCCCCAGTTCACTCTGGTGCAGTTGCTGTTGCTCAAGACGGGCGATGGCCTGCCCGCCGAGAAAAATCTGTTGCTGACGGCTCGCCTGCTCCGCTTGCGCCTCTTGTCTGGCGACTGACAGGGTGACGTGGCGCCCCTCATCGGCGGTGCGTTTGGCATCGAGCGCCGCCAGCGCCTGCTCGGCCTGCGCCAGCTCGGTTTTGGCCTCGCCCAGACGCGTCTCCAGCGCCCACAACTCGGAACCAATCAGCTCTGCGCGAGCTGCGCGGGAACGACTCTTGAGCTGTTTGTAGCGCTCGGCGGTTTCGGCCTGGGCTTTGAGGTGGTCAAGGCGCGAGCCCAGCTCGCCGCGAATATCGCCGAGGCGCTCCAGATTCTCCTGGGTGTGGCGAATGCGCTGCTCGGTCTCGCGGCGCCGCTCCTTGTAGCGGGAAACCCCGGCGGCCTCTTCCATAAAGAGCTTGAGATCGGCCGGACGCGACTCCACCAGTCGACTGACTGTGCCCTGCTCGATGATGGCGTAGCTGCGGGGGCCAAGACCGGTGCCGAGGAAGAGATCGGTGACATCCTTGCGGCGGCACTTCTGGCCGTTGATCTGATAGTGGTTAGAACCGTCGCGCAGCACTTCGCGGCGCACCGAGATCTCGGTAAAGCGGCCGAACTCGCCGGGCACCCGGTTGTGGGGATTGTCGAACACCAGCTCCACCGAGGCGCGCCCGTGCGCACTGCGATTGATAGAGCCGTTGAAGATGACATCGGTCATGTTCTCGCCGCGCAGATGGCGGGCGGAGCTCTCCCCCAACACCCAGCGCACCGCGTCGATGACATTGGATTTGCCACAGCCGTTGGGGCCCACCACGGCGGTCATGTCTGCCGACAGTTCGATGCGGGTCGGCTCGACGAACGACTTGAAGCCGGCGAGTTTGATCAGTTTCAGACGCATGGCGACCTGTATCAGTGGCTAAATAAAGAGGAGGCGGGCAGGCGACTTTACCAAATCAAAAGCTTGTTTGTAATATGCTGGCAGTTTCCCATGCACAGATGGAGCTCAGATGAGCCAATCACCCCATATGGTCAAAGATTCAATCAGCGGCGCAGACTACTTTCTGCGCGGATTTTCCCTGATCCGCCAACCCGGCATCCGCACCTTTGTGCTGATCCCCCTGCTGGTCAACTTCGTGCTGTTTGCCGGGGCCTTCTATGCCCTGCTGCTGCAGCTCGACGGCCTGTTCGCCTGGCTCCATCAGCAGATCCCGAGCTGGCTCTCCTGGCTTGATTACCTACTCTGGCCCATTGCCCTCATCACCATACTGGTGGTCTTCTCCTTTATCTTCAGCTCGGTGGCCAACTGGATAGCGGCCCCCTTCAATGGCCTGCTGGCGGAGAAGGTGGAACAGATCCTCACCGGCGAGACTGTTAGCGATAGCGGCATGCTGGATATCGTCAAGGATGTGCCACGCACCTTCGGCCGCGAATGGACCAAGCTGAAGTATTACCTGCCCAAGGCCATCGGCTGCCTGATCCTGTTTCTGATCCCGATGGTGGGCCAGACCCTGGCACCGCTACTCTGGTTCCTGTTCAGCGCCTGGATGATGGCGATCCAGTACATCGACTATCCGTTCGACAACCACAAGATCGGCTTTATCACCATGCGTGATGCCCTGAAGCAACGGCGCGGCAAGTGCCTGAGCTTCGGCGCCCTGGTCACCCTCTTCTCCGCCATTCCGGTGGTAAACCTCTTTGTAATGCCGGTCGCCATCTGTGGCGCTACCGCCATGTGGGTCGATCACTACCGGCAGGAGCAGTTGGGGCGCTAACCCTTGAACATTGATTAGAAAAAGGCACCCGAAAGGGTGCCTTTTTCGCATTTAGCATGAATTAAATTAATGCATGTATTCGATCGCTTGTCCCATATAACACGAGTTGGTAGGATTCTGGCCTTTCTCGTTCCCTGGGATATCTCATGTTACATGCACTCTTCTTGCTGGGCCTGGTGGCCGAAGGGATGACCGGCGCGCTGGCCGCGGGTCGGCGACGGATGGATCTGTTTGGGGTGGTAATCATCGCTTCGGCGACGGCCATCGGTGGTGGCACCATTCGCGATGTGCTGCTCGGCCATTATCCACTGCTCTGGGTTGAGCATCCCGAATATGTGCTGCTGGTTGCCGCGGCAGCGATGGCGGGAGTGGTCTCTGCCCCCCTGATGCGCTATCTCGGCAAACTGTTCATGGCCCTCGATGCGCTGGGACTGGTGGTCTTCTCCATCTTCGGCGCCGCCCGAGCACTGGAGATGGGCCATGGTGCCGGTATTGCCTGCATCATGGCGGTAGTGACCGGGGCCTTCGGCGGAGTGCTCAGGGATCTGCTCTGCCAGCGCATTCCGCTGGTGTTTCGCCGCGAGCTCTATGCCGCCATTTCACTGATCACAGCTGCGCTCTATTGTCTGGCGCTGGATCAGGGCTTGCCGACCAACTGGGCGGCTTTCGGCTCTATCGGAATTGGCTTCGTGCTACGGTTGCTGGCGGTACGATTCAAGTGGGGACTGCCTACCTTCAACTACCAGTACGCAGCCCATTAAGTACGCCAGCTTCTGGCAAGGCAGGTTGGATTGCGAGCAACAAAAAAGCGCCTTCTGGCGCTTTTTTCATGGGCACTGAGTGACTCAGTTAATTCCTTCCGAGCTGAAGAAGGTCGCCTTGTCGGCGATAAAGCGGATCTTGATGTTCTTCCCTTCCCCGCCCCAGATACAGCTGGTGGTGCCCAGTGCATCATCACAGCGCTCCGCCTTGCCAAGGATGGCGCTGGCTTCGGCATAACTCATCCCCATCTTCAACTGGTCGTAATTTTCACGGTTGAGTTTGCTGCAACCGGCCAACAACAGGGCAATCAGGCCGCCAATCACTATCTTGTTCATCGCTATCTCCTCTCTGGTGGGAAGATCTTGGCAGTTTGCCAACCCCTTTACCAGCTGCGAGCAGGGCCGGTATCGAGGTGAACGAAGTTATCACGGGGATAGTAACCAACCCCGCCAACCTTGAGCTGGAGCGCCGCCTTGCGCAGATGGGCCAGCTGCACGCCGGGGATCCGCACATCCACCGCCTGCCCAAGAGTATGGTAGCTACGTTTGGCGACACCGCGGCTCTTGTGGCGCTGCTGGCGATTGGTGGCCGGGGCGCGATAGCCGGAGATAAGTTGAATTTCGCCGCGCCGGCCCAGCTTGTGCTGCAACAAGAACAGCTGATCGAACAGCTTCTTGTCGATATTGAACACTTCATTGCGCCGATAATCGCGGAAGATGTGGTTGAGTTCGGCCAAGCCATCGCTCAGATAGTGGCCATTCTCCCAATAGCTGGCGCGCACCCGCTCGCCGGTATTGAGATTGAAGAAACTGAGCTCACGTCCGGTGGTACTGCGGCTGGCCAGTGCCGGGAAGGAGAGCAGCGAGCTGCCCAGCAGGCAACCGGTTCCCAGCAACAGACGACGTCGACTTATCTCTTGATCAAGCATCCCTGATAGGTCCATCGCAATATAAGGTGAAATGGTCGAAACAATTGGTTCTGGCGCTTGAAACTACCGTTCACATCCACCGCTGTCAAACCACAAGCGGTCATGAAAAAGCCCGCCGCAGGCCGGGCTTCTCACTCTGTGGGGAGGATCACAACAGGCGACTCTGAAAGCTGACCCGATCAAATCCATAAATGTCATTACGCAGTTGCTGGCGACCATTTTCGTCAAGCCAGCTACTCCAGTAGACGGTAAAGACCTGAATTGGCGTGGTGAGCGGCAACCATTTGGTCTGACTCTCTTTGAGGATATTGGCCACCTTGTCCGGCTGATAACGGGAGTCTGCCAACAGCAGCTCGGCCAGATCGTCCGCATGTTCCACCCGGATGCAGCCCGAACTGAAGGCGCGCGCCCCCTGCTCGAACAAGCCTTTACGCGAAGTAGCATGCAGATAGATGGCGTCATTGTTGGGCAGATAGAATTTATAACGACCCAGGGCATTGTGGTCACCCGGTTTTTGCCGCAAACGATAGGGGAAACCGGCGGCCAGTGCCTGATACCACCCCTCTTCGGTAAACTGGACCGGATTGCCCTCGCTGTCGATTACCTCGAACTGCTCACGACTGAGATAGGCGGGATCACGCCCCAGCTTGGGCAGAATGTCCTTGCTCAGGATGGAGCGCGGCACATGCCAGGAGGGGTTGAGCACGATGGAGCGAATTTCGCTGGCCAGAATAGGGGTGGCCCGATCCTCCTTGCCGACAATAACCCGGCTGCTGAACACCTCGTTACCGGACTGCACTACGCTCAACCGGTAATCAGGAATATTGACCAGCACATAACGCCCGCTGGAGAGGTGATCCACCAGATCACGCCGCCATAGGTTGCGCAGCAGCAAACTGGCGCGTACTTGGGGGCCGGTATTGAGCCAGGAACGGGTCTGGCGGCCAATGATGCCATCCGCGGTGAGGCCATGACGACGCTGGAACTGTTTAATGGCCTGTTCGGTATCGCCATCGTAAATCAGATCACCATGACTTGGGGCGCTATCGCCCAGCTCGTTGAGCATGGCACGGATCTGACCAAGTTCAGCTGAGCTATCTCCGGCGCGCAGAGTCGGCATATCAAGGGTCGGCCACTGGTTGGCCATCGGCATCGCCAGCAGCTTGTGCACCTTGGCTCGCACCGCCTCGTATTCTGCCACCTGGGGGCGCAGGGATTTCACCTGAGTGAGCAGGTCATCATCACTTGGCTGGCTGGCCGCCGGGTGATTCAAATCGAGCTTGAGGGTCTTCATCTGCTCTCGAGAGACCAGGTCCATCCCCCGCCAGAGGTGCTGAAAACGGCTCAACTTGGCAAAAATGTCGTCATAGATGGCCCCACGCTTGTCTGCAGAGGTGGCCTGCAGGCGCTTCCACAGCGTGAAAAAATCGGGATGCAGCTGAGCCAGCACCGCTTCTTGCAACTGCTGCTCCAGCTCGGCACGGGCCTGTTCGGCCTGACGGCCCTGATACCAGTCATGGCCGGTTTCATTGGCCGCCACTACGACTTGTGCTTGGGTTGCATGTACCGCGCCAGCGGGCAAACATCCCAGCCACACCAGATTGGCAAGGGCTAGCCAATACTTCATCCCCATGGATACCTCAAAACGGTTTGTTCACTCTGCCGAGCCTGACAGGCAGACCCGATGCTCAGGCCGCTCATGATGCGTGAACGGCCAACACTTTGCTAGCGCTCGGAGGCATAACGTTGCCAGATAATGTCATAGGCATCCGTCCCTTTTAATGCGGCCAACTTCTGGTTGAACTGTTGCAAGAACTGCAGCGAAAAACTGCGCTTGCTCAACATAAAAAAGCTTGGCGATTCATACACCACCATGGGGTGATGGGTGAACTGACCGCTCATCCCCTCCTTCTCAAGAGTGCTCGGCGTTGCCAGCGCGTCACCCAGAAAGCCATCGATACGCCCGCGGGCCAGCTTCGCGACATTCTGTTTATCGCTCACCGCACTCACCTGCTTGGCATAACGAGCGAGCAGTAACATCACTTCATCACCATAAAAGTACTCTTTGGTGACGCCGAGGGAATAGCCCTTGGCCAACCAGCTAGCCAGGTCCTCCTCATTGTAGTGGCTGCCCTTGCGGACCCACAGCAAGGTGCGTCCCGGGTTGTAGGAGTCGGAAAACCAGGCATAACGGGCGCGATCTTCGTTGATATTCGCCTCCATCGCCATGTCGATCCCACCATACTCCATCTCGTGCAGTACCCGCTTCCAGGGCAGCTCCACATAGTTGACTTGGCAGTGCATCGAAGTGAGAACGGCCGTCAGCACCGCAGCGGCATAACCTCGCACCTGTTGCGGTGAATCGGCATCGTAATAATGGTAGGGAGGCCAGTTATCGTAACCGACCCGAATGGGCTCGGGACACATCACATTGGCAAAGACCTTTGGTCCCCATAGTGAAAACAACAGAACGCAGGTGTACCAATTCATATGTCATCCTTGACGAATAAGAGGTTTCATCATATGCCGCCACCAGCCAAATGGCGATAAAGGCCTTATGACCATGGCATCTGCAAGAAAATGACGTAGCAATACCCTGATTAGCTCCCCACTCTCCTTGACGGGAGCTGGTCACCTTTAGAACGGGGTGAGAAGGGTTAATATATAACCAAATTTTTTTTTGTGATCCACTATGCTTTTTTTGCAATTGGATTAGCATAGGCGCGACATCGGCCTACCCACTCTGTCAGGCGTAAAGAGTTATATGACGTACAAAAAGTTCGGTTTTCTGACTGCCATTCTGGCGTTAAGCGGTTTTTATCTGTACACCCTCTATCTGGCTGCTCATCCCAATGTGAGCCTTGCCTACCGCCTCTATTACATGGAGGGTAAAACCCGTTTCTGGGAGCATAACTCCAGCATGACTTATCAGCCTGGTAACGAGCTGAATCTGACCAAGCCTAGCCGTTTTCTCTCCAGCGAAGGTTGGGCCAAAAAGCCCAGTGAAGCGGGTACCGAGCTGACTGGTAAAGGCGGCCTCTATTTCGTGCTGCCCAAACAGGCGGCCAATCCGGAACAGATGACGGTACATGCACGGATCAATAGCCCGGAAGCGGGCGCCCTGTTGAAGATTGCCCTTGGCCATGACTTCACCACCACGGTCAAACTGGCCAAAGCGGGAATCAACGAAATCCGTCTCAACCTGCCTGGTGACTCGCTCACGGCAGACCCCAAGCACCCCAATTTTCTGGCGCTTTCGGCACCGACCCCCATCAATGTCCAGTCGGTACGTTTGACCGTAGCCCAGTGATCCTTGCCCTGATTGCCGTTTAATAAAAACAACTATCCCATACTAAGGACGTTCTTATGTCGCATCCAGATTTTCGACTCTCTCTGGTCGTTCCCGTTTATAACGAGGAAGAGAGCATCGATGCCTTCATCAACGCGATTGACAACGAACTGGCCCCGCTGAAAGACCAGCTTGAAATTGTATTCGTCAATGATGGCAGCCGTGACCGCACCCGTGAAGTGGTCGAGCAAGCCATCGCCCGTGATCCCCGCGTGACCCTGGTCAACCTGGCCCGCAACTTCGGTAAAGAAGCCGCGCTGACCGCCGGCCTGCATCATGCCAAAGGGGATGCAGTGGTGCCGATGGACGTGGATCTGCAAGACCCTCCTGCCCTGATCCTGGAGTTCGTCAAACTGTGGCAGAGCGGTGACTATGACACCGTCTACGGCATCCGCGTCGATCGCAGCGCTGATACCCCCATGAAGCGCCTCACCGCCGGTGGCTTCTACCGTTTCTTCAACGCCCTCTCCACCAGCACCAAGCTGCCGGAAAATGCCGGTGACTTCCGTCTAATCGATCGCAAGGTAGTGGAGGCGATCAAGCAGTTGCCGGAGCGCAACCGCTTTATGAAGGGTCTGTTTGCCTGGGCCGGTTTCCGTGCCGTTGGCGTACCCTACGAGCGCCCCGCTCGTCACGCCGGTGAGACAAAATTCAACTACTGGAAACTGTGGAACTTCGCCCTGGACGGTCTGCTGAGTTTTTCCAGCTGGCCGCTGCGAGTCTGGAGCTATGTGGGTGTCGGCGTCTCCTTCGTCGCCTTCCTCTATATCCTCAAGATCGTCACTCAGGTGGTCTTCTTCGGTATCGATGTGCCCGGTTACGCCTCCCTGATGTCCGCGGTGCTGTTCCTCGGTGGCATCCAGCTGTTGTCGCTCGGCATCATCGGCGAGTACATCGGCCGCATGTTCGTGGAGATCAAGCAACGTCCGGTCTACCTCATTGAAGGGGTCTATGGCCAGTATGCCAGGCAGGATGCAGCCAAAGCGCAAACAGCAAGCCATCCGCAAGAGCAACAGGAGCAAGCTGCGCCATGATTTCCCGCGAGGAATGCTGGCGGCTGGTACGTTTCGGTTTTGTCGGCGGGGGGGCGACCCTCGTCGATCTGGGTACCTCCATCGCCCTGTTTCATACCTGGCCCGCCATCTCGGAGCACCTGGTCACCACCCTGGCCTTTGCCATCGCGTTCTGGTTCTCCTTCTTTGGTCACCGCTACATCACCTTCCAGAAGCAGGGAGCCGCCAGCAAGTTTCTGCTGGTCGCCCTCTTTTCGCTGGCGGTGCGTAACCTGATCCTGAGCGGCCTGCTGTTTGCCGGACTCTCCGGTCTGCTGCCAGTGGTGATTGCCACCCTGACCGTGACCATCCTCACTTACGTTCTCTCTCGCGTCTGGGTTTTTGCCTGATGAATGATATGACCAATACAGCCCCGCTAACCGGGGCTGCACTCCCTTATCGCCCGTCACTGCGCATCAGCGGCCGTGACTGGTTGATGATCATCGCCGCCTTCATGCTGAGTCGGGTGGCGCTGTATGGCATGGGCTACTTCGGTGTCCAACTCTATGGTTCCCCCGACATAGGTCCGCTGCAGGCTTACTGCCAGTTCGACTGCGTCTGGTTCCAACGCATCATCGAAAACGGCTACGATCTCTATCCACGCTGGTTGAGCAAGGGTAACGCGGCCAATTGGGCCTTTATGCCGCTCTATCCGATGCTGGCGGGCTCGCTTTCCACCCTGCTCAACGTCGAGAGTCTGATCGGCCTGATGCTGGTGACCAATATCGCCTTCTTCATCAGCCTGCCGCTGATGCTGCTGGTGCTGCGCCAGCTCAAGCTGGGTGATGACACTGCCCGCTTCGGCGTCTGGTTGCTCGCCTTCTCCCCCTTCTCCGCCTATTTCGTCTCAGGCTATACCGAGTCGATGTTCATGGCGCTGATGCTGGGGATGTTCCTGTTTTCCTATCGGGAGCAGTGGCTGATGGTGGCCGTGCTGGGGGTCTGTCTCTCCGCCACCCGCAACCTGGGGGTGATGATGGTCTTCCCGGTGCTGATCCTGGCGCTGCAAGCCTACGGCTGGCGAGAGTTCTTCCGCTTTACCGAGCGCGCCTTCAAGGTGGTGTTCACCCTCTGGATGATCCCGTTTGGCCTGTTTGCTTATATGGTCTACCTCTATCACCTGACCGGCGATGCCTTTGCCTTCAAGCACATTCAGGTGGCCTGGGGTCGCTACATGGATAGCCCACTGGACTGGTGGCTCACTGGTTTCGAACTGGGCGGTCGCAAGGCTTACCTCTCCATCATGGTGATCTTCGGCTGGTGCCTCAACGGCTACCTGTTTAGCCAGAAGCGCTGGGCCGAAGCGACCCTGATGTTTATCTGCTGCACCATTCCGCTGATGACCGGCCTCAACGCCATGCCGCGTTATATGTTCGGGCTCTACCCGACCCTGCTGGCCATTATTCTGCTAACCCATCGCTGGCCCGCCATCCGCCCGGCTGTGCTCTGCATCAGCGGCATGGTTGCCTCCTTCATCGCAGTCGCTTTCGTCAACTACAAGTTTTTCACAGTTTGACGACCTGCCCGCCTCCTCCAGCCGGTCAACCGACCGGCTTTTTTATGAGCCCGATTGTGAGAGGGTGACACCTCGCTCACACTTTTCCTGGCTTGAAAACGTAACCATTTGAACTGAGTTCACAAATCAGCATTTTGCCTGTCCAAGCAAGCCATCAGGCCTCCTAGAATGAGCCCCTCTGACGGGATCTGGTCCGATTACTCTTGCTCAAGGAATGGCTTATGCGTCTCTCTTACCCCGCTTCTCCCCTCTGGCTTGCCTTGCTGGCCAGCCCGCTGTTTACCCCGCTGGCACAGGCGGCCGAGGTGCACCTCTATGTGGATGGGCAGCCGGTCGCGACACCGATCGCGCTGGATAAAGGCACTGTGACTCTGACTCATCCATTGGCCAAGGGAAGCCACCAGATCCGCATCAGCGACGCAGACAACAGTTGCGGTACCAGCTTTGGCCCGACCGAGAGCAAGCCGCTCCCCTTCGGCACCGCCCAGCCCATGGACAAATGCAGCAAGGGGACAGACTTCAATCTGAAGGTGATGCTGGCGGGAGACTACGAGTTCACCTTCAACCCGGATACCCCCAGCCTGAAGGTGTTGCGGGCGACCAAGAAGAGCGAGTTCAAGCGCCAGCCACCACAAGAGCCCTGCATCAGCTGGGATGGCGGCCCGGTCACTGTATCCCTTAAAGGGGTCTGGCCCGATGGCACCCGGCTGCGGGATGCCTACTCGGGACAGGAAGCTGTGGTCAAAGACGGCAAGCTTAGCCTGACCCCGAGCAAGGAGAGCGGTGGCCTGCTGCTACTCGAGCCGGTCCAGGCCGCCAAGCCAGCGTCTTTCAGCTGGGATCAGGCGAGCGTCTATTTCCTGCTGACCGACCGCTTCCACAACGGCGACCCGACCAACGATCACAGCTTCGGTCGCCAGAAGGATGGTCAGGACGAAGTCGCCACCTGGCATGGCGGCGACTTCAAGGGGCTCACCGAGAAGCTCGACTACATCAAGCAGCTCGGCATCAACGCCATCTGGATCACCCCCATGGTGGAACAGGTGCACGGCTTTATCGGCGGTGGTGAGCAGGGCAACTTCCCCTTCTACGCCTACCACGGCTACTGGGCGCTCGACTTCACCAAGATTGACCCCAACTACGGCGACGAGGAGAGCCTGAAAACCCTGGTGGACGAGGCCCACAAGCGCGGCATGCGGATCATCCTCGACGTGGTGATGAACCACGCAGGCTATGCCACCCTGGCGGATCTGCAGGATCTGGGGCTCACCGAGCTGACCCAAAACAGCGGCAAACTGCCAACCGTCTGGAACCAGTGGCGCCCGAGCGGCGGCCTCAACTGGCATGGCTACAACCAGTTCATCGACTATCAATCACCCGCGTGGAACAAGTGGTGGAGTGGTGACTGGGTGCGCGCCGGTCTGCCCGGCTACCCGCAACCCGGTACCGACGACGTCACCGGCACGGTGGCGGGGCTGCCGGACTTTCTCACCGAATCGACCAAACCGGTAGGGCTGCCGCCGTTGCTGGCAGCGAAAAAGGATACCCTCGCCAAGGCGATACCCGACGCTACCGTGAGCGACTATCTCATCGCCTGGCACACCGACTGGGTGCGCCGCTTTGGCATCGACGGCTTCCGCGCCGACACCGTCAAACATCTGGAGCCCGAAGTGTGGGCCAGGCTCAAGCAGGCGGCCACCGCGGCGCTCAAGGAGTGGAAGGCCGCCAACCCGGACAAGGCCCTCGATGACCTGCCGTTCTATATGGTGGGTGAGGTGTGGGATCACGGGGTCGCCAAAGATCTCTGGTATCAGCACGGCTTCGATTCGCTGATCAACTTCGACTATCAGCGCGAGTTCGCCTTGCCCCAGGCCCAGTGCATGGCCAGCGCAGAGCCCACCTATGCCAGCTACGCTAGCCGCATCAACCAGGATCCCGAGTTCAACGTGCTGAGCTATATCAGCTCCCACGATACCAAGCTGTTCTTTGGCGACTATCAGGATGTGCCGCTACAGCGCCGGGTCGCCAACAGCTTTATGCTGCTGCCGGGGGGCATCCAGATCTACTACGGTGACGAGTCAGGTCGCGGGCTGGCCAAGGATGGCGGGGTGTTCGATCAAGCGTTGCGCTCCGACATGAACTGGCAGGAGCTGGCCAGCGGCGACAAGGCTGAGCTGGTCAAACACTGGCAGCGGCTCGGCCAGTTCCGCGCCGCCCACCCGGCCATCGCGGCAGGCAGCCACCAGAAACTCTCGGATGCCCCCTACGCCTTCGTGCGGGAGAAGGGGGATGACAAGGTGGTGGTGGTCTTTGCCGGCCGGCAGAAGTAACCCTTAAGCCACATTGACCAGCAGCAGAGAGGGGAGCCGAGTGCTCCCCCCTTTCATTTCTCATTAACCAGATAACAGGCGCACTGCCAGTCTGGCCTGATAGCAACACACCTATGGTTGCTTCACATTTGCACACCGGCAGGTTTGACCCTCCCGATGAGCGATGCTAGTTTGATTTTTCAAAACAATCAGTTAGCAACAATGTGAGTCATTAACCGAGATATGGACAGCCCATTTACCATCGTCATCGCAGATGACCACCCCCTGTTTCGGGGCGCCCTTTACCAAGCGGTGCACATGGCCATCAACGATGCCCATTTGCTGGAAGCGGACTCCATCGACAGCCTGACCAATCTGCTCGGTGAGCACCCCGAGGTTGACCTGCTGCTGCTCGATCTCAAGATGCCGGGTGCCAACGGCTTTGAAGGACTGGCTCACCTGCGCGGCCAATATCCCGACCTGCCGGTCGTTGTGGTATCCGCCTCGGAAGACCCCGCCATCATCCAGCAGGTGCTGCGGCTCGGGGCGCTCGGCTTTATTCCCAAGTCGGTGCCGATGAAGGAGCTGGTCAACGCCCTCAATACGGTGATCGGGGGGGATAACTGGGTGCCGGAAGGCATCTCGCTCCATCCTGAATCGGAAGATGGCCCCGATTTCGCCAGCAAGCTGGCCAGCCTCACCCCCCAGCAATACAAGGTGCTGATCATGCTGCGCGATGGCAGCCTCAACAAGCAGATCGCTTGGGAGCTAAATGTCTCCGAAGCTACCATCAAGGCCCATATCACCGCCATCTTCAGAAAACTGGGGGTCAAGAACCGCACTCAAGCGGTGATCGCCCTGCAACAGCTCGATATCAGGGAGAGCTGAAATCCGCGCGCAGTGACACGCGGGAGACGACATGGCCAGCCATGCTGGCTATTTGTTGCTCGACAATTAGCACGATCGTACTTTATGCTGCCAGCGCCAACGAGGAGATAGCGATGAGTAAAGGGCGCCTGACCCGGGAAACCATTTTGCAGACTGCCTTCGAGCAGGCGAGCCAGCAAGGGCTGGAGAGCCTGACCATCGGCTCGCTGGCCAGCGCCTGCGAGATGTCGAAAAGCGGCCTGTTTGCCCACTTTCAATCCCGCGACAATCTGCAGATCGCCGTGCTGGAGTACGCCGCCGAGGTGTTTCGGCTACGGGTGATCCAGCCGGTACGCCAGCAGGAGCACCAGAGCCAGCACGACAAGCTGATCGCCCTGCTGCGCGCCTGGCAGGCGTGGAACCACTGCTTTGCCGGACGCTGCATGTTCCTCGACGCCTGGACCTCGGTGCAGGATGGCCATGAGCAAAAGAGCCAGGTGCAGCAAGCCGCCCGGCAACTGGTGCGCTTCTGGCTCGACTATCTGGCCCGTCAGGTGGTGCAGGGGCAGGCCGCTGGTGAGTGGCGACAGGAGATGGATCCCTGGCGCGCCGTTTACCGCCTCTATGGCCTCTATCTGGCGGATCAGGTGTTCAACGATCTCGAACTGTGTCAGGATCCGGCCCGCCACTTCTGGCCCGAGGTGGACGCGCTGCTGAGCAGCTGGCGCTGATATTTTGGCATCCGTTCAACACGAATTTTTAAAAACCGATAAAAAAGCACGACCGTTCGCATACAAAAACCACAGGATGACCATGAGCAGCAAGATCTACTTCAACACCCGCCGCTTCAGCCCAAGCAAATGGCTGCTGGGGATCGGCACCCGCTTGCACCACAGACTCGCCCCCAGCCATGCCAAGCGCACCGCCAGCAAGTTGCTGCTCACACCCCAGCGCAACCAGCGGAATGGCCACGAGCCTGCCGGTCTGGTGAAGCAGGCCGTCCATACCAGCGAAGGGGTATTGATGAGCTATCGGCTCGGTCAGGGTCCACTGTGGCTGCTGATGCACGGCTGGTCCGGCAGCGCCAGCCAGTTCTATCCGCTGATGAGCCATATCGCCGCACAGGGGTTCACCGCCATTGCCTACGATCATCCGGCCCACGGCCAGAGTGCAGGCAACACCGGCCACCTGCCCCGCTTCGTGCGCGCCTTCGACGAGCTAGCAGCCAAATTGATCAGCGAAACAGGTCCGCTGCACGGAGTCATCGCCCACAGCATGGGGGGCGCCGTCACCCTCTCCAGCCGTCAGCCGGGTATCGACAAGCTGCCGCTGTTGCTCGTCTCGCCAGTACTCGACTATGTGCCTCAGCTCTACGGCATGGTGGCGCGCTCCGGCTACTCGATCCGGTTGTTCGATGCGGTGGTCAAGGAGATTGAGCAGGAGTACCAGCACCCCTTGAGCACGGTCGATCCGCTGGGGCGGCTCGCCAGTCGCAGCGGCGCGGCGATAATCGTGCACGACGAGGAGGACAGATTTGCCCCCCACGGCGACTCCTTGCGGGCCAGCCAGGATGGCCATACCCTGCTGGTGAGTACCCGGGGTCTGGGCCACGGTCGCATCCTCGCCAGCGCCCCGGTATTCGCCGCCTTCGATCAGCTGGCGCGGCCGGAACCTACTCACCGGGTCCTGTGACAGGGGGCCATGAAAAAAATGGGCGAGCACCCGTTTTTATATTTGATACAGCGCCTTATAGTTAATTTGTCAGTGGGAACATTATTGTCAGAACACCATAAGGCGCCAGCATATGGCCAGACCCAATACAGCGTTATTGCTCACCGGTGGCGGTGCTCGCGCCGCCTATCAGGTCGGCGCCCTCAAGGCGATTGCGGAGCTCTACCCGCGCAATCTCGGCATCCCTTTTCCCATCTTGTGCGGCACTTCGGCAGGGGCCATCAATGTCACCGCGCTGGCCTGCTACGCCTCCTGTTTTCATCTGGGGGTACGCAAGCTGGAGTGGGTATGGCGCCGCTTCGAGACGCACCACATCTTCGATTTTCACCCCGGTCGACTGCTGTGGCGACTGCTCTACGAAGGGTCGGCAGGGCTGATCACTCCCGATACCAACCACGCCTTTCACCTCTTTGACAACGCGCCATTGCGCCGCCTGCTGGATCAGCTCATCGACTATCACCGTATCGATGACAATATTCTCTATGGCAGTCTGGAGGCGCTGGCCATCACGGCGTCGGATTACGATGACGGCCTCTCCACCACCTTCTTTCAGGGGCGGGCCGACCACCATCCCTGGGAGCGAGCCAGACGGCGCGGGGTGCGCACCCTGCTCACCTCGGAGCATCTGCTCGCCTCCTCGGCGCTGCCCTTTGTCTTTCCGGCCACCCATATCGGCGAGAAGTTCTACGGCGATGGATCCATCCACCAGTTAAGCCCGCTCAGCCCCGCCATCCATCTGGGGGCGGAGCGGATCCTGCTGATCACCCTGGATCCGCCCGCTCACTCGATATCGGCCCGCCACCATACCCATATCACCAGTTCCAACATTGCCAGTCATCTGCTGGATACTGTCTTTACCGACACTCTCAACTCCGATCTGGAACGGCTGTGGCGCATCAACCAGACCCTGGATCTTATCCCCGAGCGAGAGCGCAGACAGCTTAAACTGAAGCGGGTAGAGACCTGCGTACTCAAACCGAGTCAGGACCTCGATGCCATTGCGTTACCTTATCTGCGCAAATTACCACTGCATCTGCGCCGCTTGCTACGGGTTCTCGGGGTCAAAGGGGATGAGACCAGCAGTCTGGCCAGTTTCCTGATGTTCTATCCCGGTTACTGCCAGCAACTGATCAAGCTGGGCTATCAGGATGCCCTCAAAGAGCGAGAACGCGTTGCCGCCTTCCTCGATATCGAGTCGATAACAACAAAACGGGAGTGAGCCGTCGTCAGCCGCGAAAGCACACAACCTCCTGCCAACCTGCCAACCTGCCAACCTGCCAGCATCACGCTTCGACGTCATCACCACGCCAAACCGAATTAATCTGTCACCGGCACACCCATGCGCCAAAAAGTTGCCGCAAGTTGCCGCCAACAGAGCGGCGACGAACAACTGCATCAATCAATCGACGTACAAATTTTCACCTCTTTTTTATCGACTTAACTTTGACCAGTCGCACTGGCGGGCAGAAAAGATATATTGGGCACGCCAATTGCTAGGAAAGGGTGAGCAGTAGTCAGGTACACAGGTGGAAGACCATGGAAAATACGTCGTCACTCAATGGCTTTAGCCATGGCATCGAGCAGTGGGTTCGCCAGATGGAGCGGCTCACGCCCTTGCCCAGCGTTGAACGCAACCAGTTGCTCGAGCAGTTGTTGGGGCAGAGCGATCTCGGCGGTCTGCTGACAACTTTTGCCGATCGTGCGGCAAGAATTGTCAGGATCCACGGCCTCTACCTCGATTGTGGCCAGCCCCATGTGCTGATCCAGCACCCGCCGCTGGCCACCCTCAACCTGCACAACTATCCGTTCGAGCTGCGCGGTCAGCATGGCCAGTTGCTGGGCCAGCTCCACTATGAGCTGGAGCAACCACTCAGTGGTAGCCAGCAACGGGTATTAATGCAATACCATCAGCTACTCTGCCTGCTGCTGCCGCTCTATCTACGGCTGGAGAAACTGGATCAGCTGGTCCGGCTCGATCACCTGACCGGTCTTGGCAACCGCTCCTACTTTGACGAGGCTATCGGTCGCGCCATCGAGCAGCACAACCGTGAGCATCACGGTCTGGTGCTGGTACTGCTGGATCTTGATCGCTTCAAGCAGATCAATGACACCTGGGGTCATCCGGTGGGGGATCTGGTGTTGAGCCGCTTTGCCCAGCTGCTCAAGGGGTGCATCCGCAGCACGGATCAAGCCTTCCGGCTGGGGGGTGATGAATTTGCCCTGCTGCTGCAGCCAGCAGAACCCGAGGCGTGGCGCCCGGTCTGGCTTCGCCTGCAACACATGCTGCTGACCCACAAGGAGCTCAGTACCTTCTCGGTCGGATGTAGCCTTGGCGCCGCCAGCTGGCACTCCGGTATCGATGTGCCGAGCCTCTATGAAGCGGCCGACAACCACCTCTACGCCCGTAAAAAAGCCGGCAAAGCAGGCCTGCTCGAGTAGCCCCGAACTCTTCTTTGCTCCGGCACATGCGCGCCATGTGACCGGAGCTTCTTTTTTGGGGCTAATCCCCCCTCACACCGAGCTCACCTCAGGCAAGATCCTGCGCGAGCAAGATAGGGGCAGCACCGCGCTCCTGCCAGTGACAGACCAACCCGGTTCCCTGCGCCATAAACCCCTCGCAGACAAAGAGCCCCACCACCGCCGCCACCTGCTCACCATAGTAGAGGATGGGGATGCGTCCCCGCTGCCACGAAGGCACGCCATACTCCTGCAGCAGCTTTTTCATCCGCCGACTGCCGCTTCGCCCTACCGGTTTGAGGGGGATCCCGGGCGCCACCTGAAAACGCACCGAGAGCGGCTCGTCCGGCCGGGGGGCACGCAGCAGATCCTCGTCGTGCTCCGCCCTGCGCACCACCAGCTCGCCCACCCCGTCCGGCAGGGTCAGCGGCTCGCCCACGGTCAGCGGCAATACCTGATGACAAGGTTGCAGATCAGGGCTCACCAGATAGAGTCGCTCCTGAAATCGGCGGCAGCTCTGGTGCCCCCAGTTGAGCCGGGGATTGGCATCACCGCGCGCCAGCGCAACCTCCTGCCACAACCGGGCAAGTTGCTCGCGGGATGGCATCTCGCCCCCCTGACGGCGGATCCAGTAGCGCAGCAGGTTGTTGCGCCGGGTCGGTGAGAGGGCGTGCAACGGGCCGATATGGAGCGCCTCCCCCTCGCCCGCCAGCTGCCAGTCGCACTCGGCCAGCTCCTCCAGCAGCGCCTCCTGCTCGGCGCACAGTGCCATGCTGCGCGCCGCAGTCTGGGCCATGGCGGGCCAGCGCGCCTTGAGCTGGGGGATAAGCGTCTGGCGCAAAAAGTTGCGGTCATAACTCACGTCCAGATTGCTCTCATCCTCCACCCAGCCAAAGGGGAGGCTCGCTGCCGCCTCGGCCAGCTCGGCGCGACTGATATCGAGCAGCGGCCGCAGCAACAGGCCGCCGGCAAAGGGTTGGCTTGGCAAGATCCCCGCCAGGCCACGCAGACCGGCGCCGCGCTTGAGGGCCAGCAACAGGGTCTCCAGCTGATCGTCCTGATGGTGAGCGGTGAGCAGCCACTCCCCCTCCCGCATCCTAGCAGTCAGCCGCTGGTAACGGGCGGTGCGGGCCTGCGCCTCCAGACTCTCGCCATTGCCGCGGGCCAGAGTCACCCGCTCGACCAGCAGCTCCACCGCCAATTGCTGACACACGGCTTCACAATGAGCGACCCACTCATCGGCATGGGGGCTGAGGCCGTGGTGCACGTGCAGGGCGCGCAGCGGCAGGCTGTGCTCGCGGGCATAGTGCGCCGCCAGCACCAGCAGCAGGGTGGAGTCGAGGCCGCCACTGAAGGCCACCAGCAGACCGGTGGAACCTTCCGGCGCTGGCAGAGTCTGACAAAAGCGAGAATAAAGATGAGAAATCATAGGCTTCCCCAAAACGGACCGGCCGATCTTAGCAGAGTCGGGCTTATCAAGCTGCAACCCTGCTGCTAGAGTGAGGCTCGCCCGCCCTCTCCACCAGGCGTCACCTATCTGGTTAAAGCAAGGAAGCTGGGCAGGGAAGCAAACAACCCGAATTGGAATCAAACAAGATGAACAATAAGAAAAGCTTACTGGCCGGCCTGATTGGACTGGCCCTGCTGGCTGGCTGCAGTCAGGCACCGCAAGACTCCCCCAAACACTCCGGGCTGGCGCTGGCCAATATGGATACCCAGGTCAAACCCGGCGATGACTTCTTCCGCTACGTCAATGGCAAGTGGCTCGCCACCGCCAAGATCCCCGACGATCGTCCCGCCGATGGCGCCTTCTACATGCTGCGGGACAAATCCCTCGCCGATGTGCGGGTGCTGGTCGAGGGGCTGGCCACACAGGAGGCCGCCACCGGCACGCCGACCCAGCAGATCCGCGATCTCTACGCCAGCTATCTGGATCAGGCAGGCCGAGATGCCAAGGGACTCACCCCGCTGGCACCGGCGCTGGCCGATATCGACCGGATCGGTGATCAGGCCGCGCTGGCCCGCGCCTTTGCCCAGTCAGGCCGCATAGGCGGCGGTGCGCCGTTTGGCATCTGGGTTGGTGCCGATGCCAAGGCCCCCGATCGCTATGCGGTCTACCTCTATCAGGGGGGATTGGGGCTGCCGAGTCGGGACTACTACCTCAAGCAGGATCCCGACAGTCAGGCCCTGCGCCAGAAGTACCAGCAGCATATCGCCGCCATGCTGAGCCGCCTCGGCGAATCTGACCCGAGCGGCAAGGCCAAGCGGATTCTGGCCCTCGAAACCCGGCTCGCCACCATCCAGTGGGACAACGTCGCCCTGCGGGATCGGGAGAAGAACTACAACAAGCGCCCCGCCAGCGAACTGGCACGGCTCGCCCCTCATCTCGACTGGCAGGCCTATCTGAACGCCGCGGGCATTGCGGCCCAGCCGGAGCTCATTATCGGTCAGCCAACCTATCTGAGCGTGCTGGATCAGCTGATGGCCCAGACCCCCATCGCCGACTGGCAGGCCTACCTCAAGTGGCAACTGCTGACCGACTACGCCCCCTATCTCGACAGCGAGACCGACCGCGCCAACTTCGCCTTCTACGGCACCACCCTGAGCGGCACCCCCAAGCAGCGCGCCAGCTGGGAGCGGGCGCTCGGGGTGCTGAACGATCATCTGGGTGAAGCGGTCGGCCAGCTCTATGTGGCCCGCTACTTCCCGCCAGCGGCCAAGGAGCGGATGGAGCAGCTGGTGGAGAACCTGCGCACCGCCTACGGCCAGAGCATCAAGGAACTCGACTGGATGTCGCCCGAGACCAAGGCGCAGGCACTCGAGAAGCTGGCCAAGTTCCGCCCCAAGATCGGCTACCCCGACAAGTGGAAGGATTACAGCGCCATCACCATCAAACCGGATGATCTGGTGGGCAACCTGCAACGCTCGCAAGCCTTTGAATATGCAGACAGTCTGGCGCGCCTCGGCAAGCCGGTCGACCGGGACGAGTGGCACATGTCGCCGCAAACAGTGAACGCCTACTACAACCCGAGCAACAACGAGATCGTCTTCCCGGCGGCCATCTTGCAGCCCCCCTTCTTCGACATGACGGCGGATGATGCGGTCAACTACGGCGCCATCGGCGGGGTCATTGGTCACGAGATGGGCCACGGTTTTGATGACCAGGGGGCCAAATCCGATGGTGACGGCATGATGCGCGACTGGTGGACGCCGCAAGATCTCAAGGAGTTTCGCTTTCGCACCAGCCGTCTGGTGGCCCAGTACAACCGCTTCGAGCCCATCAACGGCCAGTTCGTCAACGGCCAGTTCACCCTGGGGGAGAACATCGGCGATCTGGGCGGTCTCACCATCGCCCACAAAGCCTACGAGCTGTCACTGGATGGCAAGGAGGCGCCGGTGCTGGATGGCTTCACCGGCGAACAGCGCTTCTTCCTCGGCTGGGCGCAGGTGTGGAAGGGGATGTATCGCCCCGAGCTGATGCAGATGCTGCTGCGCTCCGACCCCCACTCGCCCCCCGAGTACCGGGTCAACGGCGTGGTGCCGAACATTCCCGCCTTCTACGAGGCATTCAACATCCAGCCGGGGGACAAACTCTATCTGCCGCCCCAGAAACGGGTGAAGATCTGGTAGCAACATCACGGCGGGCTCCCCGGGAGCCCGCACTCAAGGGAGAGCAAGAGGTTGCAAGATGAACAGAGCATTGATGATGGCGGGGCTACTGACCCTGCCGCTGGCGGCACAAGCACAAGCCGAAGAGGGATTTAGCAAGCAGCTAACCCTCCCCTCCGGGCAGGTGATCCGGGTGGAGCAGGGGGCCGGTGAGCCCGCCTCCATCGGCAGCTATGACGTGCGGCTCTATTCGGGCCAGAACGCCCAGTTTCCACTGGATGAGTTTCAGGATGGCAAGGTGATGGCTCGCAACGGCTTTATCCGGGAGCTGAAACTGGTCGATTTGAATGGCGACAAACAGCCCGAGCTGGTGGTCATCATCGAGAGCGCGGGCAGCGGCAGCTATCAGGATGCCGATGCCTACACCGTCACTCCGCAAGGGGAGCTGGAGATCTTCAATCAGGTCAAGGAGCTGGAGCCCAAAGAGGATGTGGTCAAGGCGCTCAAAAGCCCGCAGGACTAAGCCCTCTCCTCGAATCTGCAATGTAAAAAGCCCTGATGATCAGGGCTTTGTTGTTTCTGCTGTTGGCGTAACCAGCTCAGAGGCGGGTCGCCCGGATGGAGACCTGCGGCAGCGCCATCTCGTGCTGGGCCGCCACCAGTTGCAGCTCGTAGGCCCCCGCCAGCCAGGTGCGAGCCAGCACTGCATCAACGCTGGCGTTGGTAAGCTCGAACGCCGCTACCGGGGTACAACCCGCCAGCAGATTGGCCAGCATGGTGGCGCTCAGCAGATCCCCCACCCCGATGGGGTGGCGGGCAAAAGGGTAGAGCGGGCGGGAGAGATGAAAGGTTCCCTCCTCGCACACCAGCAGCATCTCGAAGCGGTCCATGGCAAAACCGGCCTTGCCCAGATGTTTGACCATCACTAGCTTGACCCCTTGCGCGCGCAACTGCTGGCACGCCTCGATGGCCTCCGGCACATTGCGGATATCGCGGCCGGTGAGCTGTTCCAGCTCCAGCAGATTGGGGGCCAGCATATCGGCGCAGGCCAGTGCCCGGTTTTTCAGAAAATCGGCGACGCCGGGTGCCACTATGCACCCCTTGTCGGGGTGACCCATCACGGGGTCACAAAAATAGAGGGCGGCCGGATTGAGCGCCTTGAGCCGGGCCACCGCCGCTAGGATCTCCTCCCCCTGTTCGGCCGAGCCGAGGTAGCCGCTCAGCAGCGCATCGCACTCGGCCAGCACGCCGATCTCCGCCAGGCCGTTTACCAACTGATGGATATGGCCGCTTGGCATCACCATCCCCTGCCAGCCTTCGCGGTATTGGGTGTGGTTGGAGAACTGCACCGTGTTCATCGGCCACACCTCGATCCCAAGGCGACGCATGGGAAAAACGGCGGCGCTGTTGCCGGCACAGCCAAAGACTACGTGGGATTGAATGGAGAGCACTCGCTTCATGGTTGGCAACTCACGCAATAAGAACAGGAATTCCGGAGGGAAAAACGGGCCTTGCGGCCCGTTGTTGTCACTTTCGACTGTTGTCACTGTCGATTAACGCAGCACCTTGACGGTGTAGCTACCATCGGCCTGACGATAGAGGCCGTGGATGTCGGTCTCGAAGCCCGGGTAGTGGGCACCGATCTCGCACAGCATCTCGAGGAACTCGAGCACCGGCAGAGAATCCTTGGTCACCATCTCGCCCGGCAGTACCAACGGCACTCCCGGCGGGTACGGCAGGATCATGTTGGCGCTGATGCGATCCACCATGTCACGCAGCGGCACTTCCACCACGTTGCCGGCCAGCTCTTGCTGCCATGCGGCGTGCGGAGTCATCTTCATCTCCGGCAGTACGTCGAACGCCTTGAACATCAGCTCCGGCAGACGGTACTTGCTGGTCAGCTCGTGAATACGCTGCGCCAGCTCCTGGATGCGCATCCCTTCGTAGAAGCTCGGGTCTTCACGATAGAGGCTCGGCAGTATGTTCTTGATGGTCAGGTTCAGGTCATAACCACGCTTGAACTCGGTCAGGGCACGCAGCAACTGCATCGCCTTGGACTGATCGATACCGATGGAGAAGAGGAACAGCATGTTGTAGGGACCGGTCTTCTCCACCACGATGCCGCGCTCGTCCAGGAACTTGGAGACCAGAGAGGCAGGAATGCCCTTCTCCAGCAGCTGGCCGTCACGACCCATACCCGGGGTCAGCAGGGTGACCTTGATGGGATCCAGGTACATGTGGTTGTCATCGATATCCTTGAAGCCGTGCCAGTCATCTTTCGGATCCAGCTTCCAGCACTCGACGATGTCGATGTTGTCCGGCTGCCATACGTCGAAGAACCAGCCTTCGCTCTGATCACGCAGCCGCTTGATCTCTTTGCGGAAGGAGATGGCGCGATCGATGGAGTCCTTGATAAGACGCTTGCCGCTGTTGCCACGCATCATGGCAGCGGAGATCTCGGTCGATGCCACGATGCCGTACTGCGGCGAGGTGGAGGTGTGCATCATAAAGGCTTCGTTGAAGGTCTCTTCCTCCACGTCACCCTTGATGTGGATCATCGACGCCTGGGAGAAGGCTGCCAGCAGCTTGTGGGTGGACTGGGTTTCATAGAACACCTTGCCCGGCATGGCTTCGCCACTCATGCCGCACTTGCCTTCATAGATCGGGCTGAAGTTGGTGTAAGGCACCCAGGCACTGTCGAAGTGGATGTACGGGGTATCCAGACTCTCCTTGATGAAGCCGGTGTTGTAGAGCAGGCCATCATAGGTGGAGTTGGTGATCACTGCGTAACGGGGAGCCTGGGCACCCGGCGTTGCGGCAACCTTGGCAGCGATGGTGTCGCGGCTGAATTCGCTCTGCGGGATACCGCCCAGAATGCCGTAGGCGTTGCGGGTCGGACGGAAGTAGATCGGCGTCACATCGTTCATCATCATCAGGTGAGTGAGCGACTTGTGGCAGTTGCGGTCAACCAGCACTGTGCTGCCGGCCGGCGCGGAGAACATGCCGACGATCTTGTTGGCAGTGGAGGTGCCGTTGGTAACGATATAGGAGCGATCGGCGTTGAAGGTACGGGCGATGTACTCTTCGGCTTCCTTGTGCGGACCTGAGTGATCCAGCAGGGAGCCCAGCTCCGGCATGGAGATGGAGACGTCAGCCTTGAACGCGTTCGGGCCGTAGAAGTCATAGAAGATGCTGCCGGCCGGGCTCATCTGGAAGGCGGTACCACCCATATGACCTGGGGTACAGAAGGTGTATTTACCCTCTTCCACGTACTTGAACAGCGCCTTGGTGAACGGCGGCAGGATGGCGTCCTGATACTCCTGAGTGGCCTGACCCATCTTGAGGGCGATGTCGTCAGCCATGCCGAGGCGGTACTCGAAGAAGTGCACGTTCAGACGCAGGTCGGTCAGGTGAATATCCAGGGTGGACTGGTCGTTGGCGAAGGCGAAGATCGGCAGCTTCTCGTTGCGATCGTGGATCTCCTTGCACAGACCCAGGGAGTATTTGTCCCAGTCGAAGATGGCGCCGCATACGCGGGGGTTCTTCTCGATCAGTTTCAGCAGGTCGGCCACATCGACCGGATAAACAACCTCGAAACCCTTGCGCTCGAGGGAGGCTTGCAGCTGGCGAATGGGTTCTTCTTTAAAGAAAACACCGAGGTGGTTGAGGATGGCAATGATATTCATCGTAATGCTCCACACGTAAAGGGGCGCTCTCCATCAGGGATGGTGAGTGAAGAGCGCGCGGAAGATAAAAGGGGGAATCAGTTGCTGGGTTGTTGGTTCAGCAGGGCGTCGTGCTGACGCAGACCCAGTTTTTTGGCGTAGAACATCAGGATGATGAGCGACACCACGAAGGTAGCGGTAAGGTTGGAACCCTTGGCACCCATCAGGGCCACCAGACAGAAGACACAGGCCACACCGGAGAAGATCATGGCGCCGATGCTGCGGGAGGTCATGCCTTCAAAACGGATCAGGTTAATGCTGGAGTAGAAGTAGGGCAGCATGGTCAGCAGCACCGCATCTGTGGTCAGCACGTTGAAGAGATCAGCAGCGTGGGCGGACTGAGAGGTGAAGGCGGTCAGACCCACCATCAGCGCAGTCATCTTGAGGGAGCCCAGGATCAGACCCTTCTTGGCTACGCCGTTCTTGTCCACTTCGCCGTAGATTTTCGGGAAGTTGCCGTCGTTGGCGGCACGCTTGCCCGCCTCGCCCACCAGCATCATCCAGGAGCCCAGCGAGGTGAAGCAGGCCAGGGCGGTGAACGCAGAGACGAAGGGGGCAGACCAGCTGCCGAAGATGGCGGAAGAGGCCATGGCAAACGGGGCGCCGGAGGCGGCCACTTCACCGGCCGGGAACATACCGCTGATCACCTGGGTAGAGAGGATGTAGATAATACCCGCGATACCGGTACCCAGCATGGTGGCGAGCGGTACGGTGCGCTTGGGGTTCTTCACCATGCCGGAAGAGACGGCGGCAGATTCAACACCGACGAAGGACCAGAGGCAGATCAGCACGGCGCTGATGACCGCATGCAGGTCGCTGCCACTGGTGGTGTTCCAGTTCTGGCTGTAGACGGTGGCATCAAAATGACCCCAGCCCATCACCGCAGTACCGACCACCGGCAGCAGGATCAGCACCAGACCCAGAGTACAGAGTCGGCTCACCCAGCTACCGCCAAGCAGGTTGACGAAGGTGAAGATCCAGACGGCAGCGATGGTGGCTGCGGCGGCCGGAATTGGGCTATTGAGAATGGGGAAGAAGACCGAGAGGTAGGAGACGCCGGTAATGGCGATGGCCAGGTTACCGATCCAGTTGGCGTGGTAATAAAGCACACCGGTCTGGAAACCGAACACCGGAGAGATCTCGCCAGCGTAAGCAATGGGGCCACCCTCTTGCGGGTTCTTGGTAGCAAGGCGGGCGAAGACAAAGGCGAGGCCCATGGCGCCTACCAGACAGATTGCCCAGCTAAAGACAGAGATGGAGCCGATGGTGGCCAGTGCCGAAGGCAGCAGCGCGATGCCACTTCCCATCATGTTGCCGGCCACCACACCTGTACAGGCGATAAGGCCAATCTTCTTGCTCGTATCGAGGGACATAAGATCTCCGGTTCTATAAAAAGTCGGGTCGTCACACAGTTTTGGCGGAACACCCCGCCAAAGAATGGGCACAGACTAGGCCTCTCATCCCCGGAAAACATAAAGACCAGCTAACGGATAAAAATATGAGGCAACTTTTTTAGCTGCCTCATTAATTTCGATAAAAACCATTTAAAAACAGTGAGTTGACATCAACCGCACCACCATCTTGATAAAACCTTGATATCCTTCCGCCCCATTTTTGCCCCTTGATAACCCCCTTATCTCGCCGTCTTGATATTTTTGGCCAGATAAACCCGGGATAAAGCAGCTCCCATTGCGCCCACTCCCCTTGTAATCATCTGAACGCCCTTTGGGTCATAACCCTGAGTGGCCACTCACCTCCTGTTTGACCCGCCGCTCGGCTCATCACAATCCAGGCTCAGAGGTAAAGCGCAACGGCAATAGCCGGTGAATGGTGAATGGTGAATGGT
>NZ_CDDH01000008.1 GCF_000819725.1 Aeromonas australiensis | reverse complement strand
GCGGGGTTTTTTATTGCCTGTAATTCATTGAATCGTCTGATAATTGACCTTCTTTCCCCCCTATTTTACCTGAACACCTTATCCTCTCTGTCTGTTTTACTCATAGAAATTGACACCAACGGCGTAAAATGGCGCTTTATTTCGTCGGAGATAGCCCATGTTTTGTCCAAAATGCGGCGGTCAAACCCTGCAGAGCGTCAGCTCCAAAGAGTTTCGCTGTAGCTGCGGTTTTCATTTTTTCCAGAATGTGGCGACGGCTGTGATGGTGGCGCTTTGCTGGCAGGATGAGGTGCTGGTTGCGATGCGTGCCCGTAATCCTGGCAAGGGGTTGCTGGATCTGCCGGGCGGATTTGTCGATCCCGGCGAGTCGCTGGAGGGGGCGCTGGTGCGCGAGTTGCAGGAGGAGCTGGGGCTCGATGTCAGCGCTCAACCTTTTACTTATCTCGGTTCATTCCCCAATATTTATCCCTACGATGGCATCACCTATCACACCTGCGACACTTTCTTCGCCATCAAGCTGAGTGAAAAACCTGTCATCCAGCCGGCTGACGATGTGGCCGCCTGTCTGTGGCTGAAGATCAGCGATATCCCCTTGCCCCGCTTTGCTTTCGAGTCGACGCGCACCGCGATGGCGCGGCTACAGCAATCCTCTTTGCAAGCCTGATCCTTGCTGATGACGATAGTGATGGGCAGCGACCATCCCTGTCTCATCCTTGTCCGCTTTTGTCCCGCAGACGCCATTCGTCAGACGGTGAGTGGTATAGTCAGCAGTGGATCCGGATTCAAGGAGCATATCGTGAAGAAGATAGTTCTCATCTTGCTCGGCATCGCCGTGGCGGCCTTGCTGGCCATAGTGACACTGATAAGCCTTATCGACCCCAATCAATTCAAGCCCCAACTGGCTGAACAGGTGCGCAAGAGCACGGGCCGGGAACTGGTGATGGCGGGGGAGATTGACTGGCGCTTCTGGCCGAGTCTCGGCCTCTCGCTGGAAAAGGTGGCGCTGCGCAATCCGGCCGGTTTTGCCGAGCCGGATCTGGTTCGTTTCGAACAGGGTGAGGCCTCGGTAGCCTTGTTGCCGCTGCTCTCCCATCGTCTGGAGATTGGCAAGGTGAGCCTGAGCGGCGCCCATCTCTTTATCCAGACCAAGGCGGATGGCAGCTCCAATCTGAGCGGACTGATCAAAGATGCCACTGCTGATGCAAGCGAACCGGTCACCCCTGCGGCCCCTGCGCCAGCCGCGGATAGCAAGCCCTGGCAGATTAGCTTGCAGGGTGTCGCGCTCTCCCAGGCCAGTGCACTGGTACAGGATGATCGCAGAGGCACCTCGCTGCGACTGGAGCGCCTTGATCTCGATATGGGGCAGCTGGCCACCGGTCAGTGGGTACCCGTGACGCTGGCCGCCAAGGGGAGTGCCGACAAGCTCGCTTTCGACGTTAAAGGGCAGACCCAGATCAAGCTGGCGCAGGAGGTGATGGCCAGCGAACTGAAAGACTTGAGCCTCAGTGGCAGCCTGAGTGAGCCCGCCTTGCGACTCGACAGTTTCTCCATCAAGGGAGATCGACTGGCTCTGGGTGAGTGGAGCAATCTCACGTTGGCACTCAAGGGGGCCAAAGGCGAGGGCAAACAGCCTGCGCTCGCTGGCTCGCTGGAAGGAGCACTCAAGGGACGGCTCGATAAAGAGATGAAGCTGGCCGAGCTCTCCGATGTGCTGCTGACTGCGGCGCTGGAAGGTGATGCGCTGCCACGCCCGCAGATGAAGCTGAAACTGGCCGGGTTTGCCCGTGCCGAGCTCGACAAGCAGTTGATTACCCTGAGCAAGCTGGTGATGAGTGCCGATGAGGCGCTGTTGAGTGGTGATGGAACCATGCAGTTTGGCGCCACACCGGCAATCACCTTTGAGCTGCATGGAGAGACGCTGGATCTCGACAAATGGCTCGCCAAATCGACACCGACCACACCTGCACAAGCGAAAGAGGATAAACCGGCTGCCGGAGCCCCCAGCGCCGCAGCGAGTGGTCATAAAGCAGCACCCGGCAAGAGCGAAGCCCTCTCCGCGGTCGAACCGGATCTGAGCGCGCTCAAAGGGGTGGATCTGGATGGTCGGCTGCAACTTGGCAGCCTGCGCCTGAAGGGGTTGGATCTGGGGAGCGTAGATCTGCAAGTTGCACTGGCCAAAGGGCTGCTGACACTCAAACAGTTCAGCGCGACCGTGGCTGGCGGTCAGGTAAACGCGAACGGGGTACTCGACGCGCGCCAGCAGCCCGCCACCTACAAGGTGCACAGCCAGGTGGTTGGAGTGAACATTCGTCCCTTGTTGCAGACCCTGGCCGAGAGCGATCTGATCGAGGGCAAGGGCGATCTCGATGTGCAGCTGCAGGGGCGTGGTCTATCTCCTCTGGCACTGCGCAACGGGATGCGGGGCAAGGTTACCTTGAAGCTGAGCGACGGCGCCCTGCATGGCATCAACCTAGCGGAGATGATCCGCGAGGCGCGGGCCACCCTCAGCGGCAAGGGGGCCGAGCAGGTGAAGGAGGCGCGCAAGACCGACTTCAGCGCCCTGACCGCCAGCTTCCAGATTGCCGATGGCACCGCCCGCAGCAACGACATCCAGCTCTTTGCCCCGGCCTTGCGGGTCAAGGGCGAAGGGCAGACGGCGCTGGTGCCGGAGAGTCTCGACTTCCTGTTCCTCACCTCCATCGTCGAGAGCAGCAAGGGACAGGGGGGCAAGGATGTGGATGAGCTCAAAGAGATCACCATTCCGGTGCGGATCGGCGGCCACTGGCAAGCCCCCAGCTACCAGCTCGATGTGAAGGCGCTGCTGAGCAACAACAAGCTGCTGGAGGATAAGGCCCGCAAGGAGGCCGAACGCGGCCTCAAGAAGCTGTTGGGTGACAAGGCCGACAACGAGGCCGTCAAAGGGGTGGCCGACCAACTGCTCAAGGGACTGTTCAGATAGCCTTCTATGGCGCTATCGACATCATTTTTCTGCTTCGGGCAGGCATGGGCTCTCTTGTAAAAGAGCGCCCATGACCAGCCTCAGTGATGATAAGGCGCTGTTTGGCAACAACATATGTGAGCCCCAATAAAGTTCTTGCGCAACTTAAGTGATAGTCTTCCGTAAATTAACTAATCACTTAATAGATAAATGGAACAGCTTGACCGGGCGCTTGCCCTACACCAGTTGCTATTGGACTTTCGTTACCCTGTTCCACGCTCCGTCATACTGGAACGACTTGCCTGTTCTGCCAGCACCTTCAAACGGTTGTTGGAGCTACTGCGAGATCGCTACCAGGCCCCCATCGTCTGGGACCGGGCAGCCCGGGGTTATCGCTACGACACCGCTGATGGCCGCTTTACCTTGCCGGGAGTCTGGCTTACCGAGTCGGAAGCCTTTGCGCTCTTGATGGCCAATCGCCTGCTGCAAGATGTGCAACCGGGTCTGCAGCAGCAGGGGTTAGCCCAGTTGCAGGCCCGCATTGGGGATTTGCTGGGTCCCCAGTGGCAACATGAAGCGGACCGCCTGCGGGTAGAAAGCATCGGACGCCAATATGTTCCCCCCGAACGTTTCCTGCCTCTGGTACAAACGCTGTTTTCCAGGCGTCAACTCCACTTTCTCTATCACCCCACACAACATCAGTCCGAAGAGCGTCAAGTATCGCCACAGCGCCTCTGCTGGTATCGGGACAACTGGTATCTGCTTGCCTGGTGTCATGGACGAGAGGCCTTGCGCCTCTTTGCCTTGAGTCGAATTGTCGAACCCAAAGCGCTGGATGAAGCCGCCTGCGAATGTGAGGCAGCGGCGTTGGATGCGCTCTTTGCAAATGGCTACGGCATCTTCGCCGGGGCGGATTTGCAACAGGCCGAGCTGCGCTTTGACCCATCTGCTACCCCTTGGGTCAGAGATGTGCAGTGGCACCGGGAGCAGCGCCAGACCATAGAGCCCAGCGGCCATATTCGCCTGAGCTTCCCCTATGCCGATCAACGCGAACTGGTACGCGACCTGCTGCGCTTTAGTGGCGAGGTCGAGGTGCTCTCTCCCCCCGAGCTACGCCATAGCGTGATCAACGCCATGACGGCAGGGTTAAAAAAACATGCAGCCACCGCGTTACTGGCTCAACTGGTGAGCCAGTGAGTGGGAAATAATGGGCTGCCATAATTCAGAGGGGCACACATGGAAGAACTAAAACCAGCCGATTTGAAGACTATCCTGCATTCCAAACGGGCAAACCTGTACTACCTGGAGTATTGCCGGGTCTTGGTTAATGGCGGTCGTGTTGAGTATGTGACCGATGAAGGTAAAGAGTCGCTCTATTGGAATATTCCGATTGCCAATACTACCTGCATCCTGCTGGGAACAGGCACATCGATTACTCAGGCTGCCATGCGGGAGCTGGCGAAAGCGGGTGTCTTGGTTGGTTTTTGTGGCGGTGGTGGCACACCTCTTTTTACTGCCAATGAAGTTGAGGTGAGCGTGAGTTGGCTTACCTCCCAGAGCGAGTACAGGCCAACCGAATATCTGCAGCAGTGGGTTAGCTTCTGGTTTTGTGATGATGCGAGGCGAAAAGCTGCCATCGCCTTTCAAAAAGTGCGTATCGCCCAGATTCGCAATGTATGGCTGGGGGCGGCCATGAAACGTGAGCGGGCATTCGCGCTCGATGAGGCTGCTCTCGACAGTGCCTTGCTACGTTTCGAAGCCCAGCTTGCTCACTGCCGCACCACTACTGATGTGTTGGCCCAAGAGGCCAGCTTGACCAAGATGCTCTACAAGTTGGCTGGCAATGCCGTGTGTTATGGCGAGTTTACCCGTGCCAAGCATGGCAGTGGCATCGATATGGCCAACCGTTTCCTCGATCACGGTAACTATCTCGCCTATGGCCTGGCCGCAACTGCTTGTTGGGTCATCGGCATGCCCCATGGTCTCTCTGTACTTCATGGTAAAACCCGTCGCGGTGGGTTGGTGTTTGATGTGGCTGATCTGATCAAGGACGCGCTCATCTTGCCCCAGGCTTTTATCGCAGCCATGGCCGGGGAAGAAGAGCAAGAATTTCGCCAGCGGATCATCGGCCGCTTTAATCAGCACGGTGCATTGGATCTGATGATTGAGACCTTGCAGTCGGTAGCCGCCGACCTAAGTGAGGTGGGGCGATGAACGTGCTGTTGGTCTCCCAGTGCAGTAAACGAGCCTTGGATGAAACAAGGCGCATTCTGGATCAGTTTGCCGAACGTAAAGGTGAGAGAACTTGGGCGACGACGATCACCCAAAATGGCCTCGACACTTTACGCAAACTGCTACGTAAAACGGCCCGTCGTAACACCGCCGTATCCTGTCACTGGCTCAAAAGCGCAGGGCCCGAGCTTTGCTGGATAGTTGGCAATGTCCGCCGCTTCAATGAGCAGGGCTCGGTACCGACCAACAGTACCGGGCGCAATATCCTGCGCAGCCAGGATGAGAATCTCTGGCACTCTGGTGAAGCCATGGCGTTGTTGGCGGCGATCGCTGGCCTTTTTCACGATCTGGGCAAAGCCAACCGGCTCTTTCAGGACAAGCTCACGGGCAAGCGCCGTGAGCTGAGCGAGCCACTGCGCCATGAGTGGGTCTCGCTGCGCATCTTTGAAGCTTTCGTCGATGGTCGGGGCGACCTGCAGTGGCTAACAGCGCTCTCTAACGTGAACCCAAATGATGAAAAGGAGGCATTGGCAGGTCTTGGTAAGCTGACCGAGAGCAAGGCACAGCCAACCAGAGCAAACCCCTTCGAAGGTTTGGCACCGATCGCCCGCATCATCGGCTGGCTTATCGTCTCGCACCATCGTTTGCCGCAGTTTGACGCCAAACATGAGCAAGCCGTCGGCGCGCCTCCTCTGGAACGGTTAACGGTAGATTCAGGGCGCTTTGATGCCAGCTGGAACTCCCCCCAATGCCGCGAGCCAGAATGGGATAAGGATACATGGCAACGTGTTTGGGTCTTCCCTCACGGTACTCCTCTCGCCAGTCAAACCTGGTGCACCAAGGCCAACAGTCTGGCACTGCGCGCGCTACAGTGCCATTCACTCTGGCAAGGCCGGGATTGGCTATCCGATCGTTTCACTGCTCATTTGGCTCGTTTGTGCCTGATGTTGGCAGACCATGCCTACTCCTCAGGTGATGTAACCGAGCAGTGGCAAGACAGGGACTATCGGGCCTATGCCAATACAGATCGCGTCACGGGCAGGCTCAAGCAGTCGCTTGATGAGCACAATATCGGCGTGGGCCATAACGCCTATCTGCTCGCCAAGAGTCTGCCGAAACTGCGGCCTTATCTACCCGCCATCACTCGCCACAAAGGCTTTAAACAGCGCAGCCAACAGAGCGCATTTCGCTGGCAGGACAAGGCATTTGATTTGGCCAGGATGTTGGCCCACCGCTCCCGGCAGCAGGGGTTCTTTGGGGTCAATATGGCGTCAACCGGCTGCGGAAAAACCTTCGCCAATGCCCGCATCATGTACGGTTTGGCCGATGAAAAGCTAGGTTGTCGCTTTAGCGTCGCATTGGGTCTTCGCACCCTGACGTTGCAAACCGGCGATGCCTTGAGAGCTCGATTGTCGCTCGATTCTGATGATCTGGCCGTGCTGATAGGTTCTGCGGCAGTGCAGCAGCTCCATGAGCTTCGAACCCGAAAGGCACTTTCCGAGCCTAAGAGTGGCTCCGAATCGGCAGAATCGCTGCTCGATGCCAATATGCATGTGCGCTACGACGGAGCCCTCGATGACGGTCCACTACGTCGCTGGCTCAAACAATCCCCCGCCTTGCATCAATTGGTCAGCGCTCCTGTACTGGTGAGCACCATCGATCACCTGATCCCGGCGACCGAAGGCACTCGTGGCGGCAAGCAGATTGCCCCCATGCTGCGTCTGCTCACCTCGGATCTGGTGCTTGATGAACCTGATGACTTCGGGCTGTCCGATCTGCCTGCCCTCTGTCGTCTGGTCAATTGGGCGGGGATGCTGGGTAGTCGGGTGCTGCTCTCATCGGCTACCTTGCAGCCCGCTTTGTTGAATGCCTTATTTGCTGCCTATCAGGCGGGGAGAGCCCATTACCACAAAGCCTGTGGCCAGCCAGGGCCTATGCCCCCTATCTGCTGTGCCTGGTTCGATGAATTCGGGGTCGCCCAGCAGGATCTGGCTGAACAGAGTGCTTTCAAGGTTAATCACCAAGAGTTTGTGGCCGCTCGACTGACCAAGCTGGCCGAGCAATCCGCCCTGCGCCGGGGAGCAATATGGTCTGTGAGTGCAAGTGGAAAAAGTAGCGATGAGGTGGTGCAAGCCATGGCGAGCGCGGTTCGTGAGGGTATGCTCCAGCTACACAGTGAGCATCATGAGCGCCACGTCTCAGGCAAGTGTTGTTCGGTTGGCCTGGTACGTATGGCTAATATCGATCCGCTGGTCGCTATCGCCCGGCAGGTACTAAGCCAGGCCCCGCCGCCCGACACCCACATCCACTTTTGCATCTACCACAGTCATCACCCGCTGTTGGTGCGCTCCGAGATGGAGAGGCGTCTCGATGCCCTGCTAACCCGCTATGACAGCGATGCATTTTGGCAACGGCCTGAGGTCTCACAGGCGCTGGCGCAGCCCGAGAAGCACCATCTGTTTGTCGTTTTTGCCTCGCCGGTCGCCGAAGTGGGGCGTGATCACGACTATGACTGGGCCATTGCCGAGCCGAGTTCGATGCGATCTCTTATCCAGTTGGCCGGTCGCATTCAGCGTCACCGCAAGAGGGGGCCAACTGCTCCAAACCTTTTGATCCTCAATCGCAATGTCAAGGCGTTGCGTGGGAGGACTCCGGCCTATTGTCAGCCGGGGTTTGAGTCGACGGAGTTTCAGCTCGCTAATCACGATATGGCGCAGAGTTTGCGAGAAGAGCAGTACAAGGTGATAGGGGCTGCACCCGCGATCCAGATGCCGCCGAGTCCAGGTCGAGGGCCCTACTCAAATCTGGTGGAACTGGAACACGCACATCTTGCCACCTCCTTGTTTGCTAAGGGACATCAGCCTCCCTCCGCAGTCTCTTGGTGGCAACATCAACATCCACTGGACTGGGCTGGTGAGATGCAACGGCAAACTCGCTTTCGGGCGTCGTGCCCCGACGAGAGCTTTGTACTCTATCAGGCCGATGAGGATGAGCCCCTGCGCTTTCACCGGCTCGAAGAGCGTGGTGAGCCTGAGCTGGTGGAGGCTAGCTGTTTCGAGCGCCAGACCTTTACGCCCGCCGAACGGGTCGCCCCCTGGTTGGATAACGAGCCAGAGCCTCTGCTGGCCGCCTTAGGGGAGGAGATGGAGTGGGATGCCGCCAGGCTATCACGCACCTTTACCGAGATCCGGCTGCCACTCAACGAGCAGAGTGCCAAGCCTTGGCAATACGACCCGCTATTCGGTGTGTATAAGGCGCTCGATTGAGCGCCTTATGAGGGAGCTACCTGTTCGGTAGCGAAAAGAAAAGCAAAAGTGCATTTTTCTGAGCTGTCTGTACGACAGGCGTTTGATTATAGCGAGCAACAGCTCAGGGGAACACCATCAAAAAAACACACTACTAAAAATCAATTAAAGAAAAAGGGCATTGGTTGATCTCTTTAATCTTTACGTGCATCATCACTCCTGAAGATCGGTTTGGGTCTCCATTGAGAGGGGTAATGAAGCAAATGCGACGTTTTTTACTCACTGGATTGTTTTGTATCGGTTCAGGTATCGCAAGCAACCTGCATCTCAACATTGATGTGGTGTTTTTCGTACCGGTCGGTCAGATGCACCTTGTTGATCATCTTTGAGTGTTAGGGAGGAAGCAATGGGAGTGGAGCAGTTGTCATCAGCCATCGATGACTATATCTCGGCAAGGCAGGAGGCCAAGCCGGACAAGTGGCCCAGCAAAGCGGACTGGCTCGACGATGCCGCCAAGCGGGCCAAGCAGATAACATTGGTTACCCATGCCCCCAAGTTTACCCATGGGGATGCGCGGGGGATTGGGGCTAGAGTCGAAGGGATGACGGGGGAAGAGTATCTCTCGACTGCCAGTCTGACTGCGCCGGTTATCGATGTGATCGGCAACGCGGCAGCCCTCGATGTGGCCAATCTGTTGCTGCTCGAAGCGGACGGCAAACGGCTGGTGGATCTGATGCAGGATGGTGATGCCTCTGCACTTGCAACCTTCAGCAACAATAAGGCACAGCTGGAATCATGGTGCGATGGCCTCTCTCAAGCCTTGGCAGGTGGTGCAGTGACCACTCACACCCTGGCCAAGCAGACCTATTTTCCCGTGGATAGGGAATACCACCTGCTGAGCCCCCTTTTTGCCAGCTCGCTGTGTCATGCCTTGTATCAACGCATCGATCAGTCTCGCTTCGGGGATGAGGCGAAGGCGGCGCGCGATGCACGCCGTAAAAATGAGTTTTCCGAACTGACCGTCGTGGACTTTCCCCATCTGGCGGAGCAGCACTTTGGCGGCACCAAACCCCAAAATGTCTCTCTGCTGAACAGTAAACGCTATGGCCGCGTCTATCTATTGAGTTGCCAACCGCCTGAGTGGCAAGACCGACTTACGGCACCCGAGAGCCAAGAGCACTTCTGGATACGCTACGAATATCGGGTTGCGGCCACTCTCGGTGAGCTGAGCCGTTTTCTCAAATCGGTGGTGCTGGCTGATAACAACGCCACCATCAAACAGCGCCGAGCCGGGCTGGTGGATGACTTGATGGGGGCGCTACTCCACTACGGCGCCGAGCTGCGTACCTTGCCTGCGGGCTGGAGCAGGGCGATGACTGAGCCGATGAGCGAGGCGTTTTGCGACTGGCTCGATCCCATCGACGACCAGACACTCTCCGATAACGAGGCCAATCAGATAGCGCTGGAGTTTGGTCGCCGACTCAATCGGCGGCTGCAAAAGCGGTTGGCCCATATCGGGGATGCTGAGCTGCATATCTGGCGTCGTCAGCTGGCGCGTCAACTGCGCATGTTGCAACAGGATCTGGAGGAATGGGCATGAAATCGACCCTGCTGCTTCGTCACCTCAAGGTGGAAAATGCCAATGCTATCAGCGGGCTGACCTATGGCTTTCCGGCCATCAGCCATTTTCTGGGCTTCACTCACGCTTTGTCACGCCGCCTTGAACAAGCCTTCGGACTGACACTGGGGGGCTGCGCAGTCATCGCTCATCACACCGGGTTACAGAGTAAGCCGCTTGGCAACCGCCGTGAGCAGGTCTTTGCTCTGACGCGCAACCCTTTGACCAAAGAGGGGAAGACGGCTCCCTTTAATGAAGAGGGGCGTGTGCACCTCGACATCAGCCTGTTGATTGAGTGTGATTTTGACGCCGACCAGCTACCTAAAACGGGCGCGTTGGATCAACGAGTTAGCGCGCTTCAAGCCTGGTTTGAACGCACTGTGCCGACCCTGCGCTTGGCCGGGGGAATTATCACTAGCCTTGAGCTGGTGCAGTGGCGCGAGCGTTATGAGGAGCGCGAGCTACGCCGCTTGTGTATGGGTTTGCTACCGGGCTTTGCCCTGGTCTGCCGTCATGACCTGTTAACCCTTCACCATCAACAGCGGTCCAGCACCGAGACTGGCGGGGAGTTGCTCGACAGCCTGCTCGATTTTGTCACCCTGCGCCACCAGGCACAGCATGATGAAGCCGGTGTGGTGAGCTGGCAACAACTGGCCAAACCGGCGTCCGGTTATCTGGTACCACTGGCCGTGGGTTACCAAGGTATCTCCCCCCTCCATGACCCGGGATCCATCCCCAGTAGCCGCGATCAGCAGACTCCCTTTCGGTTTGTGGAGTCCATCTACACCCTGGGGCAATGGATCAGCCCACATCGCATTCAGGATCTCGATACCCTGTTATGGCGTTACCGTCATCAGGAACCCTATTACCTCTGTGAGAATCGTTATCAAGCCCCAACGTTGGAGTGGGATGAGAACGACGCAGAACCCTTTATGGCAAATGACCTCTTCTGATAAGGAACTTCATCATGGCAAAAGCAACGATCAAAACCGCCTCTGTCCTGGCTTTCGAGCGCAAGCTCGCCAACTCTGATGCCAGGCTTTTCGCCGGTAATTGGCAAGATCGTGACGATCCCCTCGCCCAATGGCACCCCATCACACTTCAGGAGAAGGCGGTGCGCGGCACCATCTCTAACCGCCTGAAGAAGGCCACCGCTGAGGATCCCGCCAAGCTCGATAACGAGATCCAGAAACCCAACCTGCAGCGGGTCGATGTGGCGACGCTGCCCTTCGATGCCGACACCCTGCGGGTCGGTTTTACCCTGCGCGTGCTGGGCAACCTGGCCCAGCCCTCGGCCTGTAACGATCAGGCCTATCAGGCTGTGCTGGGTGAAAAAATTGGCGAATATGTGCGCGAATACCAGTTTCATGAGCTAGCGGCCCGCTATGCCGAGAACCTGGCCAATGGCCGCTTCCTCTGGCGCAACCGAGTCGGTGCCGAAGCGGTGGAGGTGCGCATCAGCCGGCTGGAGCAGGGCTCGGTAAAACAGAGCTGGATCTTCGATGCCCTGAGCTTCAATTTGCGTGCCTTTACCAAGCCGCAGGGGGCGCTGGCCGAACTGAGCGATGTGATCCGCCAGGGGCTGCTTGGCAACGACTTTGCGCTGTTAAATGTCGAGGCATTTGTTCGTCTCGGGGCCGGTCAGGAAGTGTTCCCTTCTCAGGAATTGGTGCTCGATCAGAGTGGTGGCAAAGAGGGGAAAAAGAGCAAGTACCTCTATGAGGTAGATGGCATCGCTGCCATGCACTCCCAGAAGATTGGCAATGCCCTGCGCACCATCGATACCTGGTACCCGGGTTCAGAGGAACTGGGACCGATCGCAGTCGAACCGTATGGTTCGGTTACCAGCCGTGGCACAGCCTATCGCCAACCCAAGGAGAAGCTCGACTTTTATAACCAGCTCGATGGCTGGATGCTGAAAGACAATGTTCCATCAGTGGAACAACAGCACTATGTGATAGCGACCCTGATACGTGGCGGCGTCTTCGGCGAGGCAGACTAAGGAGCTCCTATGGATCACTACCTTGATATTCGTGTCCTGCCCGACCCTGAATTTGGCCAGGTGGAGTTGCTTAATGCCCTCTATGCCAAACTGCATCGGGTGCTCCCCTCCCTGACCCAGGGACGGGTGGGGGTCAGCTTTCCTGGCCATAAGCGTACGCTGGGAGAGTGTCTGCGCCTGCACGGCGCGCTGGCCGATCTGCTTAGCCTCACCGAAGTGAACTGGCTGCAAGGGATGCGGGACTATATCCGCATCAGCGCACCGGCTCGGATACCCGACGCTGTGAGCTACCGCACCGTGCGCCGGGTGCAAGCCAAGAGCGCCCATAACAAGCGCCGTCGCTCGGTGGCCAAAGGGTGGCTGACCGAAGAGGAGGCGCTGGCCCGCATCCCCGACACCCAGCAGAAGGCGATGACCCTGCCTTATGCCGAGATGCACAGTCTCTCGACGGGCAGCCGGATGCGCCTCTATATCGAACACGGCCCCATACTTGCCAGCCCGGTGTCGGGGGCCTTTAACGCATACGGGTTAAGTGCCAACACCACCATTCCCTGGTTCTGACCCTTTTTTTTGGGGTGTAGCTAACATATTGATTTTTTAATGGATAGCTACACCCACGCCCACCGAGGGCCTAGCTCCACTGACGGGACAATGCTCTTTAAAAATCAGTAAGATAGTGCTAACTTCCAACACCTCGCTGCCGCACAGGCAGCTCAGAAAGATAGACCCCATCCGATGCGCGGCTGTAGGTCCCTCGCTGCCGCACAGGCAGCTCAGAAATGCTTCCGATGCTGTCCAGGGGGATGCCCATACCTCGCTGCCGCACAGGCAGCTCAGAAAGGCTTGGTGCCGTTGGTCACGATGAAACCACCCCTCGCTGCCGCACAGGCAGCTCAGAAAATCAACGCCAAGAAGAACCTGCCGGTGACGGCCCTCGCTGCCGCACAGGCAGCTCAGAAACTGCGCTTCGGCAGCTTGCTCCAGCGCTACGGCCTCGCTGCCGCACAGGCAGCTCAGAAACCTTTCAGGCTGTTGCGGGTGAACAGGCGCTCCCTCGCTGCCGCACAGGCAGCTCAGAAAATCAGGTGCGGTCTTCTCGTCACTGATGCGGCCCTCGCTGCCGCACAGGCAGCTCAGAAACAAAGGCCGCAGGGCGTGAGGCGCAAGCCAGTCCTCGCTGCCGCACAGGCAGCTCAGAAATGTTTATCAGCTCGGTGGCCCGCTATCGCGGCCCTCGCTGCCGCACAGGCAGCTCAGAAATCGATCTGGCTGCCCAGCATGCGGGGCATCAGCCTCGCTGCCGCACAGGCAGCTCAGAAACGGGATCGAGGCGCTGGCCGCCGACATCCCGGACCTCGCTGCCGCACAGGCAGCTCAGAAATTGCCATCGGCGACCGTGATTATCTCGTCACACCTCGCTGCCGCACAGGCAGCTCAGAAATCGACCCCGATATAACTAACAATGCCAATTCCCCTCGCTGCCGCACAGGCAGCTCAGAAATCTTGAAAACCATGGTTGATAAACGAGCCGTTCCTCGCTGCCGCACAGGCAGCTCAGAAACAGCAAATGACTCTCGTTGAAATGTCTGATTCCCTCGCTGCCGCACAGGCAGCTCAGAAAAGCCGGAGAGGTTGAGGAAGGAGCGAAGCGAGCCTCGCTGCCGCACAGGCAGCTCAGAAACGCTCGTAAAGCCCAAAAAACGGTAACTGTTACCTCGCTGCCGCACAGGCAGCTCAGAAAGCTTCTTTTAAATACTCGTCTATCAGGAAAAACCTCGCTGCCGCACAGGCAGCTCAGAAAGCAGGGCAGGGGGCTCCGGCGTAGCCGGATGCCCTCGCTGCCGCACAGGCAGCTCAGAAACGTCGAGGTTGATTTGAGGGAGCAATTTATCCCCTCGCTGCCGCACAGGCAGCTCAGAAATGCCACATACCGGCCTTGTCCCCCTCGACCCACCTCGCTGCCGCACAGGCAGCTCAGAAAAAAGATGGGCGGTTGAGCGCCAAGGAGTTCATCCTCGCTGCCGCACAGGCAGCTCAGAAATGGACGAGAAGACCCCGCACATGTCGGCGTTCCCTCGCTGCCGCACAGGCAGCTCAGAAAATCGGCGCGGCGACCATCACCGACAAGGGGGGCCTCGCTGCCGCACAGGCAGCTCAGAAAACAGCCATCTCCTTGTTAATTTAGCGGATTAGCCTCGCTGCCGCACAGGCAGCTCAGAAAGCGGTGGCGTGGACGTACCAGGGGGGGGGGATTCCTCGCTGCCGCACAGGCAGCTCAGAAATTCTGTTGTTTTGGTTACAGCTGACATTGTTACCTCGCTGCCGCACAGGCAGCTCAGAAATTCGGCAGCTTCAAGTCGGCGTAGTGCTCTGACCTCGCTGCCGCACAGGCAGCTCAGAAACTGACGCCATAGACGCAACGCCCGACTGTGAGCCTCGCTGCCGCACAGGCAGCTCAGAAAGACACCGGTGACGAAACCATGAAGGTAGAGGCCCTCGCTGCCGCACAGGCAGCTCAGAAACGCAGAATATCGAGGGCGAATGCAGTGTTGATCCTCGCTGCCGCACAGGCAGCTCAGAAAGACAACAGCGCAGTGGCCCCGACACGTGGCATCCTCGCTGCCGCACAGGCAGCTCAGAAAAGTGGGCTTATGCCAAAGACCAGCGCGCCGAGCCTCGCTGCCGCACAGGCAGCTCAGAAAATCAAAGAGGGCGCCGAGGAAGTGCGGCGTCAGCCTCGCTGCCGCACAGGCAGCTCAGAAATTGCTGCCCCATGCCTACACCAAGCGCACCAGCCTCGCTGCCGCACAGGCAGCTCAGAAATTCGGCGGCTACGAAGCGTCCCTGTTCAAAAACCTCGCTGCCGCACAGGCAGCTCAGAAAGTGGGCGCTGTCAGCTGGCAGGAGGCCGAACCCCTCGCTGCCGCACAGGCAGCTCAGAAAATAGCGCACTCTGATGCGGTGGTACTGGCGAGCCTCGCTGCCGCACAGGCAGCTCAGAAAAGACCGAGTTGCTCGCCGTGATTGGCGACTTCCCTCGCTGCCGCACAGGCAGCTCAGAAATCGATGACAGGTTGCAGCGGCCCATGGGCCACCCTCGCTGCCGCACAGGCAGCTCAGAAAGACCAGCTGATGGGGGCGCAGCTCGTCACTGGCCTCGCTGCCGCACAGGCAGCTCAGAAACAAGGGTTAGCAGGTGCTTCCGATTCACGTTACCTCGCTGCCGCACAGGCAGCTCAGAAAGAGTTCAAGAAGCTGGCCATCGATTCCAGCGACCTCGCTGCCGCACAGGCAGCTCAGAAATGGACGGCCAAGCTTGGATAAAAAATGCTGGGCCTCGCTGCCGCACAGGCAGCTCAGAAAGCTGAGGAGAAGCTGGGTGGCCTCCCCTTCGGCCTCGCTGCCGCACAGGCAGCTCAGAAACGGGATCGGGGGCAGGTTTTCCAACCGGCGGACCTCGCTGCCGCACAGGCAGCTCAGAAACCATGAGCCCCTCAGCGATGGCGCCATGGCGGCCTCGCTGCCGCACAGGCAGCTCAGAAACATCCGCGCCACCACATCCTCACCCACTTTGACCTCGCTGCCGCACAGGCAGCTCAGAAAGTAGTCGGCGGCATTCTTGACGGTATGGTCAACCTCGCTGCCGCACAGGCAGCTCAGAAATTCACCAGCTGACCAGGCACCACCAAGCCGGGCCTCGCTGCCGCACAGGCAGCTCAGAAATTGGTGAGAACCGATGAGAGGTCTTGGTGGGTCCTCGCTGCCGCACAGGCAGCTCAGAAATGGTATGGCTGCCATCGGCCCGCAGCACCTTCCCTCGCTGCCGCACAGGCAGCTCAGAAACGTGGCATCGCACTGGATGTGTGGGAGAGCGACCTCGCTGCCGCACAGGCAGCTCAGAAAAGGGCCGACAGCTCGGCAGAGAACTGGCTGATCCTCGCTGCCGCACAGGCAGCTCAGAAAAGGACAAAACCATCCTGGTGCCGCGCCCCTGCCCTCGCTGCCGCACAGGCAGCTCAGAAAACAATCCTGCCATTGAGTAGATCTCCAAAAAGCCTCGCTGCCGCACAGGCAGCTCAGAAAGAGGCTTACCAGCTCGCGGCCCTTGGCCTTGATCCTCGCTGCCGCACAGGCAGCTCAGAAAAGATAGCGGTCGGTGATGCGCTGCTGGAACATCCTCGCTGCCGCACAGGCAGCTCAGAAAGCAGCCTCGAGCAGCATCGCGCTGACTTCTTTCCTCGCTGCCGCACAGGCAGCTCAGAAATGTAAAGCATTCAGATGCCCGCTTGCTTTGACCCTCGCTGCCGCACAGGCAGCTCAGAAACTTTAATCGCGCTCACTTGGCTACACTCAAGACCCTCGCTGCCGCACAGGCAGCTCAGAAACAGTCGCGGCGATAGATGGCCTTGGCCTCCGCCCTCGCTGCCGCACAGGCAGCTCAGAAATCGATGGCGATCGGCAGCTCACGGAATTGGGCCCTCGCTGCCGCACAGGCAGCTCAGAAAAGCAAATCAGACCCGAAAGCCGCAGGTAACGGCCTCGCTGCCGCACAGGCAGCTCAGAAATGGAGGGTGCCGAAAATGCCTAGCCTCTACGCCCTCGCTGCCGCACAGGCAGCTCAGAAATCGCTCGTTGCGTTGCGCTGGAGCCAGATTTGCCTCGCTGCCGCACAGGCAGCTCAGAAAATTGACCGAGTGGTCTTGATACCCTCCGAACTCCTCGCTGCCGCACAGGCAGCTCAGAAAACGCCGACACCGGAGCAGGTCTGGAGCGCCGTCCTCGCTGCCGCACAGGCAGCTCAGAAAAGAAAATAGCCGAATGGACCGAGAAGCGGGTCCCTCGCTGCCGCACAGGCAGCTCAGAAATTGGCGCCGGCGAACGGAATACCGGCCGCAACCCTCGCTGCCGCACAGGCAGCTCAGAAACAAGGGTTAGCAGGTGCTTCCGATTCACGTTACCTCGCTGCCGCACAGGCAGCTCAGAAAGAGTTCAAGAAGCTGGCCATCGATTCCAGCGACCTCGCTGCCGCACAGGCAGCTCAGAAAGCTGAGGAGAAGCTGGGTGGCCTCCCCTTCGGCCTCGCTGCCGCACAGGCAGCTCAGAAACAGCCGCCGTCAAAGCTGCGGGTCATGCCGTTCCTCGCTGCCGCACAGGCAGCTCAGAAAAATACATCCAGGGCGACGATGGTCTTCTGAAACCTCGCTGCCGCACAGGCAGCTCAGAAATGCGGGTGTTCGGTACCGGCGCCGCAGTTGGCCCTCGCTGCCGCACAGGCAGCTCAGAAAGTTGGCAAACCGCTTGAGCTCCAGGGTGTTATCCTCGCTGCCGCACAGGCAGCTCAGAAATTCCCGCGCAAGAAGAACCGGCAGGGTGTTTACCTCGCTGCCGCACAGGCAGCTCAGAAATTGAACTGGAATGAGCTGGCGTCGATGTCGCCCCTCGCTGCCGCACAGGCAGCTCAGAAATGCTGGGTCTGCTGAATGGCAGAGCTCAGGGCCCTCGCTGCCGCACAGGCAGCTCAGAAACGGGGGCTGTATGGTGTGGATACCACTGTTTTCCTCGCTGCCGCACAGGCAGCTCAGAAATTGCTACGGCCTGCATCCTGCTGGTCTTGGGACCTCGCTGCCGCACAGGCAGCTCAGAAAAGTGGAGCCAGGGCGATGCCGTTGGCCTGCTGCCTCGCTGCCGCACAGGCAGCTCAGAAAACGGAGTGGCGCAGCGGGAATTACTGCGAGTTCCTCGCTGCCGCACAGGCAGCTCAGAAATTAAACAGGATTGGCAGCGATGCTGGGCGCTCCCTCGCTGCCGCACAGGCAGCTCAGAAAATAGAACTGATTAAACGGGGTGGTGTGGTACTCCTCGCTGCCGCACAGGCAGCTCAGAAAAACCAGCACCCCGGCATCCCTGAACTCATCGACCTCGCTGCCGCACAGGCAGCTCAGAAATTGAACTGGGCCTTGAGCCAGCCGGGCAGGTTCCTCGCTGCCGCACAGGCAGCTCAGAAACATACGTCCCGCAATGCTATGCGATGCAATGGCCTCGCTGCCGCACAGGCAGCTCAGAAAATGTTCAGCTCGTCCATGGGGGCCAAGGGGTTCCTCGCTGCCGCACAGGCAGCTCAGAAAGACCATTGCAATCACATCCGGTGTATTTCGAGCCTCGCTGCCGCACAGGCAGCTCAGAAATATGTGGACACGCTGCGCACCAGCCGCGCCCCCCTCGCTGCCGCACAGGCAGCTCAGAAAGATTCGCTGGCGCTGTTGAAGGTGGCCGAGCCCCTCGCTGCCGCACAGGCAGTTCAGAAAGTAACAGCCTTTCCCGTAAGTCCAGGAACCATCAGCGTATTCCCCACGCCCGTGGGGATGCACCGTTGACACAAGAGATAGCAACGCCTCACGCTGTCTGTTCCCCAGGGCGGGTGAAACCCAATTCGATAGCTTGTGATAGCGGCTACTCTGGCTCGGTCCCCAGCAGGGTTTGCCAGACCTTGATCACATGGCTGCGCTCACTCTGCAGCTGATCGTCGCTCACCTTGCGGGAGATCTCCGAGAGGTTGAGGCGATGGCCGAGGTTGCGGATCTCCAGATAGGCCTGTTTCAGTCCCTCCGCCTGCTCCAGGGTCAGCACCCCCGCCAGCACGCACTCATCGAAGATGCGCACGTTATCGGACCAGCGGGTGAGGGCGTCGGGCTCGCCACAGGCGTGGGCCAGCACCAGATACTGGGCGATAAACTCGATATCCACCATGCCGCCGGGGGATTGCTTGAGGTCGAACTCGCCGGCACCGGCTTTGAGCAGGTGATCCCGCATCTTGTGGCGCATCTCGCGCACCTCGCGGGCCAGGGTCGGTAGATCCCGCTCCTTGGCCAGCACGGCGCGGCGGATGCGGGCAAACTCGCCTTTGATCCCATCATCGCCATAGATGGAGCGAGCCCGCACCAGCGCCTGATGCTCCCAGGTCCACGCCTCGTTTTGCTGATACTGCTCATAGGCCGACAGCGACGAGACCAGCAGGCCGGCGTCGCCGGAGGGGCGCAGCCGCATATCGATCTCGTAGAGAATGCCGGAGGGGGTGCGGGTGCTGAACAGGTGCAGGATCCGCTGGGCCAGACGCAGGTAGAACTGACGGCTGTCGATGGGCTTGCGACCATCGGTATAGCTGTTGGGGTCACCACCGTGCAGGAACACCAGATCGAGATCCGAGCCGTAGCCGAGCTCGATGCCGCCCAGTTTGCCATAGGCCACTACCGCAAAGCCGCGCTGGCCGCTGGTTGCCACCTCGGGCGGCACCCCGTAGCGCTCGCTCATCTGGGTCCACGCCTGATTGACCACCTCCTCGGTGATCGCCTCCGCCAGCCAGGTGAGGTGGTCGCTCACCTTCATCAGCGGCAGGGCGCCGGCGATGTCGGCCGCCACGATGCGCAGCAGCTGCACCTGCTTGAACTGACGCAGCGCCTCCATCTGCTGCTCCACATCCTCTTCGGGGATACGCAGCAGGAACTGGCGCAGCTGGGGCTTGTAGTGATCGAGCGGGGTGGGGTGGTAGAGGTGCTGGGGATCGAGCAGCTCATCCAGCAGGATGGGGTAGCGGGCCAGCTGCTCGCTCACCAGATGGCTGGCATCGCACAGCCGCACCAGTTGGCGCAGGGCGCCCGGGTTCTCCGCCAGCAGTTGCAGATAAGCGCTGCGGGTGAAGATGCGGGTCAGCAGCTCGCATACCCGCTCGAACAGGCGGGCAGGTTGCTCGCAGGCGACCACCAGCCGCAGCAGCTCCGGCATCAGCCAGTCCAGCGCGATGCGCCCCTGCGGCCCTACCTGACGGCGCTTGTACTCCTCCTTGAAACGCAGCAGGGCGGCGCAGAGCGGGGCGGGCTCGGCCACCCCTTGCGCGGTCAGCAGTTTTTCCAGTTCGGCGGCGTCGAGCTCGGTGCGCCACAGATCGAGCCAGAGCTGCTCCAGATGGGCGGGGGCCTCTTTTTCTTCTCCCACCACGGCGGCAAACTCCTGATGGACGGCGGCCATCTCCTCATCCAGATGGGCCATGAAAGCAGCCCAGTCGGCAAAGCCGAGGGCGGCGATCAGCCGCTGGCGATCCCGCTCCTCGGTGGGTAGGGTCTGGGTCTGTTGATCGCCGATCTCCTGCAGGATGTTTTCGACCCGGCGCAGGAAACGATAGGCCGTCAGCAAGCGATCGCAATGGGCGGATTCGAGGGCGCCACATTGGGCGATGGCGGCCAGCGCCTCCGGCAGGTGACGCACCCGCAGCGCCGGTTCGCGCCCGCCGCGAATAAGCTGCAGCGCCTGGGCGATAAACTCCACTTCGCGAATGCCGCCGGCCCCCAGCTTGATGTTGCCCTCCAGCCCCTTGCGGCGCACCTCGGCGGCGATCATCGCCTTCATCTGGCGCAGACCGTCGATAACGCCGAAGTCGATATAGCGGCGAAACACGAAGGGGCGCAGCATTTCGGTCAGTTCCACCGCGTGTTCGCACTGGGGCCCCAGTACCCGCGCCTTGACCATGGCGTAGCGCTCCCAGTTGCGGCCGTGGTGCTGGTAGTAATCCTCCATGGCGGCGAAGGAGATGGCCAGTGGCCCCGCATCGCCAAAGGGGCGTAAGCGCATATCGACCCGGAACACCTGACCATCCTGGGTGGGCTGGTGCAGGGCGTTGATGATGCGCTGACCGAGCTTGATAAAGAACTGCTGGTTGGCGAGCTCGCGCCGCCCGCCGACCGTATAGCCGTTCTCGGGGAAGGTGAAGATAAGGTCGATATCCGAGGAAAAATTCAGCTCGCCGCCACCCAGCTTGCCCATGCCGAGGATCAGCAGCGGCTGCGGGTTGCCGTTGCCATCCATCGGGGTGCCCAGCTCGCCGCACTGTTTGGCGTAGAGCCAGTCGCGGGCGGAGCAGATCAGGGTATCCGCCAGTTTGGTGAGGTGGATAAAGCTCTCTTCCACTTCGGCGTGACCCAGCAGCTCGCGCCAGGCGATCACCAGCATCCGGCTGCGGCGGAACTGGCGCAGGATGCGCTTGAGCGCCTCTTCATCGCTTACCTCGGCGAGCAGGGCGGTCAGGTCACTCTGGTAGGCGGGCCAGCGTTCGACCCGCTCCAGATCCCCGGAGGTGAGCAGCTCGGTCAGCAACTCGGGCTGTTTGCAGAGAGAGTCGGCGACAAAATCGGATAGACCAAGCAGGGTCAGCAAGGTGTGGCGAACGGGCTCGGGCAGCGAGCCATAGTCGGGGGCCAGTTCGACCAGCCGCTGCCACTGGCGCTCGGCCTGATCTTGCAGCAAGGGGGAGAGGGCAGAGAAAGAGGGAGAGTGCTGGGCCACGGTTGCCATCCTTGTTTGAAACTCAGTGTGGTTAACGACAGGTGGTGAACGAAGCGGGGTTGACGAATCCACCGGATAAAAAGCTGGTTGCCAATCTAGCACTGTCGGGCCAGAACGTCACAGCGCCGGGGGGCATCGCGTGATCCGGCAAATACAAATGGGCTGTCGCTGGTGCTACGGAGAAAGGCCCCGCAGGGCCTTTCTCTCTGTTCATCGTGGTTATGCCAGTTTGAAGGAGTGGATCTGGCTGTCGAGTGTCTTGCTGTGCTGTTCGACCAGCTCGGAGGCCTCTTGCAGCTCGCGCAGTACCACCACGGAGCCTTCGGCGATCTGCTTGACCTGCTCCAGATTGCCGCGCATCTCTTCGGCCACCGAGCTTTGCTGTTCAGAGGCGGCAGCGATGTGGCGATTCATGTCGGCCACCCCTTGCACTCGCTGCACTATGGTGGCGAGCTGGGTACCGGCCTGGGTCACCTGCTCCACCCCCTTGTCGGCCTGGCGCACGCTCTGGGCCATCAGTTCGGCGGCCTGGCCGGCATTGCCCTGCAGCTGTTCGATCATCTTCTGGATCTCGACGGTAGCTGCCTGAGCCCGGTTGGCCAGCTCGCGCACTTCGGAAGCCACCACGGCAAAACCGCGACCCGCTTCACCGGCGCGGGCCGCTTCGATGGCGGCGTTCAGTGCCAACAGGTTGGTCTGCTCCGAGATGCCACGAATGGTGTCAACCACAGAGCCAATCTGTTCGACACCTTGCTCCACCTGATTGACCACGGTGGCGGAGCGTTGGATGTTGCCGGAGAGGGTATCGATGGTGCTGACGGTAGCTGCCACGCAGCGGCTCCCCTCTTCCGCCAGCTGGCTGGTTTCGGCGGTGGCGTGAGAGGCCTGATCCGCATGGGCGGCCACTTCACGAATGGCACCGACCATCTGACTCATGGCGCTGGCCAGTTGCTCGATCTGGGTGAACTCTTCGCTGATTGCTTCGTTGGCTTCTTCCATGCAGAGGGTGACCTGGGAGGCGATATCGTTGAGCTCCTTGCAGGCGGCACGCTGGTTGCCAAACACTGCTTTGAGGTTCTCCTGGGAGTGGGAGACCGCCTTGGCGATATCCCCGAATTCGTCACGAGATTTGAGCAGCACCTTATGGCTAAGGTCCCGTTTGGCGAAGCGCTCCAGCAGGCCCACCAGATAGTGCACCTGCTTGACCATCAGACGAGATCCGGTCATCAACAGGACCACAAACAGCAGTCCCATGATGGTGGTCTCCATCAGGCCGCTCCAGAGCAGACGATTGGCGATGGCATCCGCCTTGGCGGGATCGAGCCCTTCGCTCAGCAGAGTTGCCTCCAGATTGTTGGTGTCAAACCAGAGTTTGGTCAGTAGCAGGAGGGTACTGAACACCATCAGCAGCACCACTTTGGGTACCAACCGGATATTGCTCATTCTTTGCTCCAGCAGGTTCAGCTGCATTGTCATTCTCCTTTTAAAAGCCGTTTTTTCCTTTGCCCTCAGGACTATCGGCATTATCTTCTCTTTTATTAATTTGCACTGTGTTTAAAGTTGGAAAATGTATGCGACATCACTTAACTCATCTACGGGCGATGGATCTGCTGATGGCATTCCTGTCGATTGTCTCGGTTCTGCTGGTGACGGCCCGCTGGTGGGGGCAAGAGACCCTCACGGCGCAGACCTTGCAGTTCTTCTATGATATCGACAGCCTGATCTGCTACTTCTTTCTCGCGCATTTTGCTTATGGCTGGCTGCGGGCGCCGGATCGTAAAGCTTTCTTCAAGACCAACTGGATCTATCTGCCGGGTAGCCTGCCGATGGTGGAGCAGCTGCGCTGGGCCCGTTTGCTGCAGCTGTGGCGGGTTTATCAACTGTTCAAGGAGCACCCCGATCTCTGGGCCACGTTCCGCCGCGAGCGCAACGAGACCACCCTCTCTGGCATTCTGTTTCTGTTCGTGCTGTTACTTGGCTTGGGGTCCGGGATGATGTACTGGATTGAAGCCGGTGAGCCGGGTAGTCAGATCCAGACCCCTTACGATGCTTTTTGGTGGACCCTTGTGACCCTCTCCACCGTCGGTTATGGCGATCTGGTGCCCAAGACCGAGGAGGGGCGGTTTGTCGCCAGCCTGCTGATCCTGTTCGGGGTCGGTCTGTTTGGTGCCATCAGCGGTTTTATGGCCAGCATCTTTTTGCAGCCAGCCAAGGAGAGCGAGACCGACAAGTGGCGCCATCACTACAACAGCCAGCAAGAGGAGCTGTTGCGCGAGCTGCGGGCCCTGCGGGACGAGGTGCGCGAGCTCAAGAAGAAGTAAGGTTGTCGCACGGGAGCGCAAGTTGCGAGCCAGCTCCCAGCTATCGGTTGTGGCTGAGTGGGGGAGGTGCTTTTTCTTTGGTTCTTCGCATTTTGTGG
>NZ_CDDH01000007.1 GCF_000819725.1 Aeromonas australiensis | reverse complement strand
CGGTCATATCCTGGGGCAGGGCAAACATGAAGAGGCAGCCCATATCGCCACCGACAGCCTGTTTCTGGCGGTGATCATGGTGGCCCTGCTCTCCGCGGGGGGCGCCCTCACCATCACCCCCCTGTTTACCCTGCTGGGGGCCAGTGCCGAGCTTATCTCTCTCATTCATGACTACATGCTGATCTGGTATCTCACCGTCCCCTTGCTGGTGTTGCCCATGGTGGGCAATGCCGCCATCCGGGCGACCGGCGATACAAAAACTCCCAGTCTGGTGATGGCAGTAGCCGGGCTAGTCAACGGGGTACTGGATCCTCTGCTCATCTTCGGTATCGGCCCCTTTCCCGAATGGGGGATCCGCGGGGCCGCCATCGCCACCTCTATCTCCTGGTTGATGGCGATGCTGGTCAGCCTCCATATCCTGCGTCATCGGGAGGGCTTGCTGCTGTGGCGCCTCTCGCCGCGGGCCCGGTTGCTGACCCACTGGCGGGCCTTGCTCCATGTAGCCATCCCCG
>NZ_CDDH01000006.1 GCF_000819725.1 Aeromonas australiensis | reverse complement strand
GACCCGCTGCTGCTGACCGCCGGAGAGCTGGTGGGGGTACTTGTCGGCCTGTGCCTGAATGCGCACCCGCTCGAGCAGCCCGAGCGCCCGGGCTTTGGCCTCCTGAGGGCGCAGCCCCAGGGTATGCACCGGCGCCACCATCAGGTTTTCCAGCACCGTCATATGGGGGAAGAGGTTGAACTGCTGAAACACCATGCCGACCCGACCTTGCAGGCGGCGCAGGTAGGCGGGGGTCACCGGCTCGCCAAACAGGAACAGCTGGCCGCCGTCGATCCCCTCCAGCCCGTTGATGGTGCGGATCAGGGTCGATTTACCCGAGCCTGACGGGCCACAGATGACCCACTTCTCTCCCCGTTCAATGGTGAGATCGATGTGATTGAGCGCCTGAAAGTCGCCATAGCATTTGTCGACGCCACAAAAGCGCACACAGGGTTGCGAGCTGGTCAAGAAGCGGGTTCCACTGAGAATCATTTACGCCATGGTATTGATTTTATAGGGGGATGACAAAGAAAACCCCCTTGTCAGCATCCTGATGGCTATTCACAATGGCGCCATTTCGTGATGACAGGAGTTTTTCATGCGTATTACATCCTTGCTTGCCGATCCGCAGGTGCAGCTGTTGATGCCGCCAGCGGTTCGCTATCGCTGCGTCATTTTTCTGCTGTTGCTGGTGAGTTGGGGCGTGGTGGCGGCCGCCTTGTGGCATGGCTGGGGCGCAATGGCGCTGCTCAACTGGGTGGGCGTGGTCTTTGGTGGCATCACCGGGATCATGGTGTCGCTGCCCCGCAGCTGGCAGCCCTGGCGACTGGCGGAGCTGGGGTGGGATCAACAGCATATCTATCTGCTCAATGGCAACAAGGATGAGGCGCTGGCACTGCCCCGCAGCCAGCTGGTGACGCTTGAACGGGAGCGGCGAGTGGGCCACGACGGCCAGTGGCTCGACTTCAGCCTCGATCTGCAATTGAGTGAAGATGAGCTGGCGGCGGCCATGACCTTGCTGGATCTCAAGGCGGGGGAGCTCCATCTGGTGAGTCCGTCGGTCTATCGCTTCGGCTTTAAACGGGCCTGGCACGGTCGCCGGATGCTGGCGCAACGGCTGTCAGATCTGCAATCGGTCTGAGTCGACTATTTTCTCGACAATTCCCGGCAAAGCTCAGATACTGCCAGTGACTCGAATTGATCTTGTCTGCACTGTTAACCCAAGAGATCAATCACTTGACGATAGTGTGGAGAGGGCCACGGCATGAAGCCATGGCAGGTCCGGCATAGGGGTTGTGCCCTTACCGTTATGCTGGGAATTGCATAGAGAAGGCACCTTGAATCGAGAGTGGATGGCATGAAGATTTACGTAGGTAATCTGTCGTACCGGATGACGGCCGACGAACTGAAAACCCTGTTCAGTCAGTTTGGACAGGTTGACAAGGTTGATATCATCATCGACCGCGATACCGGCCAGTCAAAGGGGTTTGGTTTTATTGAAATGCCGGTCAATGGTGATGCCGAAAAGGCCATCGCCGGTCTGCATGGCACTGAAGTCGGTGGCCGTACCATCACCGTCAACCAGGCCAAACCGAAGACAGATGCTCCCCGTGGACGCCCGCAACAGCGCCACCGCTAAGGTGCCTCGGCAATGAAAAACGGCATGGGTTTCTCCCATGCCGTTTTTGTTTCTGGAGGTTGTGCTGTGATCAGGGAACGTCGTAACCGAGCGCCGCCTTGCGGATACGGAACCACTGCTGGCGGTTGAGGGTGATGGTTTCGGCGGCTACCGCAGCGGCAATCCGCTCCCGCTTGCCGGAGCCAATCAATGGCAGCGGCTGGCTTGGCAGCATCATCACCCAGGCGTAGACCACCTGCTCGATGGTCTGGGCGCCCACTTCCTGACGGATCTGCTCCAGTTCGGCACGCAGCGGGGCATAGGCGTCATCGCTGAACAGTCGGCCGCCGCCGAGACATGACCAGGCCATCGGCTTGATGCCAAGCTGCTGGCACTGATCCAGGGTGCCATCGAGGGTCCCCTCCTGATGGAGCGGCGAGATCTCCAGCTGGTTGGTGACCAGCGGGAAGGGGAGGCGCGATTGCAGCAGCTCGAACTGACGGGCGGTGAAGTTGGAGACCCCGGCGTGTTTGATCTTGCCCGCCTGTTTCAGGGTGATAAAGGCATCGGCCACTTCATCGGCGTTCATCAGGGGATCCGGGCGGTGGATCAGCAGCAGATCCAGATGGTCGGTGCCGAGCTTGCGCAGCGAGGCCTCGGCGCTGGCGATGATATGGTCCTTGCCGGTGTTGTAGTGGTTGAGGGCATGCTCCGGCTTGGCGGTGAGGGCGATACCGCACTTGCTGACGATCTCCATCCGGCTGCGCAGGGAAGGCTCGAGGCGCAGGGCGTGGCCAAAGGCCTCTTCGCACTGATAGCCGCCGTAGATATCGGCGTGATCGATGGTGGTGACCCCCAGATCCAGATGATATTTCATCAGATCGAGCAGCGCGGCCGGAGAGAGCTGCCACTCCATCAGGCGCCAGTAACCCATGATGAGGCGAGAGAAGGTGGGGCCTTGCGGATGCAGGGCGACACGGGATACAGACATGGTTGACTCCTTGAAAAACACGATGCGAAAACGATGTGCAACATAGATGACTGCGGGCATCTTGGCCTCATGTGGCTGGCAAAGCAATAATGGGCAGTGGCATGATTCGAACTTTGGTTCTGATCGCAGAGTAGGAGAGAGAGTTGGATGGAAGGATTTGCCGAGCGCTTGCAGAGCCTGATCGGGGAGATGAGCGTGAGTGCCTTTGCCCGCAAGGTAGGGCTCAGTGAAGCGCTGATCCGCAAATATTTGAAAGGAGCCGAGCCCGGCCTGGCGCGGGCCAACCAGATCGCCATGGGGGCCAACTGCTCGCTGGAGTGGCTGGCCACCGGCTGCGGTTATCTCTACCGTCAGGCGGAAGTGGTCGACAGGGAGGCGCTGGCAGCGGCGCAGCAACTGCTCAGGGAGCAACAACCCGGGGCGGCAATGCCAGATGAGGAGGGGCTGGTTACCCTGCTTGCCTACTACCAGTTTTTGCGTAGCCACAAGAAGGGCGACGGTTTTCTTGATCTGGCGCTGGCACGGGAATTTGGTCGCCATCTGGAACAGATATGATGAAAGGCTATTACCATTTTATCGAGTTACGACTGCTCGATTATTCTGATACGCTCTAAGCAAAATAACTCTCCATGGAATGGGCGATGAGCTACTTGATCCTCGGAAGCGGTGCGCTGGGTTCGGCGTTGGCAAGAGAGCTGATGGCAAGGGGGGAATCCTTCCTGCTGGCAGGTCGCACCTATCCCAAAGGCATAGAAATGGGGGCCTTTTTCCCGCTACCTGAAGTGGATGACATCTCGTTTGATGCCCTGGTTACCCTCTACGATACTGAACCGCTTCCCTCGGTGATCATCAACACCATTGGTTTGTTGCACGATCTCAGCTTTATGCCGGAGCGGCGGGTGGAAGAGGTGCACCCCAAGTGGCTGTGTGACAGCCTGCTGGCCAATGCCTGGCCAACACTGGCGCTGGCTGCCCGTTTCAGTCGGTTGATGAGAAGTGACCATCCGCTATGGCTTTGCGCCATCTCCGATCTGGCGGGCTCCATTGCTGCCAATCAGGAGGGGGGGCGTTACAGCTACCGGATGAGCAAGGCGGCCCTCGACATGGGAGTGAAAACCCTGGCCCTTGAATGGGCGCAGCGTTTTCCGCAGGCGGGGGTGGTGGCGGTGGCGCCCGGCTTGATGGATTCTCCCATGAACACCCCCTTTCTGAGCGAATTAGCTGCGGATCAATTGCAGGACCCCGCCGAGGTGGCGATAAAACTGCTCAATCTTATCAAAAGGTTATCGTTGACCCAGTCGGGCCAGCTCCTGGATCTCAACGGTCAGCCGCTGCCCTGGTGAATAACATCTCAGGGTTGCGGACCTGAGTAGGTCATGCGTCTGAGCAGCAGCATCAGCTGCTTTTCCGTCTCTATCAGGGCAAACAGAGCAACGCCGATGGCGATGATCAACACTCCGTCCACGAAGGAAACAGGCTCTGTGTCGAACAGCCGTTGTAGCGGCGGAAAATAGGTGATGGCCAACTGGGCTAGCACCACCAGGGCCACGGTTGCCCAGACCACGGGGGTACCCTTGACCCCCTGCCAGGTCAGGGAGGTGCCGTAGAGATTGCGGATGAAAAACATGTGAAAGATCTCCATCACCACCAGGGTATTGACGGCCAGTGTTCTGGCCAGCTCGACTGAATCGCCCCGTTCGATGGCATAGGCATAGATGCCATAGACCCCACCCAGAAACAGCATGGAAACCAGTACGATGTGCCACACCAGCGCCCCGCTCAACAGGGGCTCATGACGGGGACGTGGTGGCCGGCGCATACTGCGCGCTTCGGTCGGCTCAAAGGCCAGGGCGATGCCGAGGGTGACCGCCGTGATCAGGTTGACCCAGAGGATCTGGATCGGCGTGATGGGCAAGGTCAGCCCGAGCAGCAACGCGAGTATGATGGTCATGGCTTCCCCTGCATTGGTCGGCAGGGTCCAGCTGATCACCTTCTTGATGTTGTCATAGACGGTGCGACCTTCACGCACTGCGGCGGCAATGGAGGCAAAATTGTCATCCAATAGCACCAGATCCGCCGCCTCCTTGGCGGCTTCCGAACCTTTATTCCCCATGGCAATCCCTGCATCCGCCCGTTTGAGCGCCGGGGCGTCGTTGACCCCGTCCCCTGTCATGGCCACCGTCATGCCGTGGGATTGCAGTGCCATGACCAGGCGCAGCTTATGTTCGGGGCTGGTACGGGCGAAGATGTCACAATCCAGAACGGCTTGTTGCAGGGCAACATCGTCCATCTCATCCATCTCGGCCCCACTGAGCACCTTGTCGGGATGCAACAGGCCAATCTGCTTGCCGATGGCTGCGGCAGTAAGAGTGTGATCCCCGGTGATCATTTTGACCCGGATACCGGCACCATGACAGTTGGCCACTGCGGTGATGGCTTCGGGGCGCGGGGGATCCACCATGCCCGTCATCCCGAGCAGGGTCAGCGTGCCTGCCAGCGCCTGATGCTCCAGTACTGTGTGCTCCGCTCTGACCCACCTGACGGCAAATGCCAGGACTCGTTGTCCCTGGCTGGCAATGGTGGCAGCCTGCGAATGCCAGTACGCCGTGTCGAGAGCCGCGGTGCTGCCGGGGCTGGATGCGCGCTGATTGGCGCACATGGTCAGAAGTTGCTCAGGTGCCCCTTTGACGACGATGATCCCATGGTGCTCGTGGTCATGGTGCAGGGTGGCCATGAAGCGGTATTTTGCATCAAATGCAATGGTGTCCGTGCGCTGCCAGCGTGTTGCATCGTGCAGGCCGGTGGATGCCATCTTGGCACTGCAGGCTAGCAGTGCCCCCTCCATGGGGTCCCCTGCCACATGCCAGACGCCGTCACGTTCGTGCAGGGCCGCATCGTTGCACAGGGCGGCCGCCAGCGCCAGTTCACTTAGCGGGCGAGCAGCCACGGCTGGGCCCGGCTGCCCGTTCTGCATCAACTCCCCATAGGGGGCATAGCCGTCACCGGTCAGGGTATAGCAGGCGTCATGGGTCAGCACGGTGGCGACCAGCATTTCGTTGCGGGTCAGGGTGCCGGTTTTGTCGGTGCAAATCACGGAGACCGCACCCAGGGTTTCGATGGCAGGCAGGCGGCGGACGATGGCGTTGCGCTTGGCCATGGCCTGTACGCCCACGGCGAGGGTAATGGTCAGGACCGCGGGCAGCCCAGCCGGGATGGCCGCCACTGACAAACTGACGATGGCCATGAAGATGTCACTGAAATCCTGATGGACGATGAAGTAGCTGTATACCAGCAACAGTGCGGCGACCAGCAGGATCAGGATGGTCAGCCATGTGGCAAAGGACGCCATCTGTTGCACCAGCGGGGTGGTCAGTACAGTCACCGTGGAGAGCAGACCGCTGATACGTCCGATCTCGGTAGCCGTCCCGGTGGCGACCACCAGACCGCGCCCCTGTCCGCTGGTGACCATGGTGCCGGAAAAGGCCATGCAACTGCGATCGCCGAGGGAGGCATCTTCTGGTACCGGGGCACACTGTTTGTCAACCGGAATGGACTCGCCGGTCAGCAAGGCCTCCTGCACGCACAGGCCGTGCACCTGCAGCAGCCGCAGGTCGGCCGGTACCTTGTCACCCGCCTCCAGCAGCACTATGTCTCCCGGTACCAATTGTTCACCGGGAATACTCAGCCGCTGGCCATGGCGAATAACGTTGGCATGGGGGGCCAGCATGTGGCGAATGGCATCCATCGCCTTCTCTGATTTGCCCTCCTGAATAAAGCCGATCAGGGCATTGACAATGACCACCGCCAGAATGACGCCGGTATCAATCCAGTGCGCCAGTGCCGCCGTGACCAGGGCACTGCCAAGCAGGACATAAATGAGGATGTTGTGAAAATGGAGCAGGAAGCGCACCAGATGACTGCGTCTGGCCGCGGGGGGCAGCTGGTTGGCACCATACTGTTTCTGTCTGGCACTCACCTCCTCGGGGGTGAGCCCCTGCAGGCTCCCCCCCTGTTGTTGAAGCGCACTCTCCACACTGACATGATGCCAGGGAGTGGCGGTGTCATTTGGCTTGTCAGTATGCATGGCGCGACTCCTTGTCAATAGGCAGAGACCGGTGAGACAAAGCCATTGGGCTTGAGCGCCAACAGTGAACATGCCAGGGTCTGCACTATGTTTTCCGCCGTATTGCCGATGAAGAAGCCGGCTATTCCGGTACGGGCCACTGTCCCCATGACCAGAATGTCGATGCTCTGCTCGGCCACGAATTGTGGAATGATGCGTTCGGCCTGCCCGCGCAAATGGTGCAACTGCTGTTTCCCCTGAATACCGGATGCTGTTAACAGGCTCAGTTGGGCAGCCTGATGTTCCGCCTTGATGGCCAGGGTTTTCTCGTTCAGCTCCGCGTCGGTGACCTTGATCCAGACGTTGTCACGCAGGTAGGCATCAAAGGCATAATCCCAGCAGGAGAGAATGTGCAGTTCGCCACTGCAGGTATCCGCCAGCGCACGGGAGCTCTGCAGCAGCTGCAGGGAGAGATCATGCCCTTCTGGTGTGCTGCTCATGGGGTCGATGGCCACGGCGACCCGGATGGCGTTGCGGTGACGCTCGATGGGGCGGGTCAGCCAGACCGGGCAAGGGCATTTGCGCAGCAGTTCCATGTCGATGGCCTTGAAGCCTTTGCCACCCTCCTTGGGCTCGGCGGCTTTGATCACCAGATCATGAGCTTCCCTGAGCACATGACGAATGATGTTGATAGCGGGGGCATCGGCACATTCGATGTCGATCTGCAGAGGGGGCACAGAGTCATCCAGCTTGACGATGTCACGGGCGGTCTGAGCGGCACGCTCCAGCTGGATCTTGAGTGAGTTCAGGTATGGTTCCCGGTACTCCTTCATCTCCTTGGGCAGCGCGGGGCAGATCAGCAGGGCTTTCAGTCTGGCCTGGTTATTACGCGCCAGGCTCATGGCTTGCGTCAGGGCTTGCGTCTCATCGATCAGCCCCTGACTGACAAAGAGTATTTGGCGGACGTTATTCATATGGCAGCTCCTCTGATCTGGCGCGGGTGACAGGGCACCTGTGCCCATTGACGGGATGGTGAAAGATGGCCGTGGCAAGGCGGTCATGGCCTGGCGACGGGATACGGGATGAGGTGGTCAGCATTCGCCACGCCGTGCGCAGCAGGGGGGCTGGTGACAGCAGAGCACGAGAGAAGTGGGTGGGCCCATGGCTGGCCGTCTTTGTGATGGCAGGCAGTGCACAGGTGTCGCTCGCCAGTACCCGTGACGGGGAAGGGGATGATGCCATGACAGCCGCCCGGGGGCTGCTGTCGGGTATCCATCCTGTCTGGTCATGCAGTTTCATATCATTGACGTCCTGTACAAAGAAGGAGTGAGTCAGCGACATAATGGCGGCGATGTCAGGTATTGTGCGCCTGTTTATACCTATTGACCGGCAATTCAGCGCATTTTCTATTTATCACCCTAACCCGCTTTTATCCTTCATGCCAGGCATGGGTGAGCGATTTGCAGGGCCGATCAGGTTTGCTGGCCAGAGGACCTGGCAACGATGGCATCCCCTTGTGTGATTCACATTCTCGTCATGCCATCCTTGCCAAGCAGGTCTTGGCTGGATAACGTCATCCCCCAGTTTCAGGAGGGATCTCATGCGCTATATCGATTTACGAAGTGACACTGTTACCCAGCCCACGGATGCCATGCGTCAGGCCATGCTGCATGCCGAGGTAGGAGATGATGTCTATGGGGAGGACCCCGGCGTCAATGCACTGGAGGCACATGGGGCAAGCTTGCTGGGCAAGCAGGCTGCGCTGTTTGTGCCGTCCGGCACCATGTCCAACCTGCTGGCGCTGATGAGCCACTGTCAGCGTGGCGAGGGAGCCATCCTGGGTCAGGCGGCCCATATCTATCGCTATGAGGCGCAGGGGAGTGCCGTGCTGGGCTCTGTTGCCCTGCAACCCTTACCGATGCAACATGACGGCACCCTGGCATTCGATGATATCAAGGCGGCGCTGGCCCCTGATGATGCCCACTTCGTCCAGACTCGCCTGATCTGCCTTGAGAACACTCACAATGGCAAGGTGCTGCCGCTCTCCTATCTGCAGGAGATGAGGGAATTTGTTGCCGAACGGGGCTTGCAGCTCCATCTCGATGGCGCACGGCTTTTTAACGCCGCCGTGGCCAGCGAGACCCCGGTCGAGGTGATCGCAGCGCAGTTTGACAGCATCTCGATCTGCCTCTCCAAGGGGCTGGGCGCACCAGTGGGCTCACTGTTGGTGGGCCGTGACGACTTTATCGCCCGTGCCCGTCGTCTGCGCAAGATGCTGGGGGGCGGTATGCGTCAGGCTGGCATGCTGGCGCAAGCCGGTCTGTTTGCCCTTGAGCAGCACGTCGAACGACTCGCGGATGATCACCGCCGTGCCAAACGGCTGGCCGCAGGGTTGGTGGCACTGCCGGGTATCGAGCTCGACCTCTCGCAGGTACAGAGCAATATGGTGTTTCTGCGGCTGCGTGAAGAGGGATCTGCTCCCTTGCTCGCTTTTATGAAGGAGCGGGGGATCCTCTTCTCCGGTTATGGCGAGCTGCGCCTGGTGACTCATCTGCAGATCAGCGATGACGATATTGAAGAGGTCATTGACGCTTTCACTGAGTATCTTGGCGCCCATTGAGGGCGCTTGGGGATGTAGAAACGAGTCTATTTTACAGCAACAAACCAGGGTGCCGCGGCGCCCTGGTTTGTTTGCGCAGGGAGCGGCACTATCCGGTCATTATGCTGGTGGCAGTGCTCTCCACACCCGACACGGAAAGGTTAGCCGCACGAATGTGGGGTGAGAGCTGCGGTTGTGAGAGATCCTCCTGCTTGATGTCGGGCAAATGGTCGTGACCTTGCTCCCTGTGCTTGTCGAATGACGCAGATGCAGGCAACATGTTGTTTACATCAACTCATCGGATCAGTTCGCATATGGATTTGCAACGTTTTAAAGCCAACCTGGCGCTGCGGCTCTTTGCCTGGCGCTACATCCCCGTCATCGGATTTTGTGCCCCGATCATCGAAGAGATGAACGCCAGGGCACTGCGCATTCGTATTCCCCTTGGCTGGCGTACCCGCAATCACCTGGGCAGCATGTATTTTGGCGCGCTGGCCACCGGTGCCGATCTGGTGGGTGGTCTGCTGGTGATGGAGAAGGGGCGGCAGCGACGCAAGAAGGTGCACTTCGCCTTCAAGGATGTGCAGGGGGAGTTTTTGAAGCGGCCCGAGGGGGATGTGCAGTTTGACTGCGCGGCTGGAGAGGAGATCGACGCCATGATCGACGAGTCGCTGGCGAGCGGTCAACGTATCAACCGCCCCATCCAGGTGGTGGCCACCTGTCCGTCACTGAACGGAGATGAGGCGATGGCACGCTTCGTGCTGACTCTCTCGATCAAGGCCAGCTGAATGGATAAGGGCGCACTGGCCCCCTTATCCACGCAAGGTTCAGAGGATCTCGGGGCTGACGCCTTCTTTCACCACCACCTTCATACCGTTGAAGTTGACCACCTGGCCGGCCACTATCTTGCAACGCTTGCGGGTCTCGACCTGACCGTTGACCTCCACCAGCCCGTCGGCGATGAGCGCCTTGGCGGCACCGCCGCAATCGGCCCACCCCTGATGTTTGATAAGGTCGCACAAGGCAACGAAGGGGTGGCCTTCGAGCAGAAACGTCTCCATGGGAAATCCTCTCGTGGATAAATGGCTGAAACAGCAGGGCGGTTATTCTAGGCAGTTCGAGCGGTCAAGGAAAGGGCGGGGGGCTGGTTTGCTGGCAATGACGGTTTCCAGGACCATGATCGGGGGCTGACTAAGAGGGTCAGCCCGGCAGTAGCCGAGCTGACCGAGTGCAGGAGGAAAACCGTTATCAGCCGAACTTCACCACGGCTTCACCGCTGACGGCGATGGCACCGCTTGCCGTCAGGATGCGGGTAGCCAGGGTGATGATGGGCTTGTCGCTGCGCAGGGCGATGATCTCCACCTCTGCCGTCACCTCATCCCCCACAAACACCGGTTGCTTGAAGGCGAGGCTCTGACCGAGGTAGACGGTGCCCTTGCCCGGCAGTTGCTGGCCCAGCAGTCCCGAGAACAGGCTGGCCAGCAGCATGCCGTGCACGATGGGGCGCTCGAACGGCGTGGTGGCGGCGAAGGCAGGATCCAGGTGCAGCGGATTGAAATCCTCCGACAGCCCGGCAAACGCCGCGACCTCTGCCGCCCCGAACCGCTTGGTCAGGCTGGCCTTTTGGCCCACCTCGAAGGGAAGCGTGCTCATGCTGGCTCCTCCTCTGGGGTCTGGGCAAAGACCGGATTGAGCCGCACCTTGACGTAGCTGCCGGGGGCCGCCTCCAGCCCTTCGCTCGGGAGGCGGGCGGGGATGGGGGCGGGATCCTCTTCCCTGCTCTGGATGAAGGTTGCCATCTGCGGCCACCATGAGCCGGGAGTGTGGGTTGCACCGGCGAGCCACGTCTCGGGGCTGGCGGCCTCGGCATCGTTCTGCCAGAAGCCGTATTTGTTGGCGTCCGGTGGATTGACGATGCCGGCGATGTGGCCCGATTCGGCCAGGATGAAGCGCTGCTCGCCACCGAACAGCTTCATGCCCTGCCAGGTCCCTTGCCAGAGGGCGATGTGATCGTCCATGGCCGAGACCAGCAGCACCGGAGTCTTCACCTTGCCGAGATCGATACGGGTGTGGCGGATCATGAGCTCCCCCTTCACCAGCTGGTTCTCCAGATAGAGCCGGCGCAGCAGGCTGCTGTGGGTCTTGCCCGCCACGTTGGTGCTGTCGCTGTTCCAGTGCAGCAGATCGAATGCCACCGGGCTCTGCCCCTTGAGGTAGCTGTCGATGTAGTAATTCCAGTAGAGGCTGTTCTCCCGCAGCAGGCTGAAGGAGACCGCCAGCTGGCGTCCATCCATGATGCCTTTGGCTTCGTTCTGGGCTTCCAGCGCCGCAATGATGGGCTCGTGGATGAAGATGCCAAGTTCCCCCGGTTGGGAGAAGTCGAGCAGGGTGGTAAACAGGGTGGCGGAGCGAACCCGCTGCTTCTGGCGCCTGGCGGCCAGCCAACCCATGGCCAGGGAGAGGGCGGTGCCGCCGATACAGTAGCCGATGCCATGGACTTCCCGCTCGCCGGTGGCCGCTTCCACACCATCCAGCGCGGCGATGACGCCGTCCACCACGTAGTCGTCGAGATCGATCTCGGCCTGGGCCGGACCCGGGTTGCGCCAGGAGATCATGAACACCGTCTGGCCCTGGGTGATCAGCCAGGCCACCAGGGAGTTCTGGGGCCGCATGTCCAGAATGTAGTACTTGTTGATGAAGGGTGGCACGATCAGCACCGGCGTCCTGGCCACCGTCTCCGTGGTCGGACTGTACTGGATAAGCTCGTACAGTTCGGTGCGCTGCACCACCCGTCCCGGGGTGGTGGCCAGATCCCTGCCGAGCGTGAAGGCGGACTCGTCAGTCAGCCGGATGTTGAGATGATCGGCGCTGCGCTCGAGATCTTCGGCCAGCAGGGCCAGCCCGCGCACCAGATTTTGACCGTCAGACTCCAGGGTCAGCTTGAGCAGCTCCGGGTTGGTGGCCAGAAAGTTGCTGGGGGCCATGGCGTTGATGTACTGGCGGGTAAAGAAACGCAGCCGCTCCCGGCTCTTCTGGGGCACCCCCTCGAGGGAATCCACAGAGTCCATTAGGTGTCTGGCGGTCAGCAGATAGGATTGTTTGAGGTAGTCATAGATGGGCTGCTCGCTCCAGGCATCGGCCTTGAAGCGGCGATCGCTGCGCTCCGGGGCGATGAGCGGTTCGCTTGGCTGGCCTGCACTTTTGAGCAGGGTATGCTGCATCAGCTTGAGCTGATCCTGCCACCAGTTCATCTGGGCATTGATCAGTTGCCAGGGCTGCTGGCTGCCCTGTTCCAGCACCTGGCCGAGATCGTCGAGATTGGTCTGCAGCAGTGCCTGGGCGGTGCGCTCGGTCTGCGCCTTGGCCATGTCCAGCAGCTTGTCGTTGTAGTGGGCCAGGGCCTCAAACAGCGGGCCGTAAGATGATTGGCTCATGTTCTCTCCTTCACCCATCTCCGGTGCAGGGCGAACCTGTCGTGACGGAGCATGGGGAGATATGGCTGCCCGCAGCGGGCAGCCGGGGGATATCAGGCCTTGCCCGTGCTCTGCTTGACGGCGTCTGCGGTCAGGGCATCCAGCTCTTCCTTGAACTGTTGTCCCAGCGCGTTGAGTTGCTGAATATCGTCCAGCATCTGGCGGGAGAGCTGGCTGGCTGTCTCCAGCTGGACGGTGCCAAGGGCCGCCAGGCTCTGGGCATCCTGCACTTTGCCGGCGGCCTGCAGCTGGTTAAGCCCCAGCTCGGCATAGGCGTTGGCGGACGCCAGTTGCAGCCGGGTCAACTGCTCGATGTTGCTGGCCAGCAGCTGGTTGTAACGGGTGAGGGGGGCGGCAAAGCCTTGCATCTGCTCGGTAAAGGTCTTGATTACGTCCATATTCATCGCGCGTCTCCGTGGTTGGCAGTAGTGCAAATGGGCCTGTCGGCCCGGGGGAGTCAAAAAAGGCGACATCATCCTGATGTCGTGGCGTGTCGTTTGCTCTGTTCAAACGCACGTTTAATCATTGTGTTATCAAATGAGCCTTGATGTAAATAACATAAATGTTAATTTTTGCGTGAATGGCGCTCATGGTCAGTCCAGTTGGCGAGCGGAGTGGGACGATGGGTGACGCAGGGATCCCCATCGTCTCTCGTACCCTGGCCCCTCGGCTGCTACGCTAGCGCCACGCTTGAATACCAAGGAATGAATGCTTTGATGAGACCATCCCACCTGTTGTTTGCTTGCGGCATGCTGACCCTTGGTGAGGTTGCCTATGCCAGTACCCCGGTCCAACTCTCCTTGCCCGGTGTCAATCTGCCTGCATCTCATCAGGTCGAGGGGGCCAGAGCCTCTGCTCTTTATGGCCGCAGCGGCCAGGTGAAGGGGGTTGATCTGCCCGTTTTCGCCCTCTCCGACGTGGATCAGTTCAGCGGTCTGCAGCTCGGGATTTTCCTCGGTGCTGGTCGGGTGCGTCACCAGTTTGGCGGTGTCGCCATCAACGCCATCAACTGGCACGAAGGTCAGGATACCGGCGTCAATCTGGGGGTAGTCAACCTGACCAACAATGTGCAGGGGCTCAACTGGGGTGCCGTCAACATCGCCAAGGGCAATGCGCTGGCCAACGTCGGCTTCGTCAACTATGCCGAGCGTACCACCTTCCAGATTGGCTTTATCAATGCCACCCAGCACCTCGATGGCTTGCAGATCGGGCTGGCCAACTATGCCGCCAACGGCGTGTTCCCCATTCTGCCGCTGGTGAACTTCCAGAAATCGTTCTGACCAAGGCGGTTCGCTTTGCGTTAAAGGCCTCTGCTGATTACCCTGTGCCTCTTGCAACGAGTGACAGGTGAAAAGAGGTAATTGATGACGGCAGGGCAGATGAGTGCAATCGGGATCGGCTGGGATGTGCGGGGCTGGCAGGGCAGTGCCCAGGCGGTTGCTGTAGTGGGCTGGCAGGCCGGTTCTAACCACCTGCATTGGCTCGGGGTGTCGCCGCTGTTTCGCCTGAGCTCGCGGGTGGCGCCAGATCTGGCCGCTCTGCTGCGTCCGGCCCTGCAAAACGAGCTGACCCTGATGCAGGTAGAAGCCTGCCCGCAACTGGCGCTCGGTATCGATGCGCCGCTCGCCTTTCCCCGCGCCTTGCGGGATCTGCTCAATGGCCAGCCACACAGCAGCGCCGTGCCCGAGCGGGAGATAGATAACCCCTACGCCTATCGCGACTGCGAGCGCTGGCTGTATCAGCAGTACGGCAAGAAGCCGCTGTCGGCCACTTTCGACCGGCTCGGCAACAATGCCACCCTGGCGCTCTCCATGCTGCCGGGGCTCTCGGATCTGCAACTGGTGCCCAAACAGCAACCGCAGGCCGATCGCGCCGTGCTGGAGGTCTATCCGGCACTGGCCAAGGTGGGCGGCAAGGCCTCCCCGGCACGGCCCGAGCTGGCGGCGCTGCTGCCTGCGGACGTGCAGGTCGGCACCGATCGCTACGATGCGGCGCTCTGCGCCCTGATGGCGCTGCAATATGCAGCGGGTGGCAAGGTGGCGGTGTTGCCCGAGCTGGTTCAGCCACCCGGCGACCTGCCCCGTGATGAGGGATGGGTCTATCACTTTGCCCGCGGTGCTGTTGAGCATAACGGCATGTGATGGATGGAGACGCGGCGCATCATGGCGTCGCTCACCCTGCCGATGCGGGCCAAATGGCGCAAAAACCTCTCTTTAGTCAGGAAATTGCCTATTCATCCCGCGCCAAGGTGGCGCATCGTTATCTTCATCCGATATATTGCCCACCTTGCTGATCCTTTGCTGTGGTATTCCCGATGAAATCCGTTCTCTCTATTCAGTCCCACGTGGTCTTTGGCTGTGCCGGCAACAGCGCCGCCGTCTTCCCCATGCGCCGCCTTGGTATGGATGTATGGCCTGTCAACACGGTGCAGTTTTCCAACCACACCCAATATGTCCAGGGGTGGCAGGGGATGGCGATGCCGGCGGGCCATATCAGTGCACTGGTGAACGGATTGGGCAATATCGAGGTGTTGAGCCAGTGTGACGCCGTGCTGAGCGGTTACCTTGGCTCCGCCGAGCAGGGGGACGAGATCCTGACTGTGGTCAACGCCGTCAAGGCCGCCAACCCGGATGCCATCTACTTCTGCGACCCCGTGATGGGTCACCCGGAGAAGGGGTGCATCGTTGCCCCCGGCGTCACCCGTTTCCTGACCGAGCAGGCGCTACCGGTGGCTGACATGATGGCCCCCAACCTGCTGGAGCTGGAGACCCTCTGTGATACCCATCTGGCGGATCTGGACCAGACCCGCGCCGCCGCCCATCAGCTGCTGGCCCGCGGCGTCAAGCTGGTGTTGGTCAAGCATCTCGGTCGTGCGGCGCAGGACTCCAGCCGCTTCGAGATGCTGCTGGCAACCCCGCAAGGGGATTACCTGATTGCCCGTCCGCTCTATGACTTTGCCCGCCAGCCGGTGGGGGTGGGCGATCTTATCAGTGCCCTGATGCTGGCGAATTTGTTGGCCGGTCACGATGCGGTGAGCGCGTTCGAGCGCACCAACGCCTCGGTGGATGCGGTGCTGCAAGAGACCTGGCGTCAGCAGGCTTACGAGTTGCAACTCATCGCCGCGCAAGATGCCTTCGCCCTGCCAGAGGTTGCAGTGCGAGCGGTGAAACTGCCCTGAGTCAGCGCGGACGTTCGTCTATCCCGACAAGGGATTGGTGGTAGATAAAAAAGGCTTGCCAATGGGCAAGCCTTTTTACTGTTTGTCTGTTTAGTGAGGTAAACCATCAGGCTCGGGGATGACGGAGGCGATAGCGCTCAGCCATGGCATTGGCCGCTACCATGGCGGCGTAGACATCCTGTTCACTCACCGTCATCGGCATGTTGCCCATGGTATCGAGGGGATCGCAGGCCAGCTGCGCCACCTTGCGCCACTCGCTTTCATCAAAGTGGGTGAGCCCCAGCTCTTGCAGCGTCATCGGTAGGCCTGCACAGTCGATGATGCGAAACACCTCATCAAGCTCATGTTGCGGGGCGCGCTCAAGCACGAGTTGGGTCAGCAGGCCGAAGACAACCTTCTCGCCATGCTGGGCACGATGGAGCTCCGGGATCAGTGACATGCCATTGTTGACGGCATGAGCTGCGGCCAGTCCACCGGCTTCTGCGCCGACCCCGCTAAGGTAGATGGTGGCCTCGATGACCTGCTCCAGCGCCGGAGTCGAGACATGGTGGCGTATTGCATCCATGGCCAGCTCGATGTTTTCACCAAGCAGCTCGTAACAGAGCTTTGCCAGACCAAGGCCAGTGCGTGAAGGGCGCTTGCCGACCAGATTGAGCCCGTCCGCCCGATAGCAGGCGCGCGCCTCGAAATAGGTGGCCAGGGCATCGCCAACGCCTGCGGAAAAGAAGCGGGGAGGGGCGGCGGCAATGATGGCCGTGTCAGCCAGCACCACGTCCGGATTTTGCGGCAGGAACAGATAGCGTTCAAATTCACCCGCCTGGTTGTAGATCACCGCCAGCGCCGTACAGGGGGCATCCGTGGAGGCAATCGTCGGGAACAGCACAACCGGACGGCGCAGATAGAAGGCCACGGCCTTGGCGACATCCAGCGTCTTGCCGCCGCCGATCCCGACAATCACATTCGCACCATATTGCTCTGCAAGGTGAGTCAGGCGGTGGATCTCCTGTTCGGTGCATTCGTAGCGAAACTTGTCGACCACTCCCCTGAGGCCTGCCTGCTGGAGCCCCGCCAAAGCTTCTTCCCGTACCCGCTCCAGAATGAACTCATCGCTGATGAGCAACGCATAGTCACCAAAATCTTTAACTTGCTCATGGAGTTGCGGGAGAAGGTGTTGACCGATGATGAACTTTTTGGGGGAGGTAACTGTACGGGGCAAAGTGGGCATCCATTATTCCTCAAGGCAGTGAACAACATAGATTTGATTATCAAATGGGTCTCTCACGATACGCCTGATAAGGCAATAGATGAAGAAGAAAAGGGGGGCGTTTTAATCATTAATTAATCTTTCTATTTATTTGGCTGTATTTTGGGGCGGCGATTGGCGGTGTTGAGGCATACAGGCGCAATGGCCGTATCGTGACAATTTGTTGCAAGCCATATTGCTGCAACAAACAGTCACGCAGCAACAAGCAGGACCGCTTGGTTCGGCCCTGCTGTATTTGGATAAGGGATAGGGGATGGTCAGAGCGGTTTGTAGAAGATGACGGTCGCAGCAAGAGAGCCATCGGCGTTGCGTGCAAAGCTCGGGATCTGGCCCGCCTCCAGATAGCCGAGTTGACGATAGAGGTGGGAGGCCACATCACCGGCGCGAGTATCCAGCACCAGCAGCGAACGGCCCGCGGCATGGGCGCCTTGTTCCATTGCCAGCATCAGCGCACGACCGACACCTTTGCCTCTCGCCGTTTGCAGTACCATCAGTTTTTCCACTTCGGCCCGGTGGCGACCGTTGGCCTTGCCACAGAGCGCGAGCTGAATCGCTCCCACGAGCTGTTGTTGCTCAAGGGCAAGCCACAGCTTTCGGTGACCTGCCGCCAGATCCGCTTCAACTCCTTGCCAGTAGCGGGCAGATTCCTCCATGGTCAGCGGAGGCAAAAAACCGACCGAGGCGCCGCTATCGACACAATCTTGCAGCATGGCGATGAGCGCGCTTTGGTAGGTCGCTGTGCTATTAACTTTCACAATGTCCATCTGACATCCTTGTCGTTGCGCTGTGATATGGCTGATTGCCACCGTGGGTTCATATGAGCTGGGCACTTGTGCTCGCCGTGAGCACGGCTTGTCAGCGGATCTGCCCCTGCTCAACCAGCCAGGTAAACAGCAGGCGGGAGACGGGGGAGAGCTCATCGAGGTGAGAGCTGTCGAGCCAGCGCAGCTCGGCAATTTCGGCCGAGGCGATCGGGGTACCGCTCGCTTCGCCGGTGTAGCAGCGCAGTCGCACCTCGACTCCTGCCGGTTTGCCATCGGCCTGAGCGCTGAACTCGCAGGCAAAGCGCAGGGTATCGGGCTGCAGGGTGACAGCCAGCTCCTCCTCAATCTCGCGGATCAGTGCCGCCTCGTCGCTCTCGCCCGGTTCCCGCTTGCCGCCTGGGATGTAATAGATGTCCTTGCCGTGGGAGCGGGCGCAGAGCAGTTGCTGATCTTTAAAGGTGAGCCAGGCGAGTTTGTCGATCATCTGTTTTCTCTCCAATGGGGTTGCCGTGATGAGCAGTGGCGCACTCAAGCGCACAGTTGTTTTGCATGCCGGCAGCCTAACAAAGATGAAGTTGAGTCCCAAGGAGAAAGAGGGGAGATGCCGGAAACGCACTGTTTCCAGCGCGGTGACCGCGTAGCTGAATGAGTGCGCAATGGCTGGTTCACCACAGCCTTCTCGTCCCTAAAAAAGCGGACTGGCGCACACCACGACAGGGCCGGACTGGGCGAAGGCGGGGTCCTTGTGGTTTAATCTTGCCACTTTAGCGGTAGTGGGCGACGAGCCTGCTACCTTGCGTTGGCAAGATGCAGGTGAGCAAGATGCAGATAGCAGCAGAGAGCAAGTTTATTGGACTCGGGGTCGCGGGCAATTTCGCCGGTCATCTGGAGCAGGCGGGTGAAGCGTCGGACTTCGTAGCGGTCGTGGTGCGCGATACCACCGCGCCCAAGGCGCTGTTCCCCTTCTTCGTGCCGGGCCATCCGGGTCAGCTCGGGGTATTCCCGTTGAGCGACAAGGCGATCTTCCTGCCGGAGGCGGCGGTCAGCGGTGATGAGAAGGTACAGATCGAGCCGGAAGTGGCCCTCTGGTGCGAGCTGGAGTATGCCGGTAAGCAGGTGGTGGCGATCCATCCCCGGGCCTTTGGCGCCTATAACGACTGCTCCATCCGCCGTCCCAACGCCAAGAAGATCAGCGAGAAGAAGAACTGGGGCGAAGAGAGCAAGGGGTTGGCGGCCAACCTGCTGCCGCTTTCCGGTTTTGCCGCCGGTTGCGAGCTCGATGACTATCGCATCGCCTGCTATCTGGAGCGCGATGGCGAGCTGCACGCTTACGGGGTAGATAGCGCTGCCATCGACTACAGCTACTTCCACGGCAAGCTGCTCGACTGGGCCATCGACAAGTTCAACCATCAGCAGGATGAAGGTCCGGCGGAGCACATTCAAGGTCTGGTAGCGCAGGCGGGGCATCCTCCCCATGCGCTCATTAGTATCGGTGCCACCCGTTATACCCCGTTTGGCGAGACCCACTTCCTCAAACCGGGCGACACCTCCTGCGTGGTGGTCTACCCGGGCAGCCGTTATAGCGAAGCGGATATTCGCGAAGCGATCCAGAGCCGCCACTTTGGCGCTGATATGTCGGTGCTGCTGCAGGCGGTGCAGGCGCGCTAATCACCGCTACCAGCGGGAAAGAGTCGCTTCCCGCTGGTTATCATATCGAGTTATTTTATGAAGATTGTTCCGCTATCCCGGGCTGATTATCCGGCCCTGATCGATCTGTGGGAGCCTTCAGTGCAGTGACCCACCACTCCCTGCCCGAGGCAGAGATCCTCGCTCTCAAACCGCTTATTCTGGAGCACTACTTCGATGCGGTGATCACCACCCGTTTGCGTCAACTGGCGTGTCAACAGGCGGAGCTGGTGGCGCTCAAACTGGCGATGCTGGCAGGCCACAACATGGATCACATGCCAAGTCGGCTGGTCAGGTATTCAGAACAAAATGTATCGTCCGCCAAGTCAAGCGGTGGATAACCCCGAGGCCGCAATCTGTGGCAGCCATCCGCACCAACTATCTACACATACTCTCCAAGCCAAAGATGTGAGACAAAAAAAAGAGAGGCCGTTTGGCCTCTCTTCTTCTAGCTGGTTGTGGTCGCAGTCAGCGATATGCTTACTTGACGCGCATGCCGGGCTGGGCGCCTTCCTGCGGCTCCAGGATCCAGAGATCCTTGCCGCCCGGGCCTGCCGCCAGCACCATGCCTTCGGACATGCCGAAGCGCATCTTGCGCGGCGCCAGGTTGGCCACCATCACGGTCAGCTTGCCTTCCAGATCTTCCGGGTTATAGGCGGATTTGATACCGGCAAACACCTGACGGGTTTCACCGCCGATATCCAGTTGCAGCTTGAGCAGCTTCTCGGCTTCCGGTACCGCTTCGGCCTTCTTGATCAGCGCGACCCGCAGGTCAATCTTGGCGAAGTCGTCATAGCTGATGGTTTCGCTGATGGGGTCATCAGCCAGCGGGCCGCTCACTTTCGGTGCTTGCTCTTTGGCCAAGTCTTCCTTGGATGCCTCGATCATGGCTTCAATCTTCGCCGGCTCGATGCGGGAGAAGAGGGCCTTGAACGGGGCAACGGTATGATCGACCAGCGGCATTTCGATGCCATCCCAGCTGAGGGTCTCGGCCAGGAAGGCTTCGGCACGTTCGGCCAGCAGCGGCATGACCGGCTTCAAGTAGGCCATCAGCACGCGGAACAGGTTGATGCCAACGGAGCAGACCGCTTGCAGCTCGGCATCAGCCCCTTCCTGCTTGGCGATGATCCAAGGAGCCTTGTCATCCACATAGCGGTTGGCCTTGTCGGCCAGCGCCATGATTTCGCGGATGGCACGGCTGAACTCGCGGTTCTCATACGCTTCGGCAATGGCGGTGCGGGCGTTGACAAACTCGGCGTAGAGCTCGGGTTCGGCGCAGGTGGCAGCCAGCTTGCCGCCAAAACGCTTGGCAATAAAGCCGGCGTTGCGCGACGCCAGGTTAACCAGCTTGTTGACCACGTCAGCGTTGACCCGCTGCACGAAATCTTCGAGGTTCAGGTCCAGATCATCGATGCGGCTGTTGAGCTTGGCGGCGTAGTAGTAACGCAGGCACTCCGGATCCAGGTGGTTCAGGTAGGTGGATGCCTTGATAAAGGTGCCCTTGGACTTGGACATCTTGGCGCCGTTGACGGTCACATAGCCGTGCACGTTGACCTTGGTCGGCTTGCGGAAGTTGGCGCCTTCCAGCATGGACGGCCAGAACAGGCAGTGGAAGTAGGCGATGTCCTTACCGATGAAGTGGTAGAGCTCGGCGCTGGAGTCTTTGTTCCAGTAGCTGTCAAAGTCGATGTCGCCACGCTTGTTGCACAGGTTCTTGAAAGAGGCCATATAACCGATGGGGGCATCCAGCCAGACGTAGAAATACTTGCCCGGGGCGCCCGGAATTTCGAACCCGAAGTAGGGGGCGTCACGGGTGATATCCCACTGCTGCAAGCCGCTTTCGAACCACTCCTGCATCTTGTTGGCCATCTCTTCCTGAATGGCGCCGGAGCCGCGTACCCACTCAGAGAGCCATTTTTCAAACTGTGGCAGGTCGAAGAAGAAGTGCTCGGAGTCCTTCATGACCGGAGTGGCGCCGGAGACGGCAGATTTCGGTTCGATCAGCTCGGTCGGGCTGTAGGTGGCGCCGCAGCTGTCGCAGTTGTCGCCATACTGCTCCGGAGATTTGCATTTGGGGCAGGTACCCTTGACGAAACGATCCGGCAGGAACATGGATTTTTCCGGATCGAACAGCTGGGAGATGGTGCGGCTCTTGATAAAGCCACCCTCTTTCAGCCGGCCATAGATAAGCGTTGCCAGCTCGCGGTTCTCATCGCTGTGGGTGGAGTGATAGTTGTCAAAGCTGATGTTGAAACCGGCGAAGTCGGCCTGGTGCTCCTTGGAGACAGCGGCAATCATCTCTTCCGGGGTGATCCCCATCTGTTGCGCCTTGAGCATGATCGGGGTGCCGTGGGCATCATCGGCACAGATAAAGTGCACCTGATGACCGCGCATTCGCTGATAACGAACCCAGATATCGGCCTGGATATGTTCCAGCATGTGGCCAAGATGGATGGAGCCATTGGCATAGGGGAGGGCGCAGGTTACCAGCATTTTACGAGGATCAGTTGCCATATTACGTTCTTGATGTGCTTGTTGGGATGATAGAGTGCCGTGCATGTTACCCGAATTGGGGGTAGCCTGCCTAGGGTTGTGGCTGTGCCAACCTTGGTAGCACCTGCCGTTACGATGGCAGGCAAGCCACTGATTTGTGTGCGGTAACCGTTCACCTCAAGATAAAGACAAGATAATGAGGAGTTAATGGTGATTGATTCAGTAAAACAGATCCTCGCCGAATTTAAGCCAGCAGGCTGGCACAAGGATCTGGTGGATGCCGGATTCGTTCGCGAAATCAGCGATAAGGGTCAGGGGCTCACTATCCGGCTGGTATTGCCGTTTGCCGGTCTGTCGCTGCTCGAACAGCTCAAAGAGAACTACGATGCCAGGCTGCGCAGCGCCACCGGTGCCACCCGTATCGACTGGGCACTGGAGATTGACGTCGCCAGCATGCCACGGGCACAGGGGCTCAACGCAGTGCAGGGCATTCGCAACATCATCGTAGTTGCCTCCGGCAAGGGGGGGGTGGGCAAATCCACCACCGCGGTCAACCTGGCGCTGGCGCTGCAAAAAGAGGGGGCGCGGGTCGCTATTCTCGATGCTGATATCTATGGCCCTTCCATTCCCACCATGATGGGCACCCTCAAGGAGCGCCCGGTCAGCCATGACGGCAAGCTGATGGAGCCGGTGATGGCCTGCGGCCTCAAGAGCAACAGCATCGGCTATCTGGTCTCCGAGCAGGATGCCACCATCTGGCGTGGCCCGATGGCGAGCAAGGCGCTGGCGCAGATCCTCGGGGAAACCCGTTGGGGCGAGGTGGATTATCTGGTGGTGGACATGCCACCGGGCACTGGCGACATCCAGCTCACCATGGCTCAGCAGGTGCCCACCTCGGCCGCGGTCATTGTGACCACCCCGCAGGATGTGGCGCTGGCCGATGCGCGCAAGGGGATCGCCATGTTCAACAAGGTCAATGTGCCGGTGCTCGGCATTATCGAGAACATGAGTTACCACGTCTGCAGCGCCTGCGGTCACCATGAGCCGCTGTTCGGTACCGGTGGCGGCCAGAAGATGGCTGAGCAGTATCAAGTGGCGCTGTTGGGGCAGCTGCCGTTGCACATTGATATTCGCCAACACATGGATGATGGCTGCCCAACGGTGTTCGGCGCACCGGAAGGGAGTCTGGCTCAGGCCTATTTGAAGCTGGCTCGCAGGGTGGGTGCTGAACTCTTTTTCAGCGCAAAACCGATTGCGACCCCCCTCTATGCCATGGCGCTGGATGAATAATCGGCTATCGGTTGCTTGAAAGGGAATTGAGGGTGGGCATGCCCCCCCCTTTTTCATATAATGGATCGGTTTAAATCACCCCCACTGCTCTTCTCTTTTAGGTATTTGTCATGTCTGATACTCAACATTCGTGTGTGATCATCGGTATTGCCGGCGCATCTGCGTCTGGCAAAAGTCTCATCGCCCAGACCATTTATGAAGAGCTGGTGGCGGAGCTGGGGGCGGGGGAAATCGGTGTTATCTCCGAAGATTGCTACTACAAGGATCAATCCCACCTGACCATGGAAGAGCGGGTCAAAACCAACTATGACCATCCCAGCTCGATGGACCACAGCTTGCTGGTAGAACACCTTGGCACTCTGCTCAAGGGACAAGGGGTAGACCTGCCGCAATACTCCTACACCGAACATACCCGGATGGCCGAAGTCAGCCATTTTGCCCCGCGCAAAGTGATCATTTTGGAAGGTATCCTGCTGTTGACTGACAGCCGTCTGCGGGATCTGATGGATGCCTCCATCTTCATGGACACACCGCTCGATATCTGCCTGCTACGCCGTCTGGTGCGTGATGTACAAGAGCGTGGTCGTACCATGGACTCCGTACTCAAGCAGTATCAGAAGACGGTGCGACCGATGTTTCTGCAGTTTATCGAGCCGTCCAAACAGTACGCCGATGTGATTGTGCCCCGTGGGGGCAAGAATCGCATTGCCATCGACATGCTCAAGGCGCGTATTCGCCACATGTTGATTGGTTAAGATGAAACGAGCCGGGTGATGCCCGGCTTGTTTAAAAGCACAATTTATCAGGAGAGTCGCCCAATGCGTCTGTGTGATACCGATATTGAACGCCATCTGGATGAAGGCAAGATCATCATTGAGCCACGGCCCGGGGTAGAGCGGATCAGTGGTGTCAGTGTTGATGTGCTGCTAGGTAACGAGTTTCGGGTATTTCGCGATCATACAGCTCCCTATATCGATCTGAGCGGTCCGAGCAGCGAGATGGCCGATGCAATCGATCGGGTGATGAGTGAAGAGATCCACATTCCCGATGGCGAAGCCTTCTACCTGCACCCGGGTCAGCTGGCGCTGGCGGTAACCTATGAATCCGTCACCCTGCCTGCTGATATTGTCGGCTGGCTGGATGGGCGCTCTTCATTGGCACGCCTGGGTTTGATGGTGCACGTAACTGCACACCGGATCGACCCGGGTTGGTCCGGTCGCATCGTGCTGGAGTTCTACAACGGCGGCAAACTGCCGCTGGCCCTGCGTCCCAAGATGAAGATCGGCGCCCTGAACTTCGAGATGCTCTCCGGCGTCGCAGCCCGCCCCTACAACAAGCGGGAAAATGCCAAGTACAAGAGCCAGCAGGGCGCCGTCGCCAGCCGTATCAATCAAGACTGATACGGATCACACTGCAACGATTCAAGGGAGCACAAGGTGCTCCCTTTTTACGTCTGGAATCAAACGGGTATAAGTTTTGTGGTGCTGGTCGGATGGGGTGGCTGGTTCGACATATTTTACCGCCACGCTGGCTGTTTTTTGTCATAAAAGCGCCAGAGAAATAAGGTTTTTTGGCGTAAAAAATCAGCTTTTTCGCTCTTTCTTGCACGCTATGGTGGCTTTAATTAATCTCTGGCAGGCCGCATGGCAACTGTTCTCATGGCCTTTTTTGCCACAAAGTTCTTTTTTTTGGGGACTGAAATATTTCAAGGGTGGCTATGGTGTTGGCCACCATCTGGCATAATCCGCCGCAACTCATAAACAGGCTTTTTTCTATGTTTGAAATGTTCAGTGATTTGGGTTTGTGGTGGTCAATCGGTTTGGTATTGGCCGTTTTTTTTGTGCTTGCCTATGAATTTATCAATGGCTTTCACGATACCGCTAACGCGGTAGCAACGGTTATCTATACCAAGGCGATGCCAGCTCATTTGGCGGTGGTTTCATCCGGGATATTCAATTTCTTTGGGGTCATGTTCGGTGGTCTGGGGGTGGCCTATGCCATCGTTCATCTGCTGCCTGTTGATCTGCTGTTGGAAATGGATTCCAGCCAGGGCCTGATCATGGTCTTCTCCTTGCTGTTTTCCGCCATCGTGTGGAATCTGGGGACCTGGTATTTCGGGATCCCGGCCTCCAGTTCACATACCTTGATCGGTTCTATTCTGGGGGTCGGCGGCGCCTATGCCTGGATCACCCATAAACCGGTGACAGAAGGGATCAACGTGGGCAAAGCGATCGACATCATGCTTTCCCTCATCATCTCTCCCACAATCGGTTTCATCATCGCGGCGCTACTGCTGCTGGCGATGAAACGGATCTGGACCAGTAACAAGATCCACAAAACACCGGAAGAGCGTCAGCTGGTGGATGGCAAGAAGCACCCGCCATTCTGGGCCCGCCTCACCCTGGTGGCCTCTGCCATGGGCGTCAGCTTCGTGCACGGTTCAAACGATGGCCAGAAGGGGATTGGTCTGGTGATGCTGGTGCTGATCTGCATGGCCCCCGCCTATTTCGCACTCGATTTGAACAGCCGTCCCTACGAGCTGGATCGGACTCAGGATGCTAACCAGCGCATCATGGAGATCTACCAGCGCAATCAGGAGACCCTGGCTGGGGTGATCAACTTCTCGGCACCGACAACCGCGCAAGAAGAGTTGATATCACACTGCTCTGCCGATACCGCCTTGCAAGCGATGACGAACCTGGATACCCATCTGGCAGCTGTGCGTACCTATGATCAGATGAGCCTGACCGACCGTCGTGAAGTACGTCGTTTGTTGCTCTGTATCGATGACACCGCCCGTAAGGTTGCCAAGCTGCCGCTGCCGGCCAAAGAGTTGAGCGATCTGGCAAAATGGCGCAAGGATCTGACCGCGACCGCTGAATATGCACCGACCTGGGTGATCGTCTCCATTGCGTTGGCGCTCGGTTGTGGGACCATGGTGGGTTGGCGTCGTATCGTTCATACCGTGGGCGAGAAGATTGGCTCCAGCGGGATGACCTACAGCCAGGGCATCGCGGCTCAGATCACGGCAGCAACCTCCATCGGGGTCGCCAGTTTGACCGGCATGCCCGTATCGACCACCCACATCCTCTCCTCTGCGGTGGCGGGCACCATGGTAGCCAACAAATCAGGGCTGCAGAGCAAGACCATCAAGACCATTATGATGGCCTGGGTGCTTACCCTGCCGCTGACCATGCTGCTCTCAGGGGGGCTGTTCATCGTCACTCACCACCTGTTTGGTTGATCTGCCGCGCCTATCACGGGCATCACAATGACAATGCCGCCCGGTCGAAAGATCGGGCGGCATTGTTATATGCTGGCTAGGCAGGCTGTCGTGTGCGCAGGAGTATTGGACGCAGTGATGGCTGGATGGGTCAGAAATCCCAGCCTGGCTGTGCTTGCGGTTCAGTGGGAGCGCCTTCGCGAGCCTTGCGCCGCGCAGCCTCGACCCTGCGCTTACGATCCCGGCACAGGCGCATCACCTCTTGTTGCTGGGCAGGGGTCATGTTGAGCCAGTTGAAACGCTCTTCGCGATTGCGCAGGCAGCCCTTGCAGTAGCCTTTGTTGTTCACTTCGCAGACCCCGATGCAGGGGCTCTGCAGCGGGAAGATTTCGAGCTGCTCCATCCATTACCTCGCACATCCTTTCACCTTGTTATAACCCAGCGCTCCCTCTTTCGAGAAATCTCTCTTCAAGTGATTGATGTCGTTTGCTTTCACCCTGCAAATTTGGCATCTTGCCGCCGTGCATGGATCTTGGTGTTAAATGAGGACATATGAACAAACAGGCGTATTGGCTGATCGCCGCAGTGTTGGGACTGGCTGGTTGTGCGGGCAAGTCAGATAAAGTAGAGCCGCCCACAAAGCAGACCGACAACAAGTGCTTTCTCAACTGCGAGATGCCAGAAAATCTGGGCAGGCAGTATCTGGATGGAACCTTGCCGGAGGATCTGGTGAGGGTGGAGCGGGTCAACAGCAGTGCGCCAGCAGATTTCAGTCAATTTGGCCCACAAAGTCGTATTGTATTGCAGCGCTCCGGGCGGATGGCGAGCCGTTACGGTGAGCTTTATCACCAGCTCTCTCGTTGGGTTGCCAATGGTGGCGATCCGGCTTATATCACCGAGTACGGTATCAGCCTGGCCCAGCTGGGCGGTGCGGATCGGATGGGTAACGTGCTCTTTACCGGCTACTACTCACCGGTGCTGGAGGTGCGCCACCGACCGGATGCTAACTACAAACATCCCCTGTATGCCATGCCAAAATGTGGTAGTCGCTGCCCGACCCGTGCCGAGATCCATCGTGGTGCACTGGCCAACCGAGGTCTTGAACTGGGGTATAGCCAATCTCTCATCGACAACTTCCTGATGGATGTGCAAGGCTCCGGGTTTGTGCACTACGGCGATGACGACAAGTTGCAATATCTGGGTTACAGCGGCAAGAACGGGCACGGTTATGTCAGCATCGGCCGAGTGTTGATCGACCGGGGTGAGGTGCCTAAAGAGAAGATGTCGATGAAGGCCATCAAGGAGTGGGCCAACCAGCAACCCGAGCACAAGGTCAAAGAGCTGCTGGAGCAAAATCCCTCCTATGTCTTCTTCGAACGACGCCCCACCAACGACGTGGTGGGCGCCGCCGGTATTCCACTGTTGCCCATGGCTGCAGTGGCGGCTGACAAGACCCTGCTGCCGATGGGCACCCCGATTTTGGCCGAGGTGCCCCTGCTCGACAAGGACGGCAACTGGACTGGCAAGCATCAGCTGCGGTTGTTGATTGCACTGGATGTGGGCGGTGCGGTGAAGAAGGGACATCTCGATCTCTACCATGGGATGGGTGAGGAGGCCGGTGTCGACGCGGGTCACTACAAGCACTTCGGCCGGGTCTGGAAGCTGGGGTTGCATCACGGGCCGACCGCGGCACCTTGGTTGTAACCTGCTGTCGGTAAGGGCTACGCAAGGCCCTTCACTGATACTCAACGCGACAAAAAAGCCGCCGGAGCAGATCCGGCGGCTTTTTGTTTCGTGACTGGTGGGTGACAGACGGGATCTTAGCCCTTCTTGATGTCCAGCTTGATGGCGCCGACCGGCTTGCAGCAGCAGGGGAGACACTCTCCCTGAGAGACGAAGGCGAGCGGCACATTGGGGTAGTGCACCGAGCCTGCGGTCAGCGGGGTGCGGCAGGCGCCGCAATAACCGCTGCGACACTGGAACTCGATCCGATGACCGTGGCGCTCCAGGGTCTCCAGTACGCTTTCGCCGGGATGGGCGTGCAGCACGCCATCCCGGGTATGCACTCGTGGTGGTTGCAGCGCCTGCTTCTCAGCGGGGTCGTGCTGGGCAGGGATCAGCGTGTTGGTCGCGTCACTCACAGCTTGCAATCACCCATATCAGCTAGCTGACTCACAGTTCGAAATCACCCAAATCGTCGGCGCTCACTTCGCTATCGATCTGACCGACCAGATAGGAGCTGACCTCCACCTCTTGCGGGGCGACCTGTACGTTGTCGGAGGAGAGCCAGGTGTTGATCCAGGGGATCGGGTTCTGCTTGGTGCCGGAGAAGGCGGGTTGCAGACCGACCGCGGCCATCCGCAGGTTGCTGATGTACTCCACGTACTGGCAGAGGATGTCCTTGTTCAGACCGATCATGGAACCATCCTGGAACAGGTACTCGGCCCACTCCTTCTCCTGGATGGCGGCCTCCTTGAACAGATCGAAACAGGCCTGCTCGCACTCGGCGGCAATCTCGGCCATTTCCGGGTCGTCCTGACCACTGCGCATCAGGTTCAGCATGTGCTGGGTGCCGGTCAGGTGCAGTGCTTCGTCGCGAGCGATCATCTTGATGATCTTGGCGTTGCCTTCCATCAGCTCTCGCTCGGCGAAGGCAAAGGAGCAGGCGAAGCTGACGTAGAAGCGGATGGCTTCCAGCGCGTTGACGCTCATCAGGCAGAGGTAGAGCTTTTTCTTCAGCTCGCGCAATGTGATGGTCACCTCACGACCCGCAACAGTATGGGTGCCTTCTCCGTGCAGGTTGTAGAGGGCGGTCGCTTCGATCAGGTCGTCGTAGAAGTGGCTGATGGAGCCGGCGCGCTTCAAGATCTGCTCGTTGGTCACGATGTCGTCGAATACCTGGGACGGTGTGTTGACGATATTGCGGATGATGTGGGTGTAGGAGCGAGAATGGATGGTCTCGGAGAAGGCCCAGGTTTCGATCCAGGTTTCCAGCTCGGGGATGGAGACCAGCGGCAGCAGGGCGACGTTGGGGCTGCGGCCTTGAATGGAGTCAAGCAGGGTCTGGTACTTCAGGTTGGAGATGAAGATGTGCTGCTCGTGAGTGGGCAGGGCCTGATAGTCGATGCGATCACGGGAGACATCCACCTCTTCCGGGCGCCAGAAGAAGGAGAGTTGCTTTTCGATCAGCCGCTCGAACACTTCGTGCTTTTGCTGGTCATAACGGGCCACGTTGACCGATTGGCCAAAAAACATCGGCTCTTTGAGCTGGTCGTTTTGGGTTTGGCAGAAAGTTGAATAGGCCATGGTTACCAGAATATGTGAGTAGGGAAAACAGGAGAGCGGGAGCATTATGCTCCCGCCCGGTTATCAGATCTTGCTGCGCCTTATATTTTGCAAGCCCCGCCAGCGCAACCGTCATCTTGCAGGTCGGTCTGGGTGTCGTCCGCACCATCACGGGTGTTGTGATAGTAGAGGGTCTTGAGGCCGTATTTGTAGGCGGTCAGCAAATCCTTCAGCAGCTGTTTCATCGGCACCTTGTTGCCTTCAAAACGGGCCGGGTCGTAGTTGGTGTTGGCGGAGATCGCCTGATCCACAAACTTCTGCATGATGCCGACCAGCTGCAGGTAGCCGTCAACGCTTGGTTGCTTCCAGAGCAATTCGTATTGATCTTTCAGGCGATCATACTCGGGCACCACCTGTTTGAGAATGCCGTCTTTGGAGGCCTTGACCGAGACCAGACCACGTGGCGGCTCGATGCCGTTGGTGGCGTTGGAGATCTGGCTGGAGGTCTCGCTCGGCATCAGGGCGGTCAGGGTGGAGTTGCGCAGACCCACAGATTTGATCTCTTCGCGCAGGCTTTCCCAATCCAGATGCAGCGGCTCGTTGCACAGCGCATCCAGATCCTTCTTGTAGGTGTCGATTGGCAGTATGCCCTGGGCGTAGGTGGTCTCGCCAAACAGCGGGCAGGGGCCAAATTCGCGGGCCAACTGCACGGAGGCTTTCAGCAGGTAGTACTGAATGGCCTCGAAGGTGCGGTGAGTCAGGGCCAGACCTGAGCCGTCAGAGTAGCGGGCACCGTTTTTGGCCAGGTAGTAGGCGTAGTTGATGACGCCGATCCCCAGGGTACGACGGCCCATGCTGCCCTTCTTGGCGGCGGCAATCGGGTAGTCCTGATAGTCCAGCAGGGCGTCGAGGGCACGCACGGCCAGATCGGCCATCTCTTCCAGATCTTCCAGCTTCTCGATGGCGCCCAGGTTAAAGGCGGAGAGGGTACACAGGGCGATCTCGCCGTTCTCATCGTCGATGTTGTTGAGCGGCTTGGTCGGCAGCGCAATCTCGAGGCAGAGGTTGGACTGGCGCACCGGCGCCACGCCCGGATCGAACGGGCTGTGGGTGTTGCAGTGGTCGACGTTCTGGATGTAGATGCGACCGGTACCGGCACGCTCTTGCATCATCAGGGAGAAGAGATCCACTGCCTTGAGGGTCTTCTTGCGAATGCTCGGATCTTGCTCGTACTTGACGTAGAGCTGCTCGAACTTGTCCTGATCGGCGAAGAAAGCGTCATACAGACCCGGTGCATCGGAGGGGGAGAACAGGGTGATGTCACCGCCCTTGATAAGGCGCTGATACATCAGCTTGTTGATCTGCACACCGTAGTCCATGTGACGGACCCGGTTCTCTTCCACGCCGCGGTTGTTCTTCAGTACCAGCAGGCTCTCCACTTCGGTGTGCCACAGCGGGTAGAACAGGGTGGCCGCACCGCCGCGCACGCCGCCCTGGGAGCAGCACTTCACCGCAGTCTGGAAGTACTTGTAGAAGGGGATGCAACCGGTGTGGAACGCTTCGCCGCCACGGATGGGGCTGCCCAGACCGCGGATGCGGCCGGCGTTGATGCCGATGCCAGCGCGCTGGGAGACATAACGCACGATGGAGCTGGCGGTGGCGTTGATGGAATCCAGGCTGTCATCGCACTCGATCAGCACACAGGAGCTGAACTGGCGGGTCGGGGTACGCACGCCGCTCATGATCGGGGTCGGCAGCGAGATCTTGAAGGTCGAGACCGCATCATAGAAGCGCTTGATGTAGTTCAGGCGGGTATCTTTCGGATACTTGGAGAAGAGGCAGGCCGCCACCAGGATATAGAGGAACTGCGGGCTCTCGTAAATCTCGCCAGTGACGCGGTTCTGTACCAGGTACTTGCCTTCCAGCTGCTTGACCGCCGCGTAGGAGAAGTTCATGTCGCGCCAGTGATCCAGGTGCGCGTTCAGCTCTTCGAATTCCGCCTGGGTATAGTCTTCCAGCAGGTGCTTGTCGTACTTGCCCATGTCCACCAGACGAGCCACGTGCTGGTAGAGGTGGGGCGGCTCGAACTGGCCGTAGGCCTTCTTGCGCAGGTGGAAGATGGCCAGACGGGCGGCCATATACTGGTAGTCAGGGGTCTGCTCTGAGATAAGGTCAGCCGTCGCCTTGATGATGGTTTCGTGAATGTCGGCGGTACGGATGCCGTCATAGAACTGGATGTGTGACTTGAGCTCTACCTGGGAGACCGACACGTTGTCGAGCTTTTCGGCTGCCCAATCCAGCACACGGTGAATTTTATCCAGATCGATGGGTTCTTTGTGTCCGTTACGCTTCGTCACAAACAAGTTCATTGGCTGATGACCTTCAGTTGATTCCCGAAAAAACATCGCACCGCACCCGATTTGTGGCCGTCATCGAGGTTTGAACCTGAGCCGCCATTGGGTAACTATTGTGCGATGAATCACAAGATATAGTGTTATTTTAAGTTCGAGCTACAAGATAGTGAGGTCGACAGCGCATTGCAATGTGTGGATAACTGCCTTGCTGTGGATAAATTGTGGGTGTTGTTGTCTCTGTTAGTGGTTGCTCACAGTGAGCGGGTTTTCATTAGTCCGCTTCGTTAAATGCAAGCCTCTCGATCGAAGATGGAAAATTTAAATAACTTTTTTTTCTTGCGAAACGAGGGGCTTTTTACTAGCAAACCGCGACTGATTATCCGTTATGCAACAAGGGTCAAAAGCTGTCCAGTTGTCGCAGGCGCGTGCTCAGCGGGGCAAGGTTTTTACCCCGGTGATGGCGCTTTGTGGCCTGTCTGGGACGGCTGCGAGCTTGTCAAATGGGTATATATATAGGCGGTAAGCTGCCTTTATGATCCATGAATAGGCGTATAAGTGCGTTGCACAACATGAGAGCGTAAAAGAAGTGTGTCAAAGGGGCGAGGTGTCTCCCTCCACCCCGTTGTCATACTCTGTTTGGTAATGCGGTGTGTCACCTCTTGAGCGTCAGCTCGTAGCGCAGCCAGTGGTGCAGGGTCTGCACGGTATCAAAGTGCAGGTCTGCGCCCCAGAGCGCGGGGTCCTCCTCATCATTGAGGTAACCCCAGCCGGCGACAGCAGTACGCATGCCCGCGTTTCGGCCGGCTTCGATGTCGCGCACATGATCCCCCACATAGAGGCAGTGAGCCGCCTCGACCCCCAGCGTCTCACAAGCAAAGAACATGGGGGCGGGATCGGGCTTGCGTACCGGCAGGGTATCGGCGCTGACGGTGACGCCGCAGCTGGCAAGCTCGGGCAGGGCTGCCAGCAGTGGCTCGGTGAGAAAGCCCGGCTTGTTGGTGACGATGCCCCAGGGCAGCGATTTTTCATCCAGCCACTCGATAAGATCCACCATCCCCTCATAGGGGCGGGTACCGACGCAAAGGTTGGCGGCGTAATGGTCGAGCAGGGCGGTGCGCAGGCGGGTGGCGCCCAGCTCCTCGAGCAGTTCATCGCCAAGACCTGCCCTGAGCAGCCCGAGGGCGCCGTTGGAGGTGGTCTGGCGAATGATGTCGTCAGAGAGCGGCGCAAAGCCTTCGCTGATCAATACATGGTTGACGGCGGCCCCCAGATCCGGGGCTGTGTCGAGCAGGGTGCCGTCCAGATCAAACAGCACGCAGTGAAGAGGGTGGGGGGCGCTCATCAACCCTGCTCCGGGCGGACAAACTCCACCATATAGTTGACATCGACATTCTTACCGAGCTTGAAACTGTTGGAGAGCGGCGCATAGTGCACCCCGCTCATGTCTCGCACCAGCAGGCCCGCGGCCTCACCCATACGACACAGTTCGGCCGGGGTGATGAATTTTTTGTGGTCGTGAGTACCCTTGGGCACCATCTTCATCAGGTATTCGGCGCCGAGGATCATCATCAGATAGGATTTGGGGTTGCGGTTGATGGTGGAGACAAACACCCGGCCGCCTGGGCGCACGAGGGTGGCGATGGCGCGCAGCACGGAAGCGGGGTCCGGCACATGCTCCAGCATCTCCATGCAGGTTACTACGTCATACTGGCCCGGCGCTTCTTCTGCGTGGGCTTCAGCGGTGATCTGGCGATACTCCAGCTCGACCCCCTGCTCCAGGGCGTGCAGGCGGGCGACGCCGAGGGGCTCCTTGCCCATGTCGATGCCGGTTACCCTGGCGCCACGGCGGGCCATGCTCTCGGAGAGGATGCCGCCACCGCAGCCGATATCGAGCATGCGCTTGCCAAACAGACCGCCGCTCTTGTCGGTGATCCAGTCAAGGCGTACCGGGTTGATCTGGTGCAGGGGTTTGAATTCACCCTCCATGTCCCACCAGCGGGAGGCGATGGCTTCAAATTTGGCGATTTCGGTCAGATCGACATTGGCGTCACTGTTCATTTATCGAAGATCCTGTGGCAAGGGCGCGAGTGAGATCCACGCGCAATCTATTGTCCTGGCGGGCATTATAACGGACGGACTTTGTCACACCAGCCCGATCTGATACCCGATTTGTGGCTTAAGGTATTTGGCTCAGTGTGTTACCATGTCGCGCTGTTTAAGCCAAAGAACAACTAATTAGGGATAAGGCTTTCTATGAGCGATCTGGCCAGAGAGATCACGCCGGTCAACATCGAAGAAGAGCTCAAGAGTTCCTATCTTGATTACGCCATGAGCGTGATCGTAGGACGAGCTCTGCCGGATGTGCGTGATGGCTTGAAACCGGTTCACCGCCGCGTTCTGTTTGCTATGAACGAGTTGGGGAACGACTGGAACAAGCCCTATAAAAAATCGGCCCGTGTGGTCGGTGACGTAATCGGTAAATATCACCCGCACGGCGATAGCGCTGTGTATGACACCATTGTCCGGATGGCGCAGGATTTCTCCATGCGTTACATGCTGGTCGATGGTCAGGGCAACTTCGGTTCAGTCGACGGCGACAGCGCCGCGGCGATGCGTTATACCGAAGTGCGGATGGCCCGCATCTCCCACGAGCTGCTGGCTGATCTGGACAAAGAGACCGTGGACTGGGTGCCGAACTATGATGGCACCGAGATGATCCCGGCGGTCATGCCTACCAAGGTTCCCAACCTGCTGGTCAACGGCTCCTCCGGTATCGCGGTGGGCATGGCGACCAACATTCCGCCTCACAACCTCACCGAGATTGTCAATGGCTGCCTGGCGCTGATCGAAAACGGCGACCTCACCATTGACGAGCTGATGACCTACATCACCGGCCCGGATTTCCCTACCGGTGGCATTATCAACGGGCGTTCCGGCATCGTGCAGGCGTACCGTACCGGTCGTGGCTCCATCTATGTGCGGGCCAAAGCTGAAGTGGAAGTGGACGAGAAGACCAGTCGCGAGACCATCATCGTTCACGAGATCCCCTATCAGGTGAACAAGGCTCGACTGATCGAGAAGATCGCCGAGCTGGTCAAAGAGAAGAAGATCGAAGGCATCAGTGCCCTGCGCGATGAGTCTGACAAAGACGGCATGCGCATCGTTATCGAGATCAAGCGCGGCGAGTCCGGCGAGATTGTGCTGAACAATCTCTACAAGCACACCCAGATGCAGACCACGTTCGGCATCAACATGGTGGCGCTCGATAACAACCAGCCCAAGGTGATGAACCTTAAAGAGATCCTGGATGCGTTCCTGCTGCACCGCCGTGAAGTGGTGACTCGCCGGACTGTGTTCGAACTGCGCAAAGCGCGGGATCGGGCGCACATCTTGGAAGGTCTGGCGGTTGCGCTGGCCAACATCGATCCCATCATCGAGCTGATCCGCCACAGCGCGACCCCGAGCGAGGCGAAAGCGGGTCTGGTTGCCAAGGGCTGGGAGCTCGGCAACGTGGCCGCTATGCTGGAAAAAGCGGGCGACGACGCGGCACGGCCAGAGTGGCTGGAGCCCGAGTTCGGTATCCGTGAAGGTCACTACTTCCTGACCGAACAGCAAGCCCAGGCCATCCTTGACCTGCGTCTGCACAAGCTGACCGGCCTCGAGCACGAGAAGATCCTGGAAGAGTACCAATCTCTGCTGGATCTGATCGCCGAGCTGCTGCACATCCTGGCGAGCCCGGCTCGTTTGATGGAGGTGATCCGCGATGAACTGCTGGCCGTGCGCGAGCAGTATGGCGACGAGCGTCGCACCGAGATCAGCATGTCCAGTGCCGAGATCAACATCGAAGATCTGATCACCCCGGAAGACGTGGTGGTGACCCTGTCTCACCAGGGCTATGTGAAGTATCAGCCGCTCTCCGACTACGAGGCCCAGCGCCGCGGTGGTCGTGGCAAGTCGGCCACCCGGATCAAGGAAGAGGATTTTGTGGAGCGTCTGCTGGTGGCCAACACCCACGACACCATTCTGTGCTTCTCCACCCGTGGCAAGGTCTACTGGCTCAAGGTTTACCAGCTGCCGGAAGCGTCCCGTGGCGCCCGTGGCCGTCCGATCATCAACCTGCTGCCGCTGGAAGAGGGTGAGCGTATCACCGCTATCCTGCCGGTGAAGGAGTATGACGCCGACAAGTATGTCTTCTTCGCCACCGCCAACGGTACCGTGAAGAAGACCAGCCTCTCTGACTTCAGTCGTCCGCTCTCCTCCGGTATTCGTGCCATCAACCTTAAAGAGGGTGATGAGCTGATCGGGGTAGATATCACCGATGGCAGCAACGAGATCATGCTCTTCTCCGACGCGGGCAAAGTTGTTCGCTTCGCGGAAGGCAGCGGTCGCGCTGATGCTGATGCCACTGACGAAGTCGAAACCGACGACGATGCCGGCAACGATGATGATGGCAGCGACAACGGCGAAGGCACCGAAAGCAAGGGCACCTTCAAGGGCGTGCGCCCCATGGGTCGTACCGCCGCTGGTGTACGCGGCATCAAGCTGGGCGCCGGTGACAAGGTGGTTTCCCTCATCGTTCCGCGCGGCGAAGGTGCCATCCTCACCGCCACCGAGAACGGTTACGGCAAGCGGACTGCGTTGGCCGAATACCCGACCAAGAGCCGTGGTACCCAGGGCGTTATCTCCATCAAGGTGGATGAGCGTAATGGCAAGGTGATCGATGCGATCCAGGTTGAAGATACCGACCAGATCATGCTGATCACCAACGGCGGCACCCTGGTGCGTACCCGTGTTGCCGAGGTGAGCGTCATTGGCCGTAACACCGGCGGTGTCCGTCTGATCCGTACCGGTGAAGACGAGACCGTGGTTGGTCTGCAGCGCATTGCCGAGAGCGACGAAGACGAGAACGACGCGCTGGCCGTTGACGGTGAGGTATCTGAAGGTACCGATACCGCGACCGGCACTGATGCGGTCGATGCAGGGGAAGCGGGCGAGGAGTAATCGTCACCTGTTCCGAGCAACGTCTCTGATCAAAAAGAGCGACCCTGGTGGTCGCTCTTTTTATTTGTCTGTTATTTATGACGGCCAGCTGAAAGTAGGGTTGGGTGCTAGCGGGATCACTCCTGCAGCCACATTCTGGCGCTGCGGGCGGGCATGGCGACCCGTACCCACTGGCTCTGCACATTGAGAACGGCGCCTTGGTCGAGCACGTCCCGATAGTTGCGATACCAGTTCATCTCGAACCTGGCAGTATCGAGCCAGTACTCCTGCTCGGAGTCGCACTTGTTGATGCCAACCAGCCCCTGCTTGCCCCGTTTGAACAGCACGAAGCAGTCGCCACTGCCGACCAGCTGCATGGGTTGACCCTGCACCATGTTATGGAAGCGGATCATCCCTTTGAGATCGGCGCGCAAGTAGTAATCCTGCCAGCGCAGCCCATCCTTGTCCCGGGTTTCACCGTGATCCGAATAGACCAGTGGCGAGCCACCATCGCGCCCAAGCAGGTAGGCATAAGCCAGCTTTTCATCCGTCTGGCTTAAGATCTGATAGCGGAAGCCGTCGTTGGTGGGGATGTCGTGGGTGACCGCAAAAGTGATGGCACGGCTACCCGGCAGCGCCTGGCCATAAGCCCCCGGATCCGCCAGCAGGTTCATGCTGCCACCGTAACTGAGTGCTCCGCGCAGGGAGGCAAACAGTGGGAAGTCATAGGCCCCCTGGCCGCTGCTGTCGAGGTAGGGTTTGAGGAAACGATCGTAATCGGTGCTGCCTGCGCCCCCTGTGGTGATCACCTCGCCAAAGACATGCATCCCCTGTTTGATCTCGGGGGTGAGCACGGCATTAATCTGATAATCGCTCATGTGTTTGACCGCATCGACCCGAAAGCCCTTGATCCCCATCCCCTTGAGCGCTTTGAGATAGGCCTGCTGTTGGCTTACCACCCAGTTATTGGGATCGAGATCCGGCAGCCCCCTGTCGCCGGCATCGCCACAGAGTCGCCAATACTGGACATGGCCCGGATCGCTCCAGTCGCTGATGCACCCTTCGGGATGAAAATCCTGACCGGAGAGGAAGTTTTGCCCCAGATCGCCAAACAGTTTCTGGCGTTCGAAATAGGTCGGGTTGGCGGCGTACTGGCCCAGTAGTTCATTGCCGGGGTAGTTGAGGTCCTGGCGCTTCCAGCTCTCGTTAGCCATATGGTTAAGCACCACATCGGCATAGACGGCGATACCGCGCGCCTTCATGGCGGCGATCAGCTGCTCGAGATCCTGTTTGTTGCCAAGGGGTGAGTCCACCAGGCGCAGATCTTGCGGTTGGTAACGGGCCCACCACTCGTTACCCGACGACTTCAGGGGCGGTGAGATGAGTACCTGTTTGTAACCGGCCGACTTGATAAGGTCGGCCTTGGCGGTCACTTCACTGTACTTCCAGTTGAAGGCGTGCAGTATGACGTCGGCGTGCGCCAAGGGGGCGATCAGCATACCTGCGATCGCCCATATTCCCGCTGTGTGTTTCATTATTGTGTCCCTGTTTTTATAGATGCCTGAATGGGCAAGCCAGCTTTGGCTGGAACAGGGTCGGCTGCAATCCACAACCTGCGAATTTGTGACTCATTTCAGGATGATTTCGCCGAATATGTGAGCTGTTGCGGCTTTTTCTCGCCACCGCCAGTTGCCTTTTTACAGGTGATATTTTTGTCATTTCCCTGTCACCCCCAGCCGCTATCCTGCCGTGCGAGTGGTGCGTTGTTGCTATCACCTTCACCGTCAGGAGCTGCATATGACCAGTTGGATCACGTGGGATATTTGGTGGAGCCGGGTATGGGGCAAGTCAGAGTTACCGCAGTATGGAGAGGATGGGCTCGAAGTGGCTCATGAACCCTCGCGACTGCCGGTTGAAATGGTGCAGCAGGGTCGGGATCAGCGCGCAGACTAAGGCGCTGCTCACGGTTTTCCCGGATAGTGTAACCGCCTTTGGAAAATTCGGAAAAGCGGGGTTCCCACAGGAAATGTCGTGGTAACCCTTCCTTTCGACCTTTCGACCTT
>NZ_CDDH01000005.1 GCF_000819725.1 Aeromonas australiensis | reverse complement strand
AATGATGTGACCCTCTTTATGGAAGCAGGGCCAGCAGCAGCGGATAAAAATCGTCAATCCGGCTTCAATATGAGCACGGGGGTACGCTATCAGCTCTCCCCCGCACTCAATGTCGGTAGCCAAATCCGGCATCTGGAGCTCAACCAGGGCAGCACATTGCTGGAGCTTAACTCCAGCCTGCTGCTGACCCCCAAACTCTCCCTCACCGCCAACTATGGCGTCAGTGCCATCACCGCCGATCAGGCGTTGACGCTGGGCGTCGGCTTCAACTTCTGATGTTCACAACAACGGCGTGGCACTGACCACCACGCCGTTGCGATCCGCGTAAACATAATCCCCTTCATGAATGGTCAAGCCGGCAAAACTGACCACAGCCCCCAGCTCCCCCAATCCCCTTTTTTCGGTCTTGACCGGACAGGCCGCCAGCGCCTTGACCCCGAGCGCCAGTGTCGCCAGGGTGCCCACATCCCGCGCCGCACCGTGGATCAGGATCCCCTCCCACCCCTGCTCCACCGCCTTGACCGCCAGTTGATCGCCCAGTAGCGCACGGCGCAGCGAGCCGCCGCCATCGATCACCATCACCTTGCCATGACCGGGGCGGGTCACCAGATCCCGCACCAGACTGTTGTCTTCATAACAGGAGAGCGTTACGGCGCGACCATAAAAGAGGGCCTTGCCGCCAAAATCCTGAAACACCGGGTCGGCCACTTGCAGCAAGTCGCCATGTTGATCGCAGAGGTCGGGCAGGAGATCCAGCATGATTTGATTCCTTTCAGATACATGAAGGTGTTCATTCTTTCATCAGGCAAGGTTTCTGGCAATCCAGAAGGATTCAATATTGCCCAGACAAACTGCTGACTTATCGATCAATACTGACACCAACCAGAGCTGGTCATTCTCCACCCAGTAGATGGCATTCTGGCCAAAGCGAGCAGCCAGCTGACGAGCTTGTGGCAGGGAGAGCACCACCGCCAGCGATGACTCTTGCCACTGTTCATCGGGATCCGATCCCCAAAACGGCCCCACCACAGGCACCTGCAAATCCACGGTCAGATGGTGCCACAGCGCCCGTTCCCGCCGCACATTGCGTCTTTCTGTGACCCACTTGCTGGCCGGGTTCCAGGCGGTGATGATGGCAAAGGCAGGCCAATGTGGTGGCTCAAATGGCGCGATAAAGCAGATTTTCTTGTAGTTTTCCCACAAATTCATGTCAATCACATGTTACATTCCATTACATTTTATAGGGGCGAAAAATCGGTTCAGGCCAAGTATGATGCAGCTGTGCCCGGGTTTGACCTATATCAAAACAGAGTTAAAAAGTTGCTATCTGACGGCAAAGAGTGTTGTTATGCGCCTGTTAACTGATAAAATGCGGCCACTTTCGTAATGGACGACCTTTCCAGGCTCTACTCGACCAGACTTGTCGGGAACCTATAAGTGGCACAGGGATACTTGCCGGTACTGATGCCTAATTCGCGATATTCCGACCTGACTCTCATACCCAGGATGACGTAATAAATTTTCAGGATCCGTCAGGAAATCGGTTTGAAACGCCAAAGAGTGTTAAATTTAAGATAATTAACTGATAAGAATCTGGGAATACTCATGCAAACACCACACATTCTGATCGTCGAAGACGAGCTGGTCACACGCAATACCCTGAAAAGCATTTTTGAAGCGGAAGGCTACATTGTGCTCGAAGCCAACAACGGCGACGAAATGCACCAGGCCCTCACTTCCCACACCATCAATCTGGTGATCATGGACATCAACCTGCCGGGCAAAAATGGCCTGCTGCTGGCCCGTGAACTGCGTGAGAACGACAACATCGCCCTGATGTTCCTGACCGGTCGTGACAACGAAGTGGACAAGATCCTGGGCCTGGAGATCGGCGCCGATGATTACATCACCAAGCCGTTTAACCCGCGCGAACTGACCATCCGTGCCCGCAACCTGCTGAGCCGCACCATGAACGTGGCTGCAGGTGGCGAAGAGAAGAAGCTGGTTGAGCGTTATCTGTTCAACG
>NZ_CDDH01000004.1 GCF_000819725.1 Aeromonas australiensis | reverse complement strand
ATCAGGTGCGGAATGTCGGTGATAACTGTGCTGAACTTGGTTTCCGCGAGGTTATGTGACAGAAGTGATGAGCTAACCCCCTGTTTGTGTGCTTGATTGTTTACCCTTCTTAAGAAGACCGAGCTGCATCAGCTACACAACTGGCAATCAACGCGGCGGGCGCTGGTGTGATAATCCGCAAGGGTGTGGGTTTTGCCAAAAAAGGGGGGGCCAACGAGGCTGATATTGAACTGAGGGGCCATCTCGATATCGATTAGGTGTGAAATCGTGGCAGGGGCAAGATAGCAGGTAACGGTCTCATGTAGGGGCTTAATGGCGCTTCTAATGCACGGAGATGAGTTAATCAAGGTATGTAATCAGAGAGGCATTTAGGCAAGGCAGTCCCCAGGGCGGTGGCGTAGCAGGGGCATATCAGCGATGCCATACCGTGAAATGGCTGGTATGCCGGTATAAAATGCCCGGCCTCCCATTCGGACAATAAAAAAGGCGGGATATCCCGCCTTTGTGCAGATGAGGGTCGCAACCCTATTTATTCGCAGGCAACCTGCATCACCTTGATGGCCAGACCGCCACGGGAGGTTTCACGGTACTTGGAGTCCATGTCCTTGCCGGTGATGTACATGGTCTCGATCACCTTGTCCAGTGAGACGCGCGGCTTGGAGGTACGACGCAGAGCCATACGGGAGGCGTTGACGGCCTTCATGGCTGCGATGGCGTTACGCTCGATGCAAGGCACCTGTACCTGACCGGCAACCGGATCACAGGTCAGACCCAGGTTGTGTTCCATGCCGATTTCGGCAGCTTCGCAGACGTGCTCCGGGCTACCGCCCATCAGCTCGGTCAGACCGGCAGCGGCCATGGAGCAGGAGACACCTACTTCACCCTGGCAGCCCACTTCGGCGCCGGAGATGGAGGCGTTCATCTTGTAGAGGATGCCGACGGCACCGGCAGCCAGATAGAAACGGGTGTACTCGTCGCGGCCAACCGGCTGGATGAACTTGTCGTAGTAGGCCAGTACGGCCGGGATGATACCGGCAGCGCCGTTGGTCGGGGCAGTAACCACGCGGCCACCGGCAGCATTCTCTTCACTCACGGCCAGGGCGAACATGTTGACCCAGTCAACGATGTTCATCGGGTCGCTCGAGAGGTTCTCGTTGGTGTTGAGCTGGCGGTAGAGCGGCGCGGCACGACGGGGTACACGCAGCGGGCCGGAGAGCACGCCTTCGGTACGGCAGCCGCGCTCGATACCTTCGCGCATGGTGTTCCAGATCTTGCCGAACTTCTTGTAGATCTCTTCCGGAGTGTTGAAGCACTTCTCGTTCTCCATCATCAGGGCGGAGATGGAGAGGCCGGTCTGGCTGCAGTGGGCAACCAGTTCAGCGGCGCTTTTGAACGGGTAGCGCACGGACATGTCACCACTGTCAGCCTTGCCGAAGTTCTCTTCGTCAACGATAAAGCCACCACCGATGGAGTAGTAGGTCTTGCTGTAAACCACTTCGTCTTCGATCAGGGCAGTCAGCTTCATGCCGTTTTCGTGCAGCGGCAGGGCTTCGTCGTGGAATACCATGGCGTCACGCGGGAAGCTGACGGTGTGGCAGTGCAGGCCGATCGGCAGGCGTTCGGTCTGTTCTACGCGAGAGATAAACTCGGGGATAGCATCGATATCGACATTTTCCGGCAGATTGCCAGCCAGGCCCATGATGATAGCGGTGTCGGTATGGTGGCCTTTACCGGTCCAGGAGAGGGAGCCGTAGACATCGACATTGATCCGGGTTACATCACGGATCTTGCCGCTCGCGCGCAGCTCGTCAACAAACTGTTTGGCCGCTTTCATCGGACCAACAGTGTGGGAAGAAGAGGGGCCTACACCGATTTTGAAGATATCAAAAACGCTGATCATGTCACTATTACCTCAGGGTAGAAGGGGGCGGCATGCCCACTCACAGAAATTTGGGAGATCCATAGAGCGCGCTTGTCAGCGCCGGTCACAGAACCAGATAACCGTAGTGTAACGGCTCCAGACCTAAAAAAAGTTGAAATAGATCTATTTTTGTTGAATCTGAGGCGTGAGTATAAAATTTATTTTGGTGCTTATCCATTTTGTTAAGCGTTTGCCCATAAAAATACCCGGCGATGCCGGGCATTTCGGAACCAAATGGAGTCATTTTCTATTTTTTAACATTCGGTAATGTTAACGGCGAGACCGCCACGGGCTGTCTCCTTGTATTTGGTCTTCATGTCGTTGCCGGTCTCCCACATGGTCTTGATCACCTTGTCCAGCGACACCTTGTGTTCACCGGTGCCGCGCAGGGCGAGGCGGGCGGCATTGATCGCCTTGACCGCCCCCATGGCGTTGCGCTCGATGCAGGGGACCTGTACCAGTCCGCCGATGGGATCACAAGTCAATCCCAGATTGTGCTCCATGCCGATCTCGGCGGCGTTCTCCACCATGGCCGGGCTGCCGCCCAGCAATTCAGTCAGCGCCCCGGCCGCCATGGAACAGGCGACCCCCACTTCTCCCTGACAGCCCACTTCTGCGCCGGAGAGGGAGGCGTTCTTCTTATAGAGGATGCCGATGGCCGCCGCGGTGAGGAAGAAACGCACCAACATGTCATCATCCAGGCGGTGAACGAAGCGATCATAGTAATGCAGCACAGCAGGAATGATGCCTGATGCGCCATTGGTGGGCGCTGTCACGACTCTGCCACCGGCTGCGTTCTCTTCGTTGACCGCCAGGGCAAACAGGTCGACCCACTCCATCACCATCAGGGGGTCCTTGTTAAAGTTGGTCTCGCAGCTGAGCTGGCGAAACAGCCCCGGGGCCCGGCGCCTTACCTTGAGCCCGCCCGGCAGCACCCCTTCGCTCTTGCAACCCCGCTCGACACAGCCTTGCATCGCCTGCCAGATTTTTCGCAGACCGACTTTTATCTGTTCATCGCTGCGAAAGACCCGCTCGTTGGCAAGGATCAGCCCCGAGATGGAGAGGCCGCTATCCTGACAGTGGGCCAGCAGTTGGGCGCCGCTGTCGAACGGGTAGGGGACAGGATGTTCGGCATCAGACTTGGCCGCTTCTTCCTTGGCGGTAGCGAAGTGGCTCTCTTCAATGATGAAGCCGCCCCCGATGGAGTAGTAGGTCTGGCTGAAGCGCAGGTTTTCCTCTTTATCAAAGGCGCGCAGGGTCATGCCATTGGTGTGGGCCGGCAGGGTTTTGCGACGGTTGAAGATGATGGCACCGGTGCGGGGAAAATAGCTTGGTTGCTCGCCTGCCAGCAGCAGGCTCTGTTCCTTTTCCACTCGAGCCAGAATGGCGGGAATCGCATCGATATCGACCGATTCCGGTTCAAAGCCCGACAGCCCCAGAATGATCGCCTTGCCGGTACCGTGGCCCTTGCCGGTTTGGCCCAATGAGCCATAACACTCTACCTCAACCCGTTCGCTATGAGGCAGATGGCCGTGGGCCTTGAGCTGCTGAGTAAAGGCATAAGAGGCACGCATGGGGCCAACGGTATGGGAAGATGAGGGGCCTATTCCGATGGAAAACAGGTCAAACACGCTGATCATGACATCAATCCGGTGATGGTTTATGTCTGTTAATTCTAGGTTTTTTACTGTGGATGGAAAGGGGGGAGATGTGGTGCTGTGACTTGGGCACCGATAAAAATAACCGACGACGGTTTGGCAAGGTTGAAGGGGGCGTCCCCCTTCAACCGGCCGGGTCAGTCGAGAAATTCGCACAGATAGGCGGTAGGGTTTTTCACCTGAAGCTTGAATGAGGAGTGGCCGGCCACCAGAAAGGATTCACCCTGATTGTAGGTATGCCACTCATCTTCATCGGCCAACTGGATAGTGAGTGCACCCTTGATCACCGTCATTCGCTCTGGTGCGGCGGTATTGAACAGGTAGTCCCCCGTGTTCATCACCCCGATGGTCGATTTCTCACCTTTTTGTTCGAAACCGATAGATTTTACATTTCCATCGAAATACTCGTTAACTTTCAGCATCTTTACATCCCTGTGTGTACGTTTGTGTAGCCAAGCTAGCACAATCTTTTGTCGGTTGTCATGAGGATATGGGGTGAAAATCGACAAGGCCGCTTTGAATCTTCACTTTTTTGCAAAGTTATTAATAACCAGGGTTAACGATTTGCTGATTTAAAACAGCAATTAAATGTGAGATAACACGCACAAACAGGGGAATGGGCGGCTGCTCACTCCCCTGTTTGGTTAATTGCACTGGGAAAGTGTGAATTTTGCTACATAAAGGAACATATTGTGTTAACTAAAGGACTCATTAAAAACATCGGTTTCCAGGTTGTGGTCGCCATGGTATTGGGCGCTGTGGTCGGGGCGTTCATGGGTGACCAAGCCTCGGTGTTTGCACCGCTCGGAACCCTGTTTATTCAGCTTATCAAGATGTTGGTGATCCCGTTGGTGGCGGTTGCCATCCTCTCTGGCGCCGCCAATCTGGGGGCCAGTCCGGCTGCGGGCAAGATCGGTGCAGCGACGCTTACCTTCTTCCTGGGGACGTCCGCCCTGGCCGTGTTGCTGGCGCTGGTCATGGGGCAGATTTTCAAACCGGGTGTCGGAGTCGATTTCACTTCCGTCTCCTCCATGTTTGGTGGTAACTACGCCGATAAAGGGGCGCTGCCGGATGCGATAGCAACCCTGCTGGGCATGATCCCCACTAACGTCTTTAACTCCCTTAACGAGGCAAACATCCTGCAGATCCTGGTGTTTTGCATGTTCCTCGGTATTGCGTTGGCCAAACAGCCGCGTGAGCGAGCCAAGCCGCTGGTAGACGGGCTCAATACCCTGGTGGATGCCTTCGTCTGGATGATCAACAAGGTGATGATCATTGCGCCGCTCGGGGTATTCGGTCTGATGGCGGATGCCATCGGTACCTATGGCTTCGATGTGTTGATGCTGGTGCTCAAGCTGTTCGTGGTCTATGTGGCCGCCATCCTCATCTTTGGTTTTGTGGTCTATCCGCTGCTGGTGGCGCTCTTCTCCAATACACCGGTACGCAACTACTTCTCGGCTATGAAGAAGCCACAGATCGTGGCCTTCTCCACCGCCTCTTCCATGGCGACCCTCCCGGTGACACTGCAGACTTGCGAAAAGGAACTGAAAGTCAGCAATGCCACTGCCTCCTTCGTGCTGCCACTGGGGGCCACCATCAATATGAGCGGTAACGCCATCTATTACGGTCTGGTTGCTATCTTCTTTGCACAAGTGTTTAACGTGGATCTGGGGGTGGGCGCTTGGGCGGCCATCATTCTGACCTCTACGCTGGGGGCCATCGGTCAGGCCGGTGTGCCGGGTCCGACCTTCCTGGTGGTGGCCGTGCTGCTGGCGGCCGGTATCCCCATCGAAGGGTTGCCGCTGTTGTTTGCACTGGATCGACTGTTTGACATGATCCGCACCTCCCTCAATATCACCGGTGATGCAGCTTGTGCGGTCATTGTTGACCGTTTCAGCCCGGAATATGACTCAGAACGTTGGAATAAGGCATAACCGAGCCGAGCAATACAACCTGAGCTAAAACGGTGTAACGCGAGCCCCTGCCATGATGGCGGGGGTTTTTTATATCTGCCGGACAAGTATCAGAGCAAAGGTGTGCACAAGAGATTGCTGACGGATGTAGTTGTGTTGAATGGAGAGCACGGGAGGGAAAACAACAGTCGTGGGCATGGGCCTTGTGACGGATGACAGCCTGTTGTGGCAGCCGGGGCAATGGGGTTGTCAAATGGCGGGTAACAAAAAGGGGAGCCTTGCTCCCCTCGGATATGATTTGTGCCGGTTCTACTCCATCAGGCCATGTGGTTAAACCATCCTGGTTATCCCCTTATGGCGAAAGAAACAGCGTCAACCTGATGAAATCATATCTATGTTGACCATCTCGGCATTACTGCTGAAAAGCGCCAGTTGGTGGCGATTAAACAGACATGGCGAAGAGGGTCAGTCCGGATTGATGCCTCTCTATCCGGCTCAGAACTGTGACAGTGACGGCAGAGAGACAGCAACCAGGGTGAAAAACACCGTGAAAACGGCAGTAACGACAAACTCTTTCATTTTTTTCTCCCTATATTGGTTGTTGATGTTGTCAAGATACCATAACAAGAAGCTAAAACAAGACATAAGTTGATAAAATGGTGGTTTTTGTCTTGCATGGTGATGAAAAGGCTATTTTTGTCGTATTGAGATTGTTTTATCACCCGTCACGACTTGGTGCGTATAAACCTCTCTGGGTAACTTATTATTTTATTTAAATTCAATAACTTGTCATGATGCCGCGTGATTTCCAGGTGGGTCTCATATGGGTTTTTTCTGTTTTTTATAAGTTATCCCCCTCTAAAATGCCTCGCAAAGGTCATGAAAAGTGTGTGTGGCCATAGTTTGACGATACCTGATGCAGATAGTCCACTCCTAGCAAGTCAGTCAAGGAGGCATGACTGGAAAACCCTGTCGTGCCATGCCTTTATCAGGAAGAGCTCTTCGCACTTTTACAGCTAAACAACGGCTTACAGTGAGAAGGTGCCATGGATGGGAGGATACGGGTTGGTAGTTGGCTGTTTTATCATCGGCAACTGTTCTGACTGGTAGCGAATAGCGAACTGAGTGGTCAGTGCATCTTGCATCAATAATGCAGACGTAATTCGAGAGCCGGGCAGGAGCATGGTTGGGGGAAGGTAGCTGGATACCTGCAACCAGTTATAGATAAATATTGAGGTGTATTGATGGGGATGCCACACATGCTTGCCTGAGCGTCTGTAGAGAACAGGCCACAGCAAGCCGGTTCACCCGTGATGAAGCATGCATGGCAAGGTCGGCACTGCTAAGGCGGGTGCCGATGGGGGTGAGGGCTAGCGAACAGCGCGGCGGTACAAAAGCTGGGATGCAGGACCATGTGCATGGTGAGCTGAGCTCGGAGTGATCATGGTTCCGCTTGCGTGAGAGATAAAAAAACCCTCCGATGGAGGGTTTTTGTCATCAACAGCCGGTAAAAAGCCGTGCAGCTTAGAACAGGGTGGTGGAGAGGTTATAAAGCTCCTGATCGAACGGGCGCTTCATGTTCTCGATGCAGTCGATGATGTCATGGTGTACCAGCTCGTTGCGCTGGATACCGACGCAGCGGCCACCGTGGCCAGCCAGCAGCTGCTCAACGGCATAAGCCCCCATACGGCTGGACATGATGCGGTCACGAGCAGTCGGGGCACCGCCACGCTGGATGTGGCCCAGAATGGTGGCGCGGGTTTCACGACCGGTCAGGGCTTCGATGTCTTTGGCCATCACGTTGACGTCAGTGATGTGCTCACAGATGGTGATGATGGCGTGCTTCTTGCCCTTGGCTTCGCCTTCCTTGATCTGCTTGAGCAGCTTCTCTTTGTCAAACGCCACTTCCGGCACGATCACATACTCGGCACCACCGGCAACGGCGGCAGACATGGCCAGATCGCCGCAGTGACGACCCATGATCTCGACCACGGAGATACGGTGGTGAGAGCTGCAGGTATCACGCAAGCGGTCGATGGCATCAACAACCACGTTCAGGGCGGTATCAAAACCGATGGTGAAGTCGGTACCGGCGATGTCGTTATCGATGGTGCCCGGCAGGCCGATGCAGGGGAAACCCTCTTCGGTCAGCTTTTTGGCACCCATGTAGGAGCCGTCACCACCGATGACAACAAGGGCATCGATGCTGTGTTTCTTCAGGTTTTCGATCGCTTCGGCACGTACTTTGGGGTCTTTGAAGGCTGGGAAACGTGCGGATCCCAAGAAGGTGCCGCCACGGTTTACCACGTCGGAGACGCTGTGACGCTCCAGCTTGACGATGCGATCCTGGTGCAGGCCGAGATAGCCATCATAAATACCGTAGACTTCCAGGCCATGATGCAAACCGGCGCGAACCACGGCGCGAATGGCTGCGTTCATACCCGGTGCGTCGCCACCACTGGTCAAAACACCAATACGTTTGATTTGTTTGGTCATGAGTGCCTCTGGATCTGAGTTGTCAAATACGAATGTTTGAATAGACAAGCCACTTTTACTATATCGGCTTTCGTATGGGATGCGGGGCAGCCATAAGAAAAGCGATACAAGAGAGGGGACTTGCCCCTCTCTTTGCCGTAATCAGGGATTACTTGGCAGCGCCAGCGATGATCTGGGAGAAGTCATCCACTTTCAGGGACGCACCACCCACCAGGCCACCGTCGATGTCCGGCTGACCGAACAGGTCGGCTGCAGTGGCGCCAGTGACGGAACCGCCGTACAGGATCTGTACTTTGGCAGCAACGGCGGCATCAAAACCGGCCAGGTACTGACGGATGTGAGCGTGAACGGACTGAGCGATCTCCGGAGTGGCAGTCTTGCCAGTACCGATGGCCCATACCGGCTCGTAAGCGATAACGGCGTTGTTGAAGGAGGCGATACCGCAACGGTCGATAACAGCTTTCAGCTGGGTCTCAACCACGTTCTTGGTCACGCCGGCTTCGAACTGCTCCAGAGTTTCACCGATGCACAGAACCGGCACCAGACCGCCTTTCTGGATGGCTTCGTACTTGGCTGCAACCACGTCGTCACTCTCTGCGTGCAGGGTACGACGCTCGCTGTGGCCGACCAGAGAGTAGGTGCAACCAAAGGCTTTCAGCATGGAGGGGGCGTTTTCACCGGTGAAGGCACCAGACTCGTGAACGTCAGCGTTCTGGGCACCGTAGGCGATCTTGCTGCCAGCGGTCAGTTGCTCAACCAGACCCAAAAAGATAACCGGCGGGCAGACGGCGACTTGTACAGAAGGATGAGCGGCAGCAGCCGGGGTCAGTCCTTTGATCAGAGCTTCAACAGAAGCTTTGGTGCCGTTCAGTTTCCAGTTACCCATTACCAGGTGCTGTCTCATCTTCTTAATCTCCTAGGCATTTGATTGCGCGACATTATATGAATTGAACCGAGCCCAAGATAGCTGACCCGGCGGCAAATGACGTAATTTTTTTTCGCTTTCCTGATCCAAATCAGGAATGAAACGCTTGATCGCTCATTCGTTAACCTGCCCCCGCAAGCGAGCCCACCATACCCCAATCCATTCGTGGATGGCAGCTTCGGAATACATCAGATAACGCCCTTTGGGTAAATAACTATAGAGCGGCTGAGGCACCTGGCTCTGCTTGGCGGTGTAGTTGGTGGGGGCCGGCACGGCATTGAGTCCCTGACCCTGATAGAGGGCCATGGCGCGCGGCAAATGGGTGGCAGAACTGACCAATGCCACCTCTTTTCCCTTGAGGTGGCGGCTGATACTGACCGCTTCATCATGAGTGTCTTTGTTGTTTTCAAACAACGTCATCCGCGAACGGGGAATGCCGAGGCTCTCGGCCATCCGGGCATTGACCTCGGCATTGGAGAGGGGATCCCCTGCCACATAGCCGGAGAAAACCAGCTCGGCATCGGGATAGGCCTGGGCGAGACGCACCCCTTCGAGAGTGCGGGCCAGGGCAATATTGTTCTGCCAACTGCGCATCGGCACCGCCGGATCGCTGACATGGCCATTGCCAAGCACCACGATGGCCTCGATGTTGGGATGCTGGCTCACCTCGAACGGCGGGTAGGTCTGCTCCAGCCCGCGGGCCAGTTCATAGCTCATCGGCCGCATTCCCATCAGCGCCACAATCAGCAGCGAGAGGGTGGCCAGCAGTTTGCCGGTTTTCTGAAAACGGGTGAACCAGAGCAGCAGCAGGGCAACCAGCAGCAGGGAGAGGGAGAAGGGGAGCGGCATCAGTAGTTGACCCAGCCACTTTTTAACCACAAACATGGCAGACACTTCCTTGAGTTTTCAGCAAATTCGGGATGTGACAGAATACCTCTCTTTTTTGGGATGGCCACAACCCTGTGGCGCAGAGAGTTGAGTTTCTTCTTGAAGCACGATCAGAGTTTTGACGGACGCGCCGACAAGTTCGCCCGCAACATTTACGACTCCACCAAGGGGCGCATCCGCACCACCATTGTCTGGAGCGACATCGAAGCCTGCCTGGCCCGCCTTGGCAACCGACCGCTGCGCATCCTGGATGCGGGAGGCGGGTTTGGCTATTTCGCCCAGAAGCTGGCGGCCATGGGCCATCAGGTGGAGCTGTGCGATCTGTCAGCAGAAATGCTGGAACTGGCCCGCAGCCAGATCGCCGAGAAGGGGCTGGAAGACAAGATCCGTCTTATCCATTGCCCCATTCAGGATCTGAAGCACCACGTGACAGGTACCTTTGATCTGGTGCTCTGCCACGCGGTGCTGGAGTGGCTCGCCGAGCCGCGCCAGACCTTGCTGGGTCTGTTCCCTTTCGTCAATGGCGGGGGCATACTGTCGCTGCTTTTCTACAACCGTCATGGTCTGCTGTTCCAGAGCCTGGTGGTGGGCAATTTTGACTATGTGCGGCTGGGCCTGCGCAAGAAGCGCCAGACTGCGCTCACCCCCACCAATCCCCAGCTGCCGGAGCAGGTCTATGACTGGATTGGCCGCGGGGGGCTGCGCATTATCGGCAAGACCGGGGTGCGGGTGATCCACGACTATATGCGTCACAAGCAGGATCAGGTGGAGAAGTTCGACGATCTGCTGGCCATGGAGCAGCAATATTGCCGCCAGGAGCCTTTTGTCGCCCTCGGTCGCTATATCCATGTGATGGCGCAGAAACCCACCAGTTGATGGGCCTGATTTTTCGATGCTACCGGATGTAGCCGCGCGCAAGTTTGTGCGCTCAATGACAACAACGAGATGACAACATCATGATGAGTACATCCCGTACCCTGCCCGAGCGTTCTTTGCCGGAGATAGTAGGGTGGGTCAGGCAGGAGGGGTTGGCGTTGAGTCTGCCGACCGACCGGCTGGCCTTTCTGATTGCAATCAAGACCCTGTCCGAAGATGAGTCGGACCTGTCAGAAGCGGCGCTGCACGATGCCTTCGGCTATGTCAGCAATGCTTTTGGCCAGATGGACGAGACCCTCACCGGTCGCGCCAACAACGCCATCAACGATCTCATTCGCCAGCAACTGCTGTCGCGCTTTAACACCGACATGGTGGCGGGGGAGAGCCTCTACCGCCTCTCTCGCCTTGGTATGAGCATCGTCGACTTCTTTCTCGATCAGCGTCAGGTCGACTCCATCAAGCTCTCCATTTTGCTCGAGCACCTGGCGGCCGAGCTCGACACCGCCCGCAAGGCGGCGCTCGAGACCAACACCCGCGAGCAGTGGGATGCCGAGGTGCTGCCGCGCCTCACCTTCTCGCTGGAAGAGACCCTGGGCCGCATCGATCTCACCCAGCGCGCCATGGATGAGCAGCAGAATCAGGTCAAAAGCGAGATTGCGGCCCTGCTGACCCAGAACTGGGTCGATGCCATTCACAGCTGCGAAAAGCTGCTGCACGAGACCGGCCAGACCCTGCGCGAGCTGCAGGATACCCTGGATGCCGCCGGCCACCGCTTGCAGGCGGGGCTGCTCAACATTCAGGAGGCGGCGCAGGGGCGCGACGATCTGTTCCACGTCGAGGAGCTGACTCACGCCTTGCAAGGGCGTCTTGACGTCATTACCAGCTGGGGTCAGCAGTGCATCGAGCTCTGGTCCCGCTACGACAGACACGTCCACAAATTTATCCGCAACGCCATCGACATGGACAAGAACCGCGCCTTCAGCCAGCGGCTGCGCGAGTCTATCCGCAACTTCGAGCAGCACAACTGGCAACTGCGGGTGGCCGAAGAGCCCCGTCTGCTGGAGCTGCGCGACGAAACCATCGCCATCCACGACGAGGAGGTGACCGGCGAGGTGCCCCTCGAGATGGAGTACATGGAGATGGTGGACATCAACCAGGAGCTGGCCGAGCGCATCGAGCGCTATCTGGCCCGCTACCCCGAGCAGGGCCAGCAGCTGGACTTGGCCGATGTGCTGCGGGAATACCTGCTGGACTACCCGGCCCATGCCCACTTCGATGTGGCGCGTCTTCTGATCGACCAGGCCGTGCGCCTGGGCCATGCCAGCGGCGAGCGCGAACTGCATCGCCAACCCGCATGGAAACCCATTAACCAAGCTGGATCCAAGGTTCAGGCCTATGTCATTGATCAATACTGAGTTTCCCTTGCCGCTGCGGCTCGCAGAGGCGATTGCCAACCCCTTGTTTCCGCGCATCGACACCGCCTTGCGCTCCGGCCGCCACATCAGTGCCGACGAGTTCGAGCAGCACTCGGCGCTGGTCGAATATCACAGCGAGCTGGAGATCTTCTACGGCCGCTATCAGGTGGAGCTGATCAAGGCGCCGGAAGGCTTCTTCTACCTGCGCCCGCGCCCGAGCGCCGACATCGGCACTACCGTGCTCTCCGAGCTCGATATGCTGGTGGGCAAGGTGCTCTGCTACCTCTACCTGAGCCCGGATCGTCTGGCTTCGGAAGGGGTGTTCGCCATGGCCGAGCTGCAGGAAGAGGTGCTGAGCCTCGCCGACGAGAAGCAGCTGCTGCGGATGGTCAACAGCCGCTCCGGCGGTACCGATCTCGACAAGAAGAAGTTGCTCGAAAAGATCCGTACTTCCATGCGCCGTTTGCGCCGTCTTGGCATGATCACCGCCCTTGGCAACGGCGATAAATTCCGGGTCAACGAATCGGTGTTCCGTTTCGCCGCCGATGTGCGTTCCGATGAAGATCCGCGCGCCGTTCAGCTGCGGATGATCCAGGAGGGTGAAGCCATCTTCCACGACGACGAAATGCCGAGCAGCGACTCGCTCTTTGATGACATCGAGGCGGATCTCGATGAAGAACAACTGGATCTGGAGGTATAACCGGTGCGAGGCAAGTTCAAATCCCTGACCATGGTCAACTGGAACGGCTTCTTTGCCCGGACCTTCGATCTCGACCAGCTGGTCACTACCCTTTCTGGCGGCAACGGCGCGGGCAAGTCCACCACCATGGCGGCCTTTATCGCGGCGCTCATCCCCGACCAGTCACTGCTTCACTTCCGCAACACCACGGAAGCGGGCTCCAGCAGCGCCTCCCGTGACAAGGGGCTCTACGGCAAGCTGCAGCGCGGCCACTGTTATTCGCTGCTGGAAGTGATGAACAGCCGCGAACAGCGGATCTGGGTCGGCGTGCACCTCGAGCAGGTGGCCAACCGCGACAACAAGGTCAACATCACCCCGTTCGCGCTGGTGGATGTGCCGGAGAATCTGGCACCGACCGATCTGCTGCTGGAGAAGCTCGATGGCGGCAAGGGGCGGGTACGTGCCTTTACCGACCTGAAAGGGGCGGCCGCCGAGCTGGGGGCGCTGAAAGTCGCCAAATTCAATACGGTGACCGACTATCACAACTTCATGTTCGAGTTCGGCATCACCCCGAAGAAGCTGCGTGATCAAAAAGATCGCGGCAAGTTCTATCGCCTGATCGAAGCCTCTCTCTACGGCGGTATCTCCTCGTCCATCAGCCGTTCCCTGCGCGAATACTTGCTGCCGGAGAACTCCGGGGTGCGCAAGGCGTTTGCAGACATGGAGGCGGCCATCTATGAAAACCGCCGCACGCTGGAAGCCATCAAGGAGACCCAGGGTCAGCGGGATCTGTTCAAGAACCTGATCACCGAGACCACCCACTATGTGGCCGCTGACTATGTGCGCAACGCCGCCGAGAAGAGCCGCCTCTCCGAGTTGGCCCTCAAGGCGCGCCAGGAGCTGGCCGACAAGCGCCGCATTCTGGCCGAAGAGAAACAGCGCGCCATCTATCTGGCCGATGAAGTGGAGCAGCTCACCAACCGCGAGAAACTGCTGACCGACGAGCTGGAGTCTGCCTCCGAGCATCTGGCCAAGGTGATGGCGGCTGTCAGCTTGCAGAAGAAGATCGAGATGTACCGCGCCGATCTGGCGGATCTCTCTGACAAACTCGAACAGCAGCAGGCGGTGGTGGAGGAGATCCACGGCCAACTGCTGGAAGTGGAAGAGCGCAAGGAGCTGGCGCAGGCAGAAGTCGATAGCCTCAAGACCCAGCTTGCCGACTACCAGCAGGCGCTCGATATCCAGCAGACCCGCGCCATCCAGTACCGTCAGGCGGTGCAGGCGCTGGAGGCTGCCCGCGAGCAGTGCGAGCTGCCGGGGCTGACCGCCGAACAGGCGAGCGACACCCTGCACCAGTTCCGCGCCGCCGAGCAGAGCCTCACCAGCCGGGTGCTGGGGGCAGAACAGCAATTGGCGCTGGCCAAGGCGGCAGTGGCCGAGCACGAAGCGGCGCTGGCGCTGCTTTTGAGCATCGCCCCCGAGACAGTGCGCGAGGCTGCCTGGCCCACCGCGCAGGCGCTGCTCAAGCGTCACATCGAAGACAAGGCTCGCATTGCCCAGGGGCAGGGGCTGCGCGCTGCGCTGGCTCGCCTCGAGAAAGAGAGCGAAAGCCAGAAGAGCCTCTTCAAGTTGCGTGACGAGCTGCAGCAGGCCTCCGGCCAGCTGATTGCAAGCAGCGATGAGCTGGAGATCTTCCTCGAAGCCCAGCGCACCCGTCAGGAGGAGCTCTCCGAGCAGCAGGCCGAGGTGAACCAGCGCCGCGCCAGCCTCGAGCATCAGGGCACCCAGCTCGGCCGCGATATTGCGGAGCTGACCAAGCTGGCGCCGCGCTGGCTCAAATCGTTCGAGAAGCTCGAGCAGCTGCGTGAGCAGAGCGGTCTGCCGCTGACTACCGCCGAAGAGCTTTCGGCCGGTATGCAGACAGTGCTCGACAAGGAGCGCGAGTTCGAACAGGAGAGCAATCGCATCGCGGCGCAGAAACAGGCGCTGGAGTTGCAAATTCGCAACCTGCAGCTGGGTGCTGGCGAGGCGGATCCCCGCCTTGCCCGCATCGCCGAGCAGGTGGGGGGGGTGCTGCTCTCCGATGTCTACGACGACATCTCCATCGACGATGCCCCTTACTACTCCGCGCTCTACGGCCCGGCTCGCAGCGCCCTGGTGGTGCTCGACCTTGAGGGTGCCATCGAGCGGCTGAAAAAGCTGGAAGATTGCCCGGAAGATATCTACCTGATTCAGGGCAACCCAGACTCCTTTGACGAGGATCTGGTGGAAGCGGACGAGCTGGGGGACGCCGTGCTGGTGCGCACCAGCAAGCGTCAGGTGCGCTTCTCCCGTTACCCCGAGCTGCCGCTGTTTGGCCGCGCCGCCCGGGAAAAACGGATCGAGCAGCTCGACCTTGAGCGTGAAGGGCTGATCGAGGGTTACGCCAAGGCTGCGTTTGAGCAGCAGAAGTACCACCGCCTCTACGGTCACTTTCGCGACTTTATCGGTCAGCATCTGGATATCGCCTTCCGCCCCGACCCCGAAGCCGAAGTGCAGGCCAAACAGGCCGAACTGCGCGCCTTGCAAGCAGCCATCGGCGAGTGCGACAAGCAGCTGAGTGATGCCAAAGCAGCCGCTGCCCAGCTGACCCGCCATATCCAGCTGGTGCAGGGCATGCTGCCCTTTGCCCACCTGTTTGCCGAGACAGAGCTGGCGGCTCGCCTCGAGGCGGCACACGCCGATGTGGAGGCCCTTAAAACAGCCGAAGCCTTTATCGCCAAACACGGCAAGTCGTTGGAAAAACTGGAAACCATGGTGCAGGTGCTGCGTCAGGATCCGCAGGATCTCGCGGCGTTGCAGGCGGCCTATGATGAAGCCAACACCCTGCTGGCCGAGCAGAAGCGCCGGTGCTACGCCCTCGATCAGCTGGTGGCCCGCCTGCCGCACTTTGCCTATCAGGATGCTCAAGACCTGCTGGGCAAGGCCTCCGAGATGAGCGAGCGACTCAAAGAGAAGCTGAAAGCGGCCGAGCTGGCGGCCCGCACCGCTGGCGAGCAGCACAAGCAGATTGCCCAGCGCCACACCGAGGCGTTGCAACTGCGCACCGCCCTCGATTCCAGCGCCTCGGCCAAGCGCCAGACCCTGACCGAGTTCGAGCAGGAGCTGGCAGCCATGGGGCTGACCCTCTCTGACGATATGGAAGAGAAGGCGCGCGCCCACAAGAAAGAGATCGAAGAGCTGCTCATTCGCACCCGCTCCCGTCGCACCAGCGCCGAGGCCCAGTTGCAGGTGACCAAGCGGGAGATCGAATCCCTGGGCGGTCGTCTCAAGCTGGAAGGCAAGGATTACTACAGCGCCCGTAAATCTCTGGTGGGTCACAAGGCGAGCTGGTCGCGGGTGGTGCGGCTGGCGCGGGAGACCGACGTCGAGAAGCGTTTAAACAAGCGCGAGCTGGCGTATCTTGACAGCGACGAGCTGCGCTCCATGTCGGACAAGGCCCTCGGCGCCCTGCGGGTGGCGGTGGCCCACGACGAGGCCCTGCGCGATGCGCTGCGACTGTCGGAGGGCAACCGCAGCACCGAGCAGAAGGTCGCCTTCTACGTGCAGGTCTACCGTTACCTTAAAGATCGCATCCGCAACGACATCATCCGCTCCGATGATCCGGTGGAGGCGATCGAGGAGATGGAGATCGAACTGGCCCGTCTGGCTGACGAGCTCAAGCAGCGGGAAACCCATCTGTCGCTCTCCTCCCACGAGGTGGCGGCCAAGATCACCAACATCATCCGCCGCGAGCAGAACCGCATTCGGGTGCTCAACCAGGGTTTGCAGAACATCGCCTTCGGTCTGGTGCGCGGGGTGCGCCTCAACGTCAATATCCGCGAGGCCCATACCCGTCTGCTGACGGCGCTGGCCGACCAAACTGCCATGCACAACGATCTGTTCGCCGACAAGGAGCTCAGCTTCTCCGAGGCGATGGCCAAGCTGTTCCAGCGCCTGAACCCGCAAGTAGAGCAGGGAGATCGCAGCTATCAGGTGATGGGCGACGTGCTGCTCGACTATCGCAACTATCTGGAGCTGGAGATCGAGGTGCAGCGCGGCGCCGATGGCTGGCTGCGTGCCGAGAGCGGCGCGCTCTCCACCGGTGAGGCGATCGGTACCGGTCAGGCCATCCTCTTGATGGTGCTGATCAGCTGGGAGGAGGAGTCCCGCCGTCTGCGCGGCAAGGATATCGCCCCCTGCCGTCTGCTGTTCCTCGACGAAGCGGCCCGTCTGGATGGCAAATCCATCGCCACCCTGTTCGAGCTGTGCGAGCGGCAGGATATGCAGCTGCTTATCGCGGCGCCCGAGAACATCAGCCCCGAGAAGGGCACCACCTACAAGCTCATCCGCAAGGTGCAGGGCAAGCACGAGCACGTGCATGTGGTGGGGCTGCGTGGCTTTGGCTTTAGCGATGACAAGCTGATTGCCTGAGAAGTCTCTGGCCCATCCCGACACGGGATGAACGGTAACTAGTTAAAAGGGAGGCATTTGCCTCCCTTTTTACATGGAAGATATGGCAAAGTAGCCGCACGGTCGCTGCTGCCTGACAACAAGGCGAGTAACATGGTGAGTGCCTTGGAGCTATGGCAAGGTGAGAGCTCCCGCCTGTAAATGTGTCGCCAGCATTATCGGTTGAATCGAAGAGTAAAAAGTGCGCAGAGCGAAAAGAAGAGAGGAGAGGGGAAAGGTGCAACATATCCAGAAAGGACTGCTGTTATCTCTTTGCCTGCTGCTGGCGGCCTGTAGCAGCCGTTATGACGAGAGCCACGGCGGCAGCTGGCGCGGCTATAGCGAGACCGGTTACGCCAGCTATTATGCCGACCGTTATCACGGCAAAAAGACCGCCAGCGGCGAGATCTATCGCAACAACCTCAATAGCGCCGCCCATATGGAATTGCCCTTTGGCGCCATGGTGCGGGTCACCAACCTCGCCAACGGCAAGAGCGTAGTGGTCAAGGTCAATGATCGCGGTGCCTTTAAAAGGGGACGTATTATCGATCTCTCCAAATCGGCCTTTGGCACCATCGGCAATATTCGCGACGGGATTATCAAAGTAAAAATAGAGGTGCTCTAGGCTGGGTGAACCCGTTTATACACGAAAATGGATGTTGATGAATGATAATGGAAGGCTGACATCGACCAGTCAGCCTTTCGGTAGATAAAGATATAACATTGATATGGATTAATATTTAATTCAGCTAAAAAATGGATTTGTTATCAATGGGAAAAATCGATGATCGTGATTGATATTTATTTTAGCTTATCTCGCCTGTTCGGCCTTACTATGGGGCAAACGGAGGGATTAGTGATGATTATCTATGGTAAATATGGTGGTGCAGCGCTGAGAGCTGTTCATCTGATGGTGCAGAATAATTATGGGCATGCCACCGCCTGGGATATGGCTATTGCTGAAGCATTTGGTGGTGATATCAGCACAGGAAAATTCAAAAATAATCCAAAGGTAACTTTTTTGACTCTTTGCAGTCTTGGTTGTATCAGTTGCATCATGCCAGTTCATTATGTAGCTGCGACCAAAACCAGAGCATATGTGTTGGCTGCTATTGATTTATTGTCACACAAGGATATTACCAAACCGATCAATCCCGAGCAGTTATGGCTGGAAGTGATCTCGGCCTGTAAGAGCGGTAAGGTTGTGAAGCATAACAATCAGATGGATGTCATTCTGACACTCTGGTATGCCGGTGTGCTCAATCCCGAGTGGGATAGGGATGCCATCAGGATAGATTATCGACGAATATAAAAAAGCCAAGGTAATGAATACCTTGGCCATGAAACATCAATTGGTTTTGGTCAGGGATGCACTATCGGAGTGTGCGAATGGCTTGCCATACACCATCAGGTTGGTGGTTTGACTGTATTTGAGGAGATCTTTCTCTGAGAAGTCCAGTGTCATCGAGAAATCAGCGGTGGAATCATTAATGGTCATATAATTGCTTTCCGCAATACCGCGCTTGCCCGTCTTGAACTCGATTTTGTTACCCGCTTTGCCTTCAGTGACCACACAGACTGCGCGGGGTATACAGTATGAGTTGTAAACAAGCTTATTGCTCTTGTCATAAATCAGATAACCGCGTTGGTCATGAAATTTCCCATTATCACTTTTTCTGAATACTTCCTGCTTGTAATACATGGCTACCAGATATTGTTCGCTGGCATTTTTAGCATCGGCAGCCGGTTCAAAAGTAATGACTTCGTAAAAGGGTTCCACTGCTGGCCCCCCTTTGCCAACTTTGCTGCCCTCCTGGCCGGGTGCTACATCTACACCACCAGCATCGGTGCTTTTCCATGTACCAGCCAACTGAGCTAATGGACCAAAATCCAGACCGTTGATAATAGTGCTGGACTCTGCGTGAGCGAGCGTGGCACAGGTAATTAATGCTATGGGTAAGATAACTTTATTCATTGTGATAACTCCATCAATAATAATGACTTGCGAATAAATATGTTCAGCAAAGTAATTTTTATAGCGCACCAAGGATGTGGTCAATGATATTGAGTGATGGTGGTTCGTTTTTGTGAGGTATGATTTGCTTTTTCGTGGCTAAATAAATTGAATTTGATATAAGACAATGTTGTATTTTTTCATCGCGCTTTCTCAGATATATCGTGATAGAGATAAAGGAACATTGACATGATGCGATGATTATTATGTCAACAGCGTGAATATTTCACTCAGCCCCATCAATTGAAGGCGATAGCCACTAACTCTGTGGCACCCTGACCCCTTTATCGAGATAGAGGCTGCTGTAGTGGGCGCGGTGGGTGACAAACATCACCTGATGGCGGCTGCCGTCGGAGAGGATAAGGAAATCGCCCGCCTGGGCAGGGCTTTGCAAGGAGACCTCCTGCTCGGGGGCGGTCAGGCGATCGACATCTTTCTTGAAGGTGAGGGTGTAAGAGTACATATGGCGCTCCACTGCTGGCTCATATCAAACACTCCGTTGAAGGTAGTTGCTGGCATAGGCGCGCGCGGCGCCCGATTGGCGCTGTTAGACCAAATATCAGCGATGAGAATGAGCGTAGCTTCAGTCGGGTTGTTTTGCTGAGGTGCGCTTGAGGTGTTTACATCAAGGCCATTGGTATCAAAACGATGGTAAAGGAGCGAAAAGGGGGATGAAAAAACCGCCAGCTGGCGGTTTCTCTTATGCGTTGGGCCCTACTTCAGGGCCTTCTTCAGCTTCTTGATCTTGCCTTCATGCTTGGCAATTTTCTCAAGACGGGCGGCGATCTTCTTCTTGATCTCTTTCTTGCTTGCTTTGGCCATCGGTGGCGCTCCTTTGCAGTGGGGACACATGAGGTGTCAGGGTGGGTCTTTCCTTTGACGTCTCAGAGTGCCACAGGGCTACCTGGTAGACCAGCACTCTGTTGCTGTGATAGTCCGTCGCTATGTCGGCAAGGGGCGGAGCCAGCGCAGCAGTTGCTGGCCAACCTGCGGGCTGGTGAGCAGGGCCATATGGCTGGTGCGATAGACAATCAGGGTATGGGCGGGAAGAAAGGCCAGCTGGTGGCGCGCCTCCCTGTGCTGGCCGAGGGCACTACGAAGCGGCACCAGTCCATCGCCAATCAGCCGGTCGGCCAGCAGGTTGCGCTTGGCGGCTGTGGTGGCGGCAATGGCATAGCAGTTGACGCCGCAGGGGAGGGGAAGCGGCTCGCGGGGATCCTGTGAGGGGACGGCGGGATCCGGCCGTGCAACGGCATCGGTCACCTTGCCGTGGCGCAGATCCTTGATGCCTGCACTGCGCAGCCGTGCCAGCTTGACGAAGGGCTCGCTGTAGGCGGTGGCGGGCAGCAGCTGCTCCAGCCAGTGTCCGGCGTGTTCGAGCGGTGCGCCGTGGTGTGGCGTGCCAAGAAAGATCAGATTGGCAAGGCGTGCAGGCCAGCTGAGCCCGGCCTCGCTGGCATGGTGGCAGGCGCTGCGTGCAACCAGCCCCCCCATGCTATAGCCCATTATCGTGATCTCTTTGAGCTCTCCCGGCCAGTGGGCGAGCAGCTGCTCCAGCAACAGGGCAAGTTGCTGCCCGTTTTGTGCGATGGGCAGGCCCGAGTTGTAGCGCAGGTAAAGAGGCAGATAGCCAAGGGCGGCGGCAACTTGCTCCCCGTGATTGACCGGCTTGCCTTGATGCTCGGTCTGCCACTGCAGATCGTTCATGCACAGGCCATGGATCATCAGCAGCACCCGTCCCTCGCGGGGGAGATCCTTTGGCATCGCCTGCCAATCGAGGAGCTGGCCCTGATAGCGCAGGGTCATGGGGGTGGCGAGAGCATTGTGGTGCTCGACCAGCTTGTCCCCCAACACGCCGTTGAGCGTGGCGATCAGGGCCGCACGTTTCGGGGTTTCGGGGATCTGGTGGGGCGGCGGTGTGGCTGGCAGCCGGCTGAGCAGATGGTTGATGCCGCAGCCCAGGGTGTTGGCGGCGCCATGCACCCCCTTGTAGACCAGCCCGGTGATCCCGGCGGTTTTTCCCTCATCCCGCCCCTTGATCCCCATACCGCTGAGCACTGCCTGATGTACCGCTTCGGTGAGCTGCACTACGGCGGGTAGCGCCAGGGTCAGCAGGTGTGCCAGCTCGCGGATATCTGACAGATGCCAGGAGGAGGGGGGTGACTTTTCTGTGGTGTCGGTCATGGGAACGCCTTGTGTAAAGAGGGTTGCCAACGGATCGGCCTGATATCAACCAGCTTGCGCGGTTTGGCGCCGGTTTACCAGTGTCGGTGCCGGCCAGGGTGAAACTGATGGTACCCTGTGCGAAGCTGGTCACGGTAACAAGGAAGAAAATCGCTTCTACTGCGTTATAGAAAGTGATGAGGAGAAGATCGAAGGATGTCGTTGTTTGATGCAGTGCGGGTACAGGAGCTGTGTGCACGGTTGCTCGATAGCCAGAGCGGGAAAGGCTGCTCCCTGGAGAGCAGGCATGGTCGCGAGTTGAAGGATCTGTTGCAGGCAGTTGGCGGGCTTAGGCCGGTTGGCCGTGGTGCGCTATATGCACTGACCGACACAGGCCGAGCTTATCTGGCTGGACAGTTAGCGCAGGTCGTTCCCCCCGAACCGGACAAGCGTGAAGATCTGCGAAGCTTGGGGGTGAGTTTGCCAACTTGCCTCAATCAGGCCAGCTTTTATGCCCTTTGGCATGGGGACAGCAAGCATCCTCGGTCAGCATCCTTTGCAGCGCCTCAGCTTGCGGAGTTGACGCTTATGCAGGATGAGGTGCTGCGCATCCGCACCCTCGAGCCGCTCTTGCTGGTCGGTCGGCAGGGTCAACTGCACGATATGACGGCAATGATGACGTTGCTGGGGGAGTTGGCGTTGCCGGAGCGGGCTCTGGGCACGCTGGCGGCCATCGGCTGGCAAGGGGAGCGGGTCATTACGGTGGAGAACAAGGGGGCTTTTGTCGACTACCCGCTGCAACCGGGGCAGCTACTGCTCTTTGCTCCTGGTCGCAATACCACCCTGGCCAAACGGCTGATCCCGCTGTTGCCTGCAAGCGTGCAGTGGGCCCATTTTGGCGATCTCGATCAGCGGGGTATCGATATTGCCATCGAGCTGGCGCGCGAGCTAAATCGACCGGCCATGCTCTGGCTCCCCTGTGAGTTGCAACCTTATCTGGATCACTACGCCCGTCCGGTACGCACCTTTGCGACGAACAGTGGCAAGGTGCCCTGGCGTGTGACGAAGCAGGCTGATCAGGTCGATGGTCATGACTCGCCGGCAGGAGTGCCCTGGCTCGATAAACTGATCACAGACGGGACTTGGCTGGAACAAGAGGTGTTGATCCTGGCTGCGCGCTGGCAGTGTTGGCCATTGGCCGCTGTGGGCAGTTAAATCCAACAGGGGCATTATCATAATGATAACGGCAGCCCCGCTGATATCATTTCAGCCCCTGAAACCGGCCTTTGATGATAATTCTCACTGATGCCGGGATATCGCCTCTGATTATTATCATTCGGCTATTTTATCGCTTGGTCGCCCCATCCCTCCTTTTATGGAATACATCGCTGAAATAGCCGCTAATTTTGTGGGGGACGTCACACACTTTTTCCTTTTATTAATATCTGCCTGCATTTTATTGGTTTGGCATGGTTATTGATTGCTTCATGTCGACGCTAACCGACGCGCTCACCCACAACCGGGATACTGGTGACATCGTGAGTGAAAGGGGAGCTATCCATATCTCATCCAATGATTGGGGCGAACGATGAAAGCAGTTAACGAATTAATCAAAGAGATCAGGGCACTCAAATCCAACCTGCATGAAAAAGATTTTCTGCTGACCTGGGAGCAAACCCCTCAGGAGCTGGAGCTGGTATTGAAACTGGCTGAATCACTCAAGACACTACGCGCCGAAAATATCTGCACCAAACTGTTTAACAGCGGGCTCGGTATCTCGGTTTTCCGCGATAACTCCACCCGAACCCGCTTCTCTTATGCCTCTGCATTGAACCTGCTCGGTCTGGCCCAGCAGGATCTGGATGAGGGCAAATCCCAGATCGCCCACGGTGAGACCGTCCGTGAAACCGCCAACATGATCTCCTTCTGCGCCGATGCCATCGGGATCCGTGACGACATGTTCCTCGGTGCCGGTAATGCCTATATGCGCGAAGTGGGGGCTGCACTGGACGAAGGGTTCGAGAAGGGGGTGCTGCCCCAGCGTCCGGCACTGGTCAACCTGCAGTGCGACATTGATCACCCGACCCAGTCGATGGCTGATCTCGCCTGGTTGCAGGAGCACTTCGGCAGCCTGGAGAGCCTCAAGGGCAAGAAGATTGCGATGACCTGGGCTTACTCCCCGAGCTACGGCAAGCCGCTCTCCGTGCCCCAGGGCATCATAGGTCTGATGACCCGTTTTGGCATGGACGTAACCCTGGCCCATCCGCAAGGGTATGATCTGATCCCGGACGTGATCGACGTGGCCAAGGAGAATGCCAAGGCCTCCGGCGGCAGCTTCCGTCAGGTCACCTCAATGGAAGAGGCGTTCAAGGATGCAGATATCGTCTATCCCAAGTCCTGGGCCCCCTACAAGGTGATGGAGCAGCGCACCGAGCTGCTGCGTGCCAATGACCACGCCGGCCTCAAAGAGCTGGAGAAACATTGCCTTGAGCAGAACGCCAAGCACAAGGATTGGCACTGCACCGAGGAGATGATGAAGCTCACCAAGGGTGGCGAGGCGCTCTATATGCACTGCCTGCCCGCCGATATTTCCGGTGTCTCCTGCAAGGAAGGGGAAGTAACCGAGGGGGTATTCGAGAAATACCGTATCGCCACTTACAAAGAGGCGAGCTGGAAGCCCTATATTATCGCCGCCATGATCATGGCCCGTAAATTCTCTGCCCCGGCAGAAACCCTGGAGAATCTGATTAAAGAGGCGCAAAAGCGGGTGAAATAAATAACGGCAGGGCAGGATGAATATTCACCCTGCCCACACTGTCTAACCCATTATTTCGAGTTTTCTCCCCGTGGTATCTGAATAACGGATCTCCCGGCGAGGCAGCTCTTTCTCAGGTAACGTCTAGTGAGGTAAGCATGTCCCAATTTTCGCTGAAGATGGATATTGCCGATAACCGCTTTTTTACCGCCGAGCCATCACCGCTGTTTTCTCGCGCCGAAGCACAAAAGGCTCGCGCTTTTCATAAAAAACTGGCCGGTTATAAGCCGACCCCATTGTGCGACCTGAAAGATCTGGCCGCCTATATCGGGGTGAAAAATATATTGGTCAAAGACGAGTCAAAGCGTTTTGGTCTCAACGCCTTCAAGATGCTGGGTGGCGTCTATGCCATCGCCAACCTGCTCTGTGAAAAGTACGGGGTGGCCATCGAGGACTTCTCCTTCGAGCTCATCAAACGCACCATCAAGGAGCCGATGACCTTCGCCACCACCACGGATGGCAACCACGGTCGCGGTGTCGCCTGGGCCGCCAAGCAGGTGGGCCAGCATGCGGTGGTCTACATGCCCAAGGGCTCGGCCCGGGAGCGGGTGGACCACATTCTCAATCTCGGTGCCGAGTGCATCGTCACCGACATGAACTACGACGACACCGTGCGCCTGACCATGAAGATGGCCGAAGAGCGCGGTTGGCACATAGTGCAGGACACCGCCTGGGAGGGTTACACCAAGATCCCGACCTGGATCATGCAGGGTTACTCCACCCTGGCCGACGAAGCGGTCGAGCAGATGCAGGATATGGGCATCAAGCAGCCGACCCACGTGCTGCTGCAGGCCGGGGTCGGGGCACTGGCGGGCGGGGTGCTCGGTTATCTGGTGGACTGCTTCGGGGCGAAAAACCTGCACAGTATCGTGGTCGAACCGGATCAGGCTGACTGCATCTACCGCTCCGGTGTGGCGGGGGAGATGGTCAACGTGGGGGGCGATATGGGCACCATCATGGCCGGTCTCGCCTGCGGTGAGCCCAACCCCCTCGGCTGGCCGCTGCTCAAGAGCTGCACCACCCAGTTTATCTCCTGCCACGACAAGGTGTCGGCGCTGGGTATGCGGGTGCTCGGCAACCCCCTTGGCAATGACCCCCGCATCATCTCCGGTGAGTCCGGCTCGGTCGGCACCGGCGTGCTGGCGGCGGTGCGTCACCACCCGGATCGCGCCGCGCTGATGGCGCGTCTGGGGCTGGATAGCAACTCGGTGGTACTCATCATCAACACCGAAGGGGACACCGATGTGACCCACTACCGGGAAGTGGTGTGGGAAGGCAAACATCCTGCCTGCGAGTAATTTCGGCTGCGAGTCACTCCCTGCAAGAGCAGAGAGACGAATTGAAGAACTGATCGCGCCTCGCCAACGGGGCGCGGTAACGGGCACAGGGCGCTGCCGACGAACAGGCCGCGCATTCTCGAATGTTTGGAGAATCACAATGAGCAAGCACATTCCGTTTGAAATGGTGTTGGAGAAGGCCTACCAGTACAAGGCCGAGATGAGTCAGTTCCTGCGCGATATGATCGCCATCCCGAGCGAGAGCTGCGATGAAGAGCGCGTGGTGCTGCGCATCAAGCAGGAGATGGAGAAGGTTGGTTTTGACAAGGTCGAGATCGACCCCATGGGCAACGTGCTGGGCTATATCGGCCATGGCCCGCACCTGATCGCCATGGATGCTCATATCGATACCGTCGGTGTCGGCAACCGCGCCAACTGGACCTTCGACCCCTATGAGGGGATGGAAGATCACGAGATCATCGGTGGTCGCGGTGCATCCGATCAGGAAGGGGGCATGGCCTCCATGGTTTACGCGGGCAAGATCATCAAGGATCTGGGGCTGGAAGATCACTACACCCTGCTGGTGACCGGTACCGTGCAGGAGGAGGATTGCGACGGTCTTTGCTGGCAGTACATCATCGAGCAGAGCAAGATCCGTCCCGAGTTCGTGGTCAGTACCGAACCCACCGACTGCCAGATCTACCGTGGCCAGCGCGGCCGCATGGAGATCCGCGTGGAAGTGCAGGGGGTGAGCTGCCACGGCTCCGCACCGGAGCGCGGTGACAACGCCATCTTCAAGATGGGCCCGATCCTCGGCGAATTGCAGGAGCTGAGCCACAACCTCGGCCATGACGACTTCCTCGGCAAGGGCACCCTGACCGTCTCCGAGATCTTCTTCACCTCCCCAAGCCGCTGCGCCGTGGCGGACAGCTGCGCCGTCTCCATCGACCGCCGCCTCACCTGGGGCGAGACCTGGCAAGGTGCGCTGGACGAGATCCGCGCCCTGCCAGCGGTGCAAGCCGCCGGTGCCGAGGTCTCCATGTATCAGTACGACCGTCCGGCCTATACCGGTCTGGTCTATCCGACCGAGTGCTACTTCCCGACCTGGAAGGTGGAAGAGGATCACATCACCGTCAAAACCCTCTCCAAGGCTTATCGCGAGCTGTTCAACAAGGAGCCGGTGGTGGACAAGTGGACCTTCTCGACCAACGGGGTCTCCATCATGGGGCGCCACGGTATTCCGGTGATCGGTTTTGGTCCGGGTAAAGAGCCGGAAGCCCACGCACCGAACGAGAAGACCTGGAAGGAGCATCTGGTCAAGTGCGCCGCCATGTACGCCGTGATCCCCATGCTCTATCTGGCCGAGCTGGACAAGTAAGGGGTCAGCCGGGTGGTGACTATCATCACTGCCCGGCTGTTGCAAATGTGGCAAGTGCCCCGTCTGTGTTGAGGCGGGGCCTTGCTGTTTGAAGGCAAAATGCATGCGAGGTGGTGGGGATGAAACGGCTGATCAAAAACGGCGTGCTGGTCGATGCGCAGGGGGAATATCGTCAGGATCTGCTGATCGAGAACGGGGTGATCCGCGCGCACGCCGCCGATATCCAGCCCGATGGCGAAATCGGGGTGATCGATGCCAGCGGCTGCTACGTGATGCCGGGTGGCATCGACGTTCACACCCACTTCAACATCGATGTGGGGATTGCCCGCAGTTGCGATGACTTTTTCAGCGGTACCCGTGCCGCCGCTTGTGGTGGTACGACTTCCATCATCGATCACATGGGATTTGGCCCGGCGGGGTGCAATCTGCATCACCAGCTGGCCCGCTATCACGACTACGCCGCCACACAGGCGGTGATCGATTACAGCTTTCACGGCGTGATCCAGCATGTGGATGACGCCATCCTCAATGAAATGGCCGCCATGGTGCAGGAGGAGGGGATCAGCAGCTTCAAGCTCTATCTCACCTACCAGTACAAGCTCGGCGATCACGATGTGTTGCGCGCGCTGGCCCGCCTCAACGAGGTGGGGGCACTGGCCACCGTCCATCCCGAGAACGATGCTGCCATCGCGGCGCGCCGGTCGGCCCTGCTGGCCGCTGGCCATCATGAGCCCTGGTTTCACCCGCAAAGCCGCCCGCTGGAGTGCGAGGCGGAGGCCATCGCCCGGATGATCAATCTGGCGGGGCTGGCGGGCAATGCGCCGCTCTATATCGTTCACCTCTCCAACGGCTTGGGGCTGGAGTATCTGAAACTGGCGCGCCGTCAGGGGCAACCGGTCTGGGTGGAGACCTGCCCGCAATATCTGCTGCTCGATGAGCAGTGTTATTACAAGGAGAACGGGGTCGACTATCTGCTGAGTCCGCCGCTGCGCTCGCGCCGCGAGCAGGACAAGCTGTGGGTCGGTATCGCTGCGGGTGACATCGACACGGTGGCGACCGATCACTGCAACTTCTCCCACGCCCAGCGCATGACCCTCTCGGGGGGCGATTTCAGCCGCTGTCCCAACGGCTTGCCCGGGGTCGAAAACCGGATGCTGCTGCTCTTTGCCCACGGGGTGTTGGGCGGGCGTATCTCGCCATCACGCTTTGTAGCTCTCACCAGCGCCAATCCGGCGCGCCTGTTTGGCCTCTGGCCGCGCAAGGGCAACCTGCAACCGGGGTCTGACGCCGATCTGGTGATCATGGATCCCCGCGGTGACACCCTGATTTCCCATCAACAGTTGCACGACAACGGTGACTACAGCCCCTACGAGGGGATGCGCTGCCCCGGCCGGATCAGAATGACTCTGAGCCGTGGCGAGATAGTCGCCCGCGATGGCGAGTTTCTGGGGCGGCGTGGTCATGGCCGCTTTCTGGCCAGAGCGCCCTTTGATCCGGCCTTGGCGCCGGATCTGTGCTCGCCTTGCCCCTTGGTGGCAGGCTGACAATTCGTTCGAAACAGGCAGATCAGCAAGGGTATGTGAACAACGAAAGGTGAGCCGGCATTGCGCCGGCTTGTCCCCTCACTGGAGAGAACAAGATGAAACAGAGAATCGTACTGGCCCTTGGTGGCAATGCGCTGGGCAACAACCTGCCCGAGCAGATGAAGGCGGTGCAGAGCACGGCGGGCACCATTGCCGACCTGATCGCTCAGGGGCATGAAGTGGTGGTGACCCACGGCAACGGCCCGCAGGTGGGGATGATCCAGCAGGCGTTCGAGGTGGCGGCCCGCCACGACCCCAAGGCGCCCCATCTGCCCATGTCGGTCTGCGTGGCCCTGAGTCAGGGTTATATCGGTTATGACCTGCAAAACGCCCTGCGCGAGGCCTTGCTGGCGCGTGGTATTCACAAGCCGGTTGCCACTTTGGTGACCCAGGTGGAGGTGGATAAAAACGATCCCGCCTTCCTCGACCCGAGCAAACCCATTGGCGGTTTCTTCAGCAAGGAGGAGGCCGAAGCATTGATGGCCAAGGGCGAGCGGCTCAAAGAGGATGCCGGCCGCGGCTATCGCCGGGTGGTGGCATCTCCCAAACCCATCGATATCATCGAGAAAGAGACCGTCTCTGCCATGCTGGCCGCCGGTCAGGTGGTGATCACCGTCGGTGGCGGCGGCATTCCGGTGCTGCGGGAGGGCAATCACCTGCGCGGTGCCAGCGCGGTGATCGACAAGGATTGGGCCAGTGCCAGGCTGGCGGAGCTCATCGATGCCGACATGCTGATCATCCTTACCGCGGTGGAGAAGGTCGCCATCAACTTCGGCAAGCCCGAGGTGCAGTGGCTCGATACCCTGAGCGTGGCCGATGCCAACAGCTTTATCGCCCAGGGGCAGTTTGCCAAAGGCTCCATGCTGCCCAAGGTGGAGGCGGCGCTCTCGTTCGCCACCTCCATGGCGGGGCGCAAATCCCTGATCACCCTGCTGGAGAAGGCCGCCGATGGCATTGCCGGCAAGACCGGCACCCTGATAAGCCAGTAGGAGCGAGCAAGGTTGTAACCTGGGGGCCGTTGGCCCCCTTTCTGTTGGTTGGTGCAGGGGGTTGGCAGAGGGATGCATGGGCCGGCCAGCTCTTATCTGCGGTGGGCAGGGGGACGGCAGAGGAGTAAGATGGCGCCCCGAATGGCGGACGCACCGGCCGCAGCAACAAGGCAACACAATGAATAGCAAGTTGAACATGGCGGCGCTGGGGGGATTGGTCCTGCTCACCGCCATCTGGAGTTACAGCTGGATCGTGATGAAGCAGGTGATGCTCTACGCGGGGGCGTTCGAGTTCACCGCCCTGCGCTGCCTGTGCGGATCCCTGGTGTTGCTGCTGGTGCAGTGCCTGCGCGGGCGCCGTTATCTCAAACCCACCCCGTTTCGCTATACCCTCGCCATCGCCCTGTTCCAGACCTGCGGCATGGTGGGGTTGGCTCAGTGGGCGCTCATCAGCGGCGGGGCGGGCAAGGTGGCCATTCTGAGTTACACCATGCCGTTCTGGGTGGTGAGCTTCGCGGCGCTCTTTCTCGGCGAGCGGATGCGCAAGCTGCACTATCTGGCGGTTGGAGCGGCGGCCTGCGGGCTGCTGCTGGTGATCCAGCCCTGGTTGCTGCATCATGAATCCCTCAAGAGCGCCCTCTTGGCAATCCTCTCCGGTATCTGCTGGGGGATCAGCGCCATCATCGCCAAGCGGATGTATGCCCGCCACCCCGGGGTGGATCTGATGTCCCTCACCACCTGGCAGATGATCTACGCCACCTTGGTGATGGCGCTGGTGGCCGCGCTGGTGCCTGAGCGTCCCATCGACTGGCAACCCTATGTGATGGGGGCGCTGGCTTATAGCGCTATTTTTGCCACCGCCATCGCCTGGAGTCTCTGGCTGTTTGTGCTGAAAAAGTTGTCTGCGGGGATTGCCAGCCTCAGCACCCTGGCGGTGCCGGTAACCGGCGTGCTGCTCTCCTGGTGGCTGCTGGGAGAAAACCCGGGGCCGGTGGAGGGGAGCGGTATCGCCCTTATCGTGCTGGCGCTGTTGGTGATTAGCCGCAAGGGCAAACGCTCCGTGGTGTCGGTGGCGGGGGAGACTCGCATCAAGCACGGCTGAGCCGATTGCCAGCTAAGAGATAAAAAGGGCCCGCCATCATGGCGGGCCCTTCTGGTTTTAAGAACACTCTCTTATCTGCGCTGGGCCAGATGCATCATGGCCTCCAGCACGGCGCCGCCAATGGCGCGAGCCTTGTCCGATACCGTAGTTGCATCGGCCCGCTCGCCTCTGGGGTCGATGTCACCGATCTTGAAGCCGACGGTGACCTCAATGCCATCGCTGAGCAGCCCCCGCACCATGCCAGAGAGCGGCGCGATAATGGGGGCGTCCCCCAGATGGGCGATCACGTCCCCCTCCTGCACCAGATCGCCGAGCTTGATCAGGCTCTTCATCACCCCGGCGACGGGGGCACGCACCACCCGGCGGGCGGAGTGCCCCTCGATCACCCCGGGAATGCCGGTATTGGGCTGGGCAGGGCCCTGATAGATGACCCGCCCCAGATGGTGGCCGCGATTGGTCTCAATGACCGCATCGCAGTCGCGTCCCGCTTCAAACCCCGGTCCAAGGGCCACCGTGATGGGGGCCATCTCCCTGTGGGTGCCGAGATTCTGCTTGGCGAGAATGGCATCCACCAGATAGCGGGGCTTGAGTTCGGCGAGGGTGGCGCAGTCGGGGTCAACCAGCAGCGGAATGACGCCCCGATCCAGCTGCTCGAACGCCTGCTCGACGCTCTCGACCCGCTTGGCTCGCACCCCTTCGACACTGGTTTCACCGTCGAACATCCCCTGGGCGAAGGCGACGGTGCGGCGGATCACCGTGGGCTTGTCGAGATCCAGCATCACCACCTTGAAGCCGGCATGGTAGAGGCGCAGCGCCACCCCGGTGGCGATATCACCGGAGCCACGCATCACCACCAGCTGATCCCGCTTGAGGCGCACATCATCCTGCATCAGGCCACCCGCTTTACCGTTTTTTACCTGCAGCAGCTCGGCGAGGATGCTGATGGCGATCTCCTCGGGGGTCTCGGCACCTATGTTGTAGCCGATGGGGGCGTGCAGCCGCTGCAGTTGGGCCTGACTCACCCCTTGCTGGCGCAGGGCCTGGGTGAAGGTCTGTACCTTGCGTTTGCTGGCGAGCAGCCCCAGATAGGCGAGGGGACGGCTGATGAGCCGATCCAGCGCCTCCTTGTCCTGATGGTTGGTGGCGATGATGACGAAGTTGGCGGGCTCGATGGCCAGCGCCTCAATCACCGTGCCGATGGTATCGGCCTGTTTGAGGTGAGTGCCGGTTGGGAAGTGATCGGGGTTGAGGCTCCCTTCAAAACAGTCGCCCACATGGATATCAAAACCCAGCGGTGCGGCGGCATGGGCCAGCGCCCGGTTGACGTGACCGGCGCCGATCAGTACCAGACGGGGGCGCAGGCCATAGACATCGATATAGACCGACATGGCGCCGCCACAATCCGACCCGACCGCATGTTCGCCGTTGCGCGCCATCCGGCCGTGGAAGATGCGCGACTTGCGCTCGGCAATGGCGGCCATCGCTTCTTCTATCACCAGCCGCTCTATCATGCCGCCGCCGATGGTGCCGAGGATCCGGCCATCGGCCATCACCAGCATCTGGGCCTGATGGCGCGGGGTGGAGCCCCGGCTCTCGATGATCTGGGCCATGGCAAAGGGGGTGTTCTCCTGTTCCAGTCGGGCTGCGTGTGCAAACAGATTCATAAGGTACCTCTTGTTATCCTTAAACCATCATGGGCGAGGCGGCTGTGCCCCATCCTGAGCGAAGTCACCGAGTGCGTGGCGAATGGGCTGTGGCTCGCGAACCGCCCCCTGCCAGATGGCATGGATCTCGGGGTGGCGGCTATGCAGCTTTATCAATTCATCGAGCCACGACGCCTCATTTTGATAATCCCCATTGATAAACCAGATCCGGCGCGCCCTGGCCGGGGTGCCCTTGAACAGCCCCTCGGGGTGAGAGAGCAGCTGGTGAAACAGCGCCCAGTCGAGGGGGTCACCGGCCTCTATCCCGCACAGGGTCTGAAGCTCTGCCCAGCGGTGGATCTGCTGCGGGTCGGCCTTGGCCCCCACCATGGCGCCGCCCGTCAGGGCGATCACCCAGTCACTCTGGTGTGGAATACAAGGTTCGTGCAAAGCGGGCACTTTCAATAACTTGTGATTGGCACCATCCGCTTCGACCAGGATGAGATCGAAGCGCTGCTGCCCCTTGATGAGATCAACCTGCTGGGGCGTGGGGCCCGCCACCTTGCCGCTGGCCTGGTCGATATGGCTGAACAGGGCGACCAGGGTCGGTTTATCGGGCAGTTGCTGGCAGCGGGTCAGCTGGCGGACGGGATCGGCTTCAATAATCAATTCCCGATAGTGTGACGGGGTAGGCAGAAACATCCGGGTGGTGGTGGTAATTAGCACCCTTTTACCCTGTTGATAAAAATATTCCGCCAACCAGAACAGGGTGCTGGTTTTGCCACCGGCCCCGCAGAGGCTAATTAAGGTGGTATGGCTATCAATATTTTTGGTGAGCGGGTTTAATAGCAGTTCTATATCTGGAAATGTGACAGCAACAACCTGTGGTAGCGACATAATGACGACCAAAATAAATATCGAAGGGAGTGGGAAACAACGTTGCCAGGAACAAGTACAGTGTGACTGTATAATAACGGCTGCGGGTTTATCTTCCCGAATGGGTACCTGGAAAATGATGCTACCTTATTGCCAGGGGACAATGCTTGATGCAAGTCTCAAAAATGCCCTGGCCTTCTGTCAGCGGGTTATTCTGGTGGTGGGTCATCGTGGCGAGGAACTTCAAGCACGCTACGGCTCACGGCCAGATATCGTTGTCGTCCACAACCCAGACTATCGGCTGGGGCTGGGCAGCTCAATCCGCTGCGCCCTGGCGGCCAGTGACGCTGACTACCTCTTTATCAGCCACGGGGATCTCCCCTGTATCCCGCGCGAGGTCTATCAACAGCTCTGGCAGGCACGGGGTTGTGAGGCGCTCTTTCCCACCTGGCAGGGGGAGGCGGGCCATCCGGTGTTGCTGCCAAAATCCCTTGTCCGCGAGCTGGCAGCGGCCCCGGTGCAGTCGTCGGTACGGCGCTGGTTGCAAGGGCAGCCGCACCGTATGGTGCCCGTCGACAGCCCCGCCATCCTGTTTGATGTGGATACCCCGGCGCGCTATCAGGCGCTGCTGGGTGGCATTCTTGAAAATGAGCGCGAGCCCACGAAATAACGCTGTTTAAAGGATAACGGGGAGATAAATGGCGTATCAAAGTGATATTTCTCGCACTTAAACTGATAGGGCGAGTTCTTCTGAATCAGCTCAGTAAGTAAATTCCAGGGTGATTGATAATTACTCGCAACACCCATAATGGTGGCATCGTAAATTTTCATCATTAATTGGAGCTGTCTCACGCTTTTATCCTAAAAAATAGTTTTGTAGCTCGTTTTGTAACTGTAGTGGCCTGATAGTTGCCCTTCTCCTTGCCAAGGGGGAACACCCGTGCGGGATACCCCATTTATTCATGCTGCCAATGAGCAGCACAGCTGCAAGGAGATAGCCATGGGCGATATTATGCGACCCGTTCCCTTCAAGAACCTGCTGACCCGTATTTTTGCGGAATATAAAGAGAGTCAGAGCATTTTCGGTATTCCCGCCGCACAATTTTATCGCAAGCAGGACGAACGCAAGATCAAGGTGTTCGGTGAAACCTGCGAGACTCCCATTGGCCCGGCAGCCGGCCCTCATACCCAGTTGGCCCAGAATATCGTCACCTCCTGGCTGACCGGCGGGCGCTTTATCGAGCTCAAGACGGTGCAGATCCTGGACCGTCTCGAACTGGCAAAGCCCTGCATCGATGCCGAAGACGAGTGCTTCAACACCGAGTGGTCCACCGAGTTCACCCTGCCCAAGGCGTTTGACGAGTATCTGAAAGCCTGGTTTGCCCTCTACCTGCTAGAGGAGGTATTTGACCCACGCCTCGACGGAGAGGCCAAGTCCTTCATCTTCAACATGAGCGTGGGGTACAACCTCGATGGCATCAAACAGCCGCCGATGCAGCAGTTCATCCACAGTTTGAAGGATGCCAGCAGCAGTCCGAAGTTTGCCGAGTACCAGCAGGTGGTTCGCGAGCTGGTGGCCGATGAGCAGTTTATCGCCGAGCTGGGACTGGCTAGCCGCCGCGATCGCCTGCAACAGCTGGTGGATCGTATCCCGGCCAATCTGGTGCACGGCGTCACCCTCTCTACCATGCACGGCTGCCCGCCCAACGAGATCGAGGCCATCTGCCGCTACATGCTGGAAGAGAAGGGGCTCAACACCTTCGTCAAACTCAACCCGACCCTGCTGGGTTACCCGCGGGTACGCGAGATCCTCGATACCTGCGGTTTTGATTACATCGGTCTGAGCGAAGCGTCGTTCGATCACGACCTCAAGCTGGATCAGGCCAAAGGGATGCTGGTTCGCCTGATGGCGCTGGGGGCCGAGAAGGGGCTCACCTTCGGGGTCAAGCTCACCAACACCCTCGGCACCATTAACCGCAAAGGGGCGCTGCCCGGCGATGAGATGTATATGTCCGGCCGGGCGCTGTTCCCGCTCTCTATTAACGTGGCCGCCGTGCTGTCCCGCGCCTTCGATGGCAAGCTGCCTATCTCCTACTCGGGCGGCGCCAGCAAGTTCAACATCGCGGAGATCTTCGAAACCGGTATTCGTCCCATCACCATGGCCACCGACCTGCTCAAGCCGGGTGGCTACCTGCGCCAGATCGAGTGCCTCAAAGAGATAGATGCGTCGGACTGCTGGGGCATGAGTCAGGTGGATGTGGCCAAGCTGGAGGCGCTTGCCGCCAAGGCCCTCACCATGGATTACACCCAGAAGGAGTGGAAGTCCGACGATCGTATCGAAGTGGGCGGCGGCCTGCCGCTGACCGACTGCTACGTAGCGCCCTGCGTCACCGCCTGCGCCGTGCATCAGGATATCCCCGAGTACATTCGCCTGATGGGCGAGGGGGAGTATGTGGCGGCCCTTGAGCTGATTTATCAGCGCAACGCCTTGCCCGCGATCACCGGCCATATCTGCGATCACCAGTGTCAGTACAACTGCACCCGTCTCGACTACGACAGCCCGCTCAATATCCGCGAGCTGAAAAAAGTGGCGCTAGAGCGCGGCTGGGAAGGGTACAAGGCGCGCTGGCACAAACCGGCAGGCAGCGGTGACAAGCACCCGGTTGCGGTGATTGGTGCCGGTCCGGCCGGTCTCTCCGCCGGTTACTTCCTGGCCCGTGCCGGTCATCCGGTCACCGTGTTCGAGCGTGAAGCCGATGCCGGTGGCGTGGTCAAGCACATCATCCCCGAGTTCCGCATTCCGGCTGAACTGATCCAGCATGACATCGACTTTGTTGCCGCCCACGGGGTCAAGTTCGAGTTTGGCTGCGATCCGGCGCTCACCGTCGACAAGCTGCACGCCCAGGGCTTTACCTATGTATTCGTCGGCATCGGCGCCGACAAGAATGGCGGCATGCGCCTCGAGGGGGGGCATGATCGGATTTACAAATCCTTCCACTTCCTGCGCAGCTTCAATCAGGGCAAACCGCTGCCGCTGGGCCGCCATGTGGCGGTGATCGGTGCCGGCAACACCGCCATGGACTGTGCCCGTGCCGCCCTCAAGGTGCCGGGTGTCAGCGATGTGACCGTGATCTACCGCCGCAGCGAAAAAGAGATGCCCGCCTATCGCGAGGAGTATCTGGAAGCGGTGGAGGATGGGGTGCGTTTCTGCTTCCTCACCAATCCGGAGCGCTTTGAGAAAGATGGCAAGCTCACTGTGCGGATGATGGCGCTGGGGGATCCTGACGAGCAGGGCCGCCGCCGACCGGTGCCCACCGAGCAGACTGAAGTGATGCAGATGGATGCCCTGATCACCGCCATCGGCGAGCAGCCTGACTGCGAGGTGCTCAACGCGATGGGGATTCCCCTTGGCAGCGATGGCTGGCCCGAGGTGGATGGCCAGACCGGCGAAACCAGCCGTCGCAACGTCTTCCTCATCGGTGACGTGCAGAGCGGTCCGTCCTCCATCGTCGGCGCCATCGGTGGTGCTCGCCGCGCCGCGGATCTGGTGCTCTCTCGCGAGCATGTCGCCAGCCAGCAGAGTGAAGTGACCATCCAGCCGTCGGGCAAGGATGAGATCTACCGCCGCAAGGGGAGCATCGCCGTCACCATGGTTGACAAGGGCGAGCGGGATGCCTTCGTGGCGCAAGAGGCGCACCGTTGCCTCGAGTGCAACTACCTCTGCAGCAAGTGTGTGGATGTCTGTCCCAACCGGGCCAACGTCGCCATCGCGGTGCCGGGCTTCAAGGATCAGTTCCAGACCCTGCACCTGGATGCCTACTGCAACGAGTGCGGCAACTGCGCCCAGTTCTGCCCGTGGCAGGGCAAGCCCTATCAGGACAAGGTGACCATCTTCAGCCTGCCCGAGGACTTCGACAACAGCCGCAACCCCGGTTTCTATCTGGCGGATGGTGGCAAAGGGGAGGGTGAGCTGCGGGTGCGTCAGGCTGGTGAGACCTATCGCCTGACTATCGATGCACAGAGCCGTATCAAGGATGCCCCCGAGGCGCTCGCTGACATGTGCCGCATCATCAGCCATGTCCATGCCCATCACCACTACCTGCTGGGGGCCGTTGAGGCCTGAGCGAACCACGAATAAGCGAAGGAGCACACCATGTTTATTCTGAAAAACGTCACCGCCGTCCAGCTGGAGCCGACCCGGGTACTGGAAGGGGTGGATATCGCCATCGAAGGATCGCTTATCAAAGCGGTGGGGCCCAATCTGCGGGCCCTTTACCCGGAAGCCAACTATCGGGAGATGGGGGGCAAGCTGGTGATGCCGGGCATCGTCTGTGCCCACAACCACTTCTACTCCGGCCTGTCGCGGGGGATCATGGCCAATATTGCCCCCTGCCCAGACTTTATCTCGACCCTGAAAAACCTCTGGTGGCGGCTCGATCGGGCGCTCGATGAAGAGTCCCTCTACTACAGCGGCCTCATCTGCTCGCTGGAAGCGCTCAAAAGCGGTTGCAGTGCGGTGATCGACCACCACGCCTCGCCCAACTTCATCAAGGGCTCGTTGAATGTATTGCGCAAAGGGTTTGTGGAGGCGGGTCTGCGCGGCATGACCTGCTTCGAGACCACGGATCGCAACGGCGGCCTTGCCGAGCTGCAGGCCGGGGTGGAGGAGAACATCCTGTTTGCCCAACAGATCGATGCGGCCAAAGCCAAGGGGAGCGAACCCTATCTGGTGGAGGCCCATATCGGCGCCCACGCCCCCTTCACCGTGCCCGACGAGGGGCTCGCCATGCTGCGCGAAGCGGTGCAGGTCACCGGTCGCGGGCTGCATATCCATGTGGCGGAAGACCGTTACGACATGGCCCATGGTCACCACCACTATGGCAAGGAGCCCATCGCCCGGTTGGACGAGTTTGGCCTTGTCGACAGCAAGACCCTGATCGCCCACGGTATTTACCTGAGCCCGGCTGACATCGAGCTGCTCAACAGCCGCGATGCCTTCCTGGTGCACAACGCCCGCTCCAACATGAACAACCACGTGGGCTACAACATGCACCTGCCGGAGTATCGCAATCTGGCGCTCGGCACCGACGGCATCGGCTCCGACATGCTCGAAGAGCTCAAGTTCGCCTACTTCAAGCACAAGGATGCCGGTGGCGCCCTGTGGCCCGACAGCTTTGCCCGCTTCCTCTGGAACGGCAACACCCTGCTGGAACGCAACTTCGGCGCCAAATTTGGCCGCCTGGAGCCCGGCTACAAGGCCGACCTCACCATTTGCGACTACGACGCGCCGACTCCGCTGGCGCCGCGCAACCTCGGTGGCCATCTCGCCTTCAGCATGGGATCTGCCAGCGTCAACAGCGTGATGGTAGAGGGGCGCATGGTCTATCAGGATCGCGAGTTCCCGTTCGATGTCGCGCCCATTTATGAGCAGGCCAGCAAGGTGGCGAGCCGCCTGTGGCAACGGATGGATCAGCTGGCCTAAGGCCACCTTCCACAGTTTTGGACCGGATTGCCCGCCCGGTGGATTTTCCCGGCGGCGGGCAGCAAGAGTAAGGACGACACATGATTGAGCAATTCTTCCGACCCGAGCAACTGGGTCAGGCTTTGGAACTCAAGGCCCACTTTGGCAACGACGCCGTCTACATGGGGGGCGGCAGCAAGCTTAACGCCGCTCCGACTCGCACCGACAAGAAGGTCGCTATCTCGCTGGACAAGCTGGGACTGAACCAGATTGAGCAACAGCATGGCCAGCTCCATATCGGCGCCACCGTCACCCTGCAGACCCTGAAAGATGATCCCCGTACCCCGGCCGCCCTGTGCGAGGCGCTGGGGTTTGTCTACTCCCGCCATCTGCGCAATCAGGCCACCATTGGCGGCGAGATTGCCTGCCAGCAGCAGGACTCCCCGCTGTTGCCGGTACTGCTGGTGCTTGAAGCAGTGGTGGTGCTGGAGAATAACCTGCTGCAACCCATCGACGCCTATCTGACGGGGCAGCGCAATGCCCTGGTGCTGGGAGTTGTGCTGCCGGAGCCCGAACTGCGCTGCGCCACTCGCCGCATCAGCCGCAATGCCGATGGCTTGGCGGTGATGACCGCCGCCGTGGCCCTCGACGCCCTTGGCGAGATGCGGGTCGCCGTCGCTGGCGTTACCCCGCAACCGATGCGTCTGCGGGATCTGGAGCGCCGCGAACTGCACGATGCCGTGCTGGAAGCAGCCGTGAGCGAGCTGGTGGCGCCCCGTGAGGATCTGGCGGGCAGCATAAGTTACAAGCGGTATATCAGCGGCGTGGTAGTGGCGGATCTGCTGGTGGAGTGCCAGCAGCAGGAGGTGCAAGCATGATGGAACTCAACTTTACCCTGAACGGTGCCCTGCGCACCGTCATCTGCAAGGCTGGTGACAATGCCCAGCGGGTGCTGTTCAACCAGTGCCGGATGCACTCGGTGCGCAACAGTGACGATGGCTTTGGTTTCGCCGGCTCCGACGCCATCCTCTTCAACGGCAAGGTGATCAACGCTTCCCTGCTGATTGCCGCCCAGCTGGAGGGGGCGCAGGTGCGCACCGCCGAGTCGCTGGGTAGCTGGAACCAGCTCAGTCTGGTACAGCAGGCGATGGTAGATGTGGGGGTGGTGCAGTCCGGCTACAACGATCCGGCTGCGGCGCTTATCGTCACCGACCTGCTTGATCGCCACCCCGAGCCCAGCCGTGATCAAATCGACGATGCCCTCTCGGGCCTGTTTCACCGGGACGGTGGCTACCAGCAGTTCTATCAGGCCATCGAGCTTGCCTGCTCACGGATGAAGGACCCGGATTATCTGTGCCAGATCGCCCCGGAGTTTCGCGACGATTTGCGCCATATCGGCAAGAGCTGTCCGAAAGTGGACGCCGCCAAGATGGTGCAGGCCAAGCCCTGCTACGTGGAGGATCGGGTTACCGAGGATGCGCTGATCATCAAGATGCTGCGCAGTCCCCATCCTCATGCAGTGATCACCAAACTCGACGTGAGCCGCGCCGAGGCGCTGCCGGGCGTCGTTCATGTCATCACTCACCTCAACTGCCCGGATATCTACTACACCCCGGGTGGCCAGAGCGCGCCCGAGCCGTCACCCCTCGATCGCCGCATGTTCAGCCGCAAGGTGCGCCACGTAGGTGACAGGGTCGCCGCTGTGGTGGCCGAGAGCGAAGCCATCGCATTGGCCGCGCTCAAGCTCATCGAGGTCGAGTATCAGGTGCTGCCGGCGGTCATGACCATCGATGAGGCGATGGCCCCCAATGCACCCCTGGTCCACGACGAACCCATCGTCTACATGGCCGGTGCGCCGGCGGATCTCGAGCAGCAGAACGCCTGCTCGGTACGTCGTGGTAACGAGCACATGATCATCAACTTCCCCATCGGTTCCCGCCCCCACGAGAACCTGGCCGCCAGCGTCCATGGCCAGATCGGTGACGTGGCAACAGGCTTTGCCGAGGCGGACGAGATAGTCGAGCGCACCTACGAATCGACCCAGGCCCAGCAGTGCCCGACCGAGCCGCACATCTGCTTTACCTATATGGATGGGGATCGTCTGGTTATTCACGCCTCCACCCAGGTGCCGTGGCACGTGCGCCGTCAGGTGGCGCGCATTGTCGGCATGAAGCAGCACCAGGTGCATGTGATCAAGGAGCGGGTAGGAGGCGGCTTTGGCTCCAAGCAGGATATCCTGCTGGAAGAGGTGTGCGCCTGGGCGACCAGGGTCACCGGCCGTCCGGTCACCTTCCGCTACACCCGTGAAGAGGAGTTCATCAGCAACACCTCGCGCCATGTGGCCAAGGTGAAGGTGAAAGTGGGGGCCAAGAAAGATGGCACCATCACCGCCATCGACATGGATTTTCGTGCCAACACCGGCCCTTACGGCAACCACTCATTGACGGTACCAAGCAACGGCCCGGCGCTCTCCCTGCCGCTCTATCCGTGCGACAACGTGCGCTTTACCGTCAACACCTACTACAGCAACATCTGCCCGACCGGCGCCTATCAGGGTTATGGCGCGCCCAAGGGCAACTTCGCGCTGACCATGGCCATTGCCGAGCTTGCCGAGAAACTGGGCCTCGATCAGCTCGACATGGTGGAGCACAACCGGGTGCACGAAGGGGACATCCTCAAGGTGCTGGGTGCCATCGGCGAGGGCAAGATGCCGACCTCTGTGCCCCACGCCGCCAGCTGCGCCCTCGAGCCCATCCTCAAGCAGGGACGGGAGCTGATTGCCTGGGATAGCCCCAAACCCGCCGACGGGGATTGGCGCATCGGTCGTGGCGTCGCCATCATCATGCAAAAATCGGGGATCCCGGATATCGATCAGGCCAACTGCATGGTCAAACTGGAATCGGACGGCACCTTTATCGTCCACTCCGGTGGCGCCGATATCGGTACCGGCCTCGATACCGTGGTGGCTAAGCTGACCGCCGAGGTGCTCGGTTGCCCGCTCAGCGATGTGCATGTGATCTCCGGTGACACCGACCACGCCCTGTTCGACAAGGGGGCCTACGCCTCGTCCGGTACCTGCTTCTCCGGCAACGCGGCCAAGATGGCGGCCGAGAACCTCAAGGCGAAGATCCTGTTCCACGGTGCCGCCATGCTGGGCGAGCCGGTCGAAGACGTAGATCTGGTTCACCCGGGTATCGTGCGCGGCAAGCAGGGGGAGGTGAGCCTTGCCAAGTTGGCCCACAAGGCGGAGACAGGTACCGGTTTCGGTATTCTGGTGGGCACCGCCAGCTATATCACCTCTGAGCTTGCCTTCCCGTATGGGGCCAACTTCGCCGAGGTGGCGGTCAACCTCAGAACCGGCGAGATCCGTCTCGACAAGTTCTACGCCCTGCTCGACTGCGGTACCCCCATCAACCCGGAGCTGGCCCTCGGCCAGATCTACGGGGCGACCATGCGGGCCATCGGCCACACCATGACCGAAGAGATCTGCTACGACAGCAAGGGCATCCCGCTCACCCGGGATCTGAAGAGCTATGGCGCGCCCAAGATTGGCGACATTCCCCGCGACTTCCGGGCCTTTCTGGTGCCGAGTGACGACAAGGTCGGCCCTTACGGCGCCAAGTCCATCTCGGAGATCGGGGTGAACGGTGCGGCGCCCGCCATCGCCACCGCTATCCACGACGCCTGCGGTGTCTGGCTGCGCAAGTGGCACTTCACGCCGGAGCAGATCTTGCGCGAACTGGGCAAGCTGGAGCAACACGTGTCGGCATAACAAAAGAAAAGGTGAGGGGCGGGCGCCAGCTCGCCCCCAGCGCCTGACAGCGGAATGAGTACTCCGCCTACCTTCTGTGTGATGGGACAAATACGATGTCTAAAACAACACGCAAGCACTCGGATCTTATCTACGAGCTGGAAGACAAACCCCCGTTTTATCAAACCCTGATGGGCGCAGTGACCCATCTGCTGGCCATTTTTGTCCCCATGGTGACCCCGGCGCTGATCGTCGGCGGCGCCCTGGGCCTATCTACCGAGACCACCGCCTATCTGGTCTCCATGGCGATGATCGCCTCCGGCATCGGCACCTGGTTGCAGGTGAACCGTTATGGCCCCATCGGTTCTGGGCTGCTCTCCATCCAGTCGGTCAACTTCTCCTTCGTCACCGTGATGATCGCGCTGGGCGGTGCCATGAAGAGTGATGGCATCCACGAGGAGCTGATCGTCTCGACCCTGCTCGGGGTCTCCTTTGTCGGTGCCTTTCTGGTGATGGGCTCCTCCTTCGTGCTGCCCTACCTCAAGCGGGTGATCACCCCGACCGTGAGCGGTGTGGTGGTACTGATGATTGGCCTGAGCCTAATCAAGGTGGGGATCATCGACTTTGGCGGCGGCTTCTCCGCCATGAGCAGCGGCACCTTTGGCAAATACGAGCACATCGGGCTGGGGCTTTTGGTGCTCTGCGTCATCGTCGCCTTTAACTGCAGCAAAAGCCCGCTGCTGCGGATGAGCGGCATTGCCATCGGTCTGATGGTGGGCTATGCGGTGGCCCTGATGCTTGGCATGGTGGATTTCTCCGCCCTTGAGAACCTGCCGCTTATCACTGTGCCTGTTCCGTTCAAGTACGGTTTCTCCTTCGATTTTCACGCCTTTATGCTGGCGGGCACCATCTATCTGTTGAGCGTGCTGGAGGCGGTGGGGGACATCACCGCCACCGCCATGGTCTCCCACCGGGATATTCAGGGCCCCGAGTTTCAAAAGCGACTCTCCGGCGGCGTGCTGGCGGATGGGTTGGTCTCGGTCATTGCTTCGGCCCTTGGCTCTTTGCCGCTCACCACCTTTGCCCAGAACAACGGCGTCATCCAGATGACCGGGGTGGCGTCACGCCATGTGGGCAAGTTTATCGCCGTCATTCTGGTGCTGCTGGGGCTCTTCCCGGTGGTGGGGCGCTTCTTTACCACCATACCGTCACCTGTGATGGGGGGCGCCATGGTCATCATGTTCTCGATGATCGCCATCGCCGGTGGTCGCATCATCATCAGCCACGGCTTCGATCGACGGGAGACCCTGATTGTCGCCACCTCGCTGGGTCTTGGGCTCGGGGTCTCCTATGACCCGAACGTCTTCAAGGTGCTGCCGGCGGGTATCTACATGCTGGTGGAGAATCCCATCTGCGCCGGCGGCATCACCGCCATCATCATGAATCTGGTGCTGCCGCAAAGCCGCAAACGCAAGGCGGCCGTCAGGGATGCCGAGGCGGTGGAGGTGATCCAGCTGAGCGACAAACCGGATGTGATCTTTACCGCCCGCAGCGCGGGCCTGTCATCGGCCAGCAAGGGGGAGGGTTCACCAGAGCCAGTGCCCGGGCAGGCGGTGGCGCCACAAGTGGAACGGTTCTGACGGTTAAACCGGCAAAAAACGTCAACAGAACAACAGAAACAGGGAAACAGTGATGAAAAACGATAACTCTGTCAAAGCGGTGCGTGGCAGCTTCTTCGATATCACCCGGGTGGTGGATCAGCCCGAGGAGATTGAGTCCAACGCCCGCCTTATCGAGGATGGTCTGCTGATCATTCGCAACGGTTGCATCGACTGGTTCGGTGAGTGGGAGGAGGGGAAAGATCGCATTCCGGCCGAAGTGCGGGTGCGGGATTATCGCGGCAAGATGATAGTGCCGGGCTTTGTCGATACCCACATTCACTATCCCCAGAGCGAGATGGTAGGGGCCTATGGCGAGCAGCTGCTGGAGTGGCTCAACCGCCACACCTTCCCGGCCGAGCGGCGTTACAACGATCTCGAATATGCCCGCGAGATGTCCACCTTCTTTATCAAGCAGTTGCTGCGAAACGGCACCACCACGGCGCTGGTGTTCGGCACCGTTCACCCCGAGTCGGTGGACGCCCTGTTCGAGGCGGCCAGCCGCATCAATATGCGGATGATCGCCGGCAAGGTAATGATGGATCGCAATGCGCCCGATTATCTGCTCGATACTGCCGAGAGCAGTTATGTGCAGAGCAAGCAGCTTATCGAGCGCTGGCACGGCAATGGTCGCCTGCTATATGCCATCACACCACGATTTGCACCCACCTCGACACCCGAGCAGCTGGCGATGGCGCAGCGACTGCGCGAAGAGTTTCCCACCACCTATCTGCACACCCATCTGTGCGAGAACAAGGACGAGATCGCCTGGGTGAAATCCCTCTTCCCGGCGCACAAGGGTTATCTCGATGTCTATCACCAGCATGGGTTGACCGGTCACAACTGCGTCTTTGCCCACTGCGTCCATCTGGAAGAGCAGGAGTGGGATTGCCTGAAGGAGACCGGCTCCACCATCGCCTTCTGTCCCACCTCCAATCTCTATCTCGGCAGTGGTCTGTTCAAGCTGCACAAGGCGTGGCGCAAGCAGGTGAAGGTAGGGATGGGCACCGACATCGGCGCGGGCACCACCTTCAACATGCTGCAGACCCTCAACGAGGCCTACAAGGTGATGCAGTTGCAGGGGGAGCGGCTCTCGGCCTATCAGGCCTTCTATCTGGCCACCCTGGGCGGCGCCCATTCGCTAGGGCTGGATGAGAAGATCGGCAGCTTTGCGGTGGGCAAGGAGGGGGACTTCGTGGTGCTCGACCCGGTCGCCACCCCGCTGCAGCAGCTGCGTTATGACAACTCCACCACCCTGCGGGACAAGCTCTTTGTGCTGTTGACCCTGGGGGATGACAGATCCATCTACCGCACCTATGTGGATGGCCAACTGGTGCATGAACGAGGGTAGGGCTTGTAGTGGGCTGCCGCGGCGCAGCCCAACGAATACGGCGGCTGGCGTGCCCCACAGGGACGCCAGTCTTGCCGCACGACAGGGGGGCTCCCCCCATAGAAGGTGAAATGGCCCGGTTTTTTTGATCAGAAAGGCAAACGTTTGAGTCAAGGCTGCCCACCCTGGTCTGTCTGCAGCACTCTCTGCCGCCATCGCCTGTTTCTCATCAGACTGGCGCAAGGCAGACCCGCAGATCCTGTTGCCATTTCGTCATGGAACATTCAGATGCCTGTAAAGGAGTTGGGTATGACCCAAACAAATAGCAGTACCGAGAGTATGGAGGCGCTGGCCAATGATGACGCCAGCCAGAGCACACTCAAGCAGCAACCGCTCACGGCTCTTGATCGCTACTTTATGATCAGCGAGCGGGGCAGCAATGTCAGACAGGAGGTGCTGGCGGGCCTCACCACCTTCCTTGCCATGGTCTACTCGGTGATCGTGGTACCGAGCATGCTCGGCAAGGCGGGCTTTCCTCCCGGCGCCGTGTTTGTCGCCACCTGTCTGGTGGCGGGTTTCGGTTCGCTCTTGATGGGGCTCTGGGCCAAGCTGCCGATGGCCATCGGTTGTGCTATTTCCCTCACGGCGTTTACTGCCTTCAGTCTGGTGCTGGGGCAGCAGATCCCCATTCCGGTGGCGTTGGGGGCGGTCTTCCTGATGGGGGTGCTCTTTACCGCCATCTCGGTGACCGGGGTGCGTAGCTGGATCCTCGACAACCTGCCGATGGGGATTGCCCACGGTACCGGCATCGGGATTGGTCTCTTCTTGCTGCTTATCGCCGCCAACGGGGTGGGGCTGGTGATCAAGAACCCGCTTGAGGGGCTGCCGGTAGCGCTGGGGGCCTTCACCTCCATGCCGGTCATCATGTCCCTGATCGGCCTTGCGGTGATCGTCGGGCTGGAGAAGCTCAAGGTACCGGGGGGGATCCTGCTGGTGATCATCGCCATCTCCATCTTCGGCCTTATCTTCGATCCGGCGGTGACCTATCAGGGATTGTTCGCCCTGCCGAGCCTCTCGGACGATCAGGGTCAGTCCCTTATCTTCAGTCTGGATATCATGGGGGCCCTCTCGCCGCTGGTGCTGCCCAGCGTGTTGGCACTGGTGATGACGGCGGTCTTTGACGCCACCGGCACCATTCGCGCCGTGGCGGGGCAGGCCAACCTGCTGGATAAAGAGGGTCACATCATCAACAGCGGCAAGGCGCTCAGTGCCGACTCGGTCAGCAGCATCTTCTCCGGTCTGGTGGGGGCGGCACCGGCTGCCGTCTATATCGAATCGGCAGCGGGCACGGCGGCGGGGGGCAAGACCGGTCTCACCGCGACCGTGGTCGGCGGCCTGTTCCTGCTGATGTTGTTCCTCTCGCCGCTCTCTTATCTGGTGCCCGCCTATGCCACCGCACCGGCCCTGATGTATGTGGGGCTCTTGATGCTGAGCAATGTCACCAAGCTCGATTTCAATGATTCGGTCGGTGCCATGTCCGGGTTGGTGTGCGCCGTCTTTATCGTGCTCACCTGCAATATCGTTACCGGCATCATGCTGGGATTCAGCTCGCTGGTGATTGGCCGCCTCTGCTCGAAGGAGTGGCACAAGCTCAACGTCGGCACCGTGGTCATCGCCCTGGCACTGGTGCTCTTTTATGCTGGGGGGTGGGCTATTTAGAGATAACCCGCCCGTTTGGGGCCGCACGGTGGCCCCATTGTTCTGCCTGTTACTTTTTATCGCTGCGGCGGTTATCTCTGCTGAGCGTTGACCGTCTGCGCCGACTAACACGCCTGTGCTGCCTGCAGTAAGCGGTGTCATCGCGATACCATTTTGATAAATCCCCCTACCAGATTGATAGGGGCCCGCCCTTGCTCTCTTCGCTCTGCCGCTTTTTTCACCGCTGATGTGCCCCGTGTGCTCAGGGGTTGCCCTTGGCTTGTCGCTGCGGGCCAGCAAAGGCAGGCTAGATGGGATCCCCTTCACATTTATCCCCATTGTTCTGGCGATGGCGGGAAACAGGCGCATATCTTGCTGTTTTTAATGCCGGTTCCAGATTTTTCCCTTCGAAAAAGGACTTGCATATGTCCATAGGATTACCGCTCAAGCGGGTGGATGCCGAGGCCAAGGTGACCGGCAGCGCCCGCTATACCGATGACAACATCATGCTCGGGATGCGCCACGCCAAATACGTGCGAAGCCATATCGCCCACGGCAAGGTGCTTGCCATCGATGCGACCGAGGCGCTGGCCCTGCACGGGGTCGAAGCCGTGTTCACCCATGAAGATGTCCCCACCACCTGTTTTCGCACCGCCGGTCACGCCTGGTCCCTCGATGAGGCGAAGCGGGATGTGAAAGACCGCCGTCTGCTCACCGACCATGTGCGCCACTTCGGCGATGGGGTCGCCATCGTGGTGGCCCGGGATCCGCTGGTGGCCGAAAAAGCGGCCGCCCTGGTCAAGGTAACTTACGAGCCGCTGCCGGTGATGACGGATGCCCAGAGTGCGCTGGCCGACGGTGCCTATCCCATCCACCCGAGCGGCAATCTGCTACGCCAAAGCCAACTTCGTGCTAATGACCCGGAGCATGCTATCGCTGCGGCCGATCTGCAGTTTCAGGGCGACTATCGAACACCTGTGGTGCAGCACTGCCATCTGGAGACGGTGACCTGTTACGCCTATATGGATCAACCGGACCACATCATCGTCGTCAGCAGTACCCAGATCCCCCAGATAGTGCGCAGCCGAGTGGCCAAGTCCCTCGGTCTGCCCTGGTCGAGCGTGCGGGTGATCAAGCCCTATATGGGCGGCGGTTTTGGCAACAAGCAGGATGTGCTGGAAGAGCCGATGGCGGCATTTTTGAGCTACAAGCTTGGCGGCGTGCCGGTCAAGGTGACCTTGAGCCGGGAAGAGTGCTTTTTTGCCTCTCGCACCCGCCACGGCTTTGCCATCGACGGCAAGATGGGCCTCAACCGCGACGGCACCCTCAAGGGCTATCAGCTGGACGTGCTCTCCAACACCGGCGGTTATGCCTCCCACGGCCACTCCATCGCCAGCGCCGGTGCCAACAAGATCAGCTACCTCTATCCGCGCAGCGCCTTCGGTTATGACGCCAAAACCTTCTACAGCAACCTGCCCACCGCCGGTGCCATGCGCGGTTACGGCGCGCCGCAGGTGATCTTTGCCCTCGAATGCATGCTGGACGATGGCTGCGCCGAACTGGGGCTGGACCCGCTCGATGTGCGGATCGCCAACGTGGCGCGGGAGGGGGACGTCAATCAGGTCAACCAGAAGACCATCTACAGCGCCGGGCTGCCGGAGTGCCTGCTCCGTGGTCGCGAACTGTTTGAGTGGGATCGACTCAAGGCCGAATGCTTGGCACAGGATCCTGCCAGCCGGGTGCGGCGCGGCATCGGGGTCGCCTGTTTCAGCTACGGCTCCAACACCTATCCGGTGGGGGTCGAAATTGCCGGCGCCCGTATGCTGCTCAATCAGGATGGCACCGTCAATCTGCAGATCGGCGCCACCGAGATAGGGCAGGGATCGGATACCGTCTTTGCCCAGATGGCGGCCGAGACGTTAGGCATTCCGTTTGAGCAGATCCGGGTCATCTCGACTCAGGATACCGACATTACCGCCTATGATCCGGGCTCGTTCGCCTCGCGCCAGAGTTATGTGGCGGCGCCCGCCATCCATCAGGCGGCGCTGCAACTGCGGGCCCGCATTTTGTCGCTGGCAGCCCAGCTCTGTCATCAGGATGTGGGATCGCTCACCCTGATCGACGGGTACGTGGTGCTGGCCGGTGCGCCGGACAAGGTGCTGGTAAGCGTCGCCGAGGTGTCGGTCAACGCCTATTACCACCTCACCATCGGCGGCCAGATCACGTCGGAAGTCTCCCACAAGACCACCACCAACCCGCCCAGTTTCGGCTGTACCTTTGTCGATCTCAGCGTCGATATCGATCTCTGCAAGGTGACCATCAATCGCATCATCAACCTGCACGATGCGGGCAAGATCCTCAACCCGCAGCTGGCAGAGGGGCAAGTGCACGGCGGCATGGGGATGGGGATCGGCTGGTCCCTGTTCGAGGAGATGATCATCGACCCGAAAACCGGCGTGGTGCGCAACCCCAACCTGCTCGACTACAAGTTCCCCACCATGCTGGACTTGCCCGAGCTCGAGTGCGACTTCGTGCAGACCTATGAGCCCCAGTCGGTTTATGGTCACAAATCTCTGGGGGAACCGCCCATCATCTCGCCGGGCCCCGCTATCCGTAACGCCATTCGCATGGCGACCGGGGTGGCTATCAACGAGCTGCCTATCACCCCCAAGACCCTGTTCCGGGAGTTTGTCGCCGCGGGTTTGATTGGCGAGGGATCAGGGGAGGAGCAACACCATGTTTGATATTGCCCGTTACTACAAGGCGCACAGTGTCGCCGAGGCGGTCGCCCTGCGTCAGGCCGACCCCGAGGCGCGCCTCTTGGCCGGTGGCACCGATGTGATGATCCAGCTGCATCACCTCAACGCCGCCTATCGCCATATCGTCGATATTCACGACTTGCCCGAGCTCAAAGGGGTGAGCGAGTTGCCTGACGGTTCTATCCGCATCGGCTCTGGCACCACCTTTACCGAGATCATCGAAAACGAGCTGGTGCAGCGCCGCCTGCCAATGCTGGCCGAAGCGGCCGCCACCATCGCGGGGCCGCAGATCCGCAACGTCGCCACCTATGGCGGCAATATCTGCAACGGCGCCACCAGTGCCGACTCGGCGGCGCCCACGGTGGCGCTGGAAGCCGAATTGGAAATCGCCGGCCCCAATGGTACCCGCCGCATCCCCATTGCCGGTTTTCACACCGGCCCGGGCAAGGTGGCGCTGCAACCGGCGGAGATCCTGGTAGCATTTCACTTTGCGCCGGATTCTCACCCCCATGTGGGCTCCCACTACTTCAAATACGCCATGCGCGATGCCATGGATATCGCCACCATCGGCTGCGCCGCCTACTGCCAGATTGAGCATGGCCATTTCAAGCGCCTGCGGCTGGCCTATGGGGTGGCAGCCCCGACCCCGGTGCGCACCCCTCACGCGGAAGCCGTGGCCGAGGGGCAACCCCTGACCCAGGCGACGCTGGCCGCGATTGCCGAGGCGGTGGTAGCCGATGTGGCGCCGCGATCCTCCTGGCGGGCAGAGAAGGAGTTTCGCCTGCACCTTATCAAAACCCTGGCGCAGCGGGTGGTCGCCTGCGCAGTCGAACGTGCCGGAGGGAAGATCCTATGATGCAACCGCAAAGCTGTCCCGCCGTAGAGATCCAGTGCGAGATCAACGGCAAGCCTTACTCTTATGCCGTGTCGCCCACCATGTCGCTGCTCCACTTCCTGCGTGGGCAGGGGCTGATCAGCGTGAAAGAGGGGTGCAGTGTCGGTGAGTGCGGCGCCTGTACCGTGCGGGTGAATGGCACTGCCATCGACAGCTGCCTCTATCTGGCGGTCTGGGCCGATGGCAAATCCATTCGCACCGTGGAGGGGGAGCGCAAAGGCAATGAGCTCTCCGACGTGCAGCAGGCCTTTATCGACGAGGGGGCGGTGCAGTGCGGTTTTTGCACCCCGGGCCTGGTGATGGCGAGCGCCGCCCTGCTCGACAAGACCGAGCGCCGTCCGCTGACCGATGCGGAGATCCGCCGCGGGCTGTCGGGCAACCTCTGCCGCTGTACCGGCTATCAGAACGTGGTGCGGGCGGTGAAGAAGTGCTGCAAGGGGTAACGACTTGGGCGTCATGATCCTGAGTGCCGTTGTTTGAAAAAGGAAGCTATCGGCAGTGAGCCACCCTCTGCTCGCCATGGTTTGCACCAAAAGGGCAGGGGATGAGGGCCGGGGATAAGGGGAAGTCAGCCATCTGGTCGCGGTGCATGGCGCTGCGCTTGTTGCACCCTACGGCGGTCTGTCTGTTCGCATAGAGCCCGTCTGTGTTGAAACCGTAGGTTCGATTAGCGAAGCGTAATCGGACGCACGAGAACGGAAATATATCGGCAGCATACCGGGAGTAGGGTGCAATGAACGCAGTGAATTGCACCGTTGGCAACATATGGTCGTGGTGGTTTGCTCCCTTCTCCCCTCGCGGGAGAAGGGCTGGGGATGAGGGGGACGTCAGCCATCTGGTCGCGGTGGTGTGCCCCCTTCTCCCCTTGCGGGAGAAGGGCTGGGGATGAGGGGGAAGTCAGCCATCTGGTCGCGGTGGTGTGCTCCCTTCTCCCCTTGTGTGAGAAGGGTTGGGGATGAGGGGAAGTCAGCCATCTGGTCGCGGTGCACGGCGCTGCGCTTGTTGCACCCTACGGTGGGATGTCTGTGGGGGGGGGATGTGGTTTGCTCCCTTCTCCCCTTGCGGGAGAAGGGCTGGGGATGAGGGGCGCGGTAATTGGGGTTAACGGAAACAACAGAGGGAGGCCAATGCCTCCCTCTCTATTTGCTGATGTTTTCTATGTCATCAAGAGGCCATCAACCCGCCATCAGATATCCACCTGGGAGCCCAGCTCGATGACCCGGTTGGGCGGGATCTCGAACTGATCCGGGGCGCGCAGGGCGTTGCGCTGCAGCAGCATAAAGAGCTTGCCGCGCAGATAGAGATACCATGGGCGGTCTTTCATGATGAGCGACTCGTGGGCCATAAAGAACGAGGTCTCCATCATCCGGCAGCTCAGCCCCTCGGCGTTGCAGCGGTGGAAGATCTCCTCCACGTTCGGGGTCTCGCGCCAGCCGTAGCTCGCCACCACCCGCCAGAAGGTGGGGGAGAGCTGCTCGATGCAGACCCGGCGCACATTGTGGACGTAGGGCACCTCTTCCACCCGCAGGGTGAGCAGGATGATCCGCTCGTGCAGCACCTTGTTGTGCTTGAGGTTGTGCAGCAGCGCATGGGGGATCACATTGACCACCCGCGACATATAGACCGCAGTGCCGGCCACCCGGGTCGGCGGGGATTTCTCCAGCGAGGCGATCATCGGCTCCAGCGAGTTGCCGTGCTCGTTCAGGCGGCGAATAAGCTGGAAACGCTCGCTCTTCCAGCTGGTCATCACGGTGAACATCACCGCGCCCAGGGTGAGCGGCAGCCAGCCGCCGGAGAAGATCTTGGCGAGGTTGGCGGCAAACAGCGGCACGTCGATACAGAGCAGCGCGGCAAAGAGGATGGCCACCAGATACTTGTTCCAGTGCCAGCTGTTCTTGGCCACCGAGCAGGAGAGGATGGAGGTGAGCACCATGGTACCGGTCACCGCGATGCCGTAGGCCGCCGCCAGATTGCTGGAGTGCTCGAAGCTCATGATGACGATCACCACCGAGATATAGAGCATCCAGTTGATGACCGGAATATAGATCTGGCCGGACTCCTGCTCGGAGGTGTGAACGATGCGAATGGGTGAGAGATAACCGAGGCGCACCGCCTGCCGGGTCAGCGAAAAGACCCCGGAGATCACCGCCTGGGAGGCGATCACCGTCGCCATGGTTGCCAGCAGCAGCAGCGGCACCAGCGCCCATTTCGGCGTAAGCAGGAAGAAGGGGTTGGCAATGGCAGCGGGGTTACTCAGTAGCAGCGCCCCCTGACCGAAGTAGTTGAGCACCAGCGAGGGCAGCACCACGATAAACCAGGCGAGGCGAATTGGATTTTTGCCAAAGTGGCCCATATCCGCGTAGAGCGCCTCCACCCCTGTGATGGCCAGCACCACGGCGCCGAGAGCAAAGAAGGAGGTGGTCTGGTACTGGACAAAGAAGCGCACCGCCCAGATGGGGTTGAGCGCCCCCAGCACCTCGGGGTTGTGGATGATGCCGCGCAGCCCCAGCACCGCCAGCGTCATAAACCAGATCAGCATGATGGGGGCAAACAGCTTGCCCACCATGGCGGTGCCATGTTTCTGGATGGCAAACAGCAGGGTCAGCACCAGCACCGAGAGGGTGACGATATAGGGGTCGAGGGCGGGGGTGAGAATGCTCAGACCCTCGATGGCCGACATCACCGACATCGCCGGGGTGATCACCACCTCGCCATAGAAGAAGCTGCCGCCAATCAGGCCGAGGATGATCAGCAGCGGCGTCCAGCGGGTGGAGGCGTTGCGGGTCGCCAGCGACATCAGGGTGAGAATGCCACCCTCGCCGGCGTTGTCGGCCCGCATCACAAAGGAGAGGTACTTGACCGACACCACCAGGATCAGCAGCCAGAAGATCAGCGAGAGAAAGCCGAGAATGGAGGCCGGCTCGACGCCGAATCCGAATTGACCTGACAGGCACTCGCGCAAGGTATAGAGCGGGCTGGTGCCGATATCGCCATAGACTACGCCAATCGCCGCCAGCATAACGCCGGGAGTGGCTTGTTGTTTATCACAGTTCATGAGTTCATCTTGTCAGTTTGATGTTTACACGTTTGCCAACGCACAGCTGCCCGACCTACCAAGAGAGTCGTGATATTTAATCGGGAGAGAATTAATGGATTGCGATGGGAAAGGGCGCTAACGGAATAGTGATCTGCTTGTCATGGAACACAGTCTGTTCATCTGTCATTAAGCTTATAATGACACACACTCTGCGGGACTATGCTCAGTTATAAATAATCAAAAGTTCAATTTGAGTAAGAGAATTAATTATCCGGCGATTGAAATGGGCCGCGATAATCCAGGCAACTGTTTGTTTTATCTAGCGAAGTGGTTTGGCTACTCTCTTTTACCAAAACGTATAATAAATAGACGATAAAGTAATCGCTAATTAAATGCTGGCAGGATGGCAAAGGGGATGCGGTTTGGCTGCGATGGAGTCTTTATGTGCCAGAGGGGAAAGGTAGGGTGCAATGAACGAAGTGAATTGCACCGCTAATTAAAAATGCAAGAGGTGCAATGCGCTACGCTTATTGCACCCTACAGTGATATTTTTATGAGCTCATTTCAGCACATTTTCTGGTGTGATACTTGGCTACCATTATTAATTCAGCTGTATGCTCAGGGTATTGCTGCTGTAAGAGGATGAGGGAATCAGCTAAGGTAATCTGATGCAGATTAAAGCAGGTATCAAAAACCAACGACCATATTTTTTCTTTGAACCCATCAATATCA
>NZ_CDDH01000003.1 GCF_000819725.1 Aeromonas australiensis | reverse complement strand
GTCGGGAGCGGGTGAGGAGGGGGGGCTTACAAGCTGCATCACTTCAATCTGGATCCCCTGCACCAGTACGGTTTTCAGATCCTGCAGGTACTCCTCCAGCGGCAGCTCTCGTAGCAGCTGGGCCAGCTCGTTGCCCACCGGGGTGAGCCGATAGTAGAGCAGGGTGATGTTGTTCTGCTTGCACTGCAGCCGCCAGCGCTGGTTGCCGAACTCCAGCTCGACCCCATCGGCAGGCAGCGGGCCGGACTCCAGCTCCGCGCGGTGCAACAGCCCCAGTTCAAACAGCTGCAGCAGGGCGTTGTAGGGCAGTCGGTATTTGCCAAGGCCGAGGCGGGTGGCTTTGGCGCGGCTCAGCAGGGTGGCCCCCTTGTGCAGCCCCAGCAGCAGCCGTTGATCGTCACTGCCGGTGTAGTGGCAGGTCAGTGCACAGATGCGCTGGAACAGTTGGGCCTCGCGCTGGGTCATCTCTTTGAGGGTGGCGAGCGCCCGGATGGAGAAGCGGCCCGGGGTGGCGACTTCCAGCGCGAAGATCCGCCCCCACAGCTGTTGCATCGGCACCATGCTGATATCTTCCGCCAGTTGCAGGAAGCGGGTCAGCCAGTCGCTGTCCATCTCGCCGCCGGCGGCGGTCTCTTCGCAGTGGCGAGAGGCCATCACCATGATGGCTTCCAGATTGCGCTGGCGGGCGGCTTGATCCGCCAGCTGGCGAAAGGTGGCGCGCTGTTCGAAGGTGCTGTCGCTGTTGCGGGTGAGCATGCCATCGATGCCGCGACTGCGGGCCAGACGCAGGGTCTGCTCCTGGCTGCTCAGGATCGAACTCTCTTTCTTCGGGGGGGGGAGGTCTGCCATGCTGACTCCATTCGCACAGGTTCTGGAGCTGAATGTTACTCCAACCGGGATGCCAAGATAACAAAGCGGCCTCCGTGGAGGCCGCTTTTTTTGCAACGGGAGTATTACTCCTCGTAGACGCTCACCTCGACCGCTTCCATCGAGTAGGAGGCGGTGGCCAGTTCGTGGCTGGAGCTGACCGTGCGCATCTTGCCCTTGACCCAGATGGCGTCCCACAGATCATCCACCGGTGCCCCCTTGGGGTAGCTCACATAGATCACCTGATTGGTGGGGGGCGGCGGCACATGGATGCAGGCGCCGAAGTAGGGTACCAGCAGGAAGGCGGTGATCTTCTTGGCATCCCCTTCCAGCGGCACCACGAAGCCCGGAATCCGCACATTCTGGTTGTCCAGCTTCTTGTTCACCCCGCCCACCGGCTGCGGCATCGACATGGGATCTTCGTGATTGACCTGGGGCGGTGGCAGCAGTCTTTCCCCTTCCGGGATGAGCACATCCCAGTCGATGGTCTTGTAATCGGCGGCCAGGGCGGGCAGCACCAGCAGGCTGGCGAGCAGCGCCACGATTTTCCACTTCATCATCTGTCCTTCTGTTTCAATTTGGGTCGTCTTGCTAGACGCGAATGCTCATGCCATCGCTCAGGCTGTAGCGGTAAGCGCGGGCGGCTGGGAGCAGACCGATCACCATGCCTGCCAGCCACACCATGCCAAGCAACTGCCATTCGTAGGCGCTCGGCACTCCCAAGCTTAATTGCAGGCCATAGTGGCTGAGCAGCCAGGGCGTGGCAAGCCCCTGCCCGATATAGAGCACGGCGACCCCGAGGGCGATGCCGGCCGTGGTCAGTGCCATTGCCTCCAGCGCCAGCAGCAGGAACAGATGGGCAGGGCCCGCGCCGAGGGATCGCAAGATGGCTAGCTCCCGGCGCCGCTCGTTAAGCCCCGCCAGCAATGTGGTCAGCATGCCGATCAGGCCCGCCACCACCACGAAACCGGCGATCACTGACAGAGCAGTTTCCGCCACGCTCATCAGGCTCCAAAGCTCCTGCAGGGCGGCCCCCGGCAGGATCGCCATCAAGGGTTCTCTGGGGTAGGTGTTGACGCTACGCTGCAGCTGGAACGCCAGGATCCGGTTGCTGAGCCCCACCATAAAGGCGGTGATGGTTTTCGGGGTGAGATCCTGCGCCAGCGCCTGTTCGGCGGTGACGTTCTTGCTATGACGGCCGGTATCCCAACCCAGATGGATCGCCTCGATCCCCGCCAGCGGCACATGGATGGTGCGATCAATGGGCGTGCCGGTCGGCGCCAGAATACCCACCACCTTGAACGGCAGGTTGTCATGCAGGCTGAACGAGGTGTTGCCGGCGCCATGAGCGATAACGATGGATTGATCCAGCTGATAGCCGAGCTTTTCCGCCACCTGAGCGCCCAGCACAGCTTCAAACGGTGTGTCGAATGGCCGCCCCTCGCGCAGTTGCAGCGACTGCTGCTGACCGTACTTCAGGTGGGTGAAGTAGTCGCCATTGGTACCGAGTACCCGAAACCCCCGATGGGAGTCACCGAGCGACAGCGGTATGGTCCAGGCAATACCGGGTTGCTGCTTGATGGCTTGATAGGAGTCCCACCCCACGTTGTTGGTGGGGTTGCCGATGCGAAACACCGAGTAGAGCAGCAGGTTCACCTGACCGGAGCGGGCGCCAACGATGAGATCGGTCCCCGAGACGGTGTTGGAGAAGCTTTCACGGGCCTGGGTGCGCACCCGCTCCACCCCGAGTAGCAGGGTGACGCTGATGGCGACGGCCAGCAGGGTGAGCCCGGCGGTGAGGCGGCGGGCCCAGAGACTTTGCAGGGCTAGCTTTAGCACGTGACCCTCCGGTTTTGTTGTCGTACCGCGTGGGTAGGCATGGCATTCACCAGGGAGACGCAGTGTTGAACGGTGCTCAGCATGATGCCCTCCGGTTGAGCTGTTGCAGGTTTTCGACCCGCGGGAACAGAGGTTCGAGATAAGGGTCGTGACTGACGAAGATCAGGGTCGAGCCCTGTTTGTCGCACTCCTCGAACAGCAGCTTGATAAAGGCGGCCCGGTTGTCGGTGTCGAGGGCCGAGGTGGGCTCGTCGGCGATCACCAGTGGCGGCGAGCCGATCAGCGCTCGTGCGGCGGCAACCCGCTGCTGCTGGCCGATGCTGAGGGCGTGCACCGGGCGATGTAGTGCTTCGTCCGGCAGTTGCAGCTCCGCCAGCAGACGGCGTGCCTCCTGCTCCGGACTCCCTTGCAGGCGAGCCCGTTTGGTGGGCGAAAAGGTGAGGGCAGCGGTCACGTTGTCCTGCACCGAGAGAAAGGGCAGCAGATTGAACTGCTGGAAGATATAACCCAGATTGGCCGCCCGGAAGTGGTCACGGGCACGGCCAGAGAGCCGGGCCAATGGTTGGCCCAGCACCTCCAGGGTGCCGTGGTTGGCGCTCTGGATCCCGGCCAGCAACCCGAGCAGGGTCGATTTGCCGGAGCCCGACGGGCCCTTGATAAAGACCCGCTCACCTTCGCTGATGGTGAGGGCGGGCAGATCGAGTACAGCATCGCCACCTGGCCAGGCAAAGGTCAGGTCGCGGATCTCAACCACGGCTTTTTTCATGACGTTACCAGCTCAGCTTGTTGGCGGATGGGGTCAGCTCGGCTGCGGTTTGACCGCCGGGCAGGATCCCCTGCACGCTCAGCTTCTCAAGGCTTGGATAGACGCTGAACAGGGTCGCCTCAAGGCTGGTGAGTTTGGCCGGCGTGGCGCAGGTGTAGGTGTACATGGCGCCCATATCGGCGTGACCTGCTTCGTCATGACCATGGTGGTCTTCATGTTTGTCGCTGGCAGCCTTGTCATGGTCATGGTCATGGTCGTGCTTATGCTCATGCTCTTTCTTGGTAGCCTGAAGCTCCTGCTGGGTCAGCTTGCAGCCAGCGGCCGGGTCGAAGCGGAACAGGGCGTCAGGCTGCTTGAGTTGAGCGATGGCTTTGGCGTATTGCGCCTTCTCTTGTTCGCTCTTGGCTGCGTGTTCGAAACCCACCAGATCGGCAGCAGGCGCCTGCAGCTCGATCATCAGCTGGTCACCATCGACCACCAGATTGAGGTGGCCGTGGCCATGCTCGTGGGCGCCGTGGCTGTGGCTCTCGTGTTCGTCGTGATTGGCGTGTGCACCAAAGGCCGCAGCGGCCAGCAACAGGGTAACTGCTTTCATCTTTAATCCTTTTTCAAAAAATAGCGAAATTAAACAAATGGATAGAGAAAAGCAGAGGCTGGCGGCGCCCGGATGGTATAGGTGTGCAGCGTGGTGGTATCCGCCGATCGTTGCATGGGTGCCACGGTGGGCAGAACAGAGGTTGAACTGGGGAAACAATAGGGGGTAGCTGTGATGACTTGCTTGCCATCCAGATGGAGGGCGCAAACCAGGCAGTGATGGCTATCGTGGCCGGGGAGGGCGGATTCAAGCTGATGCCGGGCAAGGGCGGGCTGCAGCCATAACCAGCCCAGCAGCAAGATCCAGATGTTCAGCTTGGTACGACCCATAGACCCCTATCAAAGGGGCGCTATCAGCGCCCCTGTTTTCTGGCTTAGAGATGGGACTGGATTAGCCCCATCACGGTTGCAATGTTGTTGGCATCGAGCCGACCATCTTTGGCAAACAGCACCTTGCCTTCTTTATCCAGCAGAATGATGGCGGAGCTCTCTGGCGCCAAGCCCCAGGCATTGCGCGCCATGCCTTTGGCATCCAGCACCATGGCAGACCAGGGAAACTCTTTCTTGCTATCCTCGGCACTGCTCTTCACAAAGCCGGAGGTACCCCAGATGGCGTCATTGCTGTTGATGATGGTGACTGTCTGGTACTTGTCGTGGGACAGCTTGGCGGCCTTGATCGCCTCGATCATCGGGGCGTTCAGCTCCTTGGCGCTGGAGCGACCGGCAATATGCTGGATCAGAAAGACCTTGCCGGTAAGCGCGGTGCTTTGCCACGGTTGGTAGCCGATATCCTTGCCGTTGAGCACCAGCTCGCCCTTATCCGCGACATTGACCAGCGGAACCGGGCTGCCATCCTTGACGTTGTGAGCAAAGACCAGAGATGGCAGCAGCGCCAAAGTAAGTACCAGATGTTTCATCCTGATGACACTCCATTTGTTATGTTATAACGAGTTTCGGATTGAGGGAATGGGCGAGCTTCATCCTAAACCGATCGGATCTGTTTAAGAAGTGTTAAATAAAATCGCAATTCAGAAGCGGCTGCGCCCCGCCAGTCATTAGGTTGGCTGGCAAGGGCGGTTAGGATGGCATGACATCGATAAAAATCAATGAATTGGCAGCTGGTCTGAGCTGTCTGCGTCAGTAGAGCGACTCGCTGATGAGAGGGATCTTGGCCATGGTCATTTGTTGCGCCAGCAGGGATGAGCCGGTCAGCAGTACATGGCGCTGATTGTTGATCACCACTACATCGCCGGGTACGCCACTGTCTGCTGCAATGGCCAGCCAGGCAGGGGAGACGCTGCCGATACTGATATCCGGATAGATGATGCTGAGCACATATTGCGGGGCCAGCTCCGCCAGCAGGCTGGCCATCAGCAGCGCCTTCTCGTCACTGTCTGCCTTGTTGTTCTGCAAAGCCTGTAGCGGTGGTGCAAAGTGATCCTGTTGCTCCGGCTGGGTCGGGATAGCGTTCAGCCACTCTTGCAGCAGGCTGACGCTGGTGGCGAGATCCTCGGCGGCAAACTGTTGCGCCAGTGGTTTGAGGTGACCCTTGAAGTGGTAGAAGAGCTGGGAGTAATCGGGACGCACGCAAGGCAGCTTGCGGTTAGAGGGGTGAACGCAGGGTACTACCCGCATCTGGTAGAAGGCATCTGCCTGGTACTGCTGGTAGGCTTGCCAGAACAGCATCGACTCCATGCTGTCGTCACGGATGGTGAAAGCCTGTTCCAGATTACTAAACTTGGTAGCGGTCTCGGGGCTGTTCTGGTTGATTTGGTTGATGCTATTGTAGAGCCGTGGGCTGATGTAGGCGTAGAGTGTCTCCAGTGGATTGGTGAGGGCTGCCTCCAGCAGGCTCATCTCGTGACGACTGGCGGCCATCACCCGATCGTTCATGGTCAGCTGAAAGTGCTTGCGCTGGCCATCGCTGGATTGCCACTGCCAGCTCATATTGATCTCGCTGGCGTTGCTTGTGGTGCTAACACTGGTAAATAAAGTGAGACAAAGCAGCAGACCGGAGATCGACTTCATGATGGTGCTTCCTGCTGTGGGCGATACTTAACAACTAGGTGACTCACCATCACTTTGCGGATGTTTCATTTTGTGATCTGGATAACAGATTGATGTGACTTTTAATTTAATTGTGAAATTAAGTCACTCTGGAGGGCCTATGAAGCCTTGGATCATGGTGCTGTCAGTGCTGCTCAGCCTGCCAGCCATGGCTGGTCCGGTGATCGTGAACCAGGGGATGTCCGTTGCGGATACCTTTGCCCTGCGCGATCAGCTGGCGCGTGAGCATGAATGGCAGGAGTGGCTGCGTTACCAACGGGCCATCAAGTGGCTGGAGGTGTTGCCGGTCAACTGCGAGCTGATGAGTCAGCCGGGCGGCAGCTATCGCTGTGGCGCTGATTACTATCGCCCCTACCGGAAAGATGGCCGTGAAATATACATTCAGGGCAATCCTGCCGGAGATACAACCGGTCTGCGACCGCAAACACCGACAAAAAAGGCGCCATAAGGCGCCTTTTTCATACCGGGTGACGCTTACTTGGCAGCGTAACGCTCGGCAGAGGTCTTGATCTCGGCTTCGGCTGCAGCCTTGTCGCCCCAACCTTCCACCTTGACCCACTTGCCCGCTTCCAGCTCTTTATAACGCTCGAAGAAGTGCTGGATCTGGGCTTTCAGCAGTTCCGGCAGATCGTTCACATCCTGGATGTGATCGTACTGCTTGGTCAGCTTGGAGTGCGGCACAGCAACGATCTTGGCATCTTCACCAGATTCGTCGGTCATCTTCAGCACGCCAACCGGGCGGCAGCGAATGACGGAACCGGCCAGCAGCGGGTAGGGGGTCGGAACCAGTACGTCGACGGGGTCACCATCCAGAGAGAGGGTCGCGTTCACGTAGCCGTAGTTGCACGGATAGAACATCGGGGTAGACATGAAGCGATCGACGAAAATAGCACCGCTGTCCTTGTCGACTTCGTATTTGATCGGGTCGGCATTCTGCGGGATTTCGATGATGACATAGATATCGTCGGGCAGGCTCTTGCCAGCCGGTACCAGGTTCAGGCTCATGATAATTCCTTCGTTGTTAGTATCAGGTTTGCAGGCCGATATTATAGCGATGTGATGTTAAATGACCATATTTCAGCGGACATCGCTAACAAAGAAGGGTGATGTTTCCGGTTTGCGGCGCGTTGATGTGTAAGGGATGCAACAAAACAGCTGTTTTGATGCCCTGCCGCTGACCTTGGTCACCGGCCGGGCATGCTGAGTGACGAGCGATGGTGTCAGATCGAGTAGGGGAGTCTCGACTCGTTGACCAGTCGCGACAGAGCGGTTACCACATGAGGGTCAAACTGGGTGCCGGAGCGGGACTGGATATACTCCATGGTTTGCGCCAGCGTCCAGGGCTCCTTGTAGGGGCGCTTGCTCTGCAGGGCATCGAAGACATCGACCACCGCCACAATCCGCGCCGACAGCGGGATCTGCTGGCCTGCCAGCTGCTGCGGGTAGCCTTTACCATCGTAGTGCTCATGGTGGCCCCGGGCGATCTCTGCCCCCAGCGAGAGGTAACTGGTTCCCTCCACCATTTCGCCCGCCTTGTGCAGGATATTGGCGCCGATACCGGCGTGCTGCTCCATGACGGCCCGCTCTTCCGGGTCGAAACGGCCGGGCTTGTGCAGGATATGATCCGGGGTGCCCACCTTGCCCACATCGTGCAGGATGGAGGCCATACCGATCATCTCGATAAACTCTGGGGTCAGCTGCTCGGGATAGGCCGCCATCTGCCTCAACTCTGCCACGATGGCATCCGAGAGCTTCTGTACCCGCAAGACATGCTCGCCGGTATCGGAGTCGCGAAATTCCGCCAGCGCCGCCAGCGCCACCACGGTGGCCTCCTGGGCGCGCAGCAGCTGGTTGTAGAGATAGAGGTTGTCGTAGGCCGCCGAGATGCGCTGGCAGAAGACATCCAGCAGATCGCATTCGAGGGGGTCCAGCGGTTGGGTCGGGGTAAAGCCCAATACGAACTCGCGACCATTCTGGGCGGCAATATAGAGGGAGTCCTGCGGGTGTTCAAAGCGGTTGCAGCGCTCGCTTAACGCTTTCATGACCGATTCGTGCAGGGCCGGAAAATCATCAAGGTTCTTCTCCTCCAGCAGTGCCTCGTAATCGCCGGTGGCGGCCAGGATCTCCAGCCCCTGTTCGCCAGGGCGGCGCTCGGCGCAGATAGCCCCTTCGGTGCCCACATCGAGAATGGCGCTGATCTGTTTCAGCACGCCGGAGGCAAACTCCTTGAGTGAATGAAGATGGTAGAGGTCGCCCGCCCCTTCGAGAATTTTGCCGAGCCCCTGCCGACTCTTGTCGATGGCACTGAGGGTTTCGTATGAACGCAGGGATGCGATGACAGTGGTGTAGAGCTTTTGTACCGTCAGCTCGGTTTTGGTCTTGTAGTCGTTGATATCGTAATCGAGGATCACCCGCTGCTCGGGGGCTTGGCCGGGCTGGCCGGTACGCAATACGATCCGCACCAGCGAGTTGTGCATTTCGTTGCGGATCTTGTGCACCAGCCGCAGACCTGCGTCTTCGGTCTCCATCACCACATCGAGCAGGATCAGCGCAATTCTGGGATTGGCCTCCAGCATACGGCCCCCTTCGGCGCCGCTATAGGCATTGAGCAGTTCCAGCGGGCGGGATTTGTATTGAATATTGGAGAGGGCCAGGCGGGTGGCATGATGGATATCCGGCTCATCATCCACGATCAGCACTTGCCATGGGTTGAGTGCCTTGGGGCTAACGGTCTCCTCATCATCGAGTTCGATGATGTCGTCATCCAGCCAGATATCGTCCTTGTCTTGGGCACTGCTCATATCGGTTACGCCTCCGGCGCTCAATGAGTATGTGAAGAGTATGCACGATCACATTCGCTCGGATCACTCGGATAAGTGTAGAACGTGAGCTGGCGCTGTCTCTTTGAGTTCTACTCGAAAGGCTCAAGATATCCCTGGATCGATTTTTTCAACCAGGCCAACACCTTACCGTGATAGGCATTCTCTGCCAGGTAAACGCCATATTCGCGCCACTGCAGGCTGAACTTGTGCTTCAGGGTCAGCAGGGAGCCTTGTCGCAGCTGACTCTGGATCAGAGGCGAGGGGAGCACCGCCCAGCCCAGCCCGTCCAGCACCGCATTGCGCATCAACTCGAAGCTGGAGAGGCCGATGTGCATGCCACCTACTGGCAACAGGCTTTTTACAGAAAACTCATCGACATAAGAGAGGGTCACCTGAGTGTGATCGGTCAGATCTTGCTGCTTGACCCGCTTCAATCCGGCGAGTGGATGGTTCGGAGCTACCACCATCAGGGTGCGGATCGGGTTGAGCACCTCGATATTGAGGCCGCTGCGCTCCTGATCCTCGGTGATGAGACCAAAAGCGGCATCAACGAAGCCCTCCTCCACCAGCGCGGGTAACTCGGGTGGGGAGGCGAGCACCAGCGAGATACTGGTGCCGGGGAACTGGTTGTGCAGCTTGGTTAGCATCTCGCGCCACACCGGTTCGGGAATGGCGTCATCGCGGGCAACCCGCAGCGCCACTTCGGCCCCCGAGGCGTAATGTTTGCACTTCTGCTGCAGGCTGTTGGCTGCCTGCAGCAGGCGAGTGCAGTCATCCAGCACCAGCTCGCCGATTTCGGTGAGGCGGCTCTGGTTGGCGCCTCGTTCAAAAAGTTCGACGCCCAGCTCAACTTCTAGTGCCGCGATGGAGGTGCTGACGGCGCTGCGGCTTTTGCCGAGGCGACGGGCGGTGTTGGCAATAGAGCCGCTATTGGCGGACTCTACGAAGAGTTCTATCTGATATAGCTTCATGCTTTACGGGCCATGGCGGAGTTTTTCACCATCACCTTAGCGTGCCGAACCAAGGCAAGGCAAACCTTCAGCGTCGGAATAATCGACGCTGAGCGATTGTCGCATACTGCTGCGCTCCGGGTAACATCTCTCCCGTCGAAGCAACAAAGGCATCTTATATGTTATTAAGTCGTATGTTTCTGGCCCGGCTGTTTTTGACCGGCGCCATCGTGACCGAGGTCGCCGGTACCTCCAGCATGGCCATGATCCCCGAGCAGGGAGCTGGCTGGATGAACTACATCCCGATGTGGCTGTTGATCGGTTTCTCGTACTGGTTGCTGGCGAAAGCCGCCAAAACAATCTCCATTGGTATTGCGTTTGCGCTCTGGGAGGGACTCGGGATCACCTTGATCACCATAGTGTCGGTCATGTTCCTTGGTTACGATGTGACCGTGCAGGAGCTGATTGGCCTGGCTCTCGCGATAGTGGGGATTGTTATGGTGACCATGGGGGAGACCCATGATGAGCCCGCAGACAAGTCAGTAGAAGTGGAGGCCACAGCATGAGTCCGTTTGTGATTGTACTGGGTGCCGCACTGATCGATATTGGCGCCAACATGGCTATCAACCGCTCCAAGGGTTTTCGTTACAAGGGGTGGGGATTCCTCGGGATCATGCTGGTACTCGGCGCCTTTACCCTGCTCTCGGAAGCGGTAAGCGGCGGCAAGATTGACCTGGCTGTTGCCTACGCCACCTGGGGGGCTATCGGCATCGTCGGTACGGCGCTGGGTGGTTTGCTCTTCTTCGGTGAGCGGCTCAAGCCTGTCGGTTGGGCTGGCATGATGGTGATGGCGCTGGCTGTCGTTATGCTGACTACCGCCTGATAATCTAAAACAATAACAAAAGCCGCCCGGTAGCAACCGGGCGGCTTTTTGTTTGGCTGATGGCTTGGTCGATGCAGGCTCAGCGCAGCGCTTCGTAGAGCTCCAGCGGCAGACCGTCGGGGTCGGCGAAGAAGGTAAAGCGCTTGCCGGTCAGCTCATCCACCCGCACCGGCTCTACCTCAACCCGATGGGCCAGCAGGTGGGCGATGACCCGGTCAAGATCGCTGACCCGAAAGGCGAGATGGCGCAGACCACACGCCTCTGGACGGGAGGGGCGCTCGGGTGGGGCCGGAAAGCTGAACAGCTCCAGCTGGCTGCCGTCCGGCAGGGCCAGATCCAGTTTCCACGACTGGCGCGCCTCGCGCAGGGTCTCATTGATAATGGGCAGTCCCAGCACCTGGTGGTAGAAGTGGCGCGAGCGTGGGTAATCGCTGGCGATGATGGCCACATGGTGGATGGCGTCAAACAACGGAAAGGTCATTGTTCTTCCTTGTCAGCAGCAGAGTGACCGGGCAGCCTGCGCTGCCCGTGTCGTTGATCTAGTTGAAGAAACCGCCGAACCACTCATCCAGCGCACTGCGTGGCGTCGCGCTGCTGGCGCAACCGGCCGGGGAGCCCATGGTGGAGGCTTTGGCCGGCACCTGCAGGCTGCCCGGGCAGTCGCTGGTGACCCGGGTACCGCTGGCGCGGGAGAAGTTGGCCCAGGTGATCCCTTCTGGCATCTTCAGCCCCAGACTGTTGACGCCCCGTTGGCTCATGTAGCCGCTAAAGAGCTGCAGGGCACCGCTGGCGCCGGTCAAGCCCGCCGGGGTGTTGTCGTCTCGACCGACCCAGATACTGACCAGCTCGTTGTTGTCCATCCCGGCAAACCAGGAGTCGCGCAGCTCGTTGGTGGTGCCTGTCTTGGCCGCCATGGTGGCGCCCGGGAACTTGGCACTGAGGGCGCGAGCCGTACCCTGGCTCACCGTCTTGGTCATGGCGAACAGGGTCAGCCAGCTTGCTTGGCTGTCGGTGACCCGCTTGGCGGTCTGATCATGCTGATAGAGCAATCGACCATCTCCCTTGACCACGGCGCGGATAGCCGACAGCGGCTGGGTCAGCCCCTGATTGGCGATGGGCAAATACATCTGGTTCACCTCCATCGGCGAGAGGGCGACCGCTCCCAGTACCAGCGACGGGTAGGGCTGGATCTCCTGCTTGACCCCCAGCTTGTGCAGGGTATCCACCACTTTTTCCAGCCCGACCTGCAGTCCCAGATTAACGGTCGGCACATTGAGGGAACTGGCTAGCGCATCCATCAGCGGCACACTCTGGCGGAACTTGCGATCGTAGTTTTGCGGCGTCCAGAGCTGACCATCCTGACCGCGAATGCGGATCGGCTGATCTTTCAGCGGGGTCGCCAGGGTCAGGCCATTGGAGAGGCCGGTGAGGTAGACCGCAGGTTTCACCAGCGAGCCGATCTGGCGGCGGGCATCCAGCGCCCGGTTGAACCCGGCGTAGCGGGGATCGCGACCCCCCACCAGCGCCACCACTTCGCCCTTATGCCAGTCGGAGACCACCATGGCCGCCTCCAGCTGCTTCTTGCCCCGCTGTTTTTCGATATCGGCGAGGCCCGATTCGACCGCCCGTTCGGCCGCGTGCTGGGCGATGGGGTCGAGGCTGGTGAAGATCTTGAGGCCGGATTGCTTGAGCAGATCGGCGCCGAAGCGGCTCTGGATCTCTCGCTTGAGCAGTCCCATAAAGGCCGGGGTTCGGCCATAACTCATCTGGCCGCGGGCGATGATGCCGAGGGGCTGGCGGCTGGCCAGTTCATATTCGGCTTGGGTCAGGCTGCCGTGATCCATCAGCAGTTTGAGCACCAGATCGCGGCGGGTCTTGGCCCGCTCCGGGAAGCGCCAGGGATCGTAATAGGAGGGACCTTTCACCAGCCCCACCAGCAGGGCGACCTGATCGATATCCAGCTCGTTGACCGGAATACCGAAGTAGAAGTAGGAGGCGAGGCCGAAGCCATAGACCCCTTGCGAGAAGTTCTGCCCCAGATAGACCTCGTTGAGGTAGGACTCGAGGATCTCGTCCTTGCTGTAGCGATAGTCGATCAGTACCGCCATGTAGGCTTCCTGCAGTTTTCGCCACAGGCTGCGCTCACGGGTCAGGAAGAAGTTCTTGGCCAACTGCTGGGTCAGGGTACTGCCCCCCTGCACGGTGCGACCCGCGATCAGGTTGGCGAACATGGCGCGCATGATGGCCACCGGCGAGACGCCACCATGCTGGTAGAAGTCGCGATCTTCGGTGGTGAGCAGGGTCACCAGCAGGCTGTCGGGCACCTCGGCGATGCGCACCAGCAGGCGATCTTCCCGATCTTCGGTATTGAGGCGATCGAGCAGCACCGGGTCCATCTGGGCGTAACCGAGCTGGCGCTGGTTCTCCAGCGACTGGATCCCTTCAAGACGCGGGCCGTTGAAGGTGAGGCGCAGACCCCGGGCCCCATCGGCGCCGTCATAAAACGCAAATGGGCGGCGAATAAGTTCGATGCGGTTGCCGTTGATGGTGTATTCACCCGGCGAGTGAGGCTGGCGCACCTGCTTGTAGCTCAGCATGTTGAGCTCGCGCAGCATCTGGTCCCGCGACAGGCGCTGGCTGGGGTAGAGCTCCAGCGGGCGGCTGTAGACCATCACTGGCAACTGCCACTTCTCGCCATCGAAGCGCTCGCGCACCTTGGTATCGAGGTAGATGCCGAACACGACCATAAAGGCCGCCACCACCAGGGATAGCTTGAAGCCAAGCCAGAACAGCTTGCGCCAGATGGTGCGTTTGGGCGCGGCCTTCTTGGGGGGGCTCTTGCGTCGTCGGGTTGCCATAAATCCTCTTTGCTTTCCTTTCTACTTGTTATGTCGCATTCGCGAAGGTCCGAGCGGGATTAACCCCTCGCATCTGAATGCTGGGTTTCATGTCGCCAGATATTCGCCAGGCAAATGGATGCTAACCCCTCATCCCCAACCCTTCTCCCACAAGGGGAGAAGGGGGAAATACCCACCTCGTTCGCTGCCCTCTCCCTCCGGGAGGACCCGGGTGAGGGGCGTCTGCTGGAGTCGGGCTTAGCGATGCTAGGCATCAACCTACATCCCCATCTTCTTTTTGGTGACCCTGGTCGGCATCGCTTCCAGCGGATTGTCAGGCCAGTAGTGGCGGGGATAGCGCCCCTTCATCTCTTTCTTCACCTGTTCGTAGGATCCTGCCCAGAAGGCGGCCAGATCGGCGGTGATCTGTAGCGGCCGCTGGGCGGGGGAGAGCAGCTCCACCACCAGCGGCACCCTGCCATCTGCCACGCAGGGGGTCGAACCTTGCCCGAACATCTCCTGAATGCGTACCGGGATCACCGGTGCCTGTCCCGGCTGGTAGCGGATCCGCACCCGGCTGCCGGTGGGCGCCGCAAAGTGACTCGGCAGCGCCTCATCCAGCCGCTTGGGCAGTGGCCATGGCAGAGCTTGGCGCAGGATGTCGCCGAGGTTAAGCTTCTTCAGCTGCTCCAGCCGGGTCATGCCGTTCACCGCTGGCAGCAGCCACTGTTCCAGCGTGGCCAGCAAATTTCCCTCATCCATCGCGGGCCACCCCTCCTCGGGCAGCCAGTCATGGGCGCAGCGCAGGCGGGCCAGCAGCCCTTCGCTGCTTTCGTCCCAGGGCAGCACATGCAGCCCCTTGCGGCGAATGCCTTGCAGCAGGCAGCGCCCTTTCTGCTCGTCAGAGAGTTCGGTCAGCGGTCGCTGGCTCAGCACCAGCTCGCCGATCACCTGCTGGCGTTCGGCGCGCACCCGCTCTTCCCGCTCATCCCAGTCGAACCACTGCCGTTCGCTCACCAGCTCCGGTAGCAGGCGTACCAGCTCGTCCAGATCGACCGGCTCGGCAATAAATATGCGGCTGCCACGATCATTTTGCCCCATCTCGATGGCGATGAGGGCGGCTTGTCCCTGACAGGGATGGCCTTCTACCAGATCGCAGCTTACCCCACCACTGAGTTGATAGCGGTTGCCACTGCGCAGTTTGCCGATGCGATCCGGCCAGGCGAGGGCACAGAGCAGCCCGAGCCACTGACCCTGCGCAGTGGCAGGGCGGGCGCCAAGCCGCTCGAACCAGCGGGCCGCCCCCTGACGCAGGGCGCCTTGACGGCGGTGGAACAGCACCGAAAGGCGCTCCGATCCTCGCAGATCTTCGTCCTGCAACGCCACCAGATAGGCGGCATCGGCGACAATCCCTGTCAGACCGTCAGCTTCCAGCTCGCGGGCGCGCAGCAGCATGCGGGCGAGGCGAGGGTGGGTACCGAAGGCGGCCATGGCGCGGCCAGCCGGGGTAAGTTGTTGCTCACCCTCCGGCTTCATGGCGCCAAGGGCCACCAGCAGCCGCTGGGCGCAGGCCACCGCGGCGGCGGGGGGCATGTCCAGCAGTGGCAGATCTTCCACCTTTGCCCCCCACTGGGCGGCATCTATCAGCAGGCCGGTCAACTCCTGAGTGAGGATGTCTGGCGGGCTTTGCTCGGCGAGTCGCTCCTGCACCTCGCTGCTCCAGAGCCGGTAGCAGACCCCGGGGCCGAGACGGCCAGCACGGCCTGCCCGCTGGGTGGCGGAGGATTTGGCTATCTGGCGGGTCTCCAGTCGGGTGACGGCGCTTTTCAAGTCGAAGGAGGCCCGTCGCTCCAGCCCGCAGTCGATCACCACCGAGACCCCCTCGATGGTGAGGGAGGTCTCCGCCACATTGGTGGTAAGTACCAGCTTACGGCGGCCAGCAGGGGCCGGTTCGATAGCCGCCTGCTGGGCTGCCATGTCGAGGCGGCCGTAGAGGGGGGCGAGGGTCACGTCGTCCGGCAGTTTGTCTGCCAACCACTGCGCCAACCGCTCGATCTCACCCTGTCCCGGCAGAAAGACCAACAGGCTGCCATCTTGATCGGCCAGCGCTTCGAGTACCACGGCGCCGACCTGTGGCTCCAGCCACTGCTGGCGGTTGGCGGGGCGGTAGTGGTAATCGATAGGGAAACCGCGCCCCTCGGAGCGAACCACAGGGGCATCCGGCAGCAACTTTTCAAGCGCCATGCCATCCAGAGTGGCGGACATCACCAGCAGCTTGAGGTCATCGCGCAGCCCTTGCTGGCTCTCGATGGCGAAGGCCAATGCGGTATCGGCGTGCAGACTGCGTTCATGGAACTCGTCGAAGATGACCAGCGAGACGCCAGTCAGCTCGGGATCCTGCTGCAACATCCGGGTCAGCACCCCTTCGGTGACGATCTCGAGCCGGGTCGCTGAGCTGGTGCGGCTCTCACCGCGTACCCGCAGGCCGATGCGCTCGCCCACCTTCTCCCCCAGCTGGCGCGCCAGAAAGCTGGCGATATTGCGCGCCGCCAGCCGCCTTGGCTCCAGCATGATGATGCGGCCGGGCAGCCGGTTCTGACGCACCAGCTCCAGCGGCAGCAGGGTCGATTTGCCCGCGCCCGGGGGCGCCTGCAGGATCACGCTGGTGTGGCTGTCGAGGGCGGCAAAGAGTTCGGGCAATACCGAAACGATGGGGAGCGGGGACAAAGCGATGAGCACCTTCTGTGGCAACCGATAAAACGGCATCTATTCTGCCACAGCCACCCGCGCCAACGTGAGTGGATGTGCACAGATGGCCGCTCGGGCGGGAGGGTGGCGAGACATGGCCGGATGGCTGCCATAGAATGGGCCCATCCAATGAGCGTGAAAAAGGCATTATCACCACATGGCCAAACTCTTCTTTGCCCTGCCCGTCAAGGATCTCGCCCCCGAGATCATCGCCTGGCGCGATCAGCAGCCCTGGCCCGGGCAGCCGGTGCCGCAAGCCAACCTTCATCTGACCCTGGCCTTTCTGGGGGAGGCTGACGAGTTGACCACCCGCCGCCTGATCGCCGCCGTGGAGCGTCAACACTGTCCGCCGTTCGCCATCAGGCTGGATGAGACCGGCTGGTTCAGCCGGGCCAAGGCCGCCTGGATTGGCCCGAAGGAGTGGCCCAACGAGCTGACCGTGCTGGCAAAGGCGCTGCGCCGCCACGGCGAGAAGTTGCGCCTTGGCAATGGCGAGCAGGGTTATCGTCCCCATGTTACCCTGTCGCGTAAGGCGGGTGAGGCACCGGCCAACCTGCCAGTCCCAAATTTTCTGCTGCAGGCCGATGAGTTCTGCCTCTATCAATCCATCTCGACCCCGGACGGGGTTCGCTACCAGCCGCTTGCCTGCTGGCCGCTGCGAGCCCGGGTAAAAGAAGGCGCGCGGAGGGCAAACCCGTGATCTTTGATCCCCCCCTGCAATCGGGCCAGCTGGTGGCCCGCTACAAGCGCTTTCTGACCGATGTGCAACTCGATAACGGCGAGGTCATTACCATCCACTGCGCCAACACCGGTGCCATGACCGGCTGCGCCGATCCGGGCACCCGGGTCTGGTACTCCACCTCCGATAACCCCAAGCGCAAGCTACCCAATAGCTGGGAGATCGCCGAGAGCCCGGCGGGACACTTTATCTGCGTCAATACCGCTCGTGCCAACCAGATCGCCCGGGAACTGATCGAGCAGGAGGCCATCGCTCCGCTGGCGGGTTACAGCCGGTTGCGTACCGAGGTGAAGTATGGCGAAGAGAACAGCCGCATCGATCTGTTGCTGGAAGATGACGAGAAGGGCAATTGTTACATCGAGGTAAAATCGGTGACCCTGCTCGACGAGCGGGAGCAACCGGGCATGGGCTACTTCCCCGATGCGGTCACCGCCCGTGGTGCCAAGCACTTGCGTGAATTGATGGCCATGAAGGCGGCGGGTCATAGAGCCGTGCTGCTGTTTATGGTGTTGCACACCGGAATAAGCCGGATGCGCCCTGCAACCCATATAGATCCGCACTATAGTCTGCTAATTGGGCAGGCAATGGCGGCGGGGGTTGAAATTTTATGCTATCGACCCCATGTTGGGGTACAAGGCATGGTGGCTCAAGGGTTTATCCCATTCGAACCTGGTCACCTGTTACCCGAGGGGAGTGCATAAATATTGGAGTGGGTAACATTATTGGTACGGCTTGTTTGCTTACCCGTTACCCTTCTGCTATAGATGTCGCCCTCAATTTATGGATGGCACGGGTAGCGTGCTGAAATTAGGAGACAGGGCATGCCAACAGGCGAAAACAGGAAATCTCTGGGCCCCCTGGCCATTGCGGGTGTAGAGCCTTACCAGGAAAAGCCGGGTGAGGAGTACATGAATGACCAACAAAAGGCGCATTTTCGCAAGATCCTGGGTGCCTGGCGCAACCAACTGATGCAGGAAGTTGATCGTACCGTCGATCATATGAAAGACGAGGCTGCCAACTTTCCGGATCCCGTGGACCGTGCCGCGCAAGAGGAAGAATTCGCTCTTGAACTGCGTACCCGCGACCGTGAACGCAAGTTGATCAAGAAGATCGAAAAGACCTTGCTGCTGCTCGAAGATGATGATTTCGGTTACTGCGAACACTGCGGTATCGAGATCGGTATTCGTCGTCTGGAAGCGCGTCCGACCGCAGAGCTGTGCGTGGATTGCAAGACGCTGGCCGAGATCAAGGAAAAACAGATGGCCGGTTGATCCCGACCCTCTGGTATATGGAAAAGGGAGCTCGCGGGCTCCCTTTTTTATTGAGCTTTTGGCGGTAGCGCCCCAGAATGCTGCCTCAATGAATCGCTAACCCGAACAATCATGCCAGTGAATACCCTGTCCTCACCCCTTGCGCGCCCTTATGTTGGCCGCTTTGCCCCTTCTCCCTCTGGTCCGCTTCACTTTGGTTCGCTGATCGCCGCCCTCGGCAGCTTCTTGCAGGCCAGATCGCAACAGGGACGCTGGCTGGTGCGGATTGAAGATATTGATCCGCCGCGGGAGATGGCGGGGGCGGCGACCCTGATCCTCAAAACCCTTGAGGCATACGGTCTCGAGTGGGATGGGGAGGTGATGTTTCAAAGTGCGCGTCATGGCCGCTATGACGAGATCATCGATCAGCTCTATCGGGCGGGGGATCTCTACTGGTGCCGCTGTACCCGGCGGGAGATCATGGCCAGTGGCGGTTTTTATAACGGCCACTGCCGCAGCCTTGGGCTGACGCCCGAGGGCGCTGCCGCCCGTTTGCGCCAGCACCATCCGGTCTACCACTTCGATGACCGGTTGCAGGGCCATATTGCAGTACCGGCGGCGCTCGCCGAGGAGGATTTCATCATCCGCCGTCGCGACGGGCTCTACGCCTACAACCTGGCGGTGGTGGTGGATGATATGGACAGCGGCATCACCGAGATCGTGCGTGGCGCCGATCTGCTGGAGCCCACGGTGCGCCAGATTGCTCTCTATCAGACCCTGGGCGCACCAGTGCCCGACTGGGTGCATCTACCGCTGGCTGTGCTGGCTGATGGCAATAAGCTCTCCAAGCAGAACCATGCGCCAGCGCTGGCACAGGATGAGGTGCGACCGGCCCTGTGGCAGGCGCTGCACTTCCTCGGCCAGTGTCCGCCCCCCGAGCTGATGGCAAGCGGGATCGACGAGATCATCCATTGGAGCATCGCCAACTGGCAGCTCGAACGGGTGCCCGCCAGCGAGAAGATCCCGCTGAACCTTGAGTAAAGAGGGCCGGTTTTCGTGTAACAGTGCGTGAGACATGTGCAGATAAGTCGCTATTTTTTGGCTCTGTTTGATTGAAATGAGCTGAAGTAGCCACATGGTTTTTCATTTGGTCAGGCGTGAGCTATGGGCAGATTGACCGCTATTTTCGCTGGCAGACGGTTTCATGCGGGATCAATGTGTCAGCACGGTTTTTCATTTGGTCAGGCGTGAGCTATGCACAGGTAGAACGCTATTTTTTTGGCCCGGTTTGATTGAAATGAGCTGAAGTAGCCACATGGTTTTTCATTTGGTCAGGCGTGAGCTATCATAGGCCGCTATTTTTTTGGCCTCCCGTCAATTTGAAGTCATAACGAGGTGTACCATTTTTTCCCAGATCGCAAACTTTTGCCGCAAAGTGCTCGGCAAGGAAGACGGCGAGCAGTCGGTGGAGTCCTCCCTTCCGGCCCGTGTCACCGGACAACGTCGTACCTTGAGTCGTGACCAGCACCCGATTTCGCGCAAAGAGATCAGCGAGAATGCACTCAAGGTGCTCTATCGCCTGAACAAGGGGGGCTATGAGGCCTACCTGGTCGGCGGCGGAGTCCGGGATCTGCTGCTTGGGAAGAGACCCAAGGATTTCGATATCGCTACCGATGCGACGCCGGAGCAGATCAAAGCGCTGTTTAGCAACTGTCGCCTGATTGGCCGTCGTTTCCGGCTGGCCCACATTGTCTTTGGTCGTGACGTGATCGAAGTGGCCACCTTCCGGGGTCACCACCATCAGGTCAATACCAGCAAACATGTGTCGGCCCAGTCCGATGAAGGCATGCTGCTGCGCGACAATGTCTACGGCACCATCGAAGAGGATGCCGAGCGCCGCGACTTTACCGTCAATGCTCTCTACTACAGCGCCAAGGATTTCACCCTGCACGACTTTGAGGGCGGGCTGGAAGATTTGGCCGAGCGCAAGCTGGAGCTGATCGGTGATCCCGAGACCCGTTACCGCGAGGACCCGGTGCGGATGTTGCGCGCCGTGCGCTTTGCCGCCAAGCTCGACATGACCATCAGCCCGCGTACCGCGGCCCCCATCAGGGAGTTGGCGCCGCTGCTGCAGGATATTCCGGCGGCCCGCCTGTTTGAGGAGACCCTCAAGCTGTTCCTGGCTGGCGACGGTCTGGCGACCTACAAGTTGCTGCGCGACTATGGCCTGTTCCAACAACTGTTCCCGCAAGTAGCAGCCCTGTTCACCCCGCACGGTAACTCGCCCTACGAGCAGTTTATCGAACTGGCACTGATCGACACCGATACCCGGGTGCGTGAAGAGAAACGTGTTACTCCCGCTTTCCTTTACGCCAGCCTGCTGTGGGGCTGTGTCGAGGCCCGTGCTCGCGTGCTGGAGAACGAGAGTGGCCTGCCCTGGTATGACGCCTTCATGCTGGCGGTCAACGAGGTGCTGGACAATCAGGTGCGAGTCATCGCCGTTCCCCGCCGTTTCACCACTGACGTTCGCGATATCTGGGCACTGCAACAGCGGCTGACCCGCCGTCAGGGCAAACACCCGGAGCGGGCCATGGAGCATCCGAAATTCCGTGCGGCGTTCGACTTCCTGTTGCTGCGCAACCGGGTCGAGCGTGGTCTTGGCGAGCTGGCCAGCTGGTGGGAGCGCTATGTCGCCTCCAATCCGGATGTGCGTCCGCAACTGCAACGGGAAGCGACCCGTCGCCCGGCTAGCGGTGAGCGCGGTGAGGTCCGTAGCCACGATGGCGAGAAGCGCAGCAGCAACAGCCGAAACCGTCGTCGCCCCCGTCGCCGCAAACCGAAAGTGGCCGAGTGACAACAGACGTGATGACCGAGGTCTTCATCGCCATTGGTTCCAATCTGTCTGACCCGCTGGGTCAGGCTCGTTGCGCCGTTGCCGCGTTGGCAAGGTTGCCGGAATCTGTGCTGGTGGAGGCCTCGTCGTTTTACAGCAGCCGCCCCATGGGCCCTGCTGACCAACCGGACTACGTCAATGCCGTGGCCCGGATCAATACCCGGCTGGCGCCCCTTGCGCTGCTGGACCAATTACAAAAAATCGAGCTGGAACAGGGACGTGTGCGCAAAGATGAGCGGTGGGGACCGAGAACACTGGATCTCGATCTGCTGCTCTATGGGGAGCAGGTGATCAACCATGAGCGCCTGATCGTACCCCACTATGGCATGCAGGCGCGGGAGTTCGTGCTGCTGCCCCTTGCCGAAATTGCGCCTGCTCTGGTGCTGCCCTGCGGCACCCCGCTTGCCCGACTGGTTGCCCGCTGCCCGCACAATGATTTGGCCATCATTGCCCCGCGTGCAGACGTACAGGAGCCTCTATGAGCAAGATCACCACTGCCAGCCTGCTGAAGATGAAGCAGGAAGGTCAAAAGTTCACCGCCATCACCGCCTATGATGCCACCTTTGCCAAGCTGTTCGACGACGAGGGCGCTCACGTGCTGCTCATCGGCGATTCACTGGGCATGGTATTGCAGGGAGGGCAGGATACCCTGGCGGTCAACATGGATGAGATGGTTTACCACACTCGCTGTGTGGCCCGTGGTGCCAGCAGCGCGCTGATCATCGCCGACATGCCCTTTATGAGCTACGCCACCCCTGAGCAGACTTACCAGAACGCTGCCCGCCTGATGGCGGCCGGTGCCCGCATGGTGAAGATGGAAGGAGGGGACTGGCTGTGTGACTCCATCCGCCACCTCACCCGCAACGGGGTGCCGGTGTGCGGTCACCTCGGTCTCACTCCGCAATCCGTCCATGTCTTTGGCGGTTTCAAGGTGCAGGGACGCGACGAGTTTCAGGCCCAGGAGATCTACCGTCAGGCCCTCGAACTGCAAGCGGCCGGTATCCAGCTGCTAGTGCTCGAATGTGTGCCCACTGCTCTGGCCGAGCGCATTACCAAGGCGCTGCGGATCCCGGTGATTGGCATTGGTGCCGGCCCCGCGACCGACGGTCAGATTTTGGTGATGCACGATGCTTTTGGTGTCACCTCCGGTTATGTGCCCAAGTTCAGCAAGAACTTCCTGGCCGAGACCGGTGATGTGCGTGCCGCCATCCGCCTCTATGTCCAGCAGGTGAGTGAAGGGAGCTTCCCCGGCCCGGAGCACTGCTTCAACTGATGTGATGCCCTATCGATGAGAGCGGGGGCCTGTGCCCCCGTGTCGTCATCCTGTCAAGCTGATGTAACCCGTATCTTTTTGATTCATCTGAAGGTGAACTGCCGATGTTGGTTGTTAACAATCCTGCCGCTCTGCGTGAGCAGATCTCTCAATGGCGCCGTGAAGGGCGTGCCATCGCCTTCGTGCCCACCATGGGTAACCTGCATCAGGGTCATCTCACTCTGATTGAACAGGCGCATAGCCATGCCGAGAAGGTGGTGGTCAGTATCTTCGTCAACCCGATGCAGTTCGACAAGGCCGAGGATCTTGCCAACTACCCGCGCACTCTGGAGCAGGATTGCGCTGCGCTGGAAGCGGCTGGCGTCGACATGGTGTTCACCCCGACCCCGGAGATCATGTATCCGCAGGGGCTGGCTAGCCAGACCTTCGTTGAGGTGCCCGGCCTTTCCAATCTGCTGGAGGGGGCGCTGCGCCCGGGGCACTTCCGTGGGGTCAGCACTGTCGTCACCAAGCTGTTCAATCTGGTACAGCCCGATGTGGCCTGCTTTGGCCAGAAGGATTACCAGCAGCTGGCGCTCATTCGCAAGATGGTGGCCGACATGGCGATGCCCATCGAGATCATCGGCGTGCCCACAGTGCGGGCCGAGGACGGGCTGGCGCTCTCCTCGCGCAACGGCTACCTGACTGGCGCCGAGCGGGCCATTGCCCCTGAGCTCGCGCGCACCATGAACTGGATCGCCGGACAGATAGAAGCGGGTGATCACCACCTGCCGTCGCTGGTGGCGCAGGCCAGCCAGCGCCTCGACAATGCCGGTTTCCGTACCGATGCCATCGACATTGTCGATGCTGCCACCCTCGAATCTGCCACTGACGAGAGCACGCAACTGGTGATCCTGATGGCTGCCTACCTGGGTAAGGCCCGTCTTATCGACAACCAGGTGGTCGCCTTGGTAAGGCGCTAATTCAAGGGGGAACTAGACACCATAAAGCCCGTATCTGCGGGCTTAATGGTGTCTAGAGTTTAAGCGGTGTTATTTGGCTGAAACTGGATAACCAGCGCCTTTCCAGGCGAAGATGCCGCCAGGCACCCGATAGACCTGCTGATAGCCCTGAGTCACCGTCCAGGCGGCGGCATTGTGGCTGCGGCCGCACTTGACGAAGCCGCAGTAGACCACCACAGGGCGGGACTTGTCTTCACCCAAGAGCGCCTGGAACTGCTCCGCCGTGCCGCTCCCTTCGACAATCTCGCTCCAGTTGTCACCGGCCTTGGCCTCTTTCACAAAGACAAAGTTTTTGGCGCCCGGGATGTGCTCCTTCTTGTAGGAGACCTCATAGGGCATGGTGTCGATGATCACCAGCTCCTCACCCTTGTCCATCCGGGTCTTCAGCTCGGCCACGGTCAGCAGCTGATAGCCCCCCTGCTGCGCCTCCTGTGCCAGCTGTACCGCCGACTGCTCCAGCTTCACCTCCTGCTCGAACTGGTTGTCGCCACAGCCACCGAGGGCAAAGCTGGCGGCGATCAGTGAGGCCAGCAGGGTGCGGGATCGCAATGTCATCATGTCACTACTCCTTTAGAACGGGAAAAACGGGGCGGGAAGTTCGCAGCAGGGCGCCCGCAAGCGTCAGTAGCAGCAGATCCCGCACAATAGCCTCCGGCAACGAGCCGAGATCAGCCCTGCCCAGACAGCCGCAAGAGATGTCGAGCCCGATGGCAACGCCATAGCCCAACACCGGAATAAACAGGGCGAGCAGCCCGATCACCAGCCACAATCCCCAGCGCCGGTTGGCGATGACCGCAAGCCCGGCGCAGAGCTCAAGGGCGATCAAGCCCCAGGCCACCGGCGGGATCAGTGATGGCCAGATCAGGCCGAAGGCCGCGATCTGTGTGATAAACAGGGCGGGGGAGGCTAGCTTGAATCCGGCCGAGGCGAGAAAGAATCCCCCCAGTGCCAGCCTGGCCAGCATGCGCAGCAACACAGGCATGTTCTACCTCTTTATAGAGAGGGGTGAATTCTAACAATTCCCGATGGAGCCGCAATGGGTTGGATGGCAATTCGGTCACACTTTCTCGATATTCAAGGGATTATAAAAAGGGCGCCTTGTTTGGCGCCCTTGGTTGGGTAGTCTGGCTCACTGGCTCACTGG
>NZ_CDDH01000002.1 GCF_000819725.1 Aeromonas australiensis | reverse complement strand
TCTAAGGCTTGTAGCAAATAGAGCGAACTACTAACTAATTCAGTGATAGTGACAAGCCAAGGGCAACATCACTATTCACGTCAGCTTTTCAGATGAAGAATTTGCCTGGCGGCCATAGCGCCGTGGAACCACCTGATCCCATGCCGAACTCAGAAGTGAAACGCGGTAGCGCCGATGGTAGTGTGGCATTCGCCATGCGAGAGTAGGACACTGCCAGGCACCCAATTAAACAGCAACGTGCAAGATTACGATGCTGGCTGCGAGGATGACACCTCATAGAAGCGGCAGACAATTTAGCAAAAAGCTAACCAGACAGCGGAGCGGTAGTTCAGTCGGTTAGAATACCGGCCTGTCACGCCGGGGGTCGCGGGTTCGAGTCCCGTCCGCTCCGCCACTAATTTGAAGGCCTTCCCTAACGGGAAGGCCTTTTTGCTATGGGTCATTTTTCCCATAGAACCAACAGATTTGCACTCCAGATTGAACACAACCCTCACTCTATCGACCGGGCTTTTGTATTTTGAGTTTGATTTACCTGCCAGAAGATGGTTAAAAAGAGCGTTATTACTCCATGCATATCGATATTAGCCGCCTACCCTGGCGGATTACCAACCGTTTGAACTGGTTTAGTTCTGCCCAAACTTTGTTCTTGATACATGATGAGGGTTGTATCTCGCTTATAACTCGGTAGAGTAAGGGCATCTTGAGTTTACCTGTCCCGCGCCGAGTTTGCCGGGTTCCAGGTGTAACTTGGCCCGTTTTTATCAACCTTAAGTCAGTGGTATCGATATGGAACAAGTAAACAAGTCCACCTTCAGCGATGTACTGGAATATGTGCGAATGTCCCGTCGTCAGAACAAACTCAAGCGTGAAATTGCGGACAACGAGAAGAAGATCCGTGACAACCAGAAGCGGGTACTGCTGCTCGACAACCTGAGCGACTACATCAAACCGGGTATGAGCATTGATGATGTGCAGGCGATCATCGCTAACATGCGTACCGACTATGAAGAGCGTGTGGATGATCACATCATCAAGAATGCCGAGCTATCCAAAGAGCGTAAAGAGCTGAGCACCAAGCTGAAGGCTATGAGTTCTCATAAGTAAGCACTCAGTTTTCGCTTAAGAGACACCGGCTACTGCCGGTGTTTTGTTATCAGCTCGGATCTCTCGCACTGCTGCAACAATCGGCTCCCCTTTTTAGAATTGCCCTGTTACCATCACTACAAAGCAGTTAATCGTTTCAAGCCATTGACTTGAAAGACCAAGCTTGAGTGAAACGCAATAAATTGCGCAACCATGGTGGGGCTGATATGGGCGCATCAGAACAGACGGATTTGACACAAGTGGCATCTCAAGATTCATCTGTCCAGACCACGGACGGGAACCCAACGCGTAAACGTCGTTCTTGGTGGCGTTGGCTATTCTGTTTTATCTTTTTATTGTGCTTGGGCGCGGTGATCGCTCTGATTGGCTATGAGATGAAAACCTCGAAGCTGCAATCTCAGGAGCTTTCTCGCTATGCCGCCAAACTTACCTATCAGGTCGAGCCAGGCCAGAGCAAGCAGATTGCATTTCCCCAAGATGGCCCGTTCGATAAGCGGCTCGGTTATGTCTTGCTGCCTATGATGCAGGAGCGGCTGCTGCAACGGGGGTATGAAGTCAGTCAACAGGCGCATTTCTCGGATGCACTCTATGACTATGCTATCCGTGGCTTCTTCGTGCCCTATACCGAAAAGGTGCAGGCGGGACTGACGCTGCACGACTGCCGTGCTGAGCCCTTCTATCAGTTCAAGTATCCAACCCATCACTATCCGGACTTTGACTCCATTCCGCCGCTGGTTATCCAGTCGCTGCTCTTTATCGAGAATCGCGACTTGCTGAGTAACAAGGAGCCGCTGGCCAATCCGGCGGTCGATTGGCCACGTTTTGCCAAGGCAGCGCTCTCTCAGGTGGGCAAGGCGCTGGAGATGCAGGATCAATCTGCCGGCGGTAGCACTCTGGCGACTCAGGTGGAGAAGTACCGCCACTCGCCGGATGGTCTGACCCTCTCTCCGGCCGAGAAGATCCGCCAGATGGTTTCTGCCAGTGTACGGGCTTATCGTCTTGGGCCGGAAACCCTCGAAGCACGCAAGCTGGTCGCCTGGGCCTATCTCAACTCGGTGCCGCTCTCGGCTGCGCCGGGATATGGTGAGGTCCATGGTCTGGGGGATGGGCTCTGGGTCTGGTTTGGTGCCAATGTCGATGAGGTAAACCGTCTGCTGGATCCCGCCCGCAACCAGAATGCGCCGTTGGCCGAACAGGGGCTAGCCCTGCGTCAGGTGGTATCCTTGATGATTGCGCATCGCCGTCCTTCCTATTATTTGGCCCAGGGGCGTGAGGCGTTGGCTCGTTTGACTGATAGCTATCTTCGATTGTTTGTGCAGGAGGGGATGATCAGCCCTGAGCTGATGTCTGCGGCTCTTGATGCCAAGTTGACGTATCGTGATTTTCTACAGGCTCCCGCAATCACCAGGGTGATGAATAACAAAGGGCTACAGGTTGCAAGGACTGGATTAAGTCGAAGCCTGGGAGTACAGCTTTATGATCTTGACAGGATGGATCTCACCGCTGGCACAAGCCTTAATATGCCACTGCAAGATGCGGTGACAGACTATCTGCATCAGCTGGCAGATCGGGATGTTGCGGCTAAGGTGGGGTTGTTTGGCGAACGCTTATTGTCACCAGAGAAGACCCAGGATGTTCGTTACAGTTTTACTCTGTTTGAGAAAACACCAGATGGATTTAAGGTGAGGGTACAGACAGACAATACCAATCAGCCTTTTGACATTAATGAAGGCAGCAAGCTCGAGCTCGGCTCTACTGCCAAGTTACGTGTGCTGGCAACCTATCTCGAGATTGTGGCCGAATTACATGATCGCTATGCCTTGATGCCGGCAGATACATTACGCAAGCAAAGTCTTGATGAACAGGCTGTGCTCAGTCGCTGGGCGATTAACTGGTTGTTGAGCAGTAAAGAGCGTGACCTCTCTTCTATGCTACGAGCTGCAATGGAGCGTCAATATTCGGCCAGTACGGGCGAGCGTTTCTTTACCGGCGGAGGGATGCATACGTTCAATAACTTCAAGCGGGAAGACGGTAGCCGTATCGTTACGATGGATATCGCTATGCGTGAGTCGATCAATCTGCCATTTGTCAGACTGATGCGAGATATCGTGCGATATACACTCTATCGTGATGGTAATCGTGCACAATTGCTCAAGGATGATAAAGACCCCCGTCGAACCGAGTATCTTGAGCGCTTTGCCGATAAAGAGGGTCAAACATACCTGCTGCGTTTCTGGCGTAAATATCAAGGTAAACAAGCAGAAGAGCGCCTTGATCTCTTTCTGGATGGATTGAAACCGGGAGCAAGCAGGCTGGCAGCGGTACATCGCTATATTTTCCCGCAGGCAACAGAAGAGGAGTTTCGCTCTTTTCTACAGCTTCGCTTACCCAGAGCGCTGTTTGCCGAGTTGTCCGATACGCGCGTGACACAGCTTTATAACGCTTATGCGCCAGGCAAATATTCTCTTCCTGACCAGGGATATATTGCCAGGGTACATCCACTCGAACTGTGGTTGCTGCGCTATCTGAATGAAGCTGAAAAGCAAACTTTCAGTGAGGCGGTCACCGCCAGCCGGTCAGAGCGACTCGAGGTGTACAACTGGTTGTTCAAGACGCGCCATCGCAGCGCCAGAGATAGCCGTATCCGTACCATGTTGGAGGTCGAGGCTTTTCTAGACATCCATCAACGTTGGGCGAGACTGGGTTATCCCTTCGGGCATCTGGTCCCCTCACTGGCTACCGCTTTGGGCAGCTCCGGTGACCGACCTGCAGCTCTCGCTGAATTGATGGGGATTATTCAAAATGATGGTATCAGGACGTCGACCCTGCGCATCGAAAAGCTCGCTTTCGCGGAGGATACCCCTTTTGCTACCGAGTTTGTGCCGGTTCATAAAGAAGGAAATCGAGTGATGCGCTCCGAGGTGGCCACTGAGCTGCGTCGGGTATTGGCTAATGTGGTGGAGGCAGGAACAGCACGTCGCATAGGCAATACGTTTGTGCTGTCAGATGGAACCTCGCTTGCCATGGGGGGGAAGACGGGCACAGGAGATAACCGGATCCAGTCGGTCGGGCGAGGGGGTAACGTCATCAGCTCGCTGGCGCGTAACCGCACTGCCACCTTCGTCTTCTATTTGGGGGATGATCACTTCGGTACCCTGACCGCTTATGTGCCGGGTAGTCAGTCCGACAAGTTCCGCTTTACCTCGGCACTGCCGGTCCAAGTGCTTAAGGGAATGGCACCGCTGTTGATGCCATATCTGCAGCCGGGAGCCCATACCCAGTGCCTGGCCAGCCAGTGACGAAAGTGGCTGGTCGCTAATCAGGGGCGGGAAATTGGCGGGGAGGCTGACAGCCTCCCCGTTTTTTTGCTCTCATTGGGGGTAGTCGAGCCCTCTGGGATCAGGCGTTTAGCACGAACTGTTCGATTAACTGAGCCACGCCATCCTCATCGTTGCGGGCGGTGGTGTGCTGGGCCAGATCCTTGATCTCATCGGTGGCATTGCCCATGGCTACCCCAAGTCCCGCGTACTCGATCATATGGCGGTCGTTGCCGGCATCCCCGACGCAGATCACCTGTTCGGCGGTCAGGCGCAGGTGCTCGGCCAGCGCAGCAACGCCGGTTCCCTTGTTGCTCTGCTTGTTCATGAACTCAAGGAAGAAGGGGGCGCTCTGTACCACGGTATAGCGTTCATAGAGCTCTGCAGGCAGCCGCTCGATAGCGCGGGAGAGCTGGGGCGGCTCATCGATCATCATCACTTTCATGATCTGCTCATCGGCAGGCAGGGTGGCGAAGTCGATCAGGTTGATCGGCATGCCGATCAGGCGAGATTCATGTTCGGTGTAGGTGCTGACGCGGGGGCTGATCAGGCCACGGGTTACCGAGAAACCATGGACGTTCACCGCCAGCTCGTCAGCTAGCCTGGCGATGGTGCTGGCGTCACTGCCGCTCAGCAGCTGGCTACGGATGATGCGCTGATCGGCAACCTGTTGCACCAGGGCTCCGTTGTAGCAGATGACGTAGTCATGCTCTGTGGTGAGGCCGAGTTCTTCCAGGTAGCGGCTCATCCCTTCCAGCGGGCGGCCAGAGGCCAGCACTACGGTTACCCCTTTGGCGCGCGCAGCCGTGATGGCTGCGTGAGTGCGGGGAGTAATCTGTCCCTGCGGGTTGAGCAGGGTGCCATCCATATCCAATGCGATCAGCTTGTACATCTCTCACTACCTGAGTCTGGGTGGCCCGTCCGGTGGGGCCAGGGAAGTGGCGAGTGTAGCGAAAATCGACGGCGGGATCACGGCTGGTTCCGAGATCTGCCCGTGTAGGTTGACCTATTTGCGTCCCTCGTAAGGGATCATCTCCAGCTTTTCATCGTGAATAGTCAGCCGGGTGGGGCCACGGGTGATAGTGACCCTGCGCTTGAAGCAGGCCATCTCGACCTCGATGCCGGAGAAGAGGTGTTGGGTGGCAATGACCTCCATCTGATCCATCAAGTTCTGCAGCTCTTCATTATTTGCAGTGAGCTGCTCATCGAGCTGGGAGAGCTGGGCTAGCTGATGATCCCGGATGGGTTTGAGTTTACGCAAGGTTTCCGGGTTGCGTTTGTCACTGGGCAACTGCAACAGCCTCATCGCCAGTGTCTTAATCTTGTCGAGCTGGGCCAGACACTCCTGCTGGCGCGTTTTTAGCTGGCTCTCCTGCTCCTTGTGGGTGAAGTAGCCGCCGAGGATCTGAATTTTGGTATGGTTGGCTGCCTCGGCCCCCATATTGGGTGCCATGATCAGGCGATTGGCAATAGAGGTACCCCCCAGCAGTGTGCCTTTGCGCATGTTACTGTCACCCACCCTGATATCCTGCCCGCTGCGGCTGTAGCAGTGACTGAGCTGGCTCTGGATCTGGATATCTCCCCCGGCCTCAAGCTGGGCATATTGGGCATAGCTGGCATGGATCTCGCCCTGGGCATTGAGTTGGCAGAGATACCCCCCCTGTTCGTTGCGACGACCGATGATTCCGTGTCGCACCGTGATGCTGCCACCAGCCTCGATCACGCCACCTTCGATAAACCCGCCGATAACGATATCGCCACTGACCCGGACTTTCATGCCCGGGTTGACATCGCCATTGACGATCAGCCCTCCTTCAAAGGTGATGTGGCCGTGGCGAGCATCTACCTGTTTGACGGTGAGCACTTCGTCCACCTTCATACCCGCTTTCTCCTGACAGGGCAGGCCTGCCCGACTGGCTATCAGCAGGTTGGGATCATCGGGAGAGATGAAGGTTCCCTCGCCAGCGCTCATCGGGCTGTCTTTGCCATCCTTGGCGGGCAACTCCTGACCTGTCACGGTAAAGCCGGGTACCCCGGCGGTGGCCGGATGGCGGCGCATCAGTGGCGCACCAGCTTTGACGGTGACGATAGAACCGAGATCCCGCAGATCGACTTTGCCATGATCCAGCTCCTGCGGTTTGAGGATCCGCTCGGCCGGGGTTTCTACCAACCGTTCGTATTGGGTGTCTTGACCATTGACGGCAGGCTGGCCGCGGGCAATGACCAGTTTGAGCTGGCTGCCAGGTGCAGCTTCTCTGGCTGACTGGATGGCGATGGAGACGAGCTGCTCGCTTATGCCCTGCTTGACCTCGCTGAGATCGATCGCCTCTTGCAGTTGTTCCAGTGTCATATGCTTGCCTCCCCAGTCAGCAGTGATCTGGGCGATGGCGCTCATCCGGTCTTTTTCCACCACTATGGTGACTCTGGCATCCTCACGTTTGCCGACAGGGATCGGGTTGGCGGGCACAGGGGCCGCAGGGTTGGTGAGCAGGGTATTGAGCAGGCTGATAGCCTGTTTGATCCCCTCAGGCAGTGGCTGATAGCGGCGACAGTTGGAAGCCAGCAGCAGAGCTTGCACATCCTGTTCCGTAACGGGTTTGGTCAGACCGGTGGCAATCCGCAGGCAGACCAGTTCCATATCGCTTGATAGCAGCAGCCACTCTTTGCTTAACACAGCGTCTCCTTGCTGGATGAAACAATGACGATAGGATCGCCCCTCCACTGTCATTTAATCTCTCAATGATTAATAAAGCGAGTCGTCAATCCTGAGAGTGAGCAGTATTCAGATATTTCCTCTGAATGGTCAATGAATTGAAGTCAAATCGGTGATGGCGGCTGGATAAATGCAGGCGCTGTTTGGCATGGCGTGCAGCGGGGGCTCGCGACCAGAGATACCTGCCAGCGCCATGGTGTCGTTGGCAGGGGGGGGAGTTATCAGTCCCGTAGCGCCGCTCTGGCCAAGGTGAGGTAATCGCCGAGCACAGGTTCCCCCAGCAGGTGGCGGCGCAGCATGTCGAGAGCGGCAAAGGCGAGGATCTTGCGGCGGCTCTCCGGGTCGGGGTGGCTGACCTTGACCGTCTGACCGATGTGTATGCCATCAGCGCTGAGCTGCAATGGCACACCTTCTGCCCCCTCTCGCCCAATGGCCAACTGCAGGCCTATATCGGCGGTCGGCAACTGCGTCAGCTTATCGGCCAGTTGTGTGCTGAAGTGGGCCTCCAGCCGGGGATAGCCCTGACAAAGCGCCAGCAGGGCGCCGCCACTCTCCCCCTCCAGCAGAGTCAGTGGTTTGCCTTGCAGCAGCGCAAGGATCTGCTGCGCCGGTTCCGAATCCCCGCTACCAACCAGCCAGGGATGGATTGTGTCCAACAGTCGGTACTCGGCACTCGCTATATCAGCTGCGCTGGCGCCGTGGCCAATCAGTTTCAGCTCGATAAGGGGCATGGAGGAGCGATAACCCAATTCGATGCCAGTGGGCCAGGGGGCGGCATCCAGCAGGTCGCTGAGGGCCGACTCCGAGATGCCGAAGGTGTAAAAACGGCGCAGCTCGGTGTCGATCCGGGTGCCGGCCAGCGTCTTGAGGCGCGGCAAGATCTGCTCGCGCACCATCTGCTTGAATTCGAATGGTACGCCCGGGGTGAAGAAGAGCTGGCTTTGGCCACTTTGCACCACAAAGCCGCAGGCTGTGCCGACCGGGTTGTCGAGGGTCTCGCTTTCCTGTGGTAACCAGGCCTGCTTGGCGTTGCTGGCGGGCATGATGCGGCCCCGGCTGGCATAGCGTGCCTCTATTGTGGCCAGCCAGTCGGGAAATAGAGCAAGGGGTTTGTCGAAGGCCTCGGCCGCCGCCTGTGCGGTGAGATCGTCGGCGGTGGGCCCCAGCCCGCCGCATACCAGCACCACCTCGGCCCGCCTGGCGCTCTCTTGCAGTGCGGCCTTCAAATCATTGAGGTTATCTCCTACTGTGATGCGGCGGCGCACCTGCCACCCCTGTTCCAGCAGCAGAGCGCTGAGCCAGGCAGCGTTGGTGTCAACGACCAGACCCGTCACTATTTCGTCTCCGGTCGAGATTATCTCTATGCGCATGGCTGGCTCCTTGGGGGAAACGGGTGGCTTGGGGTGAGGGCAATCAGGTTTTGTTGTGCTCGAAGTAGTAGCTGATGCGAGTACGCGGATTGAGGTACTCGAACACCGCGGGCGGCAGCCGTTTGGGGTGGATTACCTTGGCGATCGACAGTTCGGCCTGCTGCAGGTCGATAATGGCGGCTTCCTGACGGGGGATGCGCGGATCATAGACCAGCACCGAGGGGTAGAGCAGGCGGGAAGCGTTGACCGACATCACCAGCCCCACCTGACCGTTGGAGAGTTGCACCACACTGCCAGGGGGATAGATCCCCATCAACCGGATCAGCATGCTGAGGTACTCCGGATTGAACTGCGCCTTGCGCTGCTTGTAGAGACCGCTCAGGGCCGAGTAGGGCACCTTGGCCTGCATATGGCAGAGGTTATCGTACTCGTTGATCAGCGACACCATCTGGGTCAGAGGCGTGAGCTGACCACCCTTGAGCCCCTCCGGCCCGCTGCCATCGAGATACTCATGGTGATGGAGCACGATCCCCTTCGCTTCGGCCGGGAAATCCCTGGCCAGATTGAGCAGATCCAGCCCGTAGCGCGGGTGCTGGGCCATCAGGTTCTGCTCCGGCTTGGTGAGCGGCTCGCTCTTGCGCAGGATCTGGCTCGGGATCTTCAGCTTGCCGATATCGTGGAACAGCGCCCCCATGCCGACCTGGCGGATCTCGTCGGCCGACATCTTGCACTCCTTGGCCAGTAGCATACTGAGCACGCTGACGTTGAGGGAGTGGAAGTAGAGATTGTTGCCATCCTCGGTATCGGAGACCAGATGGAGCACCATCTCGTCTACCGAGAGCAGCTGCTCGGTCATGGCGTTGATCAGCTCCTGTGCCTCGCCGATGGCGTTGAGGGGGCGGGACTGGATCTTGCTCATTACGCTGCGTACCTGGGCCAGCGACTGCTGAAACTGCTTCTCACACTGCTGCAGATTGCGGCGATACTGTTGCAGTTGCTCGATGCAGCGCTCTTTCTCTCGCTGCATCTGTGCTTGCCGCTGGGCGGTATCGGCACTCTCGGTTGGCACGGCTTGTGCCTGCACCTGATTGAGGGGCTTGGGCGGAACGTCGCTCTTGTCGGGAATGATGGTGACCATCTTGAGGCCGAGACGGCGGATCAGCTCGATCTCTTCTTCACTTTTGATTTTGAAGCTGGAAAACAGGAACGGGTGTTCGCGCCACCCCAGTGGCAGGGATACATAGTTGCCGACTTGCAGTCGATCTACGGAAATCTTGATACCGGTCATGATCTTGGAAGCAGGAGAGACACAGAGCCGTATGCTAGTCAAAGGTGGGGGTGAATACAAAAGGTATCTGATGACAGGGCGGGAGCTTTATTATAGGCTTCTGGATGTCCAGACATATTTACCGATGCAGTACAGGGAGTAAGCATGCCGATCAAGATCCCGGATCAGTTACCCGCCGCCGAAGTGCTGGGGCAGGAGAACATCTTCGTGATGACGGAATCCCGGGCCGTCACCCAGAATATCCGCCCGCTGCGGGTGCTCATCCTCAACCTGATGCCCAAGAAGATTGAGACCGAGATCCAGCTGATGCGGATGCTTTCCAACTCGCCGCTGCAGGTGGATGTGGATCTGCTGCGCATCGATGACAGGGAGTCAAAGAACACGCCCCAGGCCCATCTGGAGAACTTCTATCACGACTTCGAGCAGGTGCGTGGCAACAACTACGACGGCATGATCATCACAGGGGCGCCGCTCGGGCTGGTGGAGTTCGAGGAGGTGGTCTACTGGCCGCGCATCGTCGAGATCATCGAGTGGTCCCATCAGCATGTCACCTCGACCCTGTTCCTCTGCTGGGCAGTGCAGGCTGCGCTCAAGGCGCTCTATGGCATGGAGAAGCAGACCCACGGCGAGAAGCTCTCCGGGGTTTACCGCCACCATCGCCTCGATGAGCACGAACCGTTACTGCGCGGTTTCGATGACGAGTTTGTCGCGCCTCACTCCCGCTACGCGGCGTTTGATGGCGATCTTATCCGCGCCCATACCGACTTGCAGATTTTTGCCGAGTCAGAAGAGGCGGGGGTCTATCTGGCGGCGACCAAGGATTGTCGTCAGGTGTTTGTCACCGGGCACCCGGAGTACGATGCCTTGACCCTGGACGGGGAGTATCAGCGCGATCTGGCGGCGGGGCTCGACCCGGCCATTCCGGTCAACTACTACCCGAATAACGATCCGGGCAAGACCCCGCGGGCCAGCTGGCGCAGCCACGGTCATCTGCTGTTTGCCAACTGGCTCAACTACTACGTCTATCAGCTCACCAGCTACCGGGTGGAAGATATCGGCAAGGTCTTCACCTACGACCAGGGTGGCAAGTAGTCAGTCACCCTGCGCCAGCCGCTCGGCCAACCGGTCGAGCCATTGGCGGTGGCAGGCCAGGTTGAAAGCCTTGGATCTGTGAGCCTTGATGGCGGCCATCGCCTCTTGCTGTGGCTGGCCGAGGGTCATCAGTAGTGCGGCGGCGACCAGACCGGTACGACCGCTGCCCCCTTTACAGTGGATGACCAGATGTTTGCCATCCCCCAGCAGCTCACGCAGTTGCGGCAGTGCCTGTTGCCAGGCGGCCTCGAAGGTCGCGTCGGGGGCCAGATCATCCTCAATGGGCAGATGGAACCAGCGCATCCCTTCTTGCTCGACTTGCTGGCCGAGCTGCGCCAGTTCGATTTGGGTTAACTCGGCGCTCGTCATCAGGGTCACCACCCCGTGGGCACCGGCCAACCGCAGTTGATCGAGCGCCAGGGTCAGCGGCACCTGCTGGGTGCCGGGGCAGGGGGTCAGCAGCAGCTGACCATCGACACGGGGAACCTCAAGGCTCCAGAAGGGGTGATACGGGTGCATGGCGGATCCTCGCGTGGTGGCCACAGGGCTGCAGCCGGTGAATGGCGCCAAGAATAGGCGGGGCAGGGGGGATGTCAATGGCCGTTGTGTTTGCCCCGGTTTACGGGCAGAGTCTAAAAAATTGAGCGGTTCAAGGAGTTAAGATGAGAAACCTGGATCAACTGGATTTGGATATTCTGGCCCATCTGTTTCGGGATGCGGGCATGACCAACAAGGATCTGGCCGCGCTGGTGGGGGTGGCACCCTCCACCTGTCTGGAGCGGGTGCGCAAGTTGCAGCAGGATGGCGTGCTCAAGGGGGCGCACTGCGAAGTGGATTATCAGGCCCTCGGTGGCCATATTCAGGCCATGGTCTCCCTGCAGCTGGCCCGCCACAGCCGTCAGATCATCGATGCCTTCCGCGATGCCATTCTGGCGCTGCCCGAAGTGATCAGCCTGTTCCACATGGGGGGCAAGGATGATTTTTTGGTGCACCTCTGTGTCTCCGATACCGAGCACCTGCGCAACTTTGTCTTCGATCACTTCACCTCCCGCGAGGAGGTGGTGCACCTCGAAACCTCGCTGGTGTTTGAACACAAGTTCAGCCGCTCCCTGCCCTGCTTTCCCCAGCCATAACGGCCTGCGGGCCGACAGTATGGATAGATAGAAAAAACCGCCAGCTGGCGGTTTTTTCTATCTGCTATGGGTTGAATCTGCACGGGCGGCTCAATTGGCGGCGGTGCGTTCATCCTTGGCCGTCTGATAGAGACTCTTCTGATAGGCCATGCTGCCCCACAGGGCAAGACCAAGGGCATCCTCCTTCAAGGTGTCCGGCTGCGCCGCAAGGGTCAGCTTCTCGCTGGCATTGTCGTAGACATAGCCCTCTGCCGCCCGCTCCGGTTGCAGGATCACCACATCCTTGCCGCGCATCAGGGCGAAGTTCTTGTCGTACTGCATGATGGCGCGCCCCGGCCAGTCGGCGGGCATGCGGGTCAGATCCTTGCCGAGCATGGGGTAGTCGGCACTGATCCCCATCAGGGAGAGCAGGGTCGGCGCCATGTCGATCTGGCTGACGATGCGTGGATCCCTCTTCGGCGCAATGCCGTCGCCCACGATAACCCCCGGAATATGGAAGCGGGGAATGGGTACCAGACTGGCGCCACCGACCCGGCTGTCGTGGTCGGCGATGACCAGGAACAGGGTGTCCTGCCAGTATTCGGACTGTTTCGCCCTCTTGAAGAACTCGCCGATGGCGTAATCCGCATACTTGGCCGCGTTGTTGCGGGTCTGTTTGGGGTGCTCGAACAGTTCGATGCGGTTGTCCGGGAATTCAAACGGATCGTGATTGCTGGAGCTGAACACCAGGCTGAAGAAGGGTTTGCCCTCCTTGTGTAGCGCCTTGAAGGTCTCGTCAGCCTTGGCCATCAGATCCTCGTCGGAGGCGCCCCATGAGCCCTTGAATACCGGATGGTCGAAATCCTTCTGCTCGACGATGGTGGTGAAGCCGTTGCCGAGGAAGAAGCTGCGCATGTTGTCGAAGTGACTCTCGCCGCCGTAAATAAAGCTGGTGTCGTAACCCCGCTGTTTGAGCAGGTCGGCGATGGTGAAGAAGTTGGTCTGGCTCTTGCCGAGTTTGACCACCGCCTGTGCCGGAGTCGGCGTGAAACCGGTCAGTACCGCCTCGATACCGCGCACCGAGCGGGTGCCGGTGGCGTAGAGCTGCTCGAAGGCCCAACCCTGCTGTGACAGGGCATCGATGTTGGGAGTGAGCGGCAGGCCGCCGAGGGAGCCGACAAACTGGGCGCCCAGGCTCTCTTGCAGCAGGATCACCAGATTCTTCGGTTTACCCTGGAAGCTCGCCTGGTTGAAGGTCTGGCTGGGCAGCAGCTCGGAGTTGAAATCACTGGCCGGACGGCCACTCTCCTTGCGCATCACGTCGAACACCTTCTGAGGGGTCATCTCGCCGTAAAATTGGCCGGCATCCTCCTCGGCGCTCATCTGTTTGATGGCAAAGAAGAGGGAGTAGGCAGAGTTGACGGTGAGCGAGTTGACCAGCGGATCATCGGCAAAGGCAACCATGGCCGGGTTCAGGGCGCGGTGGCCGAGACTGGAGCGGGCACCGAGAAAACCTATGGCCAGAATGAGCAGGGCGAAGGCCGGACGCAGATACCAGCGGGGGAAGCTGAGGCCACGCACCAGACGGCCGCTCAGCCACCAGCCACCGGTCAGCGCGGCGCCACTGAAGAGTAACGCCAACAGCAGCTCGGCTTTGCGGCCCGCCCACAGCATGGCGAACACCTCCTTCGGATAGATGAGGTACTCCACATAGAGGCGGTTGGGGCGCACGCCATACTCGGTGACAAACGAGGGGGTGGAGATCTCGAGGAACAGCATCAGCCAGAGTCCGACGGTCAGCCAGACGCGCATCAGTTGCAGCCAGCTCCGGCCGATGGCGTGGGGGCCTGCCAGCAGCAGGGTGAGCATGGCGGGGATCCCCCAGACCCAGCAGAGGGTTGCAAAGTCGACCCGGATCCCTTGCAGCAGCATATGCTGCCAACCGGCCACGGCCTCCACCCGTTCCAGTTGCCAGAGACCGAGGGCGATGCGGCTGAAAGAGAGAGAAAAAAGCGCGAGCGCGCAGAAGACGGCGAAGGGCCAATATGGCCCTAGCCGCTGCTTTAGTGTTGTCATGAATGTTCCTGATTGAGCCTGTAAGCGACTGTCCACAGACGCTTTTTTATTTGTTGTGCTGGTATGACAAGCCGATATGGATAAGGTTGCACGGGGGTGGGGAAAATAAGCAATTAACATATTACTTATCTAACTGTGTGAGCCTCTCCAGCAAATGAGTTCAGAGTAATCTGCTGGGTGAAATGTGAGCCTTGCTGTACATGGAAGAGGCTGAACCATTTATAATTTCCGCGAATTATCTTCGTGGAGGCAAGAGGAATGCCGGTCTTTATCGATGTGGAGTATCTACAGGGTGGGCGCCTCTTTGTGGTGCTGTCGGATGGCACCACGGGTGTGCTGGATTTGACCCCCTGGCGAGCCCAGCCACTGTTTGCAAAGCTGGAGAGCGAACGGCACTGCGCCCGGGTCTTTATCAATCGCCACCACCAGCTGGAGTGGCCTGTCGGATGCACCTTGTCTGCCCACGAGGTTTATCACCTGATCTCGCCCATCGATGAGCGGGAAGCCTTCAGCTAATCCCCGCTTTTTGTGAGCCACCGCCAGATTCCTGTTACTGGAATGTTTGTCCGTTTGCCTTTATGAATGAACTTGGGTAAAACCTGCGCAACATTTTGCCAACTTGCCTTCGCTTTCCCCGACAGAGGCTTGCCGCTTTCACGCCGCAGGCCTTTTTTGCGGCCTGACGGCAAACCCTTCCCCTGCAGAAAGGTTTGGTTGGTTTAATGAAAAAAAACAAAACAAACAAATACATAAGGAAAATGTATGGCTTGTCATATGCGCACACCCCTTGCCCTGCTGGTTGGTGGACTCGCCTGTCACGGCGCTGCCGGTCAGGAATCGTTGCAACAGCTGGATCCCATGGTGGTGGTGGCAACCCGCCCCGCCAGCACACTTGAAGTGACACTGGATCCCAAGAAGCCCGGTTCCCCCATGCCGGCGGCCGACGGCGCCGGTTATCTGAAGAGTGTCACCGGCATGAGCATGGTGCGCAAAGGGGGGCTGGGCGGCGATCCCGTGTTGCGGGGGATGGGGATGTCCCGCCTCAACGTGCAGATGGATGGCGGCATGCTGGCCGGTGGGTGTGGCGGCCGGATGGACCCGCCCACGGCCTATGTGTTCCCCCAATCCTTTGACCGGATCCGGGTACTGAAGGGGCCGCAATCCCTCGAGCAGGGGGCGACCCTGGCGGGAACCGTGCTGTTCGAGCGGGACAGGCCCGAGTTCACCGCACCGGGTCTCAAGGCTGATGCTTCGGCCCTCTTTGGCAGCTTTGGCCGTGATGACCAGATGGTGGATATGACGGCGGGTTCGCCCGATGGCTATCTGCGCGGTCAGTTCACCCACTCCGACAGCGACGATTATCGCGATGGTCATGGTAACAAGGTGCGATCTTTCTATCGCCGCGAGAACGGCACCCCCCAGCTGGGCTGGACGCCGGGGGAGCACACCTGGCTGGAGCTCACCGCCGAACGCAGCAACGCCCGCGCCGCCTATGCGGACCGCACCATGGACGGCCCCATGTTTGATCGCGAATCCTTCGGGCTGAAGCTCAAGCAGGAGCAGGTCACCCGTTACTGGCAGCGCAGTGAGCTGACCCTGTGGGATAACTATATCGACCACATCATGGACAACTTCAGCCTGCGGCAAAACAGCGGCATGAAGATGCTCTCCAATCCGGATCGCCGCAACACGGGCGGGCGCTGGGCCAACGATATCGCCCTGCCAGCCGACTGGCTGCTGACCGCCGGGCTCGACAGCAACCGGGATCAACACAGATTTCGCAAGGATCTGGATTATGCAGACAAGCCACGCCAGCGCACCCTGCGTTTCGAGCAGCAGGGCGGCTTCGCCGAACTGGGCCGTCAGCAGGGGGCTCACAGTTACAAAGGGGGTTACCGTCAGGACAGGGTTGAGACTACCCGTTACGGCGCGGGGGATCAGACCCTCTACAGCGATACACTGACTCTGGACAGCGGCTTTGGCCGCTACGAATACCAGTGGTCGCCCCGCTGGTCGAGCTATCTGGCATGGGGGCAGGCAGAGCGGGCGCCGGATTACTGGGAGCGCAACAAAGACGTTACCCCCTTTACTCTCAACCCGGAGCGCAGTCGCCAATGGGATGCTGGGCTGGCGTTGCGCAGCCGCGAGCTGGACCTGACCCTCTCTATCTTTAGCGCCGATATCAAGGATTACCTGCTCTACAACAGCAAGTCGAACAAGGTGCGCAATATCGATGCCCAGACTCGCGGTGGCGAGCTGGAGGGGCGCTGGCAGTTTGCCGAGCAGTGGCGTCTCGACGGTGGTCTGGCGGTGGTCTACGGCGAAAACCGCAGCGACAACAAGCCGCTGGCCCAGATGCCACCGCTTGATGGCAAGCTGGCGTTGGGCTGGCAGCCTGACGAGGCGCTGAACTTCACCCTGCTGGGACGCGCCGTGGCAGCGCAGGATAGGGTGGACGTCGGTTCCGGTACCGTTGCGGGTCAGGATCAGGGGGAGACTCCGGGCTTCTTCACCATGAACCTGAGTGGCGCCTGGCAGTTTGCCAAGGGGTGGCAGCTCTCGGCCGGGGTCGACAATCTGTTCGACACCTTCTACTACGAACACCTCTCCAAGTCGGTGCATGCCAGTCAGGCGGGGCTTGGCTACGAGCAGAGCGGCCGCATCCCCGAGCCGGGGCGTTCCTACTGGCTCTCGGTCAACTACCGCTTCGCCGCCGACGGCGTGCTCTGAGCAAGATAAGAGGGTAACGTTTTCAGTCACAGACCCCTCGGCGAGCGATCGCTATCATGGTGAAAACAGGCGTATCAGACGCCTGCTCTCACTGCGGGAACATAACAATGAAACAGGGAACGTTGCGCTATGGCGGTCTGCTCGGGGCCGCCCTGTTACTTGCTGCTTGTGGCGGCAGCGGTAGTTCTGGCGGGGAAAGTACGCCCCCCGTCGTCAAGCCACCGGCCATTCACCCCCCGGTCGCCACTGCCAATCGAGCCTGCTATGGCGATGATCAACTCGCCTGCAACCTGCGCATCTATCAGGTAATGGTGGAGTCGTTCGTCGACGGTGACGGCAGCGCCAACTACGGCGTCGGCTATGGGCCCTCCCGGCACAACGGCGATCTGCAGGGGATCATCGACAGTCTCGACCACATCAAGAGCCTCAACGTCAACGCCATCTGGCTCACCCCGGTGTTTGACTCCTGTGCAGGGCAAGGTGGTGATGACAAGCTGGATGCCACCGGCTACTTCGCCTGCGACTTTTTCACCGTGGATCCCAACTTTGGCAGCAATGCCAAGCTCAAACAGCTGGTAGACGGGGCTCATCAGCGCGGTCTCTATGTCTTCCTAGACGGGGTGTTTGGCCACGTCAACAAGGTAGGGGTGAGCAAGCCCTCGCCAGAGGGGCGTCTGCCAGCCCTCACCAGCGGCGGTGCCGATTATCCGGGTCAGCTGGTGGATTACAGCCAGCCCCAGAGTCTCGCCTACTTCAAGGAGGTGGCCCGCTACTGGGTCGAGCGGTACGGCATCGACGGCTGGCGCCTCGATCAGGCCTATCAGCTGAGCCTCGATGAGTGGCGAGCCATTCGCCGCGAGGTGGAGCAGGCCAGCGCGGCGCGCAAGGCCGCTGGTCAGCAGTGGGGGACCCTGGGCTACATGGTGGGTGAGGTGTGGAAGGGCGCCGATGACATTCGCGCCCAGGCTTACGGCAGCAGCGACAACCCGGCGCTCTCCTCGGCTTTTGACTTCCCGCTGCGCTACGGCATCCTGCAGGCGCTGGCGGTGGAGGAGTCCGGCAAGGGTGGGCAGGGGGCCAGCGTGCTCGATGCCAGCTGGAACAAGGTAGAGAACTACCCCAGCCACGCCATGCCGAACCTGATGCTGGGCAACCACGATCTGGTGCGCTTCGGCGATCTGCTGGAGCGCGGCAACCTCAATCCGGCGGACTACTGGCAGCGCCACAAGGCGGCCTTCAGCTTTATGGCGGCCCGCTCTGGCCCCATCACCTTCTACTATGGCGAGGAGTTTGGCGACGAGGTGCCGGGCTTTGCTGCCAAGGTGAGTGGCGACTGTGCGGCGCAGGGCTTGTGCGACGATCATGTGGCCCGCAGCGATGGCAAGGTGCCCGGTGTCACCGGCTTTGTGCCGGGTAGCGAACAGGCCGAGCTGAAAGAGTGGCTGGCCCAACTGCTGGCCCTGCGCGCCAAACACCCAGCCCTCTATCAGGGGGAGCGAGTCAAGCTGGTGGCCGATGGCAGCCTCTATGGCGACATCAAGCAGACTGCGGGGGAGCAAGTTGTCTATCTGCTCAACCTCTCCACCTCTGTGCTCAGCTACAACCTGCCGACGGGCAAGCTACGCAGCGGCAGCGCCTTGGTGGATCTGCAGAGTGGTGAGCGCCTGGCCATCGGCGGCAACAGCGTGACGGTGGATTTGCCTCCCCTCACCGGGCGCTTCCTGCTGGTGCGCTGAGGTCGACAAACAACAAGGGCTCCAAATCGGAGCCCTTGTTCATGGGCGATGTTACTTTTCGATATCGCTACCCTGGTCATCCGGACGTGTGCCGGCGGGTACCTGGCTATGACCGTTGCCGTTGCGCCAGTTCTCCAGCCGGTTGTGCACGCCACGGCGCAGGCTCTTGAAGCTGTTCTCCAGATAGTCGACTCCCACCAGGATCGAGAGGGTGACGCCGGTGAGCAGCAACGCCTGGTGCAGCATGTCCATGCCAATGAGCGCACCGAGGGCGGCCAGCATCCAGACGGTGGCCGCCGAGGTGACCCCCAGTACCTGGCCTTCCCGGGTCATCATGACGCCTGCGCCGAGGAAACCGATACCTGTGATGAGCTGACCCAGCACCCGTGCCTGATCGGCGCCCTGGGGGCTGACGGCGGCACCAATGGCGAGAAAGCAGTAAGTACCGAGGATGATGAGGGAGGAGGTGCGGATCCCCACTGGTTTACCACGCAGTTGTCGCTCCAGTCCCACCAGGGTGCCACACACCAGGCAGAGCAGGATGTTCTCCCAGCCCAGAGGGGCTATGTCCAACCAGTTTGCTGTCATCATCTTCACCTCTGCTGTCGATGCTTGTTATCCGGCCCCGCTCTGTCCCCGGTTATCCAGCCGCTGGCGGAAGGCCCGGGCGAGGCGCTCGTAGAGGTCCTTTGCCTCTTTGTCTTCAATATCGCCACGGATCCAGGGATTGTCGATGATTTCCAGCAGCACGCAGTCGCGTCCCAGCTGACGCAAGTCGACCCCGAACAGGCCGTTGCCTAGCTGATGAACGGCGCGGCGTGCGGTTTGCAGCACCCGCTCCGGCACCTCATTAAGCGGCAACGCCTCGATGCGGCTCATGTCGAGGGGGTGCTTGCGGCGGCGAATACGGTTGCCGGGCTCGGGCCGATAGCGGCGGCAGGCAAACAGCGGTGAGCCGTCGAGAAAGCCGATGCGCCAGTCGAACTCGGCGGGGATCCGGCTCTGTACCAAGAGCAGGGCGGAGCGCCCCAACCCCTCGTCCAGCAGGCGGGTGAGCTGTTGCTCGTCGCTGGCCATGGCGAGATCGCGCCCCTGCGCGCCATCGGGCACCTTCACCATCAGTGGCAGGCCGAGCCGCTGTACCAGCTCGCTTACCTGATGGCGGCCGCGCCGGGTTACCACCATGGTGGGCGGCATGGGCACACCGCTGCGCACCATCAGCTCGTAGAGGTAGAGCTTGTTGCTGCAGGCGAGGATGGCGCGGGAGCTGTCGATCACCGGCATCTTGAGCTGTTCGGCACGGCGGGCAAATTCGAAGGTGTAGTGGCCGACTGCCGTCTCGGCGCGCAGCCAGAGGCTATCGAACTCTGGCAGCCGCTCGATGGCCGACGGTGGCAGGATCTCGGCCCGGATCCCCTGGGCCGCGGCCGCCTCGATAAAGCGCTCCAGCGCCAGGGTATCGCTGCTGGCGCGACCGTCATGGGGGTCGACCAGAATGGCGAGCTGGTAGCGTGGCGCCGCCTGCTCCTCGTCACCGGTGCCCACCAGCGCCTGAGCGTGGTGCAGCATCAGCGCTTTTTCGCTTTGGCTCAGTGCCAGCGGTGACAGACTCTGTTGCTGGCGCACCGACCAGCCGTGGCGACCGCGCTTGAGGGTCAGCTCCTGCAGTGGCAGCTGGCTGAGACCATAGTAGTAGCGGGCCAGCCCCGCCAGTTCGCTCTGTTCACACTGGCCGAAGATGGCGCGCACCCGGATCCGGTCCTCGCTCTGCTGGGAAAGCCAGCCCTGCAATTTACGCCACAGCTTGGCCGGCGGCTGCTGGGGTTGCAACTGACTGATTGCCTGCAGACCCGGCAGGCAGTGGTGGCCGCGGGCCTGGGCCAGCAGCGAGCAGTAGTAGCCTGCGCTCAGGTGCTCCAGATTGCGGCAGAGGTTGATGATACGGGGTCGCCCGCCAGTGGTCGGCACGCCATGTTGCAGGTAGGTGCGGGCGGTCAGCAGATAATCGGCATGGCAGGGCCAGTCGCCCAGCTCTTCGACAATGACATAGGTACTCATATTTTCGGCTCCACAGATCAGACTGCCTGAACAGGCAGGATCCCCAGTGGGCTTCGATGCACCGACAAGCACGGCAATGGCGCGAGGGGAAACAAGAGGTTACAGTGCCTAATATGACGCCTTGGTAACTTGTGATACAAGTCGCATCTTTGGTGCTGAAGATATAAATAACCGAACAAGGACTCCCCGTGCTGACCATTCGTGCGGCCCGAACCGATGATCTGGGCGCCATCGTTAAGCTGGAACGCTACTGTTTTCCCCCCGAGGTCGCCTTTGGCCGCAGCCGCTGGCACTATCTGCTGGCCCACGCCAAGGGGCGTACCCTGTTGCTGCTGGACGAGAAACATCAGCTGATGGGCTATCTCTGCCTGCTGGAGCACAAGGGTTGGGATCGGCTGATCATCCAGACCCTCGCCATCCGCTGGACGGTGCGCCGTCTGGGCTGGGCCCGCCGTCTGCTGGAGCAGGTGATCCGGGAAGGGCGCGAGGCTGGCTGGGGGGCGATCCGGCTGGAGGTGGCGGATGTCAATGCCGAGGCGCTGGCGCTCTATCAGGGATTGGGATTTCGTCCCCAGCAGCGGCTGGCGGACTACTATGGCTGCGACCAGCACGCCCACCGGCTGGTGCTGCCGCTGGTGAGCGACGAGGAGCGTGAGCGGCGCAGAGTGGCTCGCACTCAGGCTCGCAAGCCCTCTGCGCAGGCCAACTGACCATATTGAACGAGCAGAATCGAGGAGCAGGATGAGCTGCGACAACTGTCTTGCCACCGCCATCAAGGCCAAGCTGGGGCGCTGCCCGGTCTGCGCCATCCAGACCTTTGTCATCGGCCTGAGTGGCTGGCTGGTCTGGTGGTGGTGCGGCGCCGACACCTCGGTCAACGCCCTCACCGGCCTGCTGTTTGCGCTGGGTGGCTCGGGCCTGTTGCTGCTCCATCTGCTGGTATTTGTCTGGCGCAAGGCGACCGGGCGTGAATTGAGCGATGAATAAATCAGATTGGTTTCAACAACATAAATAACAATATCGGTTGAGATAATGGAGATTCAGATGATTGCAATGGTAACGGGCGCCTCGTCCGGGTTTGGTGAGTCTATCAGCCGCCAGCTGGTGCAGGCGGGCTACAAGGTGATCGGTACCGGTCGCCGTGCCGAGCGGCTGGCTGCGCTGGCTGACGAGCTGGGGGAACAGTTCCTGCCGCTGGCGTTCGACGTGCAGGACAAGGCGGCCACCCGCGCCGCCATCGCCGGCCTGCCAGCCGCCTGGAGCGAGGTGGATCTGCTGGTCAACAACGCCGGTCTGGCGCTGGGGCTGGAGCCGGCCCACAAGGCGGATCTGGAAGATTGGGAGCAGATGATTGCCACCAACATCAGCGGTCTGACCCTGCTCACCCGCCTGCTGCTGCCGGGCATGGTGGCGCGCAATCGCGGCCACGTCATCAATATCGGCTCCATCGCCGGCACTTACCCCTATCCGGGCGGCAACGTCTACGGCGCCACCAAGGCATTCGTGAAGCAGTTCAGCCTCAACCTGCGCGCCGATCTGGCGGGCACCGCCGTTCGCGTCACCAACGTGGAGCCGGGCCTGTGCGGCGGCACCGAGTTCTCCAACGTGCGCTTCCACGGTGACGATGCCAAGGCGGCTACCGTCTATCAGGGGGTGGAGGCGATCCAGCCGGACGATATCGCCAATACCGTGCTCTGGGTGAGCCAGCAACCGGCCCACGTCAATATCAACAGCATCGAGATCATGCCGGTGGCCCAGACCTTCGGCCCGCTCAATATCAGCCGTCGCTGATCGCTGCATTGGTTGAAACAAAGAGGCTCCCGTGGGAGCCTCTTTGTGTTGGCGAGCCGGTCACAGGCTCATGATCTTTTTGAACTCCTCCGGCGAATACTTCTTCTCGCTGCGCTTGGTGAGATCCGTCATCAGCTTGTAGCGCAGATCTTTGGCCATCTGATAGGTCTGCTCCAACTGGCCATAGGAGTAGTCGGCGGCCAGCCCGATGGCGGTAGCCTTGTCGCTGGCATAGGCCTGCTTCAGGCTTTGGTCGAGCAACGCCACCTCCTTGTAGAGCTTGTTGCTCTCCTTGCTCCAGACGCCGCGCAGCAGTGGCAGGTACTTGTCCGGATCGGCGCTGGCCAGCGCCGTCAGGCTGCGGAACTGCCAGTAGGCGGAATCATCGGAGTAGCTGTCGCTGCCGGTGCGATAGGGCAGGGGATAGTTTTCCAGCGTGTTGTAGAGCGGCACCATCACAGATTCGGCCAGCACGCCGTAGCTCTGCCAGATCAATCCTTGCAGCTCTTTGGGCATCTCCTTGCGCAACTGGATGACGTGGGATTCCAGCTGGCGATCGATGCGGATCGGTCGCTCCGCCTTGCCCGCCAGCGATGTGCCGTCATAGGTGGCGCTCAGCACCCTGGCCACGTCCGGCACGGCGATGGGGGCATCCGGCTTCATAAACAGTGGATATTGCGCCTGCCGGGTCGCCTGTTTGTGGGAGGCAGTCAGCATGTTCTGGCCGAGCCACTCCCGATCCACGTTGTAGGGGTCAGCAATCACCCCGAACGCCTTGGCGAAGTTGAACTCTTTCGGGTCGGCGTTCTCCAGCAGTTTGTGTTCGCGCACGAACTCCAGCAGCTTGGCCGAGTGCAGCACATCGGCGCTGTCGAGATTGACGCCGTGGATGCGCAGGCCGTTGGCCACCATGGCGTAGCTGTCGTCCGGCACCCGGACCGCGATCCAGTGGTGGCCGGAGCCAATCTCCATCAGCCAGGCCTCGTTCTCATCCGCCAGATAGAGGCTGTTGCCCTCACCGGCGCCATATTGCTCCACATAGCGACCGAGCAGCTCGACCCCCTCTTTGGCCGTTTTGACCTGCGGCAGGATCAGGGTCGGGATGATGGCTTCAATCACTCCCTTCTCGATCAGCGGATCCACCTTTTGGGCCTTGTCGTTGATCTCGGCGCTGGTGGTGGCCGAAATGGCGACGTTGAACTCGTTGATGCCGCGCTGCTCGTAATACTTGCCGTCAGGGTCGCTGGTGGTCGCATCCCAGTCATGAATGGCGGAGTAGGCGAAAAATGCCTTGGGCATCGGCACTTCCAGCCCGTTGCCCAGCTTCCAGAGTTTGCCCTCGTTCTGCTGCGCGGGCCGGAAGGCGAGGTACTTGTTCCAGTTGTTGACGCCAAAATCCTCGTTTCTGGCGATCATCACGCTGCCGTCCAAGCTGGCCCCCTTGCCGACGATGAGGCCGGTACAGGCGTCGGCACTGGTGCCAAGCAAGGTGAGCAGGGTGGCGGAGAGAAGGCTCAAGGTGTGTTTTTTCATAGGTGTACCCTAAGGGTTGCGGTGAGTGAGAGTCAGACGAGGGGATGAGGTGTGGGGAGGCTGCAACTCCGAACAGGCAGCGGAGCGAGCTCGGCAGATTGGTCTGCCTGTTATTGGTTTGACGAACAGATCATCCATGACGCGGCTGGCTGGTTGTGATGTGCGCCAAAATTGTATTCCTGAGTGGTTGTTTGTTTTGTGATCGAATTGCTGTTCCTGACTTTTCTCTGGCGTCGTGGCGAGCTGACGGCGAAATGTGCCAAAACAGCGTGAACCGGCAGCAGATGAGCCATGATTCTGACGCCAGCCTTGCGTGGGGGGCGTGGTGAGATCCGCCATATCTCAGGGTCTCGCACTATTTGACAAGTTGGCCTGTAACTTGCTGGTTTAATTGATAATGGTGGGGCCTGGCGCCCCATGTGACCGGATCAGCCAGTGCTCATTGCCGCAGATGTGCACCGAATTGGAGCCCCCATGGATATCAAACCTTACAGCCAGCAGCTTGCCCAGAGCGCATCCAACAACCGTGCCCTCGCTACCCTCAGCAGTGCCAGTAGCGGCGGTCAGGGCGGTGGTTGGGAAGAGATGGTCAGCCTCTCCACCCAGCGCATGACCGGTCAGGCCCAGCAGGTGCTGACCTACGAACATCTGGCCAAGAACAACAAGCTGCCGCCAGCGCTGGATATGAGCTCCGACAAGGGGGGCGTGGTGCAGCAGCTGGTGGACAAGGCGCTCGGGTTTGATCGCAAGAAGTTCAACGAGATAGAGGAGAAGCTCAAGACCATCGCCGATAACAAGAAGCTGACGCCGGAAGAGCGGGCGGAGCAGAGCAAGCCGCTCAACGAGCAGCGAGAGGCGATGCTGAAAGAGGCGATGGATCGCCTGACCGGCAAGAAGAGCTCATCCACAGAGGAGGCCAAAACTGCCTGATCCTGCCGTTGTTCTGATATCTACCCGGTCGGCAGCGATGGGCCAGTGTCGACCGCCGGTGGGCAAGCTTCTGCCACCTCTTTTGACCTCACCTCCTCACAGGCGCACAATGTCCGCGCATTGAGCCAGTCGAGGAGTCCGCCGTGTACAACTTCCAATATGCCAATCCGACCCGCATCTGTTTTGGTGAGGGGCAGATCGCCAGCCTGCCAACGCTTATCCCGCCCGGTAGTCGGCTGCTGGTGCTCTATGGCGGTGGCAGCATCAAGCAAAACGGCGTCTATGAGCAGCTGACCCGGGCGCTGGAAGGGGTGACGTGGCAGGAGTTCTCCGGCATCGGCGCCAACCCCAGATACGAGCTGTTGATGGAAGCGGTGGCGCAGGTGAAACGCGAGCGCATCGACTTCCTGCTGGCGGTCGGTGGCGGCTCCGTGGTGGATGGCACCAAGTTTGTCGCGGCGGCCGCCTGCTACGAGGGGGATGACCCCTGGGATCTCTGCGGCAAACAGGCGAGCGTGCACAAGGCGCTGCCGATGGGCTGTGTGCTGACCCTGCCCGCCACCGGCTCCGAGAACAATCCCACCTCGGTGGTGAGCCACGGCGATCTGAAGATCTCTTTCAGCAGTCCGCTGGTACAGCCGCAATTTGCGGTGCTCGACCCGACCACCACCTACAGCCTGCCGCCGCGCCAGACCGGTAACGGAGTGGTGGATGCCTTCGTCCATATCGCCGAGCAGTACCTCACCTTTCCGGTCGGCGGCGATGTGCAGGATCGGCTGGCGGAAGGGCTGCTGCAGGTGCTGGTGGAGAACGGCCCCAGGGCGCTGGCGGAGCCGACCAACTATCAGGTGCGGGCCAATCTGATGTGGGCCGCCAGTCTGGCGCTCAACGGCCTTATCGGTTGCGGGGTGCCGCAGGATTGGGCCTCTCACGCCATCGGCCATCAGCTGACGGCGCTATACGGGCTGGATCATGGTCAGAGTCTGGCGGTGGTGCTCCCCTCACTGCTCCGTGAGCGGGCGAGCCAGAAGCAGGACAAGCTGGCCCAGTTTGCCGAGCGGGTGTGGCATTCGACCCGCGAGGACAAGGCCCTGCGCATCGAAGAGGCGATCATCCGCACCGAGCAGTTCTTCCAGAAGATGGGACTGGGCACCCGGCTCTCTGACTATGGCCTCAGCGAAAGCTGCATTCCGGCGGTCTGCTCCAACCTCAAGCGGGTGGGGCGCACCGCGCTCGGTGAGCAGCAGGATATCGACCCGGATCGGGTGGCGCGCATTCTCGCCCGGGCGCTATAAGCCGGCGCCGGTTTGTTGCCCTGGCAGATTCATTTTCCCAATAAAAGAGGGCCGCTTGTTGCGGCCCTCTTGCATCACGGGTTAGCCGATCACTCGGTCCGCGCCTTGAGATAACCGGCGTAGTCGGGGATCTGTACGCTGAACGCGCGCTGCATATGGGGGCTATCCATGATGAAATCGGCGGTCGCCTCGTTGGTGGCAACCGGGATGTTCCACACCGCGGCGAGGCGCAGCAGCGCCTTCACGTCCGGATCGTGGGGCACAGCATTGAGGGGATCCCAGAAGAAGATCAGCACGTCGATCTTCCCTTCGGCGATCAGGGCACCAAGCTGCTGGTCGCCACCCATGGGGCCGGAGAAGAGGCAGGTGATGGGCAGTTGTGCCTGCTTGCCGAGCAGGGTACCGGTGGTGCCGGTCGCATAGAGATGGTGGAGCTTGAGCTCCTCCTTGCGGCGCATCACCCAGTTCAGCAGAGGGCTCTTCATGTTGTCGTGAGCCACCAGAGCCACTCGTTTGTGGGGCGCCATCTCGCGTGCAATCTGTTCCATGGACATCATCCGTAGCATTGTTATTGGCAGAGAGCCGTATCCTAATCGAAAGCGGCGCCCATTGCCTTGCCGGGCGCCGTAACTGTGATCACTTCGACTGTTCAATCCACTGCTTGTGCTTCTGCTCCAGCACCGAGATGGGCAACATGCCGTATTCCAGCACATGGTGGTGGAACGCCTTGAGGTCAAAGCCTCCGCCCAGTGCCTGCTCGGCCGACTCCCGCATCCGGATCAGCGCCAGCTGGCCCGCCTTGTAGGAGGTCGCCTGGCCGGTGTAGGCCATGTAGCGCGGCACTTCGGAGCTGATGTCCCCCGCCCCCAGCGCCGAGTTATCCTTCATGTAGTTGACGGCCTGATCGTGACTCCAGCCATACCAGTGAATACCGGTATCCACCACCAGCCGCATGGCCCTCAGCATCTCCTCGTTGAGGCGGCCGAAATACTGCAGCTGGTTGTTGAAGGCGGATGATCCCTCGACCTTCACGTCCCCCACCGCCGGATCATAGAGACCGCGCCCCTGATAGAGCCCCATGTCGTGATCCGCTAGGTATTCGGTGTAGAGCGCCCAACCCTCCGCATAGGCGGTGTAGGAGGCGTTCGCCACGTACTTCGGGAAGTCGGGATCCTTGGCGGCCAGCTCCTGGGCGATGGTGATCTGGAAGTGGTGGCCCGGCGCCGCCTCGTGAGCCAGCAGGGTACTGATGTTCCAGCTCTGCAGACCATAGGGGTAATAGGTGTTGAGGAAGAACTGCCCTTTGCGGCCGGTCTGCGGGTTGCCGTCCTGGTACCAGGCCACCCCGCCGTATGGCGCATCCGCATAGGAGACGGGCACCACCTCGTAATCCAGCTTGGGAATGGTGCGCTCGGCATCGAAGAAGTCCGGCAGCACCAGCGCCGCCTTGCTCTTGAAGATATTGTACTCCAGCAATGCCCGCTCATGTTCGGCCAGTGCCTGCTGCTGCGGCCCGCTCAGGGTCGCCCCGGCTGCATTGTCCGGGTTGAGGCCGGTGGACCAGACCGCCAGCGGATTCTGGTAGAAGAAAGCCGGCTCGTTCAGATAACGGAAGAAGGCGTAGATCTGGCCGCTCTGTTTGCTTTGGGCCACGTCTTCGTTGTCACACTTGCCAACGGTGTGGCACACCTTGACCATGGCAGCGAAGATCCGGTCTACCTCGCTCAATCCCAGCTCATGTACCTGCTCCGGTGTCATATTGGTGGTGGTGTGCTTCTTCAGCAGCCAGCGATACCAGTCGCGCCCGTTGGTCATGCCACAGAAACCGTCATCACACTCGCCACTACCCAGGCGCACTGCATAGGCGCCGCCATGCTGGTAATCCAGATAGTCGCGCAGCGCCAGATAGCGGGTGTTGATGCTGTCCAACACGGCTTTGTAGTCTGCTCGCAGTGTGGCATCGGCATCCCCCGGCAACTGCTGCCAGCCGAGGTAGGCGCCTGTGAGCATGTCGCCATCCAGCTTGCTGTTGAGCTGGGCCAGCAGCCGGTCTACCAGCTCATCAGGCAAGGTGTTGCCCTGAACACTGGCCTGCTCGAACTGGTGTTTTACCTCGGCCAGATAAGCATCATATGCCTTGAGCCAGGTGAGGTGTTCTTGGTACCAGGCCAGCGGGGTCATTGTTGTCTTTGCTCGGGCTGCCATTGCAAGTGCCGGAGCTGTGCCTGTACGGTCGAGATCCCGTCGCCATGCGCCATCACCCGGTTCCACCCGGTCGGCCGAGCTGTGCTCGAAATAGTCGAAGTCACCGCTGACGGTACGAGCTGTTTTGCCGCTGGCAGGGGCTGCGCCAACGTCATCTGCCAGATCCACCACGCGGTTACGGAAGTGATGGATCGGGATCTGGGATTGGGGTAAATCGTACCCTTCAAGATTGATCTGCAAGTCCCAGCGGATCATGTCGTAGAACAGCCGATCCCGCTCACTTAACAGCGTGGGATCCAGTGCATTCAGTCGTTGGAGCAGTGAACTGTCGAGTGCCTTTCGCTTGGCGATGCTGGCGGCATCGATGGCAAAACCGTAGGGGTCGAGCGACTGGCTCTCGCGCAGGGCCTCATCCATGGTCTGCATCAGGGATGCTTTGGTGGTTGCGGGGTCTGCTGGTGCGTTCGAGCTGTTGTCATTGCAGGCGGCAAGAGACAGGGCTATGGCGCAGGCTAGCGCTAGCTTGTTGGGTAGGAAGTGCATGATGTAGTCCTTTCACATGTTGTTATTGTATGTCCCTGTGAGGGGCCCCAATAGTGCAACTCCCAAGCGTCTATTTTTGCGATCTGAATAGCAAAAATACGCTTATTTTTCATGCTGATAAGTGGCGTGAAAAGCTATGCAGCCAGACATTAAAAAACCCGCCTAAGCGGGTTTTTTAATCGTTTTTTCATGCCATAACTATTCAGGATGAACCATGGTGCAGTTGCGACTGCTGGTAGTTCTCCAGCCCGATGCGATCGATAAGATCGAGCTGGGTCTCCAGCCAGTCCACATGCTCCTCCTCATCCTCCAGGATCTCCTGGAACAGGTCGCGGCTGATGTAGTCTTGCACCGACTCGGCATAGGCGATGGCTACCTTGAGGTCGGGGATGGCATCCATCTCGAGCGACAGGTCGCAGCGCAACATCTCTTCGACGGTCTCGCCGATACGCAGCTTGCCCAGATCCTGCAAATTGGGCAGCCCTTCGAGAAACAGCACCCGCTTGACCAGTTCGTCAGCGTGTTTCATCTCATCGATGGACTCGTGATACTCCTTGTGCCCGAGCGCCTTGAGGCCCCAGTCATCGTAGATGCGGGCGTGCAGGAAGTATTGGTTGATGGCAATCAGCTCATTGGCCAGCACCTTGTTGAGGTGGGCAATGATCTTGGGATCTCCTTTCATCGACAGTGCTCCTTGGTTCGTGCCTGAGGCTTCGATCGTTAGAGCTTAGTCCAGAAAAGTGACAACAAGTGGTCCGGCGAGTCAGCTCGCCTGAGATAAGAGGTGACCCTGTTGGCGGGTCGAATCAGAAGAGAGGTGTCCCGATCAGGCCACTTCGTAGTAGAGCACGGGTTGCTCCTGCTCCATCTTGTCGAGCTCGGCTGCAATGATCTCCATGGTCATGCGCACGCATTTACCACACTGGGCACCCACCTCGAGCGACTGCTTGAGCTGGCGGAATTCGCTTTTACCTGACTGCACCGCTTTGCGGATCTGGGTATCTGTGATGCCGCGGCACAAACAGACATACATGGTGGTTACCTCGCGCTGAAATTAAATGAAATCTAAATGAGAATGGTTCGTGGTGCAAATAACCATTGGTAATAAGATCCCCTGCTTGCCACTCATCGACCCCTTGGGGACAATGCTGGCAACCAGAGGAGATCATCATGCTCAAGAAACTGTTCAGCGCCCTGTTCGGGGGCGAGCCGACCAAGGCGCCTGAAGTCACTCCCACCGAATATGCCGGCTATCTCATCTATCCGGAGCCCATGGCCGAAGGTGGCCAGTACCGACTGGCTGGGCGCATCACCAAGGAGCTGGACGGCGTGCTGCAAACCCACCGCTTTATCCGCTCCGATCTCTTTGCCAATCCGGCCGATGCCGAGCGTTTTATGGTGCAGAAGGCCCACACCTTTATCGATCAGATGGGAGATCGCATGTTTGAGCCTCGCAAATCGGCTGACAGCCCGGCGTCATGACACCGCAACAGGTCACCCTGCTGCGCGAGGCGCTGGCCCGCGCCGGTGAGCGTCGCCTGATCTGGCTGGAAGGGGAGGAGGGCGAGTGCATTGCCCGCGCCCAATCCCTGCTCGGCGAGACCGTCTTCTGGCTGGGTGCCGGGCCCGAGTGTTATGGCCCGCAACCCGCCGCCAAGGCGCTGCAGCGGCTCGGTCAGGAGTGCGACACTCTGGTCTTCAATGCGTTCAGCGGCTTTCACCCCGACGCATTCGGGGCGCTGGCGGGCACCCTGCGCGCCGGTGGCTTGCTGTTGCTGCTGACGCCGCCCAGAGCGCAGTGGCCTGAATGGCCGGATCCTGACCGGATCAGGTTGGTGGCCCAGCCGGAGGAGGCAAGCCGGGCCGGTCACGGCTTTATCGCCAGGCTGGTGCGGCTGCTGGCGGGCGATCCAGCCCTCTCTCTGGCGCCGCCGGTTTGCTCGCAGCCATGGCAACCACTTGGAGCCGAGCGGCCATTGAGCGATGATCAGGCGCGGGCGCTGCCAGCTATCCACAAGGTCTTACACGGTCATCGCCGCCGGCCACTGGTGCTGAGCGCCGACCGCGGGCGTGGCAAGAGTGCGCTGCTGGGGCAGGCCGCCGCCGAGCTGCTGCGCCAGCAGCCCGAACTGAACATAGTGGTGACGGCCCCCTCACAGGCCGCGGTCGCCACCCTGTTTATCCACGCCGCTCGCGGACTCGATACCACGCCTGAACAGCTAACCGGGCTGAGCTACTGCTCGCCGGATCGGCTGGTGCACGAGGCGATGAATCCCGATCTGCTGCTGGTGGATGAAGCGGCCGCCATTCCGACCCCGCTGCTTGAGGCCATGCTGGCCCGCCACAGCCGCATTGTATTTGCCACCACCGAGCACGGTTACGAGGGGACGGGGCGCGGTTTTCATCTGCGCTTCAAGCGGGTGCTCGATAGTCAGGCGCCAGATTGGCAGGAGATCCACCTCTCTGAGCCCATTCGCTGGAGTGAGCGTGATCCACTGGAGCCGCTGATTTTCCGCCTGCTCGGCCTCAATGCCGAAGTCGCAGCGCCCATGCCACCGACTAGCCCGAGCTGGCGTCTTATCAGTCAGGAGGCGCTGGCGAGTGACGAGGCGTTGCTCCACCAGCTGTTCGGGTTGCTGGTGCTAGCTCACTACCAGACTACGCCGGGCGATCTCAGGTCTCTGCTGGAGAGCCCGGGTCTCGACATCCATCTGCTGGAGCAGGACGAGCGCCTGCTGGGGGTGGCCTTGGTGGCGCGGGAAGGGGAGATAGAGCCCGAGCTGGCCGAGGCGATCTGGGCCGGTCGCCGCCGTCCGCGCGGCCATCTGCTGCCCCAGTCGCTGCTGGCCCACGCCGGTTTCAAAACGGCGGGGGGGCGCAGCTACGCCCGGGTGATGCGTATCGCCATCCACCCCGAGCTGCATCGCCATGGGCTGGGGTCGCTGCTGCTTGGCAAGCTTGAAGAGCACTATCGCCAGATTGGTATCGACTACCTGGGTTCTGCCTTTTCGGCCAGCGCCGACCTGCTCCCCTTCTGGCGCAAGGCGGAGCTGGTGGTGTTGCGCATCGGCCTGCAGCGGGATGCTGCCAGCGGCTGCCACGCGGCCCTGCTGCTCAAAGCGCTGAAACCCGAACATGAGCCCGAGCTGGCTCAGTGGCAGCAGCGTTTTGTACGCCAGCTGCCGACCCTGCTGGCGGGCGAGTTGAGTGCCTTGGATCCCGAGTTGGTATGGCAATGCCTGCAAGGCAGTACCGTTACCGCGCCGGAGCTTGGCGAGTTCGAGTGCGATGAGGTTGAGTGCTTTGCTCTGCATCACAAGCCGTTTGAGCTCAGCCAATCCAGCCTGCAGTTGTGGCTGGGGGGCAATCTGGTCCGGTTGGCCGAGCTCACCCTGGATGAGCGTTATCTGCTAATCGCTACCATCTGGCAATATGTTGACTGGGGAACGCTGGCCGCGAGGTTGCAACTGGCGGGCAAACCCGCCGTGATCAAGAGTTTGCGGGCGCTGCTGGCGCGTCTCTTGAGTTCCTCTACCACTCGATAGGTTTGCCCTGCCAGTCGAGAAAGCTCAGTTCGCCATCCGGTTGCAGCCGGTTCATCAGGTTAATCAGATGGTTGGCTACCAGCTCGGGACTCTGCACGTTTCCCGCCGGGGCATTGGCGTGAAACGGGCGGGAGAGTTGGGTATCCACGGTGCCGGGATGGAAGGCCAGCAATTTGACACCGGGCGCCCGTCGGGCCAGCTCGATAGCGGCACACTTGAGCAGCATATTGAGGGCCGCCTTGGATGCCCGATAGCCATACCAGCCGCCCGCTCGGTTGTCGCCAATGCTGCCGACCCGGGCGCTGAGAACGGCCAGAGTGCAAGGCTCGCGGCCAAACAGCGGTAACAACTGGCTGATCCAGCGCAGCGGCAGCAAGGCGTTGGTCTGGTAGAGGCGCGTCATGGCATCGAGATTGATTGCTTCGAGTCGCTTCTCTGGCTGGATCTCCCCCTGATGCAGGATGCCGTTGCAGATCACCACCCTGTGCGGTCTTGGTGCCAACTTCGCGATGCGGGCTACCGCAGTTGCCATCTGCTCATCGCTGTAATCACAACATAGCCAGTGCAAGGTCGGCGAAGAGGCTCCTGCTGGTGCGGGCTGACGGCTAATGGCAATCACTGGCCCGACATCCGCTGCCAGCCAGTGTGTCACCAGAGCCGCCCCGACACCGCCAGAAGCGCCAATCACGATTATACCTTCACCCATCTCAGGCTCCTTATGAGTGCTTGATAGGTTTCCCCATCAGCCAATGCGCTCCTGACTAAGTGCTACGAGCCCGCCAGGCTGCGGGATCAAGCGGTTAAGGCTGCAATCTTGCCGAGATCCGAGCCGCTGGGCGAATTCCATTCCTATACTGAGGAAAAACAGCAGCTGAGTGCTGCCTGCGCAACCAGAGCATGAGAGTCACCATGATGGCCAAAGACGGGGAAGATCGTAAATCCATTCTGACCGAGAGTGGCACCAACGAGCTCGAGATCATTGAGTTTCACCTCAAGAAATTGCTGCCGGACGGGCGGGACAAGGTCGCCTATTACGGGATCAACGTCGCCAAGGTACGCGAGGTGATCCGGGTGCCGGAGACCACAGACTACCCCAATGCCCAGCGCCATATGGTGGGGGTATTCTCCCTGCGGGATCGTCTTATCCCGCTGGTGGATCTGGCCGGCTGGCTCGGTATCAAGACCAACCCTGACCATAGCCACAAGGTGGTGATAGTCACTGACTTTAACCGGATGGCAAACGGCTTCTTGATCGACAGCGTCAGCAGGATCCACCGGGTCTCCTGGGAGGATGTGGAGTCTCCCAGCCAGTTTCTGGAAGCGGGTGAAAACGACTGTGTGGTGGCCGTGGTCAGGCGCGATGGCAACCTCATCATGATCCTCGACTTCGAGAAGATCATTGCTGACATCAACCCCGAGCTCAGCATGGAGAAGTACGACGTCACCCAGGATCGCAAGGTGATCATCGACGATCGCATGATGGCGCTGCGCCAGGGTAAAACCATTCTGGTGGTGGATGACTCGGCTTTTATCCGCAAGATGATCGAGACGACCCTGCGCACCGCTGGCTATAACGTGATAACGGCCAAGGATGGAGGGGAAGGATTGGAAATGATGACCGATTTCGATCGCCTGGCCCAGGAGGAGCGGATGCCGGTGACCGGCTTCGTCAACGCGGTGATCACCGATGTGGAGATGCCGCGCATGGATGGCATGCACCTGCTCAAGCGGTTGCGGGATACCCCCTCCTACAAGGAGATGCCCATCGTGATGTTCTCCTCCCTGATGAGCGATGACAACCGCCAGAAAGCGCTGCAACTGGGTGCCAACGATACCATTACCAAACCTGAGATAGGACGCATGGTGGGGATGATGGATCATATGCTGCTGGGGATTGCCCCGCCTTCGCCCGCCAACAACATCTGACCAGCCATTAATTCTCAATTGGCCGGTCGAATTAACTGACCTGTGCCTCAAACGGCCACTCCTTGCCAAGGAGTGGCCGCGCTGTTTTGGCTCGTTGCTGCGATCCCGGCACCCCTTGTCTCCCGGATATGATTCATGTAATGATAATTATTATCATTTGTTGGCGTGAAGCGTATGACAGCAACCTGGGTGAAGGGGTGGGTCGAATCGACCGAAAGTGGTAGCAGTATGAGTCACTGGAAACAACAGACCAGAGAGGGCAACCGGCTGTTTGATTGCGGCGAGTACCATCAGGCGTTGGCCCATTATCAGCAGGCACTCTGGTTGGCTCGTCAGCAATTGGGGCAGTGGCACGATGCTGATGAGGCGGTGGCGGCGCTGGTGGTGGCTCACCATAATCTGGCGGATCTGCTGGTGGCCATGACCCTGCCCGATCGGGCCGCCGACCTGCTCTGCTATGTGCACGACTGCCTGCTGGCGACCAGTCACTCCCCCGTTTGCCCCGCCCGCCTGCGAGAGGCCGCTTTGCGCCATATCCGTACAACCCGTGCCGAGTTGCTGACGTTTGTGCAGCGCCACGGCAGCCACGCCGGGATCATGCGCTCGCTCGGTCACTGCCTGTGTCAGAGCGAGCCCTCATCCCGGCTCCATTAATCCGAACAGAGGTCATCATGAGCCATACCCTGCCACCCTTGAATTATGCCTACGACGCACTGGAACCCCATATCGATGCCCTGACCATGGAGATCCACCATAGCCGCCATCACCAGACCTATATCAACAACCTCAACACCGCGCTGGAAGGGGTAACCGAGCTGGCCGCACTGCCGGTAGAGGAGCTGCTGCGTCGCTTCGACACCCTGCCAGCGACCCTGCAAGGAGCGGTACGCAACCATGGCGGTGGCCATGCCAACCACTCCCTGTTCTGGCTGGTGATGAGCCCGCAGGGTGGTGGCGAGCCAAGTGGCGAACTGGCTCTGGCCATCGAGCGGGAATTGGGTGGATTCGATGCCTTCCAACAGGCATTCACTCAGGCAGCGCTGAGTCGCTTTGGCAGCGGCTGGGCCTGGCTGGTGGTGAACCAGGCGGGCAGATTGCAGGTGGAGAGCAGTGCCAATCAGGATAGCCCCCTGATGCATGGCCATACCCCGATCCTGGGGCTGGATGTGTGGGAGCATGCCTATTACCTCAAGTACCAGAACAAGCGTCCTGACTATATCGCCGCCTTCTATCAGGTAGTGGATTGGGCCGAAGTGGCCCGCCGCTATCAGGCGGCGCGAGGCTGACCTGGTCGCAGGGAATGGGGGCGCAGGATCGCCGCCACAATTCGCGCAGCAATAACAAGACCCGCCAGTTGGCGGGTCGTCTGTTTATGGGGCGGTTGTGCTGGTGCTGGCGGCGGAAGGGGCCACCGGCAATATGGGCAAGGCCGCGCCGGGCGTCTCTGCTGCGGGTTTGGCGGGTGTGACTGGCTCAGTCGTTGTCGCGGCGGATAAAGCAGGCGTGAGTTGCTCAGTCGCGGCTGAAGCCGATGGAGTCGCCGACGCCGCGGCAGAGACTGCCGCTGGCTTGGCCTGGGCTACGGCAGGTTTGGGCTGCGTAAGGCAGGGTTGCAGGCTGCCGATAGTGCTTAGAGAGTGACAGATTTCTGGCAGACCGATGGGGACCGGTTCCCCGAGAAACTTGGGGCCCTTGTCCAGCACATAGAGGTCGAGCAATCCCATCAGGCGGGCAAATACCTCGCGCACTCGGGTGCGGATCCCTTGATAGGCACTAGGGTCCTTGGCGTTGAAGCCGATTGCATCGATACCGAAATGGCGGGCGATGAAGATGGCTCGCTCGTTATGAAAGCCCTGAGAGACGACGGTAAAGCGATCCTGACCGAACACCTCTTTGGCCCGTACCACTGAGTCTAGGGTGCGGAATCCGGCGAAATCCATGTAGATGGCGGAGGCGGGGATGCCCGCCTTGATCAGGGCGCGACGCATCTGGCGTGGCTCGTTGTACTGCAGGGTGGCGTTGTCACCGGAGACGATGATGTAGTCCACCTTGGCATGGTTGTAGAGCTCGGCGGCTGCCTTGATACGGTATTTGAAGTAGTGGTTGGGGCCACCACCGGAAAGATAGGTTGAGGTACCCAATACCACAGCAACCCGGTTATAGGGCACCTTGTCTACCTGATCATGGGTGTAGTGCCGGGCATCCGAGACGATCCACTCGCTGTAGCCCAGCAGTATGGCAATCAGGGCCAGCAGCAAAACGAGGCAGGCGAGGAGGATCTTGGCAAACTTCTTCATGCGTGGTGCGGTCAGGGTCTGAAGTTGGGAATGGCTATCGGCATTCTATTACAACTCTGCCGCTGGCGTCAGGCTTGATAACGGGCAGACACCTCATTCGGGCAGAGGTTGTCGCAGCAGAGGCCGGGAGGTGGCGGAGAAAGTGAGGGGCTGCGGTGGCAGCCCCTCTGGTCGGTGAAGGTTTATCAGTGGGCGGAGTCATTGCCCTTGCAGGCGTCTGACTCCTTGTTGGCTTGCCACCAGGGCAGCAGCTCGCGGGCGAGCCACGCTTGATAGGCGTCGCTGTCGTTGGCGATCAGCCGGTCCAGCTCCCCTTCGAAGTCGCTCATTGCCTGCTGTCGATCCGGATTGCGCAGCGCCCGGGCCAGCGCCAGCCAGCTGGCGCCGCGACCGGTATCGTTGAGGAAGCGGTGCACGGTATAGGACCAGGAGTAGACCATCTCGCCACCCTGGTTGTAATCGAGGTGAAGGATGGACGCCAGCGTCGGCCGCTGGTTGGCGGGACGGCTTGCCACGTTATCCAGGCCTCGGGCAAAGCACTGGCCGTGGGCGATGTATTCCGCCAGCCCCTCGGACCACCAGGTGGTGCGGTTGAGGGGATAGTGGCCGAAGCTGCCGTACTGGTTGAAGCGCCCGTCCAGATAGTGAACGTACTCGTGGCGCAGGTTCCACACCTGGAAGGCGGGGCGTTTCCACTCCGCCTCATAAGCGAAGAAGCGGGCCTGATTGCCGGGGCGCGCCGGATCCCCCTCGATATAGATGCCGCCATTGTCGGTGGAGACACCAAACAGCGCGCTGCCGTAGCGGCCCCAGTCGGCTGAGGAGTTGAAGATCACCAGCTCCAGCGCATCGTTGTGGTCATCGGCCACTGGTTGCCAGCCTGTTTCCATCTGCTGGTGGAAGCGCTGCTCTTCATCACCCAGCTCGCGGCAGATCCCTTCGGCCTGAGCCTGAGTCAGATCCTGGGCGCGCAGACGCAGGGTGGGCGAGCAGGTGTGCTCGAACGGCAGAATATCTTCCATGCGGATTTGGGTACAAAGCCCGGCGAACTCGCCGCTGACACAGGCTTCGCTGGTGCGATCCGTATAGGTGAGGTAGTAGCTGGAGAGGGTCAGGGAGACCTCTTCCAGCATGGTGGCCGGATGCTGGCCGCCCGGGACCAATCCTTGCTGGCGCATGATGGCGATGACATCGCGATCCAGCTGCTGGCGATAGGCAATCGCCTTATCCGGGCTGGTGTAATGGAGGTAGCGCATCATCTGGTAGAGGCGGCTGTGGGCATCGAGGATGTTGTTGAAGATAAACAGATCCCGTGAGCCATCGCGCTGTTTCCAGAGGGCCAGCTCGCTCAGGCCCAGTTGCAGCAGGCTCTGGCGCAATGCCGCCTCCTGCTGCAGCACAGCAGCGCTGAAGTCAGCCTGCTGACCGTAAGAGGCGCTCTGATCGATCAGATTGAGCAGCTCGAACAGACCATCGGCCCAGGGTTTGTGGCCATTGAGCTGCGGCGCATGTTGCACCGCATAGTCGAGCGCCTGATTGAGCTGGGCCAGCATGGGGGCGGCACTCTGGCGGAAAGCGGCTTGGCCAAGCTGTCCCTGCGCCGCCACGCTCCAGGCTTCCAGCACTGTGCCAGCCTGATCTTGCGGTTCCGCGCCCAGCAGCAGGGGATGGTTGAGCAGATCAATCATTACCCCGGCCAGTGCCCGGGCGACCTGATCACTCTCTTTGGCTACGCCGCCATGGTAGTTGTGGGCACGCACATAGTAGAGCAGCTTGTCCATTGCCGGATGGGTCGGCTGATTGGCCGCCAGCAGGGCACGCATGCCGCGCACCACCGCCATCAGCTTGGCATCATCGTGGCCGTAATCTGCCTGCCAGGCAGGGCTGTTCTGGCCGCTCACGTCGGCCACCAGTTTGGCGGCATCGCTGTCGAGCAGATCCACATCGGGCTGATCGGGCTCGGAGCAGGGGCGACCGTTGGCACGGCGGCACTCCAGCTGCTCCTCTTTGCTGTCTAGCACAATAGGGCGATTGAGCACCCGGCTCTCCTGCCACTCTTTGCTCTCTGGCAGGGGTTGCCACTCGCCGCCAGCGACCGGGTATTGGTAGCCGTTATCCTGCAGCGTCACCTGAACCTCGCTGCCAGCGGGGATCACCTGACGGCAGATGCGATAGCGGATGGTGTTGCTCCCCTCCTTGCGCTCCTGCGGCTCATCACACACCTGCTGAGGCGTGAGTTGATCCAGCTGCCACTCATAGCGGCGCCAGACATGGAGCTCGCTGACCTGAGCGGCAGCCTGACTGCCTGCCACCGGCTGCAGACGGAAGAAGATCTGCTCCAACCGGCCATTCCGCTCACTCGGAGTCTCTTCAAGTACCTGCAACTGCTGCCAATCCTGCGGCTGATAGTGCCACTCCGACTCGGCGCAGCGGCCCTGTGCGTTGAGTTCGCAGCGATCCAGCTCCCTTTCACTCTGACCCAGGATGATGGCTTGCGGCAGCGGCAGACGATCCTGCCGCTGGGCGGTCGGCGTGCCCGCCAGTTGCTCCCAGCGACCCTGCTTGAGGCCATAACCGAAGTCATAACTGCTGGCGGGAATGAGCTTGCCCGCCGGAATCCGATCTTCACAGCGCACGAAGCGGATCTGCCAGCCCGCATCTACCTTGAGCTGCGGCTCGCCACACTGCTGCTCGGCCAGTGCGGCAAGATCGCTGCTCTGCCAGTCGAAGCGACGGTAGACCCTGAGCTGCTGGTAAGGGGCATTGCTGCTGCGCGCCTTGAGTTCGTAGGTGGTCTCGGTGATGCGAGCGGCCAGTTGCCGGCTCGATTCGCCAGTCAGCTGATACTGTCGCCAGTCATTGGGGGAGTAGTTGGCTTGCGCCGAGGATGTCGCCAAAAGCAGGGGGCCTGCCAGCAGCAGCCACCCGGTACCCGAACGGTTCATTTTTATCCCTTTGTTGTTGTTTGTGTATTGTCTTGCGAGGAATCGCAAGGCAATTTAACAAGATCCAAAAGGGCATCAATCGCTAATTAAAAATCATATAAATCAATAACATGTTAGTTTTTTGAGTCTGTTCGAATTATCGTGGGTTAGCGCCGAAGTAAAGACTCACATGTTTCTTTTTCTGTTTTCAGAGAAGATCGGGAAATTGTGAAGATGGTCTCATTTGACTTGTTTTTCCCGAGTGATTTGTTGTCGGGCAAGCTTGCCCAATTGTTGGCGGGAGGGTTTGAGATTACCGCCAAGATCGGGCCAGGGGAGCCAGTGGTCGGGCACCATAAAGCCGGGCAGGGCGCTGCGGATCCAGGCTGCCAGTTCGGAGTCGGGAACCGGCTCACCGTGCCAGTCGATAAAGGCGGCGGGGCGTTGCCCCCACTCGTCGCTCGGCACCGGCACCACCAGCGCCTGGGCGACCGCGGGATGATCTACCAGTCGCTGCTCGATGGCTTCTGGCTGGATGTTTTCGCCACCCGAGATAAAGAGGTTATCGAGCCGTCCCTCTACCAGCAGCTCCCCTGCCGCAGTGAACCTCCCCTTGTCGCGGGTATGAAACCAGCCTTCGCCATCGAGGGGCAGTTCCAGCTCGCCATCTCGATAGTAACCAGCAAACAGGGTAGCTCCGCGCACGCAGATCTCCTGCTCCCGGATGCACACCTCCCGCCCCGGTAGCGGTTTGCCAACTACGCCAGCATCGCCGGGGATGGAGGTGCAGACCTGACTGCCCATCTCGGAGAGGCCGTAGCTCACCTTGGGTTCGAGCCCCATGGCGCAGAGGCGGTTCACCAGCGGTTGGGGAATGGCGGCGCCACCGAGCAGCAACTCGCGCAGGCGGGTTCGGGCGGGGTCAAAGCCCTCTGCCAGCAGGCGCCAGAGTTGGGTTGGCACCAGAGACAAGTGAGTGATGGGTTGGCACTCCAGCCGCTCTTTGAGGGAGCGTTCACGTTGATCCAGCACCAACGTGGCGCCCGCCAGAAAGATCCGAAACAGGATGGCGTAACCACCGACATGAAACAGCGGCAGGGAGAGCAGCCAGCCGGACTTCTCATCGAGGGGAATGAGGGTGGCAGAGGCGCGTGCCGAGGCCAGGTGGTTGCAGAGCCGGTGCACTACCGCTTTCGGCGTGCCGCTGGAGCCCGAGGTGAGGATCATGTTGTTGAGCTGGGTCGATGCCAGCGGCCATGTTTCCTCGCTTGCCGGCAGTTCGCCCGTGAAGTCGAACTGCAGGGGCAGCCAGTTGCCTGCCGGGATCTCCCCTGCCGACCAGAAGGCATCGGTATCGAGTTGCACCGCCAGCTCGCGCTGTTTTTCGAGAGGAAAGGCGGGGTTGAGCGGGCAGAACACCACGCCGCTGCGCACGCAGGCCCATGCCAGCAGCACATCTTCCAGCGCACCGCGCACCACTGCCGCCAGATGATCGCCACGACGCACGTCGGCTTGTTCCAGCTGTTGGCACAGGCTGTTGAGGCGGGCATCGAGCTGGCGGTAACTGAGGGGCGAGGCGGTGTGGATGGCAATGCGGTTCGGGGCTGTGATTGCCCGGTGGCGTACCGGGCAAGGTGTCTGTTCGGGTGAACGGGAGGGGTCAATCACGGTAATACAGTTGCTCCAGTCGGCTCAGATCCGGTTTGCCATCCTCCCCCAGCAGATTGCCCGCCATCCAGCGACGGGTATCCAGACCCGGTGCCTGTTCCGGCGCCCATTCGCCTGCCAGATGAAAGAGCTGGTTCAGGCCCAGATCCGATTCGAAGCAGGAGGAGATGATCACCTTGAGCCGCAGTTCGCGGGCGCGGGCGATCAGCGCTTCGCAGTTGGCGAGTGAACCGAGCAGGGTAGGCTTGAGCACCAGCGCGCGCAGTTGCGGGATCGGCTCCCACGGCTTGCCTTGGGCCAGCAGTTCGTCCAGCGCCACCGGCATGCCGGTGCGGTTGGCGACAAAGGCGATGTCGGCAAAGTCGGCGCAGGGGTCTTCCAGATATTCGATGCGGTTCGGATCGAGGTGGCCGCAGAAGGTCCACGCCTCCTCGCGGGTCCAGCCCTGATTGGCATCCAGCACCAGCTTGAGGGAGGGCACCCGATCGCACAGCAGGCGGATCAGCGCCAGCTCGTCACGCATCGGGTAGCGCGCCACCTTCAGCTTGGCCTTGCCGGGTGTGCGGTGCAGCCACTCTTTCCAGTTGCGCAGCAGCTCCTGGGGAGAGCCTTGAATGAGGGGATAGGGCTCCGGCAGCGGGTTGCGCTGCTCCGGCCATGTCCGGCGCGCGCAGTCGAGGCCAAATTGCACCGACGGCAGCACGGGGTTCGGGGTATCGCCGGCGGCCAGGGCCGCCAGCGTGGCAAGGGCTTCCGCCTCTGCCTGTTGCAGGCTCTCTTTCGAGAAGCCGGGCAGGGGGGCAATCTCACCCCAGCCGTCGTTGATGCGCACCAACAGCCCCTCTCGCGCCACCTCCACCTTGCCGTGAAAGGTCAGGGGCTGGGTAAAAGGCAGTTGATAGCGATACAGGGCGAGTGTCATCAGGGGTTCCGCTTGTATTTGGAGAAGTCGGGGCGACGCTTTTCGTTGAAGGCGTTGCGGCCTTCCTGACCCTCTTCGGTCATGTAGAACAGCATGGTGGCATTGCCCGCCAGCTCCTGCAAGCCCGCCTGACCATCACAGTCAGCGTTGAGGGCGGCTTTCAGGCAGCGCAGCGCCATCGGGCTGTTTTGCAGCATTTCACGGCACCAGCGCACGGTTTCGCGCTCCAGTTCCGCCAGCGGCACGACAGTGTTGACCAGACCCATGTCGAGGGCTTGGCTCGCATCGTACATGCGGCAGAGGAACCAGATTTCGCGGGCTTTCTTCTGGCCGACGATGCGAGCCATGTAGGAAGCACCCCAACCACCATCGAAGGAGCCCACTTTCGGGCCGGTCTGGCCAAACTGGGCGTTGTCGGCGGCGATGGTCAGGTCACACATCATGTGCAGCACGTGGCCGCCACCGACCGCGTAACCGGCCACCATGGCAACCACAGGTTTCGGGCAGGTGCGGATGTCGCGCTGGAAGTCGAGCACGTTGAGGTGGTGCGTCCCCTCGTCATCACGGTATCCACCGTAGTCGCCACGGATCTTCTGGTCGCCACCGGCGCAGAAGGCTTTCTCGCCAAAGCCGGTCAGGATGATGGTGCCGACCTGGTCGTCATAACGGGCATCGGCCAGCGCCTGCAACATCTCTTTGACGGTGCGGGGACGGAAGGCGTTGCGTACCTGGGGGCGGTTGATGGTGATCTTGGCAATGCCATCGTTGGACTTGTGATAGAGGATATCCTCGTAACCGGCGGAGCAATCACGCCACTCGACGGGGGCATAGAGTTCCGCTTCTGTCATTGCTTCAATCATGACTCGTCTCTTCTTGTTGGTTGACCCACTCCGCGAGGAGTCGGGCAAAGTGATCGGGCTGATAGGCGTGCAGATTATGGCCGCCATCCAGCACCAGGTGGTTGATTCTGCGATCCTGGTTTGCCAGCTGGCAAGCCAGCTGATGGAATTTGTGATCCCGCTTGCCACTCACCCAGGTGACCGGCAGCGGGCTCGCCATGAGCCAGGGGGCGAGATCCGGCTGCTTGCCTAGCGAAGTGGCGCGCAGCATGGTGGCGATGCCCAGGCCGTTGTTGCCAAGGCGGCGGGCGATCTGGCGGGCTCGCGCTGCATCGTCGAGATCGGCAAACACCCCTTGTCGGTACCAGTCTGTCAGCACGGCAGCCAGAGGCTCCTGCTCAAAGCGCTGCGCCCACTGTTCATCGTGCTGGATGCGGGCGGCCCGTTCACTGGCCGGTAACCCCGGGTGGCAGTTCTCCAGCAGCAGCCCCCGCAGCCCGGCGGGCTCGCGGCTGGCGTGATAGAGGGCCAGTCGCCCCCCCAGCGAGTAACCCGCCAGCAGATAGTGCTCAATGTTGCGGTTGGCCAGCTCGGTGACCAGCCACTGGTGGCTCTGTTCAAAGTCGCTGACGTTGAGAGCGCTATGCTGGCCGTGACCCGGCAGATCGAGGGCGATGCAGTGGATGGTGGGCAGCTGATCGATCACCGGTTGCCAGTCGCCGCTATCCCCCAGCAGGCCGTGCAGCAGCACCAGCGGCACATGGGCATTTTTATTCGCCACGGATGGCGGCCCCCAGCGCCTTGAGATCATCGGCCACCTGCTCGCTCGGTACCCGGATCTCGATCAAGGTAACGCCATGTTGGAGGGCTGTGCGGTAATCGCGTTCGAACTCGGGCAGGGTGGTCGGTGCGCGATAGCCGAGGCCAAACATGGCGGCGGCATGTTCAAAGCTGAGGCCGTGGGGCAGTCGGTAGTAGCTCTCCAGCAGCTCCCCTTCGGTGGGCACCGGCAACATACGAAAGATGCTGCCGCCATCGTTGTTGAGCAGGATCACCACCAGCGGTCGGCTCGCCTTGCTGAGCAGGGCCAGGCTGTTGAGGTCGTGCAGGGCGCTGAGATCCCCAAGCAGCAGGGTGGTGGGCTCGTCGCTGCCCGGCTCGAGCGATTGGGCAAAACCGTAGGCGGTGGCGATGAGGCCGTCGATGCCGGAGGCGCCGCGGTTGGTCATCACCCGGCTCGGCCCCTTGCCCGTTTCGCCGAGCATATCCATCAGTCGGGCTGGCATGCTGTTGCCGACAAACAGTTGCCCTTCGATAAGGGAATTGAGGCGATGGCAGACCCCAAGCTCGGAGAAGTGCTCGCAGGCGGCGGTGATCTGCTGGCTGGCGTTGTGTTGCAGCTCGGCCAATATGTGCCAGGGGGCCTGAGCGGTGGTGACCGTATGGGCCGCGGCAAAGGCGCTGGCACTGCAGAGCAGCCGGTTGCGCAGCCGATAGTCGGGATCGAGCCGCGCCGGTTGCGGATCCACCAGCCAGTAATCCTGCCATGAATGGTGTTTGATGAACTGGCCAAGCCGCTTGGAGACAAGCCGCGCGCCAAATTGCAGCAGCACCTCGGCGCGGCTCAGCTCGGCGACGAATTCTGGGTCGTTGAGCGCCATATCCATGTGGATCAGGTTGCGGCTATCGAAGCGGATCTGGCTCTGCAGGTCTGCAAGCAGTGGCCAGCCAAGTTGCTCTGCCAGTTCGGCGACCACCTGTGCCTGTTCGGGGTCAGTGAGCCTGCCGGCGACAATAATGCCGCGCTGTTGCCGAAAGGTTTCCCACTCCGCCTGAGGGGGGCAGCTCGGCTCGTTTTGCTGCCACGGGCTCCAGGGCTTGTGCGAGCCGAGCCAGTCACCGAGGGGGGCCAGATAGTCGGAGAAATCCTGATAGTGCTCGCCCGGGTAGAGGGGCTCGGGGTACATGCAGTTGAAGTGCACCGGCCCCGGCGTGCGCGCCTGCTGGGCCAGCGCCTGATCCACCGAGCTCAGTACAAACGCCGCCGGAATGGTCGGGGTGGGGCTCGGCAGGTTCTGCTGATAGACGGGGTAGCGGCCGAAGAGCCCCTGCTGGTCGATCGCCTGATTGGCGCCGTTGTCGATAAGCTCGTGGGGGCGATCGGCGGAGAGAATAATCAGCGGCACGCCGGTGAGCTGGGCCTCAGCCACGGCGGGCCAGAGGTTGGCCACCGCAGTGCCGGAGGTCATGATCACCGCCACCGGCCGGTTGCTCCCCTTGGCCAGCCCCAGCGCCATAAAGCCGAGACCGCGCTCGTCAAAGTGCAGGTGACGACGAAAGCCCTGATGGGCCGCGGCTGCCATGGTCAGCGGCGCAGAGCGGGAGCCGGGGGCCAGCGCGATGTCGCGCACCCCGAGGCGAAAGAGCTCCTCCAGCAAGAGGGAGGACCAGACGTGGTTGAAGGTGGCGTGCTGGCTCGAAAACGGGGGGCAGGCAAACTCTTCGCTGGCAGGCTCTTTACGGGTGGGCATAGGGGCTCTCGTAGGGTGAAAGGGTGAATGACTATCCCAGCAGGGAGAGCACATTGGCGATCTTGTTGTCGAGCTCGGCCCACTCGGCGACAGGTTCGGAACCGGCGACAATGCCGGCACCGGCAAACAGGGTGACGCTGCCCGGCTGAATGCGGGCGCTGCGAATGGCGACCGATAACTCCGAGGTCTCCCGGCTCAGCATGCCGCAGGCACCGGCGTACCAGCCCCGATCATAGGGCTCGAACTCGCGGATAAAGGCCAGTGCCGCCTCGCGCGGAGCACCGCCCACCGCCGGCGTGGGATGAAGGGCGTCGAGCAGCTGCCAGTCGCAAACGCCGGGCTTGAGCTCGGCTTCGATATCGCACTTGAGGTGTTGCAGCAGCCGCAGTTTGAGAATGCGCGGCTCGGTCAGGGTTGCATCGTGGGCCAGGGGTGCCAGGCGGCTGAGGATGTCGGCCTGTACCAGCCGGTTCTCCAGCCGGTTCTTGCTGTCGGCCAGCAGCTCGGCGGCCAGTTGGGCATCCACCTCTTCATCGCCGGAGCGGCGGATGGTGCCCGCCAGCGCCTCGGTAAAGAGGTGTCTCCCTTCCCGGCGGTAGAGCCGCTCGGGGGAGCAGGCGATAAAGGCCTGCTCGGGGGAGAATTGAAAACCGAAGTGGAAGCAGTCCTGGGCGTGGCGGGCCCACTGGTCGAGCATGGCCCAGGGGTTGATATCCGCATCGAGGCTCGGACTGGTCAGCAGGCTCTCCCGCGACAGCACCACCTTGGGAGTGTGGGCCTGAAAATCGGGGGCGGTGACGCGCTCCACCAGCGTTTGCCACTGGGCGGGGCCGGGACAATCCTGTCGCTGCCAGGGCTGCTTTTGCAGGGCGGGCAGCGGGGCTTCCGGGCGCAGGGCATCGAGGGCGGCTTCGGCCGCCAGCAGTTCGGCCTCGAGATTGTGGTCATCCAGCCAGAGGTTGAGGCAAAGACTGACGCACTCGCCACGTCGCACCAGCTCGATGCGGGGCAGCACGAAACGGCAGGGGCCAAACCCTTGCCAGCCGGATTGGGCCGGATCAAACGCCAGCCCACCATAGTAACGGGGGCTGTCGTCATGATGCTGGTTGGCTGTGTTAGTACACACCTGCTTGATGGCGTGCGGCTCGGTCAGTTCATGGATGGCGCCCAGCGCGACATATTCGGGACGATCCTCTCCACGGGCCTGCCAGTAGATGCGGGGATAGAGGGTTTGCGCCGCGAGCCAGCCCAGAAAGGAGCGGATTTCGATCGCCACTCGCAACCGTACGAAGCCGCTGACGTTGCTGTGACGCAGGGCGTCCAGTTGTTGCTTGATATGGGTCTGAGCCAACATGGATTCTTGTCTGAGCCGGGTAGTAACGAGCGATCCGGTAGCTGGATGCCGTAGGTTTATGCCAAAGGGCGATGATTTCCTATATATTATCTGCCCATTCGTCCATGTAAATCGCCCGCGGGAGCTTCACTCTCCGGGGTCAAGTATACCCAAATCCGGTTCGATAACCCTTAACACGATCAATATCCGATTGTTTGGCCATCACAAAATGACAAATACCTTCTCTGTTTGGTTGCTGGCGGCGCGTTTGCGAACACTGCCGCTCGCCTGCTCTTCCATCCTGCTGGGCTCGGGGCTGGCTGCCAGTCGTGGCGCCTTCGATGGCACCATCATGGCGCTCTCCCTGCTGACCGCCATCCTGTTGCAGATCCTCTCCAATCTGGCCAACGATTATGGCGATGCGGTCTCCGGTGCCGACAACGGTGAGCGGATCGGCCCGCAGCGGGCGGTGGTCTCCGGTCTTATCACCAAAAAGCAGATGTGTGTGGCGATGGGGCTGACTGCGCTGGCGGCGGTGGCCAGTGGCCTGCTGTTGCTGGGCTGTGCCTTCGGCGGCCAGTGGCTGCAGATTTTGGCATTTGTGGTGCTGGGTGGCGCAGCTATCGTCGCGGCGGTGACTTACACCGTCGGCAAAACCCCATACGGCTATCGCGGGTTTGGCGATATCTCGGTGTTCCTCTTCTTCGGTCTGCTGGGGGTGCTCGGCTCCTACTACCTCTTCACCAAGAGTCTGGAGTGGGATCTGCTGCTACCGGCCACCGCCTGTGGCCTGCTGGCCACCGCAGTGCTCAATATCAACAATGTGCGCGACATCGAGACCGATGCCGCCAGTGGCAAGATCACCCTGGCGGTGCGCCTTGGCCGTAACCGCGCCATCGCTTATCACTGGGTACTGCTGGGGACGGCGTTGCTGGCAACCATCGCCTTTATCCTGATCCAGCCCGCCAGTTTCTGGCCGTGGATCTTCCTGCCCTCAATGAAGCCTCTCAGCGATGCGGCCCGCACTTTGCGCGAGAGCTACGATGGCGAGGTGCTGACCGGCGCCCTCAAGAAGACCGCCATCAGTGCGTTCCTCTACAGCTTGCTGCTCGCCATCGGATTGGCGCTCTCCTGATGCACGATCAGCTTGCAGTGAGGTGAAACGGGCTCCCGAGGCGGGAGCCCTTTTTGTGTGCCGATGCGATGCGTCGGTACTGAATCAGTCAGACAGGAAGACTGCCATGCGTGCATCACTCAAACAGAAAATCATTCAGGTATGCCAGCAGAAAATCGCCCAGAAGGGGGAGATGGTCGGACTCTCCTTCTATGCGTTTTTTGCCAATCGCAATGAGGATCCCGAGTTGTTGATGGAGGCGGCAACCTGGTGGATCCAGACCCACAAGCTGGATCACTTCGAGAAGGCTAAAAAAATTCTCCTGCTGGTCGAGCAGGAGTGACAGTGGGTTGCCATGAAATAGAGAGGGCTCCCACGCGGTAGCCCTCTCTATGAATTAGCGAATGATGCTGTCGACAGCTAGCTGAGGTTGAGAAACCACTTGTCCCGTTCATCAACACAGTCGGGCTCACCCATTTCGAGTTCACGGCAGATCAGCGGCCGCACCTCGTACATGGATGGGGCACATCATCGTGGTGAGTGCCTTCGAGGATCCTGGTCAATCCAGCTTGATAAACCACTTGTCTCGTTCGTCAACACAGTCGGGCTCACCCATTTCGAATTCGCGGCAGATCAGCGGCCGCACCTCGTACATGGATGGGGCACATCATCGTGGTGAGTGCCTCCGAGGATCCTGGTCAATCCAGCTTGATAAACCACTTGTCTCGTTCGTCAACACAGTCGGGCTCACCCATTTCGAATTCGCGGCAGATGAGGGGGCGTACTTCATAAATACGGCACATCATGGTGTTGCGGTCGAGAGCGGCGCACCAGCCATCGTCCAGCCGGCGCATGACCGGTATCTCGCCATCCCGTTCCAGTACATAACGGTCCGGCACGCCGGTATCGGTAAAGAGCATCACTTCGAGGCGGCAGCAGCAGGCTTCGCAGTTCTGGCAGCTCACATCGGTCTGGCTTGCTTGGGTCATGGTGCCTGTCTTGCCGCATGGCGGCATCGGAGATATGAAACAGGCGCCTGTCAGGCGCCTGTGGTCTGGCTAACGGCTTGCAAAAAACCTTAGCCCAGTTTGCGGGCGCGGTAGCTGCGACCCTTGATCTTGCCTTCCTGCAACCGCTTGAGGGCGGCGCTCGCCACGCTGCGCTTCACCGCGACGTAGGAGTACTGCTCGGCGATCTGGATCTTGCCGACGTCGGCGCCGGCAATGCCGCCTTCACCGGTCAGGGCGCCCAGAATGTCACCGGCCCGCACCTTGGTCTTGCGGCCTGCATCGATGGAGAGGGTCACCATCTGCGGGGCGATCGGCTTGATGTCGCGGCCGATGCTGTCGAGATCACCCTGCGGCATCGGGGCCTGCTGGTACTCTTCGATAAAGTTGACGCGCTGGGCTTCGTTCGGCTGATAGAGGCTCAGGGCCAGACCCTGCTGGCCGGCACGACCGGTACGGCCGATGCGGTGCACGTGCACTTCCGGATCATAGGTCAGCTCGTAGTTGATGACGGCGCCCAGCTCCTTGATGTCGAGGCCGCGGGCCGCCACATCGGTGGCCACCAGAATGGTGGCGCTGCCGTTGGCAAAGCGCACCAGCACCTGATCCCGCTCGCGCTGTTCCAGATCGCCGTTCAGCGCCAGCGCCGAGAAGCCCTTGGCGGCCAGATGGTCGGCTACGTCGTTACAGGCGCGCTTGGTGTTGCAGAACACCACGCAGGAGCTGGGCTGGTAGTGGCTCAGCAGCCAGGTGAGGGCGTCGAGGCGCTGACCGGCAGGCACTTCATAGAGCTTCTGTTCGATGGCGCTCCCTTCGTGCAGGGACTCCACGCTCACCTCGACCGGATTGCGCTGCACGCCGCGGCTCATCTGGGCGATCCCTTCTGGATAGGTCGCGGAGAAGAGCAGGGTCTGACGCTGCTGGGGGGCATAGCTGATGACCCGGTTGATATCTTCGCCAAAGCCCATGTCCAGCATGCGATCCGCTTCGTCCAGCACCAGCGTCTTGAGGCCGGAGAGCTCCAGCGTGCCTTGCTCCAGATGCTTGAGAATACGACCCGGGGTGCCGACGGCGATGTGGGCACCAAAGCTCAGGGTGGCGGACTGCGGTGCGGTCGGGGTGCCGCCGCACAGGGTCACCAGCTTGACGTTGGGCAGGGCGCGCGCCAGACGACGGATCTCCTGAGCCACCTGATCCGCCAGTTCGCGGGTCGGGCAGAGCACCAGCGCCTGCACTTCGAGGCGGTTGACGTTGAGCTTGGCCAGCAGGCCGAGGCCGAAGGCGGCGGTTTTGCCGCTGCCGGTTTTTGCCTTGGCGATCAGGTCTTTGCCATCGAGCACCAGGGGCAGGCTCTGGGCCTGGATCGGGGTCATCTGCAGGTAACCCAGGCTGGTGAGGTTCTCTTGCAGGGCGGGGGAGAGATTGAGGCTGCTAAATTCGCTGTTGTTCACAAAAGGACTCTATTTCGGGGAAAACGGGGATGCGCGAGCGCTAAGGCCGCGCATTGTAACAGAATCAGTCTGCGGGTGTGGTGTAATTTTGAACGCTGCACTTAGCTGGTAGGCCACCAGCCCGACCACCAACCTGCAGCAAGCAGGGTGAGGGTGCAAAATCCGGTTTCCATGGCGCCGCCACTGCGCAGCGGCCAGCCAGGCAGCCGGAAGCGGCGCTTGATGGGCCAGAAGAGCGGAATGCCCGCCGGGGTGAGCCAGTCCCCCAGCAGATGGCTGAGGTAGCCGACGATCAGGGCATCCTTGACCCCTATTGGCAGAGTCCCCGGCGGCAGGCTCTGGTTTAGCCCCCAGATGGCGGCAGCGACCGCCAGCAGACTGTGGGTGAAACCGCGATGGCCAAACAGTCGCGACAAGGGTTTCGAGATCCACGGCAGTCGCTGCCCCAGTACCGATTTGGGGTGGTCGAGGTCGGGCAACAGGGCGCTGGCCAGCGCGGCGGGTATGGTCTGCCACAGAGTGGCATCGGCCAGTGCCGGGGTGAGCTGCAGTTTGTGAGCGATCAGGGTACAGCTAACAGAGAAGAGCAGGTGTCCTTGGGCGGTCATGATGATCAGGGCGTGGATAAGATGGCGGCGCATCTTACCAGCCTGATGGTTGTGGTCAGCTCTTATTTTAAAAATCAGAATGTTACGGCGAAAAAGCGCCCAAACTGGGCGCCTTTTAGTGCGTCTTTACAACTTGCCTTTGACCAGCCACTTGTCGAGGGCATTGGCGAAGCGCTGTTTGTCGGCGGCATTGAAGGGGGCAGGGCCGCCGGTCTGCACACCGGCCGAGCGTAGCTCTTCCATAAAGTTGCGCATGCCGAGCCGCGCCTTGATGGTCTCGCGGGTGTAGATCTCGCCACGGGGGTTGAGCGCCTCGCCACCGGCATCGATCACCCAGGAGGCGAGGGGAATATCGCCGGTGATCACCAGATCGCCGGGCTGAACCTGCTGGGCGATGACATGATCTGCCACATCGAATCCCTTCGCCACCTGCTGGGTCTTGATGAAGGGGGAGGGGGGCACCCGCAATCCCTGATTGGCCACCAGGGTGGTGACCACCTGGGCGCGGTGGGCGGCGCGGTAGAGGATCTCCTTGACCGGAATGGGGCAGGCATCGGCATCGACCCAGATGGGCATGGCATGGTTTCCTGTAGTGAAAGCGGATAGAAAACGAGAGCGGGCATCTTAACACAGGCCTTCCCTTCCCGGCGCGGGGCTGAGTCGGCCCCGCCTTTGGTGTAAGCTGGGGCCTGCACATGAAACGAGAAGGAGACGAGATGGATCGGGTGCCCGGTGATGTGATTTATGCCCTGACCCTGGATGGCAAGGGGGGCATGGTGCCGCTGACGGCGGGAAGCGCGATCCCGACGGCACACCCCGGCTGGCTGCATCTGGATTACGGCAATCCCGATTCGGCGCGCTGGTTGCTGCAGACCCCCTTGCTCAGCGAGGCGGCTCGCGAGGCACTGCTCGGTCAGAGCAACAGGCCCAAGCTGGTGCGGATGGGAGAAACTGTGCTGCTGATCCTGCGCGGCATCAACCACAACAAGGATCACAGGCCCGAAGAGATGGTGGCGCTGCGCATCTTCATCACCCCGGATCTCATCATCAGTAGCCGTCGTCGTCCGCTGCTCTCCGAGCAGGATGTCTTTAACCAGCTCAAGCTAGGGGGCGGCGCCGATACCCCGGCTGACTGGCTGGTCGAGGTGTGTGATGCACTGACCGATCGGGCGGGGGAATTTGTCGAGGAGCTGCACGATCAGATCCTGGACCTGGAAGAGCTGGTATTGATGCGTGATCTGCCTGCCAACGGCCGGCTGGCGCTGATCCGCAAGCAGCTCATCATGATCCGCCGCTATCTCTCTCCCCAGCGGGATCTGGTGGCGCGGCTCGCCAACGAGAAGATCAGCTGGCTGGACGAGGATGACCGCCGTCGTCTGCTCGATATCGCCGATCGGCTGCGACGCTGGCTCGATGACCTCGATGCGGGAGTGGCACGCACCGCCGTGCTGGCGGACGAGATCAACAACCTGATGGCGGAGGCGACCAACCGCCGTGCCTACCAGATGTCGGTGATGGCGCTGCTCTTTTTGCCTGCCAGCTTCCTGACCGGCCTGTTTGGCATCAACCTCGGTGGTATCCCCGGGGCCGAGAGTCCCACCGCCTTCTGGGTCTTCTGTGGCTCACTGGTCGTGTTGGCAAGCGGGCTGGCTATCTGGCTCAAACACAGGCGCTGGTGGTAAGGAGCAAACATGACCATGTGGCAATCTTTCGGTGTGACCTTGCTGCTGTTGCTGGGGCACACCCTCATTCGCAATCTGATCCACAAGAGCCTGCTGGCCCTTGGCCAGAGCAGGCAGGTGAGCGAGAACCGGGTGCTCTATGTGGAGCATGTCTTTCACTTCCTGCTTGGCTGCGCCACCTTGCTGATCCTGGCCGGGGTGTGGGGTCTGGACTTCTCCCGGCTGGTGGTGCTTGCCTCCTCCTTCTTCGCCGTGCTGGGGGTTGCCATGGTGGCCCAGTGGTCGATCCTCTCCAACATCACAGCCAGCATCACCATCTTCTTCGCCTTCCCCTACAAGATTGGCGACCGGATCCGCATCCTCGACAAGGATGACTCTGTGACCGGCGTCATTACCGAGATCGGTCTGTTCTACGTGCGGGTGCGGGATGACAACGGCGATCTGGTTACCTATCCGGCCAACCTGATCCTGCAAAAGCCGGTCAGGCGGCTGGAGGGCAATCCGGTGGTACCGCCGCAACCGGAATAAGAAAAAGGCTCCGCGGAGCCTTTTGATGGTGGGGCAAGTGTCGCGTTAGCGTTCGAAGAAGCGGTAGAGGTGCTCCACCTGAACCGGGCAGTCGGCCACCAGATGCAGATGTTCGCGGGCCTGCTCGACGGTGCCGAAACTGACCGGGCAGCCGAGGGTGTCTGTCAGTTCGTAGAGGGTGCCATCCTTGCCTCTGAATTCGATGAGCCAGCCGGGAATAGCCACGTCGTGGAGTATTTCGGCCTCGTGCAGGATCTGTTGCTGATAGAGCTTACGAAGTTCACTGACTGTCATGATGCGCTCCTGTGGGGAATATCCAATTCCAGTCTATGCCTGTCCTTTGGGTGGGGCAACAAGGGTGCGGCAACCGTCCGGTGGCGATAGCGGTTGAGCAACAGGATTATTCGCGCAGGCACTCCCAGGCCCAGCGGATACGGATAAAGGTCTCGGCATTGCCGCCCCGATCCGGATGGTGCTGCAGTGCCAGCTCCCGCCAGCGGCGGCGGATCGCCTCCTGGCTTGCCCCTTCCTCCAGTTCGAACAAGGCCAGTGCTTCGGTCTTGTGCCCCTCCCCATCATAAGCGCGCCAGAAGCGGTTGAGCAGGGCTTCAACGTCGGCACGGTCGGTCTGCCAGAACACCTGCCAGTCGAGATAGTAGCTGCGCAGATTTTCGCCAAGGGCGAAGGCGTGGCTGGCCTCTTGGTTTCCGATCAGCGGTTCGAGCCGGATATCCAGGGTGCTGATCACCAGCCACCACCCCTCTTGCCAGAGTTCGGCCTGCAGTTGGTAGAGGGCGTTCATGATCAGGAAGTTGACCCGAAACAGCTGCAACTGCTCATCGTCGGCCAGCTGGGGAATCACCCCCTGCTGGCGCAGGGCGGCCAGCAGTTCATGCACCTTGTAGCTGCCCGCCGCCTGTTGCAACAGCGTGAGCAGGGGGGCGAGCAAGGGATTGTGCTCCGGGTGAGGCGTATCCAGGGCTGGCTCCTTGCTCAGTGAGAGGATAGATAGCCAGACAGCGCATCACTGCGGTGTCTGGGCGGGTGACTCAATAATAACTTGGATCCTCGGGGGAGGGGCGGGTCTTGAAGCGGCGATGGAGCCACATGTACTGCTCCGGCGCCTTGCGCACGGCGGCTTCAATCTCGCGGTTGGCGCGAGCGGCATCGACCATGTCATCCCCGCTCGGGTAGTCGGCGAGGGGGGCCCCGATATGCAGGGTGTAACCCTCGCGGGTGCGGAGGTTGTAGCAGGGCAGGGTAACGGTGTTTTTCACCCGTGCCAGGGTGGCGGTGCCGGTGATGGTGGCGGCCTGCTCCACTGCGAAGTAGGGCACGAACACGCTGGCGTGGGAGCCGTAGTCGTGATCCGGCGCGTACCAGAGTGCGTCGCCGTTGCGCAGCGCCTTGATCATCCCCTTCACATCCATCCGGTCCACCAGATATTTGTTGGAGGCGCAGCGGCCGTGGTACTGGGCATACTCCAGCACCGGGTTGGTGTTGGGGCGATAGACGCCTACCCCGGGGCGCACCAGCCCGAAACAGCGGGCGTTGAGTTCCAGCGTCAGGAAGTGGCAGGAGAGCAGCAGCATGCCCTGACCTTTTTCCATGGCGGCGATAACGTGCTCTTCCCCTTCCACCTTCATCAGGTTGCGCATCCTCCAGTCTGGCCAGAACCAGGCGATCCCCACCTCGAACACGGCGCAGCCCACGCTCTCGAAGTTTGCCTTAAGCAGTTTCTCCCGCTCATCCCGGGTCAGCTCGGGCATCGCCAGCTCCAGATTGCGACGGGCAATCTTGACCCGGGACTTCAATATCCTGGCGGCGAGACGACCGAGCAGGCGGCCCAGCCACATCTGGCTGTGCCACGGCAGCAGGGTCAGCAGCCAGAGCAGGCCGAGGCCGAACCAGCTGGCCCAGTAACGGGGATGAAACAGGCGGGGCTCGAGGCGGGGAGCGTTGTCGTGGGCCATGGCTAATCTCTTGTTCGCAAACACAATCGGGGGATTCTAGCCGAAAAGGGGGGGGCGGGGCGAATGGCGATGTGCTGGTCAGAGGGGTGTCCCGCGTCCGATTAGCGTGGCAGCGGCGGTAACGGCGGTCGGCTTTTTCTACACCGGATAAAAGAGTGTGATAAAATCGCCCGCTGATTTTTCAGGTTTTGAGAGTCGATACAGATGAAGATCACCCTGCCCGAGTTTGAAAAAGCCCGCGTTCTGGTCGTTGGCGATGTCATGTTGGACCGTTATTGGCATGGCCCCACCGGCCGGATCTCCCCTGAGGCACCGGTGCCCGTGGTCAAGGTTGAACATATTGAGGAGCGCCCCGGTGGCGCGGCCAACGTGGCCCTCAACTCCGCTGCCCTCGGCGCCCATGCCGTGCTGCTGGGCCTGACCGGTCAGGACGAGGCTGCCGATGCCCTGGCCGGTCAGATGGCTGGCGTCAAGGTGGCCTGTGATTTCGTTCGTCTGGCCGACTTCCCGACTATCACCAAGCTGCGGGTGCTGTCCCGCAACCAGCAGCTGCTGCGTCTGGACTTTGAAGAGCCCTTCCACTCCGTCGATGCCACCCTGCTGATGAGCAAGGTGGAGCAGGCGCTGCCGAATAGCGACGTGATGATCCTCTCCGACTACGGCAAGGGGGCGCTCAACGACGTGCCCGGCATGATCCAGCGCGCCCGTGCTGCTGGCATTCCGGTGCTGGTCGATCCCAAGGGGACCGACTTCGAGAAGTACCGCGGCGCCACCCTGCTGACTCCCAATATGTCCGAGTTCGAGGCCGTGGTGGGCAAGGTGAAGAGCGAAGAGGAGCTGGTCGCCAAGGGGCTGGATCTGGTCAAGCGCTTCGAGCTGGATGCCCTGCTGGTGACCCGTTCCGAGAACGGCATGACCCTGATCCGCGAAGGTCAGCCAGAGCTGCATCTGCCGGCTCAGGCCCACGAGGTTTATGATGTGACCGGTGCCGGTGATACCGTGATCTCCACCCTGGCCACCTCGCTGGCTGCCGGCAAGAGCCTGGACGAAGCCTGTGCGCTGGCCAATACCGCCGCCGGTATCGTGGTCGGCAAGCTCGGTACCTCTACCGTCAGCCCGGTCGAGCTGGCCAACGCCCTCTACACCGAGCAGGAGACCGGCTTTGGCGTCATGTCCGAAGCCCAGCTGAAAGTGGCGGTTCGTGCCGCCCGTCTGCGCGGCGAGAAGGTGGTGATGACCAATGGCTGCTTCGACATCCTGCACGCCGGTCACGTCTCCTATCTGGCCAACGCCGGCAAGCTGGGGGATCGCCTGATCGTGGCGGTCAACACCGACGAGTCGGTCCGTCGCCTGAAAGGGCCGGGTCGTCCGGTCAACCCGACCGAGCGTCGTATGGCAGTGCTGGCTGCGCTGGGCGCGGTGGATTGGGTGGTGCCGTTCGGTGAAGATACCCCGCAGCGCCTGATTGCCGAGATCCTGCCAGACCTCTTGGTCAAGGGCGGCGACTACAAGCCGGAAGAGATTGCCGGTTACGCCGAGGTGACCGCCAACGGCGGTGAAGTGCGCGTCCTCAACTTCGAGGATGGCTGCTCCACTACCGACATCATCAAGACGATCCGCGAGCGCGGCTAACGCGCCGCTGGCCCCGCAAGCTGGCGGGGCTCACTATCGGTTGTAGCAAGCCGGCAGAAATTCGGATAACAAAAAGGCGACCTTGCGGTCGCCTTTTTCATGTCCGATAACGGCTATCAGGCCTTGGGCTTGGCGCTGGCAGGCATCAGACCCTGGTTTACTTCCACCAGATCCTGCGCTTCCAGCACGCCGGCAGCCTGCTTCAGGCTCAGGATATTGAGGATGTAGTTGTAACGGGCTTCGGAGAGTTTCTGCTTGGCGCTATACAGCTTTTTGGTTGAGTCCAGTACGTCGACTATGGTGCGGGTACCCACTTCGTAACCGGCTTCGGTCGCCTTCAGGGCGCTGTCGGCGGAGACCACGGACTGGCTGTAGGCGCGCACCGAGCCGATGCTGGCGTTCACATTGTTGTAGGAGGAGCGAACAGTGCTCTGCACCGAGCGGAAGTTCTTCTCCAGCAGCTCGCTGGCGGCCACATAGTTGTACTGGGCCTGCTTCACCTTGGAGCTGGTGGCGCCACCGCTGTAGATAGGCAGCTTGAAGGTCAGACCGATATTGGCCTGATTGTCATTGCCGCCCGGCATGCTATCCAGTTTGTAATCGGTATTGCTGGCTTGAAGACCGGCACCCAGATCCAGGGTCGGCTCATGACCGGTCTTGGCCAGATCGATCTGCTCCTTGGCGATGTCCTTGGCAATGCGGGCACTGTGCAGTTGCAGGTTTTTGTCCAGCGCCAGCTCGAGCCACTTGTCGGAGCCGAAAGCGGTCTTCTGCGGGCTGAAACGATCGGTGTTGAGCACGTCCAGATTGCGATGATCGATACCGGTCAGCTCACGCAGGGTTTCGTAGCTGTTGTCCAGCGCGTTTTCGGCATTGATCTCGTCAGCCAGCGCCTGGTCGCGGGAGGCTTCTGCTTCATGAACGTCGGTGATGGCGGTCAGGCCCACTTCAAAACGCTGCTGGGTTTGCTCCAACTGACGCTCTACCGCAACCTTGTTGGCACGGACGAACTCCAGGGTATCCATCGCCTTGAGTACGTTGAAATAGGCCTGGGCAGTGCGCAGCATCAGGTTCTGGATCTCGAGGTTGTAGGCTACGTCATTCTGGGTCGCACTCTTCTCGGAGATATCCAGATTGATCCAGTTACTGCGACGATAGATGGATTGATCCAGTGAAAGTGAACCGGAGGCTCTGTTGTTGGTCTGGGTATCGTTTTTGTTTTGCAGGTACTTCAGGTCAGCACCCAGATTGATCTGGGGCAGCAGGGCTGCACGGGATTCATTGATCTGCTCGAAGGCTTTATCGCGAACGGCTTTGGACTGCAGCAACTGCGGGTCTTTGATCTGGGCTTGCTGGTAGATGTCGAGCAGGTTTTCGGCATGGGCACCGGCACTGACGCCCAGCAACACCATGACTGACAAAAGTGTTCTTTTCATAGATCGTTTTAACCTTATGTAGTAACCCAAACTGGTTGCTGGAGAGGCAAATATTGTCACCGACCAAGCTTGATTGCAGCTTAATCACTCTACTATAAGCAAAATTTAATGCTAAGAGTCTCAGGTCCGGTGACGGGAACGTCAAGAACCGGAGGCAGTTTTCTCCCCGCGCGCCTAGCCAAATGGTCTGTGGCTGCTAAAATCCACCCCTCATTACCATGGCACGCCGAGTGAATGAACGTTCATTCATGTTCCTCGGATTTTATGGTCAAACTGATACAAGTCAAGCTGACGGGAGCCCCGGATGTCGCAGCAACCCTTGCCGCAAGATCGGCATTACGCCGCCGATGATGTGAAAATCATTGAAAAATCAGCTGGATATAACGGCTTCTTCAAGGTGAATGTCTATCGTCTGCAGCATCGGTTATTTGCCGGCGGCTGGAATCAGCCCATCGTGCGCGAGCTGTTCGAGCGGGGCCATGCTGCCGCGCTGCTTCCCTATGATCCGGTGCGCGACCAGATAGTGCTGGTGGAGCAGTTCCGTATCGGCGCCATGGAGACCAGCCCGACCCCCTGGCTGCTGGAGCTGGTGGCCGGCATCATTGACGAAGGGGAAACCGCCGAAGCGGTGGTGCGTCGCGAAGCGGTGGAAGAGGCCGGGATCGAGGTGGCCCGCTGCGAGCATGCCATCAGCTATCTGGTGAGCCCGGGCGGCAGCACCGAGCGGATCGAGGTCTTTGTGGGCGAGGTGGATGCCAGCAAGGCCGAGGGGCTGCACGGTCTGGCTGATGAGGGCGAAGATATCCGGGTGCACGTGGTGAGCCGCGAACAGGCCTACGCCTGGCTCAAAGAGGGGCGCATCGACAATGCGGCCTCGGTCATTGCCCTGCAGTGGCTGGCTCTCAACCACGGCGAGCTGCGCGCCCGCTGGCTGGCGGATCGCTGAGGTGGCGCAGACCTTGCAACAGAGCAGGCGCTATGTGCCTGATCTGATGTCCTTGCAGCGTACCTGCGAGGTCAACTACTCACGGGTGTTGATTGATGGAGCTTTGCGATGCCATTAGTTCAATCCCGGACCAAACGCTATGTGCCGGATTTGATGTCTCTGCAGCGAACCTGTGAGGTCAACTACATGGCGCTGATGAAACTGCTACCGCCAGAGGGGGAAGTCGGAGCCGAACGCCGCTATCGAGTCGGCAACGACCTGCAGTTCCAGCTCACCATTTGTGGCGAGAGCCGCTTCACCAGTCAGGTGCTCCTGAGCCAGCACAACCCCGAGTTGCCCGAATATTTACAAGCTCAGATAGAGATTCGTTTGTATCATGATGTGCGGATGGCGGAAGTGTGTGCAGCGCAACAGATTTCCCGTCTGCAACCACGTTATGATTACCCCAATAAAAAGATGCACCAGCGGGACGAAAAGGAGCAGGTAAATCTGTTTCTGGCTGAATGGCTAAAATTTTGTCTCAGGCATGGTACTAGCCCCATCAATATCTCCAGTTGAACAAATAAAAAGAAGCGTGATTTTGGAAACAGAGCTCCCCCAGGCGCAGGACGGCAGTGTGCGCCTGTTGCAAATTACCGATACCCACCTCTTTGCCAGTGAAGAGGGGCGGCTGCTGGCCGTGCGCACCGCCGAGAGTCTTGCCGCCGTGCTGGAACAGGTGCAGGCCAATGCACACCCCTACGAGGTGATTCTGGCGACCGGCGATCTGTCGCAGGATCACAGCCCGGAATCCTATCAGCGTTTCGCCTCCATGGTGGCGCCCCTGGGGCGTCCCATCTACTGGCTGCCCGGCAATCACGATGACAGCCCGCTGATGACCGAATATCTTCATGCCGCCGGGATCAGCGAAGCCAAGCAGCTGGTGGGCGACCACTGGCAAGTGATCCTGCTTGATACCCAGGTGCGCGGCAAACCCCACGGCATGCTGGGCGATCACCAGCTGGCCGCCCTCGACCGCGCCCTGCGCCAATATCCTGATCGTCACGCCCTTATCACCCTGCACCATCAGGCGGTGCCGGTGGGGTGTGCCTGGCTGGATCAGCACAATCTCAAGAATGCCGATGACCTGTTCGCCGTGCTGGCCCGCCATCCGCAGCAGAAGACCATTCTGTTTGGTCACGTCCATCAGGAGTTTGACGAGGTACACCGCGGGGTGCGGCTGATTGCCAGCCCATCGACTTGCATTCAGTTCAAACCGCTATCCGATGGTTTCGCGCTGGACGAATCCGGCCCGGGTTGGCGCTATCTCACCCTCTATCCGGATGGGCGGGTGGCCAGCGAGGTGTGGCGCCTGCCGGTGGGGCAGTTTGTGCCCGACCCCAACGCCACCGGTTATTGAGGAGAACATTTCATGAAGTCTGTTCTCCTTTATCTGCACGGTTTCAACTCCTCACCGGGCTCCGCCAAGGCGCAGCAGATGGCTGCCTGGGTGGCGGCCAATCGGCCCGACATCGAGGTGATCATTCCGGCCCAGCCCAATACGCCAGCGGCGGCCTGGGCGGCTATCGAGCAGACCATTGCCGATCTGCCGCATCGTTATGGTAGTGAATTCAAGCTCGGCGCCGTGGGCAGCTCCCTCGGCGGCTTTATGGCGACCCGGGTCAGCGAGCAGTACGGCTGCCGCGCTGCGCTGATCAATCCGGCGGTGCGCCCGCACGAGCTGCTCTGTGACTACCTCGGCCCCCAGACCAATCCCTATACCGGGGAGCAGTACCAACTGCTGCCTGAACATATGGACGAGCTGCGGGCACTGGCGGTACCGGTGACGGCGCCGGAGCGACTCTGGATCCTGCAACAGCAGGGGGATGAGGTGCTCGATTATCGCAAGGCGCTGGATGAATACCGCTTTGCCCGCCTCTCGCTGGAGTGTGGCGGCAACCACGCCTTTGTGGCGTTCGAACGCTATCCCGCCCAGATCATCCGTTTCCTCGGGTTATAGTCAGGTTTGAGTCAATAAGGGCGGTCTCGCCCTGCTTGTTCTTCTCCAGATCAAGCTTTCGGTGCGGGGAGTTTGTTCTACCCCCGCCTAGCAGTTAAGATTCCCTCCAAACGTCAATTCGCAAGGCCCTCCATGTCTACTCAATACAATGCGGATGCCATTGAGGTCCTCAATGGCCTTGAGCCGGTGCGTCGCCGCCCCGGCATGTATACCGACACCACCCGGCCCAACCACCTCGGCCAGGAGGTCATCGACAACAGCGTCGATGAAGCGCTGGCAGGTCACGCCCGCAATCTGGAGGTGATCCTGCACGAGGATCAATCTCTCGAGGTGATCGACGACGGCCGTGGCATGCCGGTCGATATCCACCCGGAAGAGGGAGTCAGCGGGGTGGAGCTGATCCTCTGCAAACTGCACGCGGGCGGCAAGTTCTCCAACAAGAACTACCAGTTCTCCGGCGGTCTGCACGGGGTGGGTATTTCGGTGGTGAACGCCCTCTCCGATCGGGTTGAGGTGACGGTGCGCCGCGACGGCCAGGTCTATGACATCGCCTTCGAGCGTGGCGACAAGGTGCAGGAGCTGACCATCACCGGTACCTGCGGTCGTCGCAACACCGGCACCCGGGTGCGCTTCTGGCCGCAGGCGAGCTACTTCGATTCGCCCAAATTCTCGGTCACCAAGCTGGAGCACCTGCTCAAAGCCAAGGCGGTACTCTGCCCCGGCCTCACCATCAAGTTCCTCGACAAGAACACCGGCATCAAGCTGGAGTGGTGCTACGAAGATGGCCTCAAGGATTATCTGGTCGATGCGGTCAAGCAGTTCACCTGCCTGCCGGAGCAGCCCTTTATCGGCTCGTTCAGCTCCGAACAGTCGGCGGTGGACTGGGCCCTCTGCTGGTTGCCGGAAGGGGGCGAATGCCTCGCCGAATCCTATGTGAACCTCATTCCCACCGCTCAGGGCGGTACTCACGTCAATGGTCTGCGTCAGGGTCTGCTCGACGCCATGCGCGAGTTCTGCGAGTTCCGCAACCTGCTGCCGCGCGGGGTCAAGCTGACTCCGGAAGATATCTGGGATCGCTGCGCTTACATCCTCTCCATCAAGATGCAGGATCCCCAGTTCGCCGGTCAGACCAAGGAGCGGCTGTCATCGCGCCAGAGCTCGGCCTTTGTCTCCGGCGTGGTGAAGGATGCCTTCAGCCTCTATCTGAATAGCAACACCGAGCTGGCGGAGCAGATCGCCGAGATCTGCATCTCCAGCGCCCAGCGCCGGATGCGCGCCGCCAAGACGGTGGTGCGCAAGAAGATTACCCAGGGCCCGGCGCTGCCCGGCAAGCTGACCGACTGTGGTTGCGCCGACCCCATGCAGGGTGAGCTGTTCCTGGTGGAGGGTGACTCTGCGGGCGGCAGTGCCAAGCAGGCGCGGGATCGCGAGTTTCAGGCCATCATGCCGCTGCGCGGCAAGATCCTGAACACCTGGGAGGTGGAGGCCGGTCAGATACTCGCCTCGCAGGAGGTGCACGATATTTCCGTGGCCATCGGGCTCGACCCCGACTCCAACGACCTCAGCGGCCTGCGCTACGGCAAGGTGTGTATCCTCGCGGATGCGGATTCGGACGGTCTGCATATCGCCACTCTGCTCTGTGCCCTGTTCGTGAAGCACTTCCGCACCCTGGTGGAGAAGGGCCACGTCTATGTCGCCATGCCGCCGCTTTACCGGATCGATATCGGTAAAGAGGTCTACTACGCCCTCGACGAGGACGAGAAGAACGGCGTGCTGCAGCGGGTCGAAGCCGAGAAGAAAAAGGGCAAGGTGATGGTGACCCGATTCAAGGGCTTGGGCGAAATGAACCCGAAACAGCTGCGGGAAACCACCATGGATCCCAACACCCGCCGTCTGGTGCAGCTCACCATGGATCCGGCAGGGGAGAGTGAAGGGGATGCGGCTGACGAGACCCTGCAACTGATGGACATGCTGCTGGCCAAGAAGCGGGCGAGCGATCGCCGCGAATGGCTCGAAGAGAAGGGCAACCTCGCCATTATCTAGCGAAGGTGGTGCCCCGGTGGCTGCAGCGACGGTTATCTGCTCCCCGTTCAGTGGAACTGTGGCTGGCAGGTTGTCCGCTCTTATATCCGCAGAGCGCCGTTCGGCTCCCTTCTCCCCTTGCGGGAGAAGGGCTGGGGATGAGGGGGCAGGCGACACCATTTTCCCTGCTTTCAAACAGTCGGCCACCTGCCGACCTGCATGTCTGGCGCGTACTGTAAGGGCGCGACATAGCAAGAGAAAAACATATGAGTGATGCAATCGCGCTCAGTCTGTGGATGAAGTAGAGCGCCAACCTGCTCTATAACCGAAAGAGAACAAATCTATGAGCGATCTAGAGCTCAGTCTGGACGGGGTAGAGCGCCAGCCAATGCGCACCTTTACCGAACAGGCTTACTTGAACTACTCCATGTACGTCATCATGGATCGGGCCCTGCCGCATATCGGCGACGGCCTCAAACCGGTGCAGCGGCGCATCATCTACGCCATGAGCGAGCTGGGTCTGTCGGCGCTCTCCAAGCACAAGAAGTCCGCCCGTACCGTGGGTGACGTGCTGGGTAAGTACCATCCCCACGGCGACAGCGCCTGTTATGAAGCCATGGTGCTGATGGCCCAGCCCTTCTCCTACCGTTATCCGCTGGTGGACGGTCAGGGCAACTGGGGTGCGCCGGACGATCCCAAATCCTTCGCCGCCATGCGTTATACCGAGGCGCGCCTGTCGCGCTTCTCCGAGCTGCTGCTCTCAGAGCTGGGGCAAGGCACGGTGGAGTGGACGCCGAACTTCGACGGCACCATGAAGGAGCCGGTGGTGCTGCCTGCCCGTCTGCCGCACATCCTGCTCAACGGGGTGACCGGTATCGCGGTGGGGATGGCGACCGACATCCCGCCCCACAACGCGCGGGAAGTGGCCCATGCCTGTGTGGAGCTTTTGGACAACCCCAATGCGGGGCTGGATGTGTTGATGCAGCACATTCAGGGGCCTGACTACCCGACCAACGCCGAGATCATCACCCCGCGCGATGATATCCGCAAAATCTACGAGACCGGCAAGGGCTCCATCAAGCAGCGGGCGGTCTGGAGCGAGGAGGATGGCGACATCGTCATCACAGCGCTGCCCCATCAGGCCTCCGGCGCCAAGATCATGGAGCAGATCGCCGCCCAGATGGTGGCGAAAAAGCTGCCGATGGTCACCGACCTGCGGGATGAATCTGACCACGAAAACCCGACCCGTCTGGTGATCGTGCCGCGCTCCAACCGGGTGGATGTGGAGGGGCTGATGGCCCACCTGTTCGCCACCACGGATCTGGAGAAGAACTACCGGGTCAACCTCAACATCCTCGGCCTCGACAACCGGCCGCAGGTGAAGTGCCTCAAGACCATCCTCAGCGAGTGGATCCAGTTCCGTCGTGAGACGGTGCGTCGCCGTCTGCAGTTCCGCCTCGACAAGGTGCTGGCTCGCCTGCACATCCTCGAAGGCTTGCTGATCGCCTATCTCAACATCGACGAAGTGATCGAGATCATCCGTACCGAGGATGAGCCGGGCAAGGTGATGGTGGAGCGCTTCAACATTACCGAGACCCAGGCCGAAGCGATCCTCGAGCTGAAACTGCGCCATCTGGCCAAGCTCGAAGAGTTCAAGCTGCGCGCCGAACAGAGCGAACTGGCCGAAGAGCGCGACAAGCTGGAGCTCATTCTGGGCTCCGAGCGTCGCCTCAATACCCTGCTCAAGAAAGAGCTGCTGGCCGATGCCGAGAAGTACGGCGACGATCGCCGCACCCCGCTGGTGGAGCGTGCTACCGCCGTGGCGCTGACCGAGAAAGAGCTTATTCCCAGCGAACCGGTCACCGTCATCCTCTCCGACAAGGGGTGGGTGCGCGCCGCCAAGGGTCACGACGTGGATGTCGAGGGGCTCTCCTACAAGGCGGGGGACAGCTATCTGGCCCACGCCTGTGGCCGCAGCAACCAGCAGGCGGTGTTCCTCTCCACCCTGGGGAGAACCTACGCCCTCGAATCCCACACCTTGCCATCGGCGCGCAGTCAGGGCGAACCGCTCACCGGCCGCTTTGCGCTGGGGGCTGGGGAAGAGGTGCGCCATCTGGTGATGGGCAACGAGGGTGAGCCGTATCTGATCGCCAGCGATGCCGGTTACGGCTTTGTCTGCACCTATGACGATCTCATCGGCAAGAACAAGAACGGCAAGGCGCTGCTCACCGTGCCGGAAGGGGGTCTGGTGATGGCACCCCAGAAGATTGGCTCACCGGAGAGCGATCTCTGTATGGCCATCTCCAACGAGGGGCGCATGCTGCTGTTCCCGCTGAGCACCTTGCCGGTACTCGGCAAGGGCAAGGGCAACAAGCTGATCAGCATCCCCTCTGCTCGCGTGAAGGCGCGGGAGGAGTTTGTGGTGATGGCCGCCGTCATCCCGCAGGGCCAGTCGGTCACCCTGTTTGCCGGCAAGCGCAAGCTGACCCTCAAACCCTCTGATCTCGACTACTACCGCGGCGAGCGCGGCCGCCGCGGCGCCAAGCTACCCCGCGGTTTGCAGCGGGTCGATCGCATCGAGATTGAACCCGCCGCCGGTGCCGAGCCGGTAGCCGGGGAAAATCAGGAAGGGTAATTAATAGAAGGGGGCGATTAGTCGCTCCCTTTTAATTGAGGTAAATAAGTAGCAATTTTGGGTGTGCATGGTGTTAAACTTGTGAGCTAATTGCTTTTTATGTCAGGTAAACCATGCCATGGGACTGTTATTCCGCCATTTACTACGTTATGTCATCTGTTTCGGTTGTGTGTTTTCAGCTTCTGTTCAATCCGCTAATTATGCTGGTTTTCAGCGTCTAGTGGTAAGTGATCCTGTAGGCAAAAAACCTATGGAGGCCGTTTACTTCTATCCCAGTGTCGTAGCTGAAAAGACATTGAGTAACATTGGCCCTTATCAAGTGGCTGCGAAACAGGCGGAAAAAATTGTACCTGGACGTTATCCAGTAATAGTTGTATCGCATGGTAATTCAGGCAGTTTGTGGAGTCATCATGACCTTGCCACTTTGCTTGCACGACAGGGGAATATTGTTATTACCCTTAGTCACCCCGGAGATAATTACAAAGATCAGTCAGGGGCCGGAGCGACCAGTACATGGTACGGTCGTCCATTGCAGATTTCTGCTGCTATTACGGCAGCAATGAAAAATCCTGATATTTCTTCATATATTGACGAAGATAAAATTGCTTTTATTGGTTTTTCTGCTGGAGGTGCAACTGGATTATTCTTGAGAGGGGGAGCGATTGAAGCAGCTCGTTATGCCAGTTATTGTGAAACGTATCAGGCACAAGCAATATGCTTAACTCAAGGTAAAATCACCAATGACCGCCCAGATTTATCTCCTTTACCTGACACTAGAGTAAAGGCATGGATTTTCATGGCTCCGGTGAGTATGGCATTCTCCCCTGATTCTCTAAAAATGTTCACTGCCCCCACGTTAATTTTCACCGGTGATAAGGATGAAGAGCTTGCTTGGGAAAATAATGCCGGTGCACTAGCAACTACTTTATCGTCAAAAAATAAACTGAAGGTAATACATAATGCTGGTCATTTTGTTTTCCTCTCACCTTGCTCTTCTCAATTGCGAGGAATAGCCCCATTTCTTTGTGAAGATGCTCCAGGGGTCGATCGTGAATCTATACACCAAATGGTAAACAGTGAGATCACTAAATTTCTTAATAGTGTTTGGCTACAAACTAGTGAAAAATAAAACCTGTAGAAAGTCAGTTGCAAGAAAGAGAAATCTGGGACACCCACCTTTTTGACAGCGGAGCAAAAATTTGGGACACCCACTTTTTTGACCGCAGCGTAACCCTGTACTTGGCTTGATGGGTTACTGTTGAGGCCCGTAGGTCTGATTAGCGAAGCGTAATCAGACGTTCGCGAAAACAGTTACCCCAATTCTGCTGGTGCTCCAGCTGATCCCTTCTCTATGTCCATAGCCACCGGGATTGCGGTGCGGACGATTACGTTTCGCTAATCGACCCTACGCGCTCCTGCTTGATTTAACGCTCTACTGGTTGTCGATGGCTTGCTCCCCCTCATCCCCGACCCTTCTCCCGCAAGGGGAGAAGGGAGCCCAGCCCGTAGGTCTGATTAGCGAAGCGTAATCAGACGATCGCGAAAACAGGTTGTCGTTATTCTGTTGATGCTCCAGCTGATCTCTTCTCTATGTCCATTGCCACCGGGATTGCGGTGCGGACGATTATGCTTCGCTAATCGACCCTACGCGCTCCTGCTTGATTTAACGCTCTACTGGTTGTCGATGGCTTGCACCCCCTCATCCCCGACCCTTCTCCCCTTATCTATGGCAAAGAGTGGGAGAAGGGAGCCCAGCCCGTAGGTCTGATTAGCGAAGCGTAATCAGACGATCGCGAAAACAGGTTGTCGTTATTCTGTTGATGCTCCAGCTGATCTCTTCTCTATGTCCATAGCCACCGGGATTGCGGTGCGGCCGATTACGCTTCGCTAATCGACCCTACGTGCTCCTGCTTGATTTAACGCTCTGCTGCTTGTCGGTGGTTTGCTCTCCCTCCTCACCGACCTTTCTCCCCTTATCTATGGCAAAGAGTGGGAGAAGGGAGCAGAGATCGCAGCCATTGATAGTGACCGTGGTATGGCGTGATAGCTAAGAGTGACAGCTAGGGCTACAGAGTGGCAGGTGCCGATCCCCTCTCCCCTTGGGAGAGGGCTAGGGTGAGGGGAGACTGAAGACAGAAATCTGTGGACAAATCTGGGACACCGGGACAAATCTGGGAAACCCACCTTTTTGACAGCGGCGTAATGCTGTACTTGGCTTAAGGAGTTACTGTCGAGGGATACGCCATGACCATTGCCCGTTCACGTCAAATCAGCTTGCAGGATACGCCTTACTACCATGTGGTCAGCCGTAGTGTGCGGCGAGCTTTTCTGTGCGGGGAAGATGCCCATTCAGGCCAGAGCTACGAGCATCGGCGTCAGTGGGTGGTTGACAAGCTGGGTCAACTGTCACGGCTGCTTGCCATCAGCATTTGTGCCTCTGCGGTGATGAGCAATCACTATCATCTGGTGTTCAAGCTCAAGCTAGAGCCAGACACCGCGGCCAACTCTGAATCCGCCTTGCTAGCCTGTCTGACCGTATGTTGACCTGAAATCTGGGACACCCACCGTTTCCCCTACGCTATCTGTTGTGATTGGCCCGGGAGTTTGTTATGACCATATTGAGCCGTATATATCTGTTTAAAAAAATACTCGGATTTCCTATTCTTTTTATAATATTTTTCAGTAGCGCGGTAACTTCATTAGAAGATAAAACAATAAGATTGGTATCTTCCGAGTACCCCCCTTATTTTAGTGAAAGCCTGCCTCAGTACGGATTAATTTCAGAGATTATTACAGAAGCATATAAACGGGTTGGATATAAAACAAAGATTGTATTCCTCCCTTGGTCAAGAGCTATCAGAGAAGCGCAGCTAGGAGAGTATGATGGGATGTTTGCACTCTGGCACAGATCGGAACGTGAAGAATGGTTTGTTTTTTCCAAAGCTTTGCCCGCAAATGAAATCGGTTTTTATAAACGCGGCAGTGAACAAATCACTTTTAAAAACCTTGATGAGCTTAAATCCTACAAAATAGGAACAGTAAGAGGGTATGCAAATCCGCCAGAATTTGAAAGCGCAAATCTTACCAAGCATGAAGTTAAAACAGATGAACAGAATATTGTAAAGCTTTATCTTGGAAGGGTGGATTTAGTGTTGATTGATAGAGGTGTGGCAAGTTTTCTCATCGATACAAAATACCCTAAATTTAAGAATAGCCTTGAATGGCTTCAACCACCTATTGAAACTGTATCTCAGCACCTTGCTATTTCAAAAAGAACCTCTAATTACAAGAAAAAAATGGAAGACTTCAATTTAGGGTTAGAGAAAATAGAAAAAGAAGGGCTGCTTGAAAAAATCATGACGAAACATGGTTTTCTGGCCCACCTGTCCGAGGTCGGTGTTGTTGACGGTAGAGTCCGTTAAGGTGCTGTAAATTCAGTTGCAGCTCTTCGGCTCGGTAATGCTCCTGTTGTGCGCTAAGTGGCAGCTCCTCTATAACATCATCATCAGCTCGATTTATCTCGACCATGCTCTGTTGGGGCAGATAACGGTTTTGCAGACAGCAGAAATCTGGGAAAGCAGAAATCGAGAAATCTGGGACACCCACCTTTTTGACTCACCCACATTTTTGACTGCGGCGTAATGCTGTACTTGGCTTAAGGAGTTACTGTCGAGGGATACGCCATGACCATTGCCCGTTCACGTCAAATCAGCTTGCAGGATACACCTTATTACCATGTGGTCAGCCGTTGTGTGCGGCGCGCGTTTTTGTGCGGGGAAGATGCCCATTCAGGCCAGAGCTACGAGCATCGGCGTCAGTGGGTGGTTGACAAACTGGGGCAACTGTCACGGCTGTTTGCCATCAGCATTTGTGCCTATGCGGTGATGAGCAATCACTATCATCTGGTGCTCAAGGTGGAGCCCGACGCTGCTGCCAATTGGAGTGAGCGGGAAGTGGCTGAGCGCTGGGCTGCGCTTTTTCAGTGGCCGCTGTTGGTCAGGCGTTGGTATCAAGGGGAGATGTTGATCGAGCCTGAGCTGGCGGTTGTACAGCAATTGCTGGCCCAATGGCGGGAGCGGCTTCACTCCATCAGTTGGTTTATTCGGCTACTCAATGAAAATCTGGCCCGTCAAGCCAATAGAGAAGATGGTTGCAAGGGCCATTTCTGGGAAGGGCGCTTCAAGAGCCAGGCTTTGCTCACTGAATCTAAACATCTTGGACACCCACCTTTTTGGAATTTTACAACGACACGTGCTCTCTACGTTTTGCTCAAATGTCAAATACTCATACCGACGCCCTGCCTAGGGGAAGTCTGGAAAGTTCTGCAAAGCAAACTGGATGGTTTTTTTGTCGTCAAGGAGGTGATGGCTCAGGGGATCATGATTTGATCAAGAGACTGTTTACGAGTGTCGCGCTTTTTATATGATTTCGCGGGAGGCAGGGAGTGAAAGCATACACATTAATTTTTTGTTTTATCTTTATTTTATTGTCTGGAACCACTAATGGAGAAACACGGAATATTATTATATCCAGTAATCCAGCATATCCCCCTTATCATTACTGTGATGAAGCAGAGGGTGATGCTGTGCTTTATGGCGCCAGTATGATGTTGCTTGATAAAATAAAGCCACAAAATGTTAAAATAATTTATAACTATTATCCATGGAAAAGAGTCCTTAGAGAGGCGGAGCTAGGCAATATTCAGCTCGTCACACCTTTAAGAAAGAATACAGAGAGGGAGAATTACCTTAAATTCACTAACTATCCTGCATTTGAAAATCCAATAGTTGTTTTTTATAGAAAAGACAAGCCTATAAATTTCAATAAGATGGAAGATCTGAAACAATACAAAGGAGGGGTGTCTTTATCTTTAGGTGATGTATTTGGAGGTGGGGTTGATGAGTACATAAACCGAAATTTAAGAGTGGAAACCGCAGCCAATATGGATAGAAATTTCAATAAGCTCCTTAAGGGAAGGATAGATTACTTTATTACAGGCTTATACGTTGGTCGACACGCCATTAATAATTCAGCGGAATTTAAAGCAGCCTTAACTTGGTCTGGAAATTATGTAAATAATGATTTCACCTATTTTTCTTTCAGCAAGAATGATCATCTGGATGACATGATATCATATTTCGATTCTAACTTAAAAAAATTGTGGGATATTGATAGGAATGCTGGTTTTTTGGAGGATGCTTTGACTGAATCATCGTCAAGACAGAATAACGCAGGATGTAAATGACCTGATGAGCCATGAGGCGTTGTACAGATCTAGGGACAGGACATCCGCATGAATGTTCATTAATTAGTCATTGGAAAATTTGCGGAAATCTGGGACTCCCACCGTTTTGTTAAATAAACTTTAACTGCGCGCTAGTTGTTCACATGCATTTATCTGGCGTTTATAGTTTTGCCATGGGGCAAGTGGTGACGACAGAGCAGTTCTCTCGCCACCTTGTTGGCTAGCGCAGGCCGAGTAGCTGGTAAAAGGTGGGATTATCCTCGCATGGCCCAGTACCACATTCGAGCAGAGTCGAAGCCAGGTTGGCTGCGATCAGGATCACGAAGAGCAGTGAGGCGATACGCCCGCCGCGGGCTAGCCCTGGCAGAGAGAGTTTGATCTCATCGCTCATGATTAATACCAGGGCAACGGCCAAGATAATTAGTAGTGCGCTCACCAGCGACCAAGTATAGAAGTGCAGACCAAGGAAGGTAGAACCATATCCGGGATCGCCGGGAAGAATATGCAAGAAAACCTGTCTGGTCGCGATGATAGCAGTAGTCAGTGCCCCAATGATCACAATGCCGTAGTGTGTTCCTCTGGCTCCAAATTGCAGGTTCAACATAAAGCCGATGCCAGCCACAATGAAACCTACTCGCTGCAATAGACACAAGGGGCATGGGAGTTCGGAGAGATAAAGCTGGTAATAAAAAGCGACCAGCAACGTTAGGGAGACGCCCAATAATCCAATGGTATTGAGCAGTGGTGGTAGAGCGTTCTGTTGTGATGACTCGGAGGTAGTGGATATGGTCATTGTTAACTCCTAAAACGAGAGGGTGAGCGGATCGGTCACATGATGTATAAACGAGAGCAGGGTCACGACCAACAGCAGAGACCACAGTAGATAGGACGCGGTGCGCTTATTCATCAAAATGCTGATACATGTGATCAGAGCAAGCAAGAAGGGCAGAAACATATACATGTCATATATCCTCATAGGTGGGCAGCATCAAAGTTGTAATCAGTATATGTCAATTTAGTAAATGCTGCTCAGAATTCCCGCCGATGCATGGTTCTGACTCAGAGTAGAATTAAGCTATTGGCGGGGTGGGTAATTAATATAAAGATATTGACATTCCTGCGTGAATAGATAGAAGCGGTTTATGATGGCAATAAAAGAGCTGGTTCGTGCCTGAATGTAGCTATCTCCTGCTAACAAGAAGGATATTCGATGGTCAATCTTGGTGTGAATTTTGAAATTGCGGTAATAAATATGCTGCGAGCAATCGCTTTTTTATTCTGCTGTTTTTGATATCGAATTCGAATTTTCGGATATCGATGGCAATCAAATGGTGCTGTTCCCGTTGACTGATGGTGCCGAAGGTTGTTCTGGTGCACTGGCCCGAGGTAAGGGCTATATCCAGAGTCTGGATGGATCGCGAATCTACTTGAGGGTGACTGATATGGCGCGGGTGATGGCGGCTGCTCTGCTGCGGGCGCCCAGATGCTTTACCCTGTGACTCGAGTGGGCGATACCATCAGGGGGGGGGCAAGTTTCAGGATTCTGAAGGTAACCGGATAGCCTTGCTGGATAAGGTGATTTGCGCTGATTAGCGACCCTGAATAGCTGGCTTGTCGTCAGATATAACAACGCCCGGCGGGCCGGGCGTTGGGTTATCCCACATTGGGGGCAACAAAAGAGGCGGCGAAAGCGGCCTTAGAAGTCGTGGTAGAGCGGCCAGCCGAGCAGCGGGTGCTTGAGACCGGCACGCATCTCGATGTTGTCGAGCTTCTCCGGCGAGGCGTTCTCTTTTTGCAGCAGCTGGTACTGGCGCACAAAGCCGAGGGTGTGCAGCAGGTTGGGCACAAAGCCCGGGCTCAGCTCCTGACGCAGGGCGGCGGCCATGTCGGCGGGCAGCGCGCTCAGCATCTGGGTGAGCTGGGCGGCGAGGTAGTCGGTGTCATACCAGCTCTCGTCGAGCTCAATCTCCCGCGCCAGTTTGCGCTTGAGATCCTGCTTCACCTTGAGCGGGGCGGCGCCACTGCCCTTGCCGCAGAGGATGCGGTAGAGCAGCGCTTCGGCCAGCTTGTCCTCCATGGTGGGGTGGTCGCTTTCGCAGGCGAAGAAGTGCTGGTCGATGAGTTCCATCAGGCGGCTCTTGTTGTGCTCGGTCAGCGCCTTCTCGTACTCCTGCCACCCTTGCCACTCCTCCACATCGGGCGGGCTCGAGATCTTGTCTAGCAGCCGCGCATCCACGTCACCGTAGAGGCTGTTGCCAGCCTGCTTGGGGCTGACGGTGATAAGCATCGACCAGCCCTTCTGGAACGGCTTGATGGGGCCTTCCGGCGCCTGCAGCAGCGCCAGCGCCTTGGCTGGGTCCCGCGCCGAGAGCTCCTGCAGGCCGAGGCTCACCACGCCGATGACGTCGTGGGCGGCCTGCTCCAGCAGGTGCATCTTGTACTTGTTGTAGTACTTGTCGGCGAATTTGAGGCTCATCAGCACCGCCTTGCCCTTGATGGCGGCGAGCTGCTGCTGACTCAAGAGTTCGTTGTCGCGGCCAAAGCGCAGCACCTGGGTCAGAAAGGGGCCCAGGTTGGCATCGCGAATGACTAACTGCATGAATGGGCTCCTTAATCCAGAAAGCTGAACATGTCGTCGACGTCGCCGTACTCGTCTTCCTCGACCTTGTTCTTCTCTTTGGCCTGCATCACCAGCTCGGCGGCAAACTTGTTGATGATGCCGTCCCAGCTGGAGTGTTCGCTCCGCAGCAGCGCCTTGATGGATTTTTCCACCTCGGGGGCCAGCTCGCGAATGAGCATCAAGAGGCTGCGCGGGTCATCCAGCGCGTAGTCGTGGAGATCCTCGCTCTGCTGGCGTTCGCTGTAACGCTGGGACTCTTCGAGATCTTCCTCTTCGGCGTGCAGCACATCGCGATAGCCTTCGTCCTCTTCATAGCGATCGCCGCGATAGAACTCGATAAAGGGGATGGCGAGGTAGAAGAGACCGGCCGGGTCTTCGGCCACGCACTCGAGGATCTCGCGCTGCTTGGCTTCGCTATCCTGGGTGCGGATCAGGTAGTTGAGGAAGTCGAAGGTGTGCTGTTGCAGCTCGTCGGCGTTGTTCTTGATCGCCTCTTCCCAGTAGAGCGGCTGCTGGCAGACGATGTCGCGGATCCGCTCCGGGGTCATCAGCTCGGAGATGATGGAGGGGAAGGAGATATCGTGCTGGCCGTTAATCTGGGTCAGGGTAACGATATCAATGTTTTCAATCACTTCTGCCAGCTGGTCGTCAGACATGGTCTTGGCGATCAGCTCGAACTTCTCGCTGGCCTGCTTCGGCTCGATAACGGCCAGCTCTTTGATCTCGATGGCGGTAATTTCTATCAGACTGTTGCTCATGCCTTGCCCCAATTAGAAACGGACTTCGTCGTACATATCCTGATCGCCCTGATCATCACCATAGCGATCGCTGCCGCCATGCCCTTCGCCATGATAATCGGCGTCGGCATCTTCCCCGTCTTCCTCTTCTTCGTCGCGCAGCTCATAGTCGTCATCGCCGCGGTGGCTACCGCGCGGTAGCGGATTCTCTTTTGGATGGCAGAGCAGGAACAGCACGGCGCAGGCTTCCATCAGCTGATCTTCGCTCTGGGCCCGCACCGCCTTGACCAGCGGCAGGGCGGCGTTGTTGAAGCCGACGCTCACCTTGAACTCGTCCCAGCTCGGCTGCTCGCCGCTGCTGAGCCACTTGTTCCACTGCGACTTGGCCTTGGCCGGGAACTGCACCCGGCCATAGAGGGCCAGTGGCAAATATTCGGGCATAAATTCCAGCATGCTCATATCGGCCAGCAGCAGGCTCTTCATCTGGTCGGTGAACTGCTCCAGCCCTTTGGGGTCGTCCTGATCCCGGTAGGATTCGATGTTTTCGCTGGCATCGCTTTGCAGCGACTTGAGCCGCGCCTGGTCCCATCTCTTTTGCATAGTTGCTCTTTCTGCCTGCTGTTTCAGGGGTAGAACTGATCCCACATCTCCTGCATGGCGGAGGCGGGGTCGGTCACGATGACGTTGTTGAAATCCTTGATAAAGGCGGCCCGCTGTTTCGGATCTGACAGTACTTCATAAGCCTGCTTTACCTGGTGCAGCTTGAGGGCTGCCTGCTCTTTCTCTTCTTCACTGGCCCCGAGCAACTTGTCGGGGTGGTACTGGTTCGACAGCCGACGATAGGCTTTCTTGATGTCGTTTTCGCTGGCGTTGGACTTGACGCCCAGCACCCGAAAGTAGTTGTTCATGGCAGATCCTGCATCACTGGCATCATAGGATTCACGCTGCGAGTGCCTGATGGTGGGGATTGGCAAACCAGGCACGGCAAAAACCCGTCATTTTAACGGAAACGCCCCCCCAAAGCGATGAATTGGGCGATCAATTAACGGGCGAGATGAAGGGGTCTATTGTTGCCAGTCGATCTGGTCAGTGCAAGGGGCGCGCACGGGAAGGCGATGAACCATGAAAAAATGGCCATCCGCAGGGATGGCCCTTGTCGTTGGTTGCTGCGGCGAGGTTTGCCGTGATGAAGGTTGGCGTTGCGTAAGGATTGGAGGTCTAGAGCGACGCCCACCAGAGCCGCAGCTGCAGGCCCCACTTCGAGCTCCAGCCGGTGGTGCTGCTCACAAGCGTCCCATCCTTGATAACGAGGAACGTTGGGGTGACCCCTACCTGCCACTTGGCGGCGAGCGCTCCCGACTCGTCGTTGTGGGTCGGGAAGGTGAGCCCCTTCTTGCTCATCCCCTTGCCTAACTGCTCCGCATTGCCGGAGCGCAGCGCCACCGTCAGCACGTTTTCACCCTCTTGCCAGAGCTGCTGCACGGCCGGGGTGGTGAAACGGCACACCCCGCACCAGCTGGCCCAGTAGTAGACCAGCAGCGGCTTGCCGTGGCTCAGGGTGGCGAGATCTGTGCTGCTGCCATCCTGCAGGGTGACGGGGGCGTTCATCGCCCCCTCAGGCAGGGTCGGACTGCGCCACAGATCCAGCAGGGTCGAGATGACCAGCGCCATCAGCAACAGCCAGAGCGCCTCCTTGCCCCAGCGTCGCCAGCGGGGTTGAGGATTGGTAGTCATCCCTTACCCCTGCTTGGCCAGTTCGGCCTTCACCAGTTGCTCCAGCTCCTCATAAGGGATGGCGCCCGGCACCAGCTGGTTGCCAATCAGGGTCGCCGGCGTGCCCTGAACCCCCAGCAGGGTGCCGATGCGCAGACTGTTGCGCAGCTCTTCGGTCGCCTTGGCGGCCGGTTTGAGCGCAGTGTTGCCGGTGGCCGCCAGCGCCTTGTTGATATCCGCCTCGGTCAGCATCCCCTGCTTGCTCATCAGCTTGTCGTGCAGGGCGAAGAAGCGGGCCGGATCTTGTTGCCACAGAGTGAGGCTGTACTGGGCCGCTTTGGCGGAGGTCTGTCCCTTGAACGGCAGCAGCTTGATCACCAGCCCCAGGTCGTCCGGATAGGCCTTGAGCAGTTTGGTCAGCCGGGGATCGAACTGCTTGCAGTAGGCGCAGTTGTAGTCGGTGAACAGCACCAGGGTCAGCTTGGGGTTTTTCGCTCCCAGACGCGGGCTGGTGGCGCTATTGAATAGCACATCCTGGTTGCCCTTGATGAAGTTGCCAAGCTGCGCCTCCTGGGCTGCCGCGTTCTGCTGCTCCCAGGATTCGGCCGCCTCGTCGAGGATCTTGGGGTTGGCGATCAGGGTCTCGCGGATCAGCTCCTTGATGCGTGCCTCCTGCTCCGGGGTGAAGGGGGCAGCGTGCAGAGCCGGAGCCAACAGGGCTGCGGAAAGGGAGGCCAGCAGGGTCAGGGCGCTCAGAGTCGGTTTCATGGTTACTCCTTAAAATCGGGTAGTGCCAGCCTGAAGCAGGCCAGCCTTGTGCAAGGTGGTCAGCAGATCGGTCTTGTCCAGCAGAGGGGAGAGGACCTCTCCCTGCGGCAACTCCGGGCCGTAAATCTGGTTGAAGGGAACCGCAGCCGCGCCCCGCTTACGCAGAAAGGCGGCGATGGTGTCGCTTGGTTTGCTCCAGTCGCCGCGCAGGGCCACCACATCGGGGGCCGAGAGGGCCTGTTGCACCTCATCGCGCAGCAACACGTTGTATTTGTTGGCCTTGCAGGTGACGCACCAGTCGGCGGTGACATCGATAAAGACCCGCTTGTTCTGGGCCAGCGCATCTGTGATGGCGCGTTCAGAGAGCGGCTGCCAGACCACCTTGTCGATACTGCCCGACCCCTGCGCCGTGAAGGCGCCCCCCAGCAGCAGGGCTGCGCCGATCAGTGCCGAGAGGGAGATCGCCAGTGTGAAGCCACGGATGCCGTAACGCCAGATGATACCAATCAGCAGTGCCAGCAGCATGGCAACCATCAGCCAGCCGGTGGCATAACTGCCGAGATGGTTGTCGAGCAGGCTGGTGAGCCAGAGGCTGGAGCCCAGCATCATCAAGCCGAGCAGGATGCGCAGATGGTTCATCCAGCGCCCCGGTTTCGGCAACCAGAAGGCGAGTCTTGGCAAGGCCGCCACCAGCAGCCAGGGCAGACTCATGCCAAGCCCGAGCGCGGTGAAGATCAGCCAGAGCTGGCCGAGCGGCGCCGCCAGCGCAAAGGCCACTGCAGTGCCGAGGAAGGGGGCCGAGCAGGGAGTCGCCAGCAGGGTGGCGAAACTTCCCTGCAGAAAGTGACCGCCGAGGCCATTGCCGCCGCTGGTGGCGAGGCGGGTGTTGAGGTTGCTCGGCAGACGGATTTCGAACAGCCCCAGCAGGTTGGCGCAAAACAGCAGGGTGACCAGCACCATAAAGCCGATAAAACCGGCGCTCTGGAACTGGATGCCCCAGCCGACCGCCCCACTCATTGCAAAACTGGGGGCGCGCAGCAGACTGCTCATGGCTGCCAGCACCCAGAAGGAGGCAATGATCCCGGCGCTGGCAGCGAGGAACTGCTTGCGCACGGTTCCCTGTTCACGCTCCTGATGTTGCAGCACAGACCCCAGCTTGAGCGCCAGCACCGGCAGCACGCAGGGCATCAGGTTGAGGATAAGGCCGCCGAGCAGCGCCGCCCCCAGCAGCCAGAAGAGGGGTTGGCTCGGTGCGGGCAGCGCAAGCGCTTCGCCAATCGTCCCCTTGCCCTGCCACGCCTGTTCGCCACTGATGAGCAGCAGGCCGAGGGATTGGCCGCGCAGATCCGGCGCATCCCCCTGCCAGCCATCGCTCACCGGCACCCGGGCGATCAGGGTGTTGCCCTCGACCTCAAGCGCCGGTTTGCCAAATTCAGCGCCTTCCAGCGCATCAATAAAGAGGGCAGGCGATTGCCAGCCCTCTGCCCGCTCGGCGCGCAGTTGCAGCTGGTTGTGCTGATAACCGAGCTCGACCCGGGTCTCGGCGGGTAGCGGCTGGGGCAGGTTGCTGATGGCCTTGGCCCAGCCGAAGTCGAAACTGGCTGGAGCCTGCCCATCCACCGCCAGGGTGAAGGGAAAGTCGGTCAGGATGCAGACATTGCTGCAGGTGGAGAGGCGCAGAGTCCCCTTGAGTGGTTGCCCGGCGGGATAGTTGAGGCTGAGGGGGAAGGTCACGTCCCCCTGATAACCCTGGGTGCTGAGCCCGGCTACCTCGAAGTGGCGTGGCACCGGCCAGCGCCACTGAAAGTCTCCGACCGGCTCATCCCACAGGATCTGGGGGGCAATCCCCCCTTCTCCCGGACTGTGCCAGTAGGTCTTCCAGCCTGACTCCAGCTCGACATCGAGCAGGATACGGGTCTGATTTGCCGTGCTGCGGTCGGCTTGCAGCCTGACCTTGGCGTGATCGTTCTGGGGGCTGGTGAGCCAGCCCGTGTCGTTGGCCAATCCCGAGGATTGCCACAGCAGACTGCCCAGTAGCAGGGCGGTCTTGAAAATATTCGACATCTTTTTGGTCTCGCAAAAATTGAGTGACAGCTAACGAAAGAACGTTGCCGAACTCATTCCCGCCAGACGCAGAGGGTGAGGTGCAGCCGCCGTTCGGGCGGCGAGATGACTCTGGGAGGGGGCTGTGGCGGTGTGTAGCGCCAAAGGGGAGCCAGTAGGGCGATCAGCAGGGCCACGGCAAAGAAGAGCTGTTCGACACAGAGCAGGGTGGCGGCACTTAGCCACTTGCCATTGAGCTGGCAGCTGGTAGGTTGCGGGCTGGCCGGTTTGGCATCCTCTTGAGCCGTTGCCGAGCCTGGAACGGGCAGTACCTGACAGCTGAGGGCGTGATCGAGCAGGGCCAGCCGGGCCAGCGGCTGGGCCGCACAATTGAGCACCAGCAGGCAGACCAGCAGCAGGAGATGTTTCGCTACCCGTTGTTGCAACATCATGTTTGCCCCATCCATCAAGATGGGGCCATCCTAACGACCAATGGCGGGAGGGGCAAGTCGGCGACGCTGTGGTGGGCCACATTGTGACGGTGGTGCGGGGAGGGTGGTCGGCTCTGTTTGGCGAACGCTTGTTCGCTAAAAGGGGGATCAGTATACTGCGCCGAGTTAAAACTCGAGGTGTTCGATGCTCAAAATTGCCCGTGTGCTGCTGCTTGGTCTGCTGCTCATCTTCTGGTTCCTGTTCGGCCTGCTGCTCTGTCTGGTTCGTCCGCGCCATCCCAACAACGTCTATGTGTTTGCCCGCATGTACCACGCGGTTTGTCCGCTGATCGGGCTGCGGGTCAAGGTGACGGTCGCCGACGAGGTGAAATCGGTCGGCCCGGCCGTCTACGTCTGTAATCACCAGAGTAACTATGATGTTTTCACCGTGACCGGTGCGGTACAGCCCGGGGTCGTCGCCGTGGGCAAGAAGAGCCTGCTCTGGTTGCCCTTTTTCGGCCTTATCTTCTGGCTCTCCGGCAACGTGCTGATTGACCGCTCCAACCGCTCCCGCGCCATCGGTACCATAGGCCAGGTGGTGGACCGCATCAAGAACCGCGGCACCTCCATCTGGATGTTCCCGGAAGGGACCCGTTCCAAGGGGCGTGGTCTGCTGCCATTCAAGGCGGGCGCTTTCCACACGGCGGTGCAGGCTGAGGTGCCTGTAGTGCCTATCGTCTGCTCCAGCTACTTCGGTCAGATAGACCTTAACCGCTGGGACAATGGCGAGGTATTACTGGAAGTGATGGCGCCGGTTTGCAGCAAGGAGCACGGTGCCGCTGGCATTCGCGATCTCTCCGACACCTGCCGCGCCCTGATGGAGGCCAAGCTGACCGAACTGGACAGCAAGCTGGGCCACAGCCACGCCGCCTGACGGATATCGCAAACGAATCGACAAGGGAGCCACAGGCTCCTTTTTTGTTGGTAAAAATTACCACCTGGTTGGCTATTTTCACCAACAAACCCTTCTTCAATTTCCTCAGTAAATTCCCATCCATATGTAAAATAACAATAATTTTTCTTGGCACGGCTCTTGTAATGCAATGGGAAGAGATAGCCATCCCATCAACAAGGAGCCAGACCATGAGCCTATTCAGCCGCCTGACCGACCTGATTAATGCCAACCTGCACAGCCTGCTCGACAAGAGTGAAGAGCCGGAGAAGATGCTGCGCCTGATGATCGAAGAGATGGAGCAGGTGCAGGTCGAGATGCGTACCCAGGCCGCCCGCGTGATTGCCGAACAGAAACAGCTGGAGCGTCACCAGCAGGGGTTGCAGGCGCAGATCCTGGAGTGGTCGGCCAAGGCCGAGCTCGCCATCCAGAAGGGACGTGAGGATCTGGCCCGCGCCGCCCTCACCGAGAAGCTGGCGGAGGTCAAAAAATGTGAACAGCTGGAGCAGGACAAGGCCCGGGTCGCCGAGGTGCTGGCCCAGCTCACCGCCGATAGCGAACGGCTGGCTGCCAAGCTGACCGAGGCGCGCGAGAAGCAGAAACTGCTGACCCTGCGCGAGCAGACCGCCCACAGCCGCATTCGTGCCCGCGCTCAGGTGGACAACCAGCGGATGCATGAGCTGATGGCGCGCTTTGACGGTTTTCAGGGCCGGGTCGATCAGCTGGAAGCCCAGCTGGAGGCGGCCACTCTGGGGCAGAATCCCTCGCTGGAGGCCCAGTTCCGCGAGCTGGAGCTCAATGACGAGATCGAGCGCGAGCTGGCTCGCCTCAAAGGCCAGAAGGCGGAGGTGTAATCATGAACCCCTGGTCCAAGGATCTGGTGCATCGCAAGCTGACCGGGGTCTGCGCCGGGATTGCCAGGGGATTGGGGGTCTCCAGAGTCACGGTGCGGGTGGTGGCACTGCTCGCCCTGATCCTGATGCCGCCGCTGGCACTGGCCGCCTATCTGCTGGCGGTGCTGGTGATGCCGCCCCGTTATGAATTGAAGCGCTGGCTGGATTGACCGAAGGGTTGATCAGTCGGCAGACAAGGTACTGATAAGGAGCAAGTTATGCTGGAATTTTTCATCTTGCTGGTGGTGCTGCTGGTGATGGCACTGACCGGTTTTACCCTGGTAGCCATGTTGTTGGTGAGCGGCCTGTTCGTGTTGCTTGGGGCGCTGGGTGGCATGCTTGCTCTGATCATCAAGCTGGCTCCCTGGTTGCTGCTGGTGCTGGCGGTTTGCTGGCTGATCAGTAATCGCAGCAAGCGTTCCAATACCTACCTCTAACCCGCCTGAGGTTGTGTAATACGTTGTGCAATGCTCCCTGATTTCCCCTTTCCGGCCACTCCTCGAGTGGCCTTTTTTGGCCTGTCGTCCTCAAGGCTGGGTTGCTGCGGGTAACCACTGGGGGCTCCAGCTCTGCCAAAGAGCCGGGCTGTGGATCAGCTGCTCCTTGAAGGATTTCGGCTGCTGCTTGAGGCGATATTCCATGCGCAGGGCCACCCCCTTCTCGCCGACTTCCTGTTGCCACGCCAGCGTCAGTGGCCCCTTGCCGCGCAGGGCTCGGGAGCCCTTGCCACTCTGGTGCTGGCGCAGACGGCGCAGCGGGTCCGTGCTGATCCCGGTATAGAGCTGGCCGGTAGCAGTACGCACCATATAGACAGACCAGCGGGAAGGGGTGGCTGGTTGCGGCGCCGGTGTGGTGGTCGCGGGTTCTCTCATTCGAATTCTCTGTGCCAAACTCAAAGGCAGCTCAAGGAGGTGCGATGAGAGTCTGGTTCTGGTTGTGGTTACTGTTGTCGGTCCCGGCTAAGGGGGAGACGATCCGTCTCTACGATTACCATCAGCATCCCCCCTTCAATACCGGAGTGGATGCCGGACTGAGCCGCGAGCTGGTCAAGTATCTCAATGAAAAGCTGGGGGGTGAACCCAGAATCGAGCTTTGGCTGGTCAATCGGGCCAGACTGGCGCTGGAGATGTCGGATCCTGCTTTCAACGGTCTGGTCGCCTGGGTCAATCCGGCCTGGATGGGGGATCCCCAGCGTGAACGTTACCTCTGGAGCTTTCCCATCATGCGCGATACCAACGAGCTCATCTCCAACAGTGAGCACCCCATCACGTACCGGGGACCTGATTCGCTCAAGGGGTTGGTGTTTGGCGGGGTGGAGGGCTACCGCTATCAGGGGATCGATGATGCAGCTGGCCGCGGCGAGCTGGTGCGTCAGGATGCCAAGAGGGTGAAAACCAATCTCGATCTGCTGGTTCGCGGTCGCATCGATGTGACTCTGGTCAGTGGCTCGTCACTGAGCTTTTTCATCGACTCAGAGCACTATCGGGGCAAGCTGTTTATCTCGCCCTTCCCCCAATCCAGCTATACCCGCCATATCCTGCTGCCCAAATCCCGCGCCGATCTCCATGGCAGGCTCAACGACATTGCCGAGCAGATGGACAAGGATCCCCGCTGGCACAAGGTGCTGGAATCCTATCGTGGTACGCCCTGAGGGCTGCGCTTGAGCCGGTGCAGTGGCAACAGGCTCACCAGCAGACCAGCCCAGACGAAGGCGAATCCGACCGCCTTGATGGGGTCCGGCGCCTCACCAAACCAGTAGATGGCGAGCAGGAAGGCGAGGCTGGGCTCGATATATTGCAGCAGCCCCACAGTGCTCATCCGGGTTCTCGCCACCGCATAGCAGAACAGCCCCACCGGCAGCAGGGTGGCGGGCGCACTGCCCATCAGCAGCAGCTTGTCAGCCAAATCCCCGTTCACGAATGCCCCTTCCCCGTGCCACGCCAGCGTGCCGATGATGATCAGCGCGACGGGCAGTTGCACCATGGCTTCCAGATAGAGGCTGGTGCCGGTGTCGTAGTGGATCTTCTTCTTGATAAGGCCGTAACAGGCGAAGTTGGCCCCCATGATGAGGGAGAACCAGGGGAGCTGGCCGTAGCAGAACAGCATATAGGCGAGCCCCGCCAGCGCCAGGGCGACCGCCAGATGCTTTTGCGGGGTGAGCCGTTCTTTGAGGAAGATGACGGCGAATACGATATTGAACAGCGGGGTCATAAAGAAGGCGAGGCTGGTGGTCAGCACTTGCCCGGTAGTGAGGCACCAGGTGAACATGCACCAGCTGATGGACATCACGGGGCCAGCCAGCAGAATGAGGCCGAGCTGGCGCGGCTCGCTGCGCAGTTGTGCCCAGGGCACCTTGTGGCCAAGCAGCAAAAACAGGGCACCCAGCAGCACTACAGACCAGAGCACCCGGTGGGAGATCAGCTCCCACATGTTGACCTCGGGCATGAATTGATAATAGAGCGGCAGCATCCCCCACAGGATGAAGGAGAGGGTCGCGGTGCCGGTACCTAGCCAGTTTTTCATTATTTTCCGTTTATTAAATTAAACACCCATGGCGATAGTAGGGGGCGCGCCCTGTTTCCACAAGAGGGAAAACAGGGAAATGCTGGTACTATCAACGTCATGCAGCGTATCGATAAGTTGTTTGAGCAAATCAGGGCCTGCCGTCTGTGTGAGGCTCATCTGCCGCTGGGGCCTCGTCCTGTGATCCGCGGAGCCGAGAGTGCCCGCTTGCTGATCATCGGTCAGGCGCCCGGTACCCGGGTGCATGCCAGCGGTATCCCGTGGGATGACCCCTCCGGTGACAGACTGCGCCATTGGCTCGGGGTCGATAAGGCCACCTTTTACGACCAATCCCGCATCGCCATCATGCCGATGGGGCTCTGCTATCCCGGCAGGGGAAAATCTGGCGATCTGCCACCGCGCCCCGAATGTGCGCCCACCTGGCACGACAAGGTGCTGATGCTGTTGCCCAATATCGAACTGACCCTGCTGATCGGCCAGTATGCACAAGCCCATTACCTGCGGGGGGCGGCCAAAGGGTCACTCACCAAGAGGGTACGCAGCTGGGCCGACTATGGCCCCGGCTGGCTGCCGTTGCCGCACCCTTCACCGCGCAATACCCTCTGGCTCAGGAAGAATCCCTGGTTCGAGGATGAGATCGTCCCCCATCTGCAGCAAGGGGTCGCTCCTCTACTGGAGCGACCCTGAGCGTTTAAACCGCCGCTTCGGCCAGCGGTTTGGGTTTGCTGCGGGCCATGGCCACCAGCGGCAGGACGATGCAGATACAGCCCAGCAGCAGCGGCAGCCCCGGCTGCTCGTCAAACAGCCATACCCCGACGGCCACCGCCATCAGCAGGCCGGTGTACTCCGCCGAGGCAATCTTGCTCGCCTCCGCTTTGCGATAGGCCACCACGCACAAGCCGGCATAGACCATGATCAGTGCCGAAGAGCCGAAGGCGGGCCACCACATCTGCCACTGCCAGTCGCCCCCTTCCCACAGTGCCAGCGCCAGGATGAAGGGCATGCTCAGCACATTGGTGAAAAACAGGGTCTGGGCGATGGGCTGCTTGAGCGGGATCCGCTTGATCAGCAGGTTGTTGAGCGCCATCGACAGCGCCACCCCGAGCGCCGCCAGCGCAGCCCAGTTAACCTCGCTCGGGCGCAGTACGATCAATACCCCGATAAAGCCGATAACCGCAGTCAGTACCTTCTGGCGCGAGATCGCTTCTCCTGCCATCCACACCGCCAGCGGCACCATCATCAGGGGCGCGGCATAGAAGAGGGCATTGGCGGTGGCGAGGGGCAGACGGGTAAGGGCGACCACCATCAGGCAGACGCCGACCGCCCAGATATGGGCCCGTAGCAGGTGCCACTTGATGGCCACCGGCGGGTTGCGGCGCCATGACCAGAGCAGCCAGGGCATCAACAGGAGGGCGGCCGAGAGCTGGCGGAAAAAGACAAACTGGAAGATGGGCTGATCTGGCTCCAGCACCTTGACCAGCGCATCGGAAAAGACCGCCACCATATTGCCCAGCACCAGATAAAGGATGCCGATCCCTACTGCATTCATACCACCTCCCACTTCAGATGCAAGGAGGGTAGCGCGGGGGGCGTTATCCAGTAAAATGATAAAAAATGACCACTCATGAGATATTTAGATAATGAAGCTGCCTCCCCTGCGTGCGGTGCAATATTTTGAAGTGGTGGCCCGGCTGCTCAGCTTCTCCCGCGCCGCCCTGGAACTGAACGTCAGCCAGAGTGCGGTCAGCCACCAGATCCGCCTGCTGGAGGATTTTCTCGGTGAGCGCTTGCTGCTGCGTCAGGGGCGGTTGCTCTCGTTGACTCCACAGGGGGAGAGCTACTTTGAGGGGATTGCCGCCGGGCTCAGCCAGATTGCCCAAAGCAGCGAACAGTTGCGTGGCGGGGCCCAAATGCAGTTGCGTCTTGCGGTCTACAGCTCGTTTGCGGTGAAGTGGTTGATCCCCCGCCTGGCCGGATTGCGCCAACTCTACCCAGAGCTGGATTTGAGTCTGGAGATGGTGGCGGAAGATCCCGAGCTATCTGATCGAGTGGCGGACTGTTTTATCACGGTATCACCCCATGGGCGTGGCTATTGCCACGATCTTATTTATCAGGAGCGGCTCTTTCCGGTCTGCAGTCGCCGCCTGTTGCAGCAGGTGAGCGGGGAGTGGCCTGAGGCTATCTGGCAGTTGCCCCTGCTCTCGGTGCAGTCCATCTACAAGGCGCGGGGGGAGGATTGGCAGCGCTGGGCCAAGGCGGGTGGCTTGGTGATCCCTGACGAGGCGCGGATGCACCACTTCAGCCATGTGCTGTTGGCGATGGAGGCGGCAGCCTGGGATCAGGGGGTGGCATTCGTGAATGACTACATGCTGCGGCCCGATGATCCCCAGCTGGTGGCCTTGCCGGTACACCAGCTGGAGACGGGGGATGCCTTCTACTTTACCTGCAAGCGCTCGCGGGCCCATGAGCCTGCCATCAGCCGGTTGCGCCAGTGGCTGATGATGGAGACACGGCAGAGCATGCCGCTCTAGTCTGCGCCGTTACGCGCGCTTGAATTGGCTCAGTACAAAAAGAGTGGTAGCACAGACGACGACCGAGGGCCCTGCCGGAGTATCTTGATACCAGGAGAGGGTCAATCCACCCAGCACGGCGAGACAGCCGATCAGCGCGGCAAAGCCGGCCATCTGCTCCGGCGTCTGGCTGAAGCGGCGGGCGGTGGCGGCGGGGATGATCAGCAGGGAGGTGATGATCAGCGCCCCGACAAACTTCATCGCCACGGCGATCACCAGCCCTATCAGCAGCATCAAGACGCAGCGCAGCACATCGACCCGGATCCCCTCTACCCGTGCCAGCTCTTCCGAGATAGTCATGGAGAGCAGGGGATCCCACAACCGCCACAGGGTGAGCAGCACCAGCGCGCCCCCGCCGTAGATCCAGAGCAGATCCATCGGTTGTACCGAGAGCAGGTCGCCAAACAGGTAGGCCATCAGATCCACCCGCACGTTATCCATAAAACTCAAGGTAACCAGACCCAGCGACAGGGCGCTGTGGGCCAGAATGCCGAGCAGGGTATCGGTCGCGACCTGCTGGTTGCGGCTCATGATCACCAGCAGCATCGCCATGGCGAGGCAGCAGACCACCACCGCCAGGGTGAGATCGACCTGCAGCAGGATGCCCAGCGCGATGCCGAACAGGCAGGCGTGGGAGAGGGTGTCACCAAAATAGGCCATCTTGCGCCATACCACGAAGCTGCCGAGGGGGCCGGCCAGCAGGGCGATGCCGAGACCGGCCGCGAGGGCGTATAACAGAAAGCTGTCCACTTGAATGTCCTGTTGCTTGCGCTATTTGCTGTGAGCGTTGTTGCGAGAAGGCAGGCGGATGACCGGAGCCTGCGGTTCATGATGATGGTGTTCGCCATCGCAGTGGTGATGATGGGTATAGACCGCTAGCACCTCCTGCTCCGGTCGCCCGAACAGACGGGCAAATTCGGGGTGGCGGGCCACGCTTTCCGGCTCGCCATGACAGCAGACGTGGCGATTGAGGCAGATCACCTCGTGGGTGCTGGCCATCACCAGATGCAGGTCGTGGGAGACCATCAGCACGGCGCAATTGAATTCGGCGGCGAGCTGGCCGATGAGGGCGTAGAGCTCGATCTGGCCGGTGATATCGACCCCTTGTACCGGCTCGTCCAGCACCAGCAGCTCGGGCTTGACCAGCAGGGCGCGAGCCAGCAGCACCCGCTGCATCTCGCCACCAGAGAGCTTCTGCATCCGGTTTTCCAGCAATCCTTCTGCGCCCACCCGGGTCAGCGCTTCCTCAATGGAGAGGCGGCTGTTTTTACCCAGTTGCAAGAAGCGGCGCACTGTTAATGGCAAGGTAGGATCCAGATAGAGGCGCTGGGGCACATAGCCGACCCGCAGATCGCGGCTGCGGATGATCTTGCCCGAATCCGGGGTGAGCAGACCCAGCACCAGCTTGCTCAGGGTGCTCTTGCCCGCCCCGTTGGGGCCGACTAGCGTGGTGATTTTGCCTTTATTGAGGGTAAAGGAGACCTTGTCGAGCACAGAGCGTCCATCAAACGAGAGAGAGACCTCTTTCAGCTCCACCAGTTGACTCATGACAACTCCGGGGTTTACAGCCAGTGAGAGTTATAATATAACAAAAAGTGGCTGTTATATTATCACATACTCACCCTCTGACGAGATTCATTAATGAGAATTATTGCGTTCTTCACTGCCCTGCTGGCGGTGAGTTTGCCTGTTCGTGCCATTGAGGTACTTACCACCATCAAGCCCCTTGGCTTCATCGCTGCGGCGATCACCGACGGGGTGAGCGAGCCCAAGGTGTTGTTGCCGACCGGCGCCTCTCCCCACGATTTCTCCCTGCGTCCTTCCGATATTCGCAGCATCAACGGTGCCGATCTGGTGGTCTGGGTTGGCCCCGAGCTGGAAGGGTTTATGGCCAAGCCGCTGGCCAATCATCCCCATGCTTTGGCCCTGACTCAGGTTGAGGGAATGCCGCTGTTCAACTATGCGACTCAGGATAGCCATGACACCCATGATCATGATGCGCACGATCATGACCACGCTGCCCACGACCATGATGAAGGGCATGAGGGACATCATCACGAAGGGGTCGATCCCCATATCTGGCTTGGCCCCACCCAGGCCAAGGTGATTGCCAAGGCGATCGCAAGCGAATTGGGTAAGCTGGATCCTGCCAATCAAGCCCGCTATGCCGCCAATCTTGCAACCTTTGACGCGAAAGTGGATGCCAAGGACAAGGTGATTGCCGGCCAGATGAAGGCAGTGAACCAGAAGGGGTACTTTGTCTTCCACGAGGCATATGGCTACTGGGAGCGCCACTACGGCATGAGTTCAAAGGGTCACTTTACCGTCAGCCCTGAGCGCCGTCCCGGTGCCAAGACGCTAGTGGAGATCCGCAAGGCATTGGAAGAGAAGCAGGCCAGCTGTATCTATGCCGAGCCGCAATTTTCACCGGCAGTGATCGAATCGGTGGCGCGCAATACCGGCGCCAAGGTGCTGTTGCTGGATGAGGTGGGTGAACAGGTGCCGCTCGGTCCGGATGGTTATCCCCAATTCATGCAACAGCTGGCTGACGCATTTGCCCAGTGTCGCTGATCAGCGGCTGAGCCTCTCATCCGAAGGGACTATACTGACCTCCAGCATCTGACATGGAGTGTCCGGTATGAAATGGTTGTTGATCCCGGCCTGCACTCTGGCGCTATATTGCGCCAGCGTGCAGGCATCGCGTCTTTCTGAATATATTGCCAATCCGTCTCTGCAGGCCAAGTTACAAGAGGTGTATGGCGGCCGCGTTATTCAGCGGGCCGAGGCATTTTCTCGTCTGCTCACCCCCAGAGCGGGTACAACTGACCAGCAGAAGATCGAGCTGGTGAACAACTACTTCAACAATCTGACCTACAGCGAGGATCCCAAGCTGTGGGGGGATGAGGATTACTGGGCCAATCCGCTGGAGTTTATCGGCGCCCGGGGTGGGGATTGCGAGGATTACAGCATCGCCAAGTACTACACCCTGATGGAGCTGGGTGTCGATGAGAAAAAGCTGCGGCTGGCCTATGTCAAGGCGGTTACATATAACCAGTTTCACATGGTGACGCTCTACTTCCCGACCCCCAAATCAGATCCGCTGGTGCTCGACAATATCAACAGCCGGATATTGCCGGGCAGCCAGCGTACCGATCTCATTCCCGTTTACAGTTTCGATGCCAAAAGCATCTGGATCATGAAGTCACGGCGGGAAGGGACGCTGGCCGGGAGTGCCGATCGTTTGGCGCAGTGGACATCAATGCAGACCCGCTTCTCCAGCGAGCAACTGCGCTCCCCCCGCCGCCAGCTATAGCTTGCCTGCCGCTTTCAACTCCTCGAAATATTTCGCCGCGCCCGGATGCTGTTCAATGCTCAGCACCGGGCCGGTTTTATTGCGTGCCCGGTGAAACATATTGGCGTAGCCATAAGTCTGCTCATTGAATTTGGTCTGCTGGGTAAGCATGGCCTTGGTCAGGCGATAGACAGACTCTTCCGGCATGTTTGCATTGGTGACCAGGGTGGCGGCAATGGCAAAGGTGGGGGTCGCCTTCAGATTGCCGGGGTAGATGCGGGCGGGCACCTGACTGCGTTGGTAGTACTTGACCCCCTTAAGCAGTTGATCTCGCACGGTCCCATCTATCGGAAGGAAGGTCACAGCGCAACGTTTGGCGGTGTCGAGCACAATCCGGTTCGGATGTCCCATCACCAGTGCAAATGCGTCGATCTGCTTGCTACAAAGCGCATCCGGCAGGTTGGCCATGCTTTTCAGATCGAGATCCTGCTCTTTCGCTCCCAAGGTGTTGAACAGGGCCAGCGCCGTCTGGCGTGTTCCCGAGCTCTTCAACCCCATATCGATGGGGGCAAGCTTGAGCTGTTCCAGCGAAGTGATATCGCCATCGGCACGGATCACTATGGTGAAGGGCTCGGCATGGGTGGCAAACAGGGCGCGCAGCTCAGGTTGCGGCTGGGTGGCAAAAGGGCCCAAGCCTTTGCTGGCCTGATAGAGCCAGTCAGACTGGACCATGGCATAGGAGACCTCACCGCGTTTCAGGCGTTGCAGGTTTTCTATGGAACCCGATGAGCTCTGCAGTTTGCACGCAAGTTGCTCGTCGACCTCATGGGCCAACCGGCAAAATTCTTTGGTTATCTGGTGATAAATCCCCTGCTCACCCCCGGTGGTGATAGTGACGGTTTCAGCCATCAGGCAGGGTTGCCACAGCAGGGGCAACAGTATGGCGAGCTTTTTCATGATTGCGCCTCCCTGGCATAACCATCGATACCCCAGGTCCGCAGTTTGTCGATGTCGCGACACTCTCCCGATTCTGCCAGCAGGGTATAGCCGGCCGCATGCATGGTCTGGGAGAGCAGATTCCAGTAGAGCGGCGCATCGGTCAGTTGGCAGCTGATAAAGATGGGATTGAGCGGGTCAAGTTGATTGAAGGTATCCGCATTGAGGGGAATGGCACTGAAGGCGAGTTCATAGCCCTGCTCCTGTAGCGCGGCCAGGATGGACTGGCCGTGGGCGGGGAATGTGGCCACATCCCAGCGCCAATCCAGTGTTTTGCCTCGACCCTGACTTAGCAGAGGGGCGATCTCTGACCATTGTGGGTGATTGAGCAGGGAGAGGGGCAGCAAGATCCCTTCTATATGAGAGTGCTGCCACTGCTGCAGCTCGCTCTGGATGGTAGCGAGATTGCTGTCGGCACCGAGGGGCTGGTTGGGCAAGAAACGCTGATAGAGTGCGATCTCCCCTTGGGTGGAGACAAATTTTTGCAGTTGCCCACCTTCCGGCAGCGGGCTCACTCCTTGCAGCGGCTGTGGGGTCGTCAGTGGCAGCTGTTTTCCCAGCTGGGTGATCTTGAGTCGTTGCTGCAGCAGATCCCGTTTTCGTTCGGAAACCAATTGGTTGATGGAAAGTGCCACCTCTTTGAGGTCTTGCAACCAGGGGGTGGGCAGGGTGCTGTTGAACTGGTGTTTGCGGATGCGGATCAGCTGCAGGTTGATCTGCTCCAGGGGCTGCAGCAGGCGTCTGCATACCAGGGAGATGATCAGGGTAAATACGACGAGGCCCGCCAGCAACGCCAGACCGGTGCGGCTGATGGCATTCCACAGATGCTGATAGGCGTAGCCGCTATGTCCTTCAAGGGTCAGAGTGCCCAGCATGCGCCAGCCATCGGTCAACTCTTGCTCAATCTTGACGGGGGGCATGCCGATAACCGAGGGAAGCCAGCCGGGGACATTTTGCTGGGTAGAGTGAAAGACCTTTTGAAACAGCAACTGGCCATCAGGGTCGATCAGGGTGACCGAGCTGACGAAGCCGCCATCGAACATGGCATTGACGATGGTCTCGGCCAGCACATTGTCGTCATTGAGCAGGGTGCCTTGCAGCACCAGCCCGAGCGCTGTGATGGCTGTTTCCAGGTTGGCTGACATCTGGTCGAGGATGGATTGGCGGACTGTTGTGACTTCCAGCGCAAACAGCAGCGCCGCACCGATCAGGAACAGGACGATAATTATTCTGGTTAACAGTTTTGCTAACGACATATCCACCCCATGGAAAAGTTATCGCAACATATTGGGTTTTTATTCAGAGTCGAATCCGACCCGGTTCTTAAAAATAGGAAAAAATGGTTAAAAAAGACGATCATTTCTGCCCATCCGGGCGGGTTATGCATAAAATGTGAGGTTCATGCAGATTGTGATGAACTATTTGTAACTTTTTGTGTCCAACAAATAGTTTTATACGGTTCTGTCACAACTGACATCGCAACTGACACTCTTTAGATCTAAATACAGGATAGCGGATGAAACGTCTCCGTCCCTTGGTAGTTCAGGCTGCCAATTGGGAACCACCGGTTCCCCGCAAACACTTTTACGCCATGCTGATGCTGACGGCCATGACCCTGTCAGCAGTGGCATTATTGCCAGCTCCGGGTGACATCCTTGAGCGGCCACTGCGTCTTGAGTTACCCATTGATACCGCCGGTACGGCAACCAACGAAAACAACACCGACTTTAACGAAATTCCCGATCACGAACTGGTTGATCAGAGTGCGCCGGATGATGATATCCCGGTTGACACCGCCCCCCAGTGGCAGGATTACTGGGTTCGTAACGGCGAAAACCTGACCGCCATTTTTAACAATCTCGGTCTCTCCACCACCACCCTCTACAAGGTGCTGGATGCTGACAACAAGAAGTATCTGGCGCGCCTCAAGCCGGGCCAGAATATCGAGCTGCTGATCGATCAGGACAACATCCTGCAGCAGCTCAAGATCCGCCTGAACATCAAGCAGACGTTGGTGATGGCACGCAGTGATGATGTCTATAGTGCCTCCATGATCAATGAGAAGGTCGAGTGGCAATCGCAGCGTTACAACGGGGTGATCAACGGCAGCTTCTATGTCAGTGCCCGTAATGCGGGGATTCCTGCCAGCCATATCCAGAAGATTGCCAACCTGTTTCAGTGGCGGATGAATTTTGCCCAGGATCTGAAGAAAGGTGACACCTTCAAGGTGCTGGTTCGTCAGGAAACTGTTGAAGGCAAGAGCACTGGCAATAGCCAGTTGCTGGGGGTAGAAATGATGAGCCAGGGCAAGACGGTGTCGGCCTGGCTCTCCGATGACGGTAACTATTACGATGGTCAGGGTAACAGCCTGGAGCGGGGTTTCCGCCGCTACCCTACCCACAGCCGCTATCGGATAAGCTCCCATTTCAACCCTGCTCGCAAACATCCGGTAACCGGTCTGGTGCGTCCTCATGAGGGGACCGATTTTGCCCTGCCTGTTGGGACGCCTGTACTGGCGACCGGTGACGGCGTGGTGCAAAAGGCGACTAGCCACCCACTGGCGGGCACTTATATCGTCATCAAGCATGGCCGCACTCTCTCTACCCGTTATCTGCACCTGAGCAAGCTGTTGGTCAAGCCGGGGCAGCGGGTAAAAATGGGTGACAAGATTGGCCTCTCTGGTAACACGGGTCGATCGACCGGTGCTCACCTTCACTATGAGCTGCGGATCAATAACCGCCCGGTCAATGCCATGACCGCCAAGCTACCGATGGCTGAACCGCTCAGTGGCAAGGAGCGTCGCCAGTTCCTGGCCAAGGTGCAAAACTATCGCAAGGAACTGGCTGCAGGTTGAGCTCTGTTTTTGATGTTCGAAAATGCAAAGGCCCCGTCAAAATGACGGGGCTTTTTCATCCTCAATCGGGGTTAATAGCCCTTGTCGAAGTCGATTCGGCCATCCAGTGGTTGGCCGTCGAGAAAGCGGATGTAATTGCGGACAAAGATCTGTGCTACATCTTCCGGGAAGCTGTAGGCACTGTTGTGGGGAGTGACAATGAGGTTGGGTTGTCCCCACAGCGGGCTATCGGCGGGAAGTGGCTCCTGTTCGAACACATCGAGCACTGCCATGGCCAGCTTGCCGGTGCGCAGTGCCACGAGCAGATCACCCGAGTGAACGGCGCTGCCACGGCCAACGTTGAACAGGATGGCGCTCGGCTTGCAATGCTCGAAGCGGGCGGTATTGAACAGGTGGCGGGTATCACGGGTGGCAGGCAGCACGCTGACGATCACATCTGCTTGGGTCAGGATTTTGTTGAGTGCAGGCAGTTGGTAGACCTGATCAAAACTGGCGCGCTCCCGACCGGTTCGGCTGATGCCCAGTACTTTCATGCCGAAATGTTTGCCGGTGTGGGCGATATGCTGGCCTATGCTACCGGTTCCCAAGATCAGCATGGTTTTTCCCTCTAGCCCTTGATAGGGGTGGCTTTGCCATACTCTCTGTTTCTGCTGTTCCCGATAGCGGGGCAATTGGCGGGTCAAATTCAGCAAGTGGCCAAAGACATACTCGCTCATCAGCGGGCCGAAGATGCCGCGGACATTGGTGAGCTGGTAGTCGCGCCGGCTGTCCGAGTCGAGCAGTACATCCACACCGGCATAGGTCGACTGAAGCCAGCGCAGTTTATCCGCTTTTGGCAGCAGTGGCTTGGCGCGGGCCGGCTCGGCCATCAGGATATGAGCCTCACCGATCAGCTGTTCGGCCTCGCTCTGATTGTCGGCCCGCAGAATGCGTAAATGGGGGAGGTGGGCGGCCTTGAGCAGGCGTTCGTAGTGAGCATTATCCTGGCTGAGCAAAAGAAGGGTACGTTGGCTCATACTCTTGTTCCTTATCAGAATTTGCGGCGCGACAAGATGCCGCTCTCGATCCATCTTACCTGACTTCATATTGCAACATAGCCGACCAGGGCGCTTTTTCGTTTTCGCCGCGCCCCTCGTGGGCTACAATCTGCCCCACATTTTGCAAAGGATCCGACTCCAGTGTTTGGTGACAAGTTTTATAAGCGACTGGCCGAGCTACAGCCTTGGCAACAGACCGTCTACACCCTGGCGCTGGCAGAGCGCATGTACCCCAACTATGCCCTGTTCTGTCAGGCCTCCGGTTTTGGCAATGCTGGCGCTTTCCGGCATGCGCTGGATCAGATGTGGGTCTACCTCACCGTCAAGGGTTCCAGAGTCAATTTGGGTTCCATCCTGGAAGAGTTTGAGGCCCATATTCCGGATCCCCGCAAGTTTGAATCCTACGGTGCCTATCCTGCGCTGGATGCCTGCGTTGCGCTGGGCTGCGCCTATAACTCGGTGATCTGCCGGGTCGGCGAAGAGGCCAACGATGCCAGCCATGCGTCAGTGGGTACCGTGGCCGGTTTTATCGAGCTGCTGGAGGAGCGGGATCTGACCGAAGAGGAACTCTACGAGCACGCGTACATGGAAGCCGAGCTGGAGTTTCAGGTTGAGCTGCTCAAGCGGGTGGCCCATGAGCGTGACAGTGACCGTATCCTGGCTATCAGAACCTTCGCCTCTCAGGATGGCGTTTCCAATATCGGGATCAGCCTGGAAGAGTAATCCTCTGTGGCCCCAGGTATAAAAAAGCTCCCGGTCGGGAGCTTTTTTATACCTGAAATTGTTCAGCCGCTTATGCCTGCTCTTCGGTGAGGGGTCTGACGCTCAGGACCGGAGCGGCATCTATCTCGTCGGCATTCATCATGGTGGAGATGCGTTGCAGGGAGGAGAGCAGCAGGGTTTGCTCCCACGCTTCCAGTGCCTGAAAACGCTGAATGAAGCGCTCTTGCAGCGGGGTCGGGGCTTGAGCCAACAGGGCGCGGCCTGCGTCAGTCAGTGTCGCGTGCACCTTGCGCTTGTCGGTATTGCTGCGAACGCGCTGCACCAGTTGGCGGCTCTCCAATCGGTCCATGATGGTGGTGGCGGTAGCTTGGCTCATGTTGGTGTGATCGGCCAACTGGCGCATGGAGATCTGTCCCAGCTCGTCGATCCCTTTGAGCAGCAAGAGTTGCGGGGAGGTGAGCCCGGCTTCTTTGATTAAGCGCTTGGAGTGCATGTCGATGGCACGAATAATCTGGCGCAGGGCGACCAGCACTTCATCATGTTTTTCCATGGGGTGTGCGTCATTGGAGGGCTATGGAGAGGCGCAAAATTTTCCGCCCAATTCGTCACAAGGTCAATATTGTTTTTGCTGTAATCATTTCTGCTCTAATTAATTCTGTGTTAGGTTGTCGGACATTTCACGGAATTCACCCTGACATTTGAGGAGCTAAATGATGAATGACGAGCTGGATATCAAGTCTCTGGTGGCCGAGTTACGTGTGGTCAGAGTGCGTTATGAACTGCCTGATACCTCTGCTTTTGTCCGCTATCAGCCCGCCTACGATGAAGACCCCAACAACCTCAAGGTTCACCACTATGACGGCGAACTGCCGCTCTCCTGTAGCGAGACAGGTACTTTTAACCTAAAGGAGTTGGTAAATGAATTGCGCTACGCCTATGTGCTGGTGCACCTCTTTCCTGACGAAAGTGCCATGAACTTCTATCTGACCGGCCTCGATACCGGCCTGGCCCAGCTGGAGTTCATCGGCGGCTCCTACGACTTCAATCGCCTCTGGATCACCAGCGGTATCTCCAATCTGGGGGTTCCCATGGCCATCTTCCTTGGCAAGCGTCACGCCGTGAATGGCCAGCCCTCGGTTTCGCTGGTGGATCACCGCGAACAGGCAGCCGGCAAACTGGTCTATCGCGCCATCGGCGGTGCCGGTGATCATGTGGGCGAAGACTTTTTCAACAACGACTAAGGAGGCTGGATGCGAGCAAGCAAAGGGCTATTGAAAGGCCTCAACCCGACCATGGCCATGACGGCCCTCACCGTGATCACCCTGTTTTTGCTGTTTGGCGTATTTGTTCCCGACACCGCGGCCGCCTGGTTTGTCGGTGCCAAGGATCAGATTATTGCCGGGTTCAAGTGGTACTACATTTTGGTGGTCGCCCTGTTCCTGTTCTTCGCTGTCTACCTGATGTTCAGCCGTTTTGGCAGCATCCGGCTGGGTGACGACGACCAGGTACCGGAGTTCGGCTACTTCGCCTGGTTTTCCATGCTCTTTAGCGCGGGCATGGGGATCGGGTTGGTGTTCTGGAGCATCGCCGAGCCGATGTATCACCTGCAGGGTAACCCTTTCATTACCGAAGGGATGACCCCGGAAGCGGCCCAGATCGCCATGCGTCTCACCTTCTTCCACTGGGGTCTGCACCCCTGGGCCATCTATGTGATCGTCGGTCTGTCGCTGGCCTTCTTCAGTTATCGCCGCAAGTTGCCGCTGGCTATTCGCTCCGTGCTTTACCCCATTCTCGGTGAGCGGATCTACGGTTTCTGGGGCCATGCGGCCGATGTGCTAGCGGTGTTCGGTACCGTGTTCGGGGTGGCGACCTCCCTTGGTCTTGGGGTCTCCCAGATGAATACCGGCCTCAACCAGATGTTCGGCATGGACGTATCGCAGTCCAACCAGCTCTGGCTGATTGGCGGTATCAGCCTGATCGCCACTCTGTCGGCGGTTTCCGGGGTCGGGCGCGGGGTGAAGATCCTCTCCGAGCTCAATATCTGGCTGAGCGTGTTCGTGCTCGCACTCTTTCTGGTGCTGGGGCCGACCACCTATATCCTCAACGCCTATGTGCAGAACATCGGCGATTACCTGCAGAACATCGTCAAACTGAGCTTCTGGACCAACACCGAGGCCAACGGCACTTCGGCCTGGCAGTCGAGCTGGACGGCGTTTTACTGGGGCTGGTGGATTGCCTGGGCACCGTTTGTCGGCATGTTTATCGCCCGCATCTCCAAGGGGCGCACCATCCGCGAGTTTGTGCTCGGTGTGCTGTTGGTGCCCTCGCTGCTTGGCATGTTCTGGCTCACCGTGTTTGGCGGCACGGCGATGAATCTGGAGCTGTTTGGCGGTGGCGGCGTGGTTGCTGCGGTCAATCAGGATGTGACGCTGGCGCTCTACAAGACGGTCGAGCTGTTGCACTGGGAAACCTTCGGCTGGATCGCCAAGGCCGTGTTGACCCTGCTTATCTGCACCTACTTCATCACCTCCAGTGATTCGGGCACGCTGGTCATCACCACCCTGCTCTCCATCGGTGATCAGGAGCCGCCGGTACTGCACCGCGCCGTATGGGGTCTTGGGCAGGGGCTGGTTGCCGCGATCCTGCTGGTCTCCGGCGGCCTGGCAGCCTTGCAGGCGGCCAGCATCATAGCGGCGCTGCCCTTCTCGGTGATCATGTTGGCGATGTGCTATTCGCTGATGCTGGGGCTCAAGCAGGAGAGTCAGCGCCAGTTCGAGTATCGCCAGAACCTCAAGCGCCACGATGGCTCATCCCATATGAGCTTGATGGAGCGAATTGGTCCGGCATAACGGCACCAGCAGGGGTTAGCACCCCCCTCACATATCAATCTGGATGCAAAACGGCCGCCCTGGCGATGCTCTACTTGTGGAGCTCATCATCAGGGCGGCCGTCTGTTATGGGGCCGAGGTTACTCCTCGATAAAGGTCCACTCATCCTTGATGCGGCTAATGGCATCAGTGCGCTTTTTGGCGAGCTGCTCCTTAATCTCTTCTCCCTTGTAACCGGCCGCCACTATCTCTTTCACCGGCACCGCCTGGGCGGCAGCCAGGGCTTCGGCCACATAGTCCGGCTCGGCGTAGACCCGCTCCTCGAAACCGGTACGGCCATGGAAGTCGGCGCGGCAGGCATCCAACAGCTGGGCAAAGCGCTCGGGACGGCGCCAGGCATCCGCCTTGTCGAACACCTTGAGCAGGGTGGCGGGCTTGAGCTCAAAGGCGATATGGATGTGGGTGTGCAGATCGCTCACCAGCAGCGCCAGATCCCGGCACTCGTTGGGTACCCTGAACCGCTCGCACAGGGCGCGAATAAGCGGCAGCCCCTTCTGGCCGTGACCGTGATGGCTGGGCCAGAACTCCTTGGGGGTTACTCCCTTGCCAAGGTCGTGGCAGAGGGCAGCAAAGCGGACGGTCAATTCCGGGGAGATCCGGCACGCCTGCTCCAGCACCATCAGGGTGTGGATGCCGGTGTCGATCTCCGGGTGCCACTTGGCCGGGGCGGGGACGCCGAATAGAGCGTCGATTTCGGGGAAGAGTGCCTTGAGGGCGCCGCACTGGCGCAACACCTCGATAAAGATCTGCGGGGTCGGCCCCAGCAGCACTTTTTCCAGCTCCTTCCATACCCGCTCCGGCGTGAGGTGGGCCAGCTCGCCAGCGGCCGTCATTTCGCTCATCAGGGCGAGGGTCTGTGGCGCTATGACAAAGCCCTGAGCGTGGAAGCGGGCGGCGAAGCGGGCGACCCGCAGGATGCGCAACGGATCTTCGGCAAAGGCGGGGGAGACGTGGCGCAGCAGCCGTTTTTCCAAATCCTCAATGCCACCGTAGGGATCGTGGAGCTCTCCCTGATCATCTTCGGCGATGGCGTTGATGGTGAGATCCCGGCGCAGCAGATCCTGCTCGAGCGTCACATCGGGGGCGGCGTGGCAGACAAAACCGGTGTAGCCCTGACCCTGTTTGCGTTCGGTACGGGCGAGGGCATACTCCTGCTGGGTCTTGGGGTGCAGAAATACCGGAAAGTCGCGACCGACCTGGGTAAAGCCCAGCGCCAGCATCTGCTCCACGGTGGCGCCGACCACCAGATGATCCCTGTCGCCCTGCGGCAATCCCAGCAGGCGATCCCGCACTGCGCCCCCAACCAGATAAGTCTGCAAACCGTCTCTCCCGTTATCAATCATGGGGCCGAGTATATCGTCTTTGTGACCGCTTTGCTGCCTGACTACCACCAGTCACAGCGCCAGTCAGCACTGCTTTGACTTGGGCGTGGCGAGGCCGTACCCTGCCGCACCAGACAGCTGACGCTGTGCTGCGGGATGCCGTTATGCCCGCGCCGACCAGCTGAGCCGAAGGAACCGCAGAGTTCCCCTTATATCAACGACATGAGAACAACGTGAATCAATCAACCTTCGCAAGCCGGGTGCTGGAGTGGTACCAGCTTCATGGCCGCAAAACCCTGCCCTGGCAGCAGGAGAAGACCCCTTACCGGGTCTGGGTCTCGGAGATCATGCTGCAGCAGACCCAGGTCGCCACAGTCATCCCCTATTACCAGCGTTTTATGGCGCGCTTCCCCGATGTGGTGGCGCTGGCGGATGCCCCCATCGACGAGGTGCTGCACCACTGGACCGGGCTCGGCTACTACGCCCGGGCCCGCAACCTGCACAAGGCGGCTCAGCAGATCCGCGATCACCACCACGGCCTCTTTCCCGAGCGCTTTGACGAGGTGATGGCGCTGCCGGGCATTGGTCGTTCTACTGCCGGGGCTGTGCTGTCGCTCTCCCTCGGGCAGCCCCATGCCATCCTTGACGGCAATGTGAAGCGGGTACTCACCCGCTGGCTGGCGCTGCCGGGCTGGCCCGGCCAAAAACAGGTGGAGAACGAGCTGTGGGAGATCGCCATTCGGCTCACTCCCAAGCTGGGTGTGGCGCACTACAACCAGGCGATGATGGATATCGGGGCGACGATCTGCACCCGTAGCAAGCCTGCCTGTGATCGCTGTCCGGTACGGGCCGATTGCCAGGGGCTGTCGCAAGGTCAGCCCACCGCCTATCCCAACAGCAAACCCAAGAAGAGCATTCCAGCCCGCGATGGCATCATGCTGCTGATCCGTCACGGTGATGAGTTGCTGCTGGAGAAGCGGCCGCCGCAGGGGATCTGGGGTGGGCTCTATTGCTTCCCGCAAGTAGCCTCGCTGGCAGAGGTCGACGGTTTGCTGGCAAATTTGGGGCTAGCGCATCACGGCTATCGAGAGCTGGCCGGTTTTCGCCATACCTTCAGCCACTTCCATCTCGATATTCAGCCGCTGCTGATTGACATTGATGAGGCGCAGCCGCTGCGGCTCATGGAAGCAGATAACCGACTCTGGTATAACTTACGCCATCCTGCCGAGGTGGGGCTGGCGGCCGCCACGGCCCGTCTGCTCGCCTATCCAGAGTTACAACCATAGAGGTCAACATGAGCCGTACTGTATTTTGCCAACGCCTGAAAAAAGAGGGCCCGGGTCTCGATTTCCAACTCTACCCGGGTGAGCTCGGCAAGCGGATTTTTGACAACATCAGCAAGGAAGCCTGGGCCGAATGGCAGAAGAAGCAGGTGATGCTGATCAACGAAAAAAAGCTCAACATGATGAATCTTGAGCATCGCCAATTGCTGGAAAAAGAGATGGTCAGTTACCTGTTTGAAGCAGGAGAAGTGCAGATCGAGGGTTACACCCCTCCCGCCGAGTAAGCTTGTCAGCTACTGTTGTTGTGAGCAGATCAGGCATGACACCCTGTCACCCTTGACCGTTATGCTTGTCCTGCGCCACAAAAGTGAATGATGGGCAGCATTGCTGCCCGAATTGAGGATCCTATGGGCCGAATTTTTTGGCTGCTCTGTACCCTGCTGTTTCTCTCTGCCTGCTCATCTTCCCCCAAGCCCAGCGGGAGTGAGGGTGACGATCTGGTCAACGGCAAGGACATCCGCGGCTTTGAACACATGATCAGTGCGCTCTCCCATAATGTGAACGAGATATGGGGGCGGGAGGCGCTGTTTGCTGGCAAGTATGACTATGTCAAATACACGGATCAGTACAAGAGCCGGGCCCACATCGATTTTTCCAGTGGTCATATCATGGTGGAGACCGTCTCTGGCATCGACCCGCGCGCTCACCTGCGCCGCGCCATCATCGAGACCCTGCTGACCCCGGACGATCCGGCGGAAGTGGATCTTTACTCCGATCGCGAGATCATGCCAGGTGGTGAGCCCTTCCTCTATGGCCAGGTGCTGGACAACCAACGCCAAGCGATCCGCTCCTCCTGGCGCGCAGAACGTTATGCTGATCATTTGCTCAATACGGCAATGAAGAAACGGACACTCGGGATCCGCAATATCTTCTTCGTTGATATACCCATGGTGGCTAACCATGAGGATCGACGGGGATACAAGTATGCGGGAATCATTCGGGAGGCCTCACGCAAGTATGGCGTGCCGGAGAGCCTGATCTATGCAGTGATCAAGACCGAGAGCAGCTTCAACCCCTACGCGGTGAGTCATGCCAACGCTTATGGCCTGATGCAGGTTATCCCGGCTACCGCCGGTCGTGACGTCTATGTGCGGGTCAAGGGCAAGAACGGCCAGCCGACCCGGGAACAGCTGTTCAACCCGGCCTACAACATTGATGTTGGGACAGCCTATCTGCACCTGTTGCAGACCGTCTATTTGGCGGATATCGAGGATCCCCGCTCCCGTCGCTATGCGGTGATTTCCGCCTACAATGGTGGTGCTGGTGGGGTGCTCAACACCTTTTCCAGCGATCGCAAGGCTGCGCCGAGCCGGATCAACCGACTCTCTCCCGAGGCGGTCTATCAGGTGTTGACCGAGCAACATCCCAAAGCAGAAGCCCGGCGCTACCTCTACAAGGTCAACCAGGCAGAGAAGGGTTTCAAAAGAACTTTCTCTCAACGGGCGGGTTAAGTGGTGAGACAGCGTTAGGGATGCCAAAGGGCGCTTGATATCAAGCGCCCTTTTAACGTCTGGCCAGTTTGTCGCTGAAGCGGCCTTATTTGGCGATAAAGCCGCCCTTGGTCTGCGGGGCTGCGCCCACTTTCTCCAGGGTTTTCACTTCCACTTCGAGCTTGTTCCAGCTGTGATCCACTTCACCACGGATGCGGAGCAGATCGTCCGGGCCCACTTCGGTGCCACGCCACACATCCTGATCCACTTCAACTTCCACTTCACCGCTGGCATCGCGGAACAGATAGTTTTCGCCGCCCAGCTGCTTGACCAGTTTTCCTTCCAGAGTGACCCAGCTGTCATCTGCCAGATCTTTCAGTTGAGTAACGGAGACCTTGTTTTGCTCCTGCGGACCGGTATAGGCCGCCATCGCGGCAGAAGAGAGAGACATCAGGGTCAACAGTCCGATTACGCTTGCGCTTGCCTTGTTCATTTCATACTCCTGTGGTTGGTATGAGGGCATTGTGCTGGAGTGGGCGTGAAGCAAGCGTGAAAGAACTAGGCTGGTGTGATTGTCTGTTTTGTGAGCGCAAGCGATTTCATCGTGCGCCAAGCCTGAGAAACTTTATTGCCCACGTTAAGCTGTCGCCTTGTCAATTGTCAGCTTTTACAGCCTCTTCCCACGCTGTATCGGCTTGAGGACAAGTCCGCAGGTCTCACCTGCTTAATGCAAGAGAACAGCAATATGAAAAAATGGCTTGTTTGTTTATTGGGGTTGCTGGCGCTGACCGTTCAGGCGGCTGACGGTCCTCAACCCTTCTCCCGGATCGTGATGTTTGGTGACAGCCTCTCAGACACCGGCAAGATGTATAAAAAAATGAAAGGATATCTCCCCTCCAGCCCACCCTATTACAACGGTCGCTTCAGTAACGGACCGGTGTGGCTGGAACAGTTGCGTGATCATCATTTCCCTGGTTTGGCGCTGGTCAATGAAGCGGAAGGTGGTGCGACTGCGGTGGCTTATAACCATCTGGGCGCCCTGAATGGCTGGCTCGGTTTCTGGTCCTGGGACCCCAAGTATCAGGTGATCAATAACCTCGATTACGAGATCAAACAGTTCCTCAAAAAAGACAAGTTCCGCCCCGATGATCTGGTGGTGATCTGGGTAGGTGCCAACGACTATCTGGCCTATGGCTGGAACACCGAGCGGGATGCGGATCGGGTGATCGAGACAATTCGGTTGGCGTCGAATCGGCTGGTACTCAATGGTGCCCGGCAGATCTTGCTATTTAACTTGCCAGACCTCTCCCGTACCCCTTCAGCCCGCAGTATGAAGGTGGTGGAGAAGGTGCGCCATGTGGCCAGTTACCACAATCAGAAGTTGCAGAACCTCACTCGCGAGCTGGCTCCCCTCGGCATCGTCAAGCTGTTCGAAGTGGACAAGCAGTTTGACGAGATGATTCGCGATCCCCAGCTGTTTGGTCTGAGTGACACTGAACATGCCTGCTATGGTGGTGGCTATATGTGGAAGCCGTTCTCGGGCAAGGTGGCCAAGGCATCCGCACTGCCCGAGCTCGGTGTGCCGGAGCGGCTGGCGATTGCTGGCAACCCTATTCTGGCGCAGGCGATCGTGAGCCCGCAAGCCAGGCGCAGTGCTGTGGCACTCAACTGCGATGAGCATATGTTCTGGGATCAGGTACATCCGACCAAGACAGTGCACAATGTATTGAGCCAGCGTGTTGCGGATTTCCTCAGTAAAAACTATGAGTTTGTCCGTTACTGATACCAGACGGGGCCAGCTCTCTGCTGACCCCGTTTTCCCTTCTGCTCTCCTGTCTGCGCGTCTTTTTTCGTCACATATAGTTCAAATATCAGACGCTTGTTGCTGTTTTTGTAACATGTTTGCGTTAGAGTGTTTTTTGTTAATTGATATCAGTGACTTGAAAATAGGCTAACGTTGATATGTTGCGATCGGTTTTGGCTGGTTGCACCTATAAGACGAGGTGATATCAATCAACCTCCTCCTACATAAAGTTGCAGAGGCTCAAACATGAAAAAATCATTGATTACCTTGCTGGTTACCGGCTTGCTGGCGGCCAATGCCCAGGCTGCCGGTCAAGACAACACCTGGTATGGCGGTGCCAAACTGGGTTGGTCCAACTTCTACGGCATTGATGAAAGCAATGCCCTGACCCTTGGCAATGAGACCAACGATGCGTTGGGTGCAGGCGTGTTTGGCGGTTATCAGATCAACAAGAATCTGGGGCTGGAGCTGGGTTACGACTATCTGGGCAATTACAAATACGATGCCACTACGGCGGCAGGCGCTTTCAGTGATGAAGTAAAAGCACAGCTGGCTCAACTGACCCTGAAGCTGGGCTTCCCGGTTACCGATAGTCTGGATCTGTATGGTCGTGTCGGTGGCGGTTATGGCTGGGCTGATACCAAGAGCGATGTTTACAAGGATGATAGCCGCTTTGTCATGGTTGGTGCACTGGGTGCAGAGTATGCATTCAACCTCGACTGGGCTGCCCGCCTCGAATATCAATACACCACCCCGTATGGTAGCCGTGATGATACCGGTTTGAGAATGGATAACGGCCTGCTCTCGCTGGCAGCTGTTTATCGCTTTGGCCAGGTTGCCCCTGTGGCTCCTGCTCCCGCCCCGGCACCAGCCCCTGTCCCCGTCATGATTGAGAAGCAGTTTACGCTGAGCTCCGATGTGTTGTTTGACTTCAACAAGGCAACCCTGAAACCGGCAGCAGTCCAGGAGTTGGACTCTCTCTACCACCAGATTGAAGAGGCTCGACCCAAGGATGGTGTGGCTACCGTGATTGGTTACACCGACCGTATCGGTTCCGATGCCTACAACCAGAAACTTTCCGAGCAGCGTGCCCAGACTGTTGCCAACTATCTGGTTGGCAAGGGGATCCCGGCTGGCAAAATGAATGTGGAAGGGCGTGGTAAATCCTCACCGGTTACCGGCGACAGCTGTGTTAGCAAGTCCAAGCACGAGCTGATCGTCTGCCTGGCACCGGATCGTCGTGTTGATGTGAAAGTGGAAGGTATCAGTGAGGTGCAGGAGTAATCCTTCGCATAGAACTGAGGCCGCAGGGGCTGATATCAACAGCCCCCGTCGGAGCAAGAGATAGCAAAAGCCAGTCAGTTGATCTGACTGGCTTTTTACGTTGGAGTGATGACAAGACAGGGGGATCAGGAGGGAAGCGGCATTACCCGGTTACGCCCCAGATCCTTGGCCTTATAAAGCAGCTTGTCGGTACGTTCGACCAGGCTGTCAGCGCTCTCCTGACCGTTGAACTCGCCCACGCCAAACGAGGCTGTGATGTGGTCGATACGACGGCCCGATTTGCGATCCAGAATCGACATCCGCTCGATAGCCCGGCGCATGCTCTCTGCCATCTGTCTGGCCAGAGCCAGCGAGCGATGGGGTACCAGCAGGGCAAACTCTTCTCCGCCAATCCGGTAGGCGGTGACCCCCTCTTTGCTGGCATCGCGCAGCCGTTTGCTGAAGGCGCGCAGGACCTGATCGCCGAGTAGGTGGCCATACTCGTCGTTGAAACTCTTGAAACGATCGATATCGGTCAGGATCAGCGAGAAGGATTGCTGGCTGCGGATCAGCCCATCCAGCTCCAGATCGAAGGCGCGGCGGTTGAGAAGGTTGGTGAGGGCATCTTCGTTGGCCAGCTTGCGTGTCTCGTTTAGGGCTGCGCGCAGCTCCTTGATCTCTTTCTCGGCATTGCTGAGCTGGTTGCGAAAGTGCATGGTGGACATTCGCACATCCCGCGACTCTCGCACCAGCTCCCGCAGGATCCCCATGGTGTCCTCCAGACTGAGGCCCTCATCGTCGATCTTGCTCAACCTGTCGAAACTCTTGTCGAGCATCTCCTGAAACATGCCGGTATCGGAGATGGCGTCCTGCATGGAGTGGCCGAGCTCGTTGGCCATGGCGGCGAGGCTCAGTTTCATCGCCTCCATCTGCTTCTCGTCCTGAGCGGCCAGATACTGGTGATAGAGCCGCTCGCAGGTGGTGAGCGAGCAGGTGCCCTGCATTTTGACTGCCTGATCAATCGCCTGGTTGAGCTCGGGCATGCTGGCCGAGACATAGTTATACCACAGGTGGTAATTGTCCGGCGTCGTGGGGATCTGGTACTTGATCATCAAGGGTACCGCCTGTTTGAGATAGGCGGCTGATTGGGCAAATGTATCCTTACTCATGAGTTCTGTGTCTCATCATGCCAGCGAACTGAAGATAGTATGACAGAGAGATTGGCCAAAAGGCAGCCGATGGATGCCATTCGCCCCCCCCTCCGATATAATGGCAGCGTTACCACCTACCCTAAGGCCTGCTTATGTCTCAAAAAGATCCTTTCCTCGAACGCGAGGCCGAAAAATACGATAACCCCATCGCCAGTCGCGAGTTGATTCTGGAACTCATCAAGGGTCATGAAAAGCCCATGTCCCGTGAAGAGTTGGCCAAGGTCCTCAAGCTGAAAGATGAAGAGCCGTTGGAAGCCTTGCGTCGTCGTCTGCGCGCCATGGAGCGTGATGGACAACTGGTATTCACTCGCAACCAATGTTATGCCCTGCCGGATCGCCTGAATCTGGTCAAAGGTTATGTAATCGGCCACAAGGATGGCTTCGGTTTTCTGCGTCCGGAAGGTGGTGGTCCGGATCTGTATCTGAACAACCGAGAGATGCAACGCCTGATGCATGGCGATTACGTGCTGGTGCAACCGACCGAGATCGACCGCAAGGGGCGTCAGGAAGCCCGTCTGGTGCGCCTGCTCAAGTCCCGTGAGGCAGATATCGTGGGCCGTTACTTCGTCGAGAATGGCGTTGGCTTCGTGGTGCCGGATGACAGCCGAATCGGCCAGGACATCATCATCCCGGAAGGGGAACACAAAGGGGCTCGCCAGAGCCAGGTTGTGGTTGTGCGCATCAATCAGCGAGCCACCTCCCGTATCAATGCCGTCGGCACCGTGCTGGAAGTGCTGGGCGAGAACATGGCGCCGGGCATGGAGATCGAAATTGCCCTGCGTACCCATGGCATTCCGCACACCTGGCCGGAAGAGGTGACCAAAGAGGTTGCCGGTCTCGGCGAACAGGTGCCGGAGAAAGCCAAAGAGGGCCGTATCGACCTGCGTGCGCTGCCGTTGATCACCATCGACGGGGAAGATGCCCGTGACTTCGATGATGCCGTCTTCTGTGAAGCCAAACGTGGTGGCGGCTGGCGCCTGTGGGTTGCCATTGCTGACGTCTCCGCCTACGTGAAGCCCGGCACCGCGCTGGATGCCGAAGCCTATCAGCGTGGCAACTCGGTCTACTTCCCCGAGTTCGTGGTGCCCATGCTGCCGGAGGTGCTCTCCAACGGCTTGTGTTCCCTGAACCCGCAAGTTGACCGTCTCTGCATGGTGTGCGAGATGACCATCTCCGCCGCTGGCCGCATGTCCGGTTACAAGTTCTACGAAGCCGTGATGAACTCCCACGCACGGATGACCTACAGCAAGGTTGCCGGGATCCTCGATGGCGAGCCCAAGTTGCGTCAGCAGTATGACCCGCTGGTGGGTCATATCGAGGAGCTGAACAACCTTTACAAGGCGCTCAAACATGCCCGTCACCAGCGCGGTGCGGTGGAGTTCGAGAGCGAAGAGACCCGTTTTATCTTCAACGCCCAGCGCAAGATCGATCAGATCGTGCCGCTGGTGCGCAACGACGCCCACAAGATCATCGAAGAGTGCATGATCCAGGCGAACGTGGCTGCGGCCCGTTATATCGAGAAGAACGAAGCCTTTGCCCTGTTCCGGGTCCACGATCGTCCGGGCGAAGAGCGTCTGACTGGTTTTCGTGACTTCCTGGCCGAACTGGGTCTGGAGCTCAAGGGCGGACTCGAGCCCGAGCCGAAAGACTTTGCCGAGCTGGCCGCCAAGTTTGAAGGGCGCCCGGATGCGGAGCTGCTCTCCACCATGCTGCTGCGCTCCATGCGTCAGGCCATCTATCAGGCTGACAACATCGGTCACTTCGGTCTGGCCCTGAAGTCCTACGCCCATTTCACCTCGCCGATCCGTCGCTATCCCGACCTGATCCTGCACCGTGCGATCAAGTACCAGACCGCCAAGGAGCAACAGGGCAACCTGCGCCACAAGTGGACCCCGAGCGGTGGTTATCACTACCAGCTGGAAGAAGTGGACCCGATGGGCGAGCACTGCTCCATGACCGAGCGCCGTGCCGACGATGCCACTCGCGATGTGGCCGACTGGCTCAAGTGCGAGTACATGCTGGATCACGTGGGTGACGAGTTTGACGGCGTTATCGCCAGCGTCACCGGCTTTGGCTTCTTCGTCCGGCTGGCGGAGATCCATATCGATGGTCTGGTGCACGTCAGCACCCTCACCAACGACTACTACCAGTTTGATCCCCTGCATATGCAGTTGATCGGCGAGAACTTCCGCCGTCGCTACCGTCTGGGCGACAAGGTGCGGGTCAAGGTGATGGGCGTGAACCTGGACGATCGCAAGATCGACTTCGTGATGGTAGAAGAGCCCCTCAAGGCCACCGGCAAGAACGCCAAAGAGATGGCGCGCAAGCAGGCCGAGATCAAGAAAGAGAAGGCCAAAAGCGCTCAGCGCCACGAAAAACGTAAAGAGGGCAAGGATCACGGCAAATCCGACAAGGGTGGCCGCGCCAAACCCAGCAACAGACGACCGAGCAAAAAGGCGCGCGATAAGGCCAAGGGGTAAGCCCTCGGCCTATGGCTTGGGTCTGGCGACCCGGGGATAGGCTGTAACGGGCTGATGGCCCCCGGGTATCTGCGCCAGCGCCCGGGTTATCACTGCAAAAGCCTGCGACTCTTGAGATGAAAAAATCCGAACCCTGTTACCGGGATTCGGATTTTTTATGGTCAGCGAAAAGGGGAGGGACTTAGGGTCTGGGCGGAGCTCAGCCAAGCGCCATGCCTATGGCTAGGGGCATACTCCCTGCGCGATGCCATTCTATTGGCCGCTACGCGGCGCTCAGAAAGGTGGGGGTCCCATTTTTCCTTGGTAAAAATTGAGCGCAATCAGGCTTATAACGCCCGCCTAAGGGGCTGGCAACGCATAACAACCAAACTTAAACACAACAACTGCAACCACTGCGGCTCATTGGGACTGGAAACGCCGCGCGTTGACAGTCCCTCTTGAAGCGCTTGTTAGGGCTTTATTCCAAACAAGGCACCCAACTTCCTAAGTAACACTCTGAGCCTAATTCCAATTCCATAAAAGTTTGGCTCTAGCATTAGTATCTCAGAATCACTTGCGAAACTTGAATTTTGTCCTTTAGGTGTCAGCTTACAACGCACGTACAGTCTCCGATTGTCCTTATCTTCTGTTTCGTGACTCACCAAGCCTTCATCCACTAAAACTCTCAATGTCTCTCTGTATATATAGAGCTCATTCTGTATTGGATTGTCATCAAAACTATATCCATTATCCCATGAACGCATAACATCGTTGTAATTTTTTAGCTTTCTGTCAGAGGGTGGGTTTTTGCCTTCAATGTAAAATATATCGATATCCACAGGAGTCGGAAAACTATCGTTTAATAATTTTAGAATTACCTTTCTAGATTTTTTGTAAGCTGCCTTATTCGACACTGTATACCCCTACACATTAAGCATTTGAAAGTAATAGGTAATATATCATGACGATTCGGTGGTCGACAAAGTTTAGCCCTAACGCCCTGTTAAGGGGTGAGCAACGCAATACCAATGCCGCCGCATACACCTTAATCACTTAAACCAACGCATAGTAAAAATGCCACGCGTTGCGAATCCCTCTTGAACAGTTTGTTAGGCGATACTCTCCAAAAGTAATGATCTCAAATCTTTTGCGACAAACTCGGAAAAGCCAACCTTATGAAAACTAACTTGGCTTGTGAGACTTTTATAGCTTGATTCGATTGACTGATTCATAAATGGATCGACTACATGAACTTCAACGCTTTTAGACATATTCTTCTTAAATAAAGCTTTGATGTGTACGTCAGCTTCTGGAAATGAGTAACCGACAAAAATGATTTTCTTTGCTTTTCTAATTTCAATTGCCGATTCATCGATTAACTTATTAATCGCAGGATGTGACAAATCTTTAAAGTGAGATGGAGGTACAATAAATGTTTGAAATTCATTTCCATCTAATGGACATGCCAGATCAAAGACAATGTCTTCAGGTTGACCACAACACGCGCCAATTACACCTTTAAACCCCATCGAACTCAAATCGATTTTAGTATCCCATGCAGTTAACAAAACTTGGTTACAGCAATTACAATACTTCCAATTTAATGAGCCGTGAACTTTGATTAATTTGACTGAAAAAGGGGCTTCACCATCATACACGGGTACAGGTTGTCTTGGGTTGATCCACCAATCAAAAGCACTAATGTCATCGTAGTGGTGATAGTTCATTAATTCGATACAATAATCGATATACCCTCCTTTTCCGTATATGAAGTCAAAAGATTCATCAATGAGAGTGTCATAATTCATTGTAATTATAGAAATATTACGATTTACATTAAATACAAGTTCCCAAAAGCTACGATAAGCGCCATCAGAACGAAATTGTGGCTGCGATATAACATAGTGAATTATTTTAAGCAACGACTCTTTTATCGATTTTATTTTGTCCGTTGTATATTGCTTACCTAAGCATTCATTTTTATTAATAAAATAGTCTAGATACCCGAACACAGACTCTAAACTAGGATATAAACCAGTTGATATATCAAAATTATCAGCAATAAACTCCCGTACTTCTTGAGCCGCTTCTGACTCAGTAAGCTCCTGAATTTTTGATTCAAAAATCTGGGGTAATATGTCTTTTTGCAAAGGCGCACCTTCCGCTATGGATGCACCAGCACCAAAAACAAACAGAACGTCTCTTTCTTTCTCTAAAGTAATAAACTTACTATCTTGATACATATTATTTCCAATCGCCTAACGCCGCGTTAAGGGGTGAGTGCCGCATAAACCAACTTTCCGCAGACCACTTTCACCACCAAAATCACCGCATACCAAAAATGCCACGCGGCACGAATCCCTCTTTAACGCTTTGTTATGTTTAAGCTTCAAGGGCAGGGCAAGATCATGAATGCCAGATAAATGAACATGAATAACTAGCGCGCAGTTACCGTTCGTTTAATGTTCAATCATGGCAAGATCCAGCTCGCTTAATTTCACAACGATACGTGCTGGCTTTGTCTTGCTCAAATTTCAAGCACTCATGCGGACGCCCTGGCTTCAAGGGCTTACGTTTTACCAAAACCAAGATTAACTCAGCGTTGACTCACAAACAAAAGCCAAAACCTAAAAAACTGAAATGACTCATAAATTTGAAAAAAAGACTTCGAATTTTGGCAATTCAACCCCAAACAGAAATTGGGACACCCATCGTTTTGCCCACAGCTTTGAGCACCGCGCAGCGGCTAACAGGCCATGATTGGCTTGCCGACATATGCCGCCGAAGATCTCGATATAGCAGCAGGTGCTTGGCCGAGCAGCTTCCTCCTCCCTAGATGCCGGTCTCTCTGGTATGATGCGCCATCATTTAGCGACCGGTGACGAGACCTGCATTAAGGTGGTCAGGTTGCCGGTACGGCCATTTTTCTTCGGGGCGCATTCATGCGACCCGACCTACGGATCTTGAACATGAGCACTGAACTGATCTACGGCATTCACGCTGTATCCGCGCTGCTGGAGCGCACACCCGAGCGCTTTATCGAGGTATGGGCGCTGAAAGGGCGGGATGACGACCGGCTGCAACCTCTGCTGACCGAGCTGGAGTCCCTCGGCCTCAAGGTGCAGAGCGTGAACCGCAAGACCCTTGATGACAAAGCGGAAGGCAACAATCACCAGGGCATTATGGCCCGGGTGAAAGAGGCGCCGAAGCTCGCCGAGCACGATCTGGCCAGCCTGCTGGATGAGCTGGCGGCACAACAGAGCCAGCCCTTCCTGCTGGTGCTGGATGGCGTGACTGACCCGCACAACCTCGGCGCCTGCCTGCGCAGCGCCGATGCTGCCGGGGCTCATGCTGTCATCGTGCCGCGGGACAAGGCCACGGGTCTCACCCCAATCGTGCGCAAGGTTGCCTGTGGCGCGGCCGAAGTGGTGCCGCTCATTCAGGTCACCAACCTGGCCCGCACCCTGCGCGAATTGCAGGAGCGCGGCGTCTGGATTGTCGGCACCGCTGGCGAGGCCGATCACGACCTCTATCAGGCCAAACTGACCGGCCCGATGGCGCTGGTGATGGGGGCTGAAGGTAAAGGCATGCGCCGTCTGACCCGCGAACACTGCGACGAGCTGGTGAGCATCCCGATGGCAGGGGCGGTATCCAGCCTCAACGTTTCGGTGGCAACCGGCGTCTGCCTGTTTGAAGCCGTGCGTCAGCGTCGCGGTTAATCATGCTGACTGACAGACCCCCCTTCGATTGGGCGCAGGTCGCAGATAAAGAGGAGGCCGCGCGCCTCCTCTCTTTTGCCCGCCCGCTGACCCTCAGCCCGAAAAGCTGCCTCTGGCACGCCGGTGACAGCCCGGATCTGCTGGTCAGGGTGGAGCAGGGGCTGCTGCGGGCCAAGCTGGTGCTGGCGGATGGCCGCGAGTACATCAAGGAGTTCTACTGGGAGGGGGACGAGTTTCTCGACTTCCACCACCTGCTCAGTGGTGAGCCGGCCCGCTATAGCGTGGAGGCGCTGGAGCCCTGCCGTCTGCAACTGTTCAGTCTGGCCGACCTGCGCCAGCTGCCCGGCTGGCCGCGCTGGTACCAGCACCTGTTGGAGGTGCAGCTGCGCATCAAGGAGGAGAAGGAGCTGTTGCTGCTGACCGGCAGCCCGCAGGCACGCTATCAGCACTTTCTCGACAGCTTTCCCACGCTCGATGCCAGAGTGCCCGACCACCAGATCGCCGCCTATCTCGGTATCACGCCCATCAGCCTGAGCCGCATTCGCAAACGGCTGAAAGAACTTAACAAAGGTTAATGCGGGGCGCTGGCGCCACGATTATGCTGGCAGGCCGAACTGATAAGGAGTTGCCGATGAACTGGATCCTGAAACCCTGGTCTGAACTGACCACTGACGAGTTGTATGAGTTGCTGGCGCTGCGGGCCGAGGTGTTCGTGGTGGAGCAGACCTGCCCCTTTCAGGATCTGGACGGGCTCGATCGCCGCGAGGGGGTCTGGCACCTACTCGGCTATCAGGGCGACCAGCTTGCTGCTTACGCGCGGATTATGGCGCCCGGCATCGGCGATGAGCGCGGCGCCGCCATCGGTCGGGTGGTGACTTCCCCCAAGGCGCGCGGCGGTGGTCTTGGTCATAAGCTGATCGGCGAGGCGGTCAAGGCGTGCGAGGCGCGCTGGCCGACCCACAGCATCTGGCTGGGGGCGCAGGCCCATCTGCAGGGCTTCTATGGCCAGCACGGTTTTGTGGCGGAAGGGGAAGGCTATCTCGAAGATGATATCCCCCATATGGGAATGCGCAGAGTGGTGGCATAACCACTCGTCAGAGTGATTCAGAATGCAGAAGGGCCATCCCGCGGGATGGCCCTTCTCTTTATCGCCAGGCGATCACTTCTTCTTTTTCTTCTTGGCGGACTTCTTCTTGTCGACCGGCTTTTTCTTCTTCACCGGTACCCGCGCTTCCTTGTGTTTCGGGCGTAGTTCGTCGATCACCCGGCGCTTGAGGCGCTCTTCGGTATAGCGCTCGATCTTGGCGACCATCGCCATGTCGTGGGCCTCCACCAGACTGATGGCGCAGCCACGGTTACCAGCGCGGCCGGTACGGCCGATCCGGTGGACGTAGACATCGGCGCCGTAGGGCATGTCGTAGTTGATGACATGGCTGACGTTCGGCAGGTCGATACCGCGGGCGGCGACGTCGGTGGCGATCAGGAAGGGTACTTCCCCTTCGTGGAACTTGCGGATCGACTCGACGCGTTTGCTCTGCTCCATCTCGCCACGGATCCAGGCGCAGGAGACGCCTGCCGCCTGCAGCTGGCCGGAGAGCTCCGCCAGACGCTCGCGAGTCTTGACGAAGATGATCGCCTTCTGGGTTTCCGGATCTTTCAGGATATGGGTCAGCAGCGCCAGCTTGTGGGTGGCGTCATCGGCCAGATGGATCCACTGGGTGATGGGGCGACGCTCGCTGCGGGGCGGTTCGGCGTGCAGCTCCACCGGATCCTTGAGGATCTCGTTGGCGAACTTCTCAAGGCCGGCCCCTTCCAGGGTGGCGGAGAAGAGCATGGTGTGCTTGCGGTAGCGCGCCTCTGCCACGATGCGGTTCACATCCTTGATAAAGCCCATGTCCAGCATGCGGTCCGCTTCATCCAGCACCAGCACTTCGATGTCGTGGCTCTCGAACTCCTCTTTCTCGATGTACTCAAGCAGACGACCCGGGGTGGCCACGACGATGTCGGTGGTCTTGGTCAGGGCAGGCAGCTGCTCTTCATGGCTGACGCCGCCGATGATGGTCTCGATGCTGAGGTTGGTGTGAGCCGCCAGCGCCTTGGCATGGGCGGTCACCTGCAGCGCCAGCTCGCGGGTCGGGGTCAGGATCAGCATGCGGCAGGGGCCCGGCTTGCGGCGCGGGAAGTCCAGCAGGTGCTGGAGTGCTGGCAGCAGGAAGGAGGCAGTCTTGCCGGTACCGGTCGGAGCGGATGCCAGAATATCGCGGCCGTCCAGGGCTGGCTCCAGCACCATCTGCTGGATGGTGGTGGGGCGGGTGAATCCCATCTCGGCCAAGGCCCGGTTGAGGGCGGGGTGCAGGTCGAAATCATCAAAGGACTGGCTCATGGCAATACTCGGTCATTAAGGAAACGGCAGATTATAGGCGATTATCTCGTCGGCTCCTATTGGTGAGTGTGTCTTAGCCGCTATAATCGCCGACCATTTTCAGTGAGGCGGGGGCAGGACGGGAGTCGGATGGCACGAAACAGCGGTTTTACCTTCAAGCAGTTCCATATCGAGCACGATCGCTGTGCCATGAAGGTGGGCACGGACGGTATTTTGCTGGGCGCCTGGGCGCCAGTCGGGCAGGCCCGCCGGGTGCTCGATATCGGTACCGGCAGCGGCCTGATCGCCCTGATGCTGGCTCAGCGCACCGCTGATGAATGTCACATCGATGCGGTTGAGCTGGATATTAATGCGGCCAGTCAGGCGCGAGAGAATGCGGCTGCCTCTCCTTGGGCTGCTCGGGTAACCGTCATAGAGAGCGCCATTCAGGCCTACCAGGCCGCCCCTTACGATCTGATCGTCTCCAACCCTCCCTATTTCTTGGCAGGCCAGTCATTTAGCGATCCGGCGAGGGCGTTGGCCCGCCATACCGGCGCCCTCGACAGCCACCAATTACTGGCGGCCTGTGATCGTTTGCTGAGTCTGAACGGCCAGGTGGCGCTGGTGTTGCCGACGGCGATGGCTGATGAAATTTTATGCATTTCGGCGAATTATGATCTGCATGGCATTTGTTATACAGCTGTTATCACCAGAGAGGGTAAAGAGGCAAATCGTGTTTTATTGCTACTTGGCAGAGGATTAAACAGGTGTGACAGGGGGGAAATTGTGATCCATTCTGCTGGTGGGGCCTATACCGACAGATATATCCATCTGACCAGTCCCTTCTATTTGAAGATGTAAATTTCGTCTTGAACTATTTTTTCATGCCATTATGCTGGTTCAAGATCGAGCGCCCGCTCCAGACCAGCCAAAACCACTGGTCAAGATGAAAAATCAAGCGGGGCTCTTTTTTTTACCCATCAGAACACACCCGGTCAGCGACCGATAAAAACTATAACAAGCAATAATTTACAAGACAGACGAGGTTGAACTTGACGAAATCACTCACATTGTCCGATGTACTCGGATTGGGGTTTATGACCTTCGCCTTCTATCTGGGCGCCGGTAATATCATTTTCCCGCCGTTGGCTGGCTACATGGCCGGTGAACACCTCTCTCTGGCTATGCTGGGTTTTCTGGTGACCGCTGTTGGTCTGCCGCTGATCACCATCATTGCCGTTGCCAAAGCCGGTAATGGTTGGGCTGGCATGACCAAACTGCTGCCTGCCGGTGTAGCAACCGCGCTGGCGGTGGCCATCTATATCATCATAGGCCCGGCCTTTGCTGCGCCCCGTACCGGTCTGGTTGCCTATGAGATGGGTCTCAAGCCCTTCATTGGTGACATGGGTCAGGCGGGTCTGGCGGTCTATACCGTGATCTTCTTTGGCATTGCCATCCTGGTTTCCCTTAATCAGGGCAAACTGATGGACACCATCGGCAAATACCTGATGCCACTGCTGATGTTGCTGCTGCTGACTCTGGCGGTCGGGGTATTCGTCGCTCCGCAAGGCGATATGCCGAGCGCAACCGGCGACTATCAGAACAGTCCCTTCGTGAAAGGGATCCTGGAAGGCTACAACACCATGGACACCCTGGCCTCCCTGATGTTTGGCGCTCTGATTATTGACCTGCTGCGCCAGAAAGGCGTCAGTGACTACCAAAGCCAGTTCAAGTATCTGGCCATTGCCGGCCTCATCTCTGCCATCGGCCTGTGTGTGGTGTATGTTTCCCTGTTCCGTCTGGGTAACACCGCCGCCGGTGTGGCGACCGATGTCAGCAACGGTGGCGCCATCGTCAACGCCTACGTACTGAGCCTGTTTGGTCAGCCGGGTCAGTTTATTCTGGCGGCCATCATCACCTTGGCGTGCTTTACCACTGCTGTGGGGTTGATCTCTGCCTGTTCTGACTTCTTCCACAATCTCACTGGCATGAGTTACAAGAAGCTGGTGGTGTTGCTGGGCGTTATCTGTGCCGTGGTGGCCAACGTGGGCCTGAGCCAGCTGATCAGTCTCTCCATTCCGGTGCTGGTTGCCATCTATCCGGTTGCCGTGGCGCTGGTACTGGTCACCTTCCTGAAGGGTTACTTCGGCCGTCCCCGTCTGGTGTTCCGTGGTGTGCTGCTGGTTGCCTTCCTGTTTGGTTGCCTGGATGGTCTGGGTGCGGCCGGTATGAAGATGGATGCGTTTGCCTTCCTGCCGCTGTTCGACAAGGGCCTCGCCTGGCTGATGCCGACCCTGCTGGCCTGTGTTGTTGGTATGCTATTTCGTCCGACCGAGATAGCTGCCGAAGCGGCCTGACCTGGCCCGATGTGATGTTGCAAAGAGCCTGCCCTGTGCAGGCTCTTTGGTTTTCTGGATGTCTCAACTCTGCTTTGCCGGGCCTGATGGTCATTGTCTACGACGAGTGTCTGTTGCACGCTCTTTTGGTGCCCGCACTTCCCCTTTTCGCGTTATATCTGTCTGATGGTTTTGATATTGCAAAGCCTGATAGCGATTAATTCTGTCAGGTTGAATTGTTTCAATATATTAATTTGAAATTGAGATTTGATTCCTTTTCTTTATGCTGGCGGTAACTCTGGTCCGCTATCTGGACGAGAGAGAAGCAAGAGACATTGTTACCGGTTATCTGCCAGGCAGTGGGTGCAATCAATAACAAGCTGATAAGGCAGATGAGGTTGAGTTTGACGAAATCATTGAAGTTGTCCGACGTATTCGGATTGGGGTTTATGACATTTGCCTTCTATCTGGGGGCAGGCAATATCATTTTTCCGCCGCTGGCGGGGTTTATGGCTGGTGAGCATCTGCTGGCCGCCATGTGCGGCTTTTTGCTGACTGCGGTGGGGTTGCCGCTGATCACCCTGATTGCGGTGGCCAAGGGGAGTTCGGGGGGCGGCGCGAGTGGCTGGACCGGAATGACCCGCTATCTGCCCGCCGGGGCGGCGACGGCGCTGGCCATCGCCATCTATATCATCATGGGGCCCGCCTTTGCCATTCCCCGCACCGGTCTGGTCGCCTACGAGATGGGCCTCAAGCCCTGGCTTGGCGATGCCGGTCATGAGGGGCTGCTGATCTACACCCTTAGTTTCTTTGCGCTGGTGATCCTGGTGGCGCTCGATCGGGGCAAGCTGCTCGATGCGGTCGGCAAGTACCTGACTCCCGCCCTGATGGCGATGCTGCTTATTCTGGCGGTCGGGGTCTTTATGACGCCGCAGGGCACCATGCCTGATACCAGCGGTGAGTACATAGATGCAGCCCTGACCAAAGGAATGCTGGAGGGGTACAACACCATGGATACCCTGGCCTCCCTGATGTTTGGCGCCCTGATCATCGGGTTGCTGCGCCAGAAGGGGATCGAGGATTATCGCAGCCAGTTCAAATATCTGACCATAGCAGGGTTGATCTCGGCGGTCGGGCTGTCGGCTGTCTATATCTCGCTCTTTCAGCTGGGCAACAGCGCCGGTGGGGTGGCAAGCGATATCAGCAACGGCGGCGCCATCGTCAATGCCTACGTCCTGAGTCTGTTTGGTCAACCGGGTCAGTTTATTCTGGCTGCCATCATCACCCTGGCTTGTTTTACCAGTGCGGTCGGCCTGCTCTGTGCTGGCGCCGACTACTTTCATGTCCTGACCGGTTGGGCCTATCGCAACTGGGTGCTGCTGCTGGGGGCGCTCTGTGCGCTGGTGGCCAATGTGGGGTTGAGCGAATTGATCGGTTTCTCGATCCCGGTGCTGGTAGCCATCTATCCGGTTGCTATCGCACTGGTGCTGCTCACCTTCCTCAAGGGGTGGTTTGCCCAGCCCAGGCTGGCGTTTCGCGGAGTGCTGACGGTCGCCTTTTTGTTTGGGTGCCTCGATGGAATGGGCGCTGCCGGGATGGCGATGGACGGCTTTGCCTTCCTGCCGCTATTCGACAAGGGGCTTGCCTGGTTGCTGCCGACCCTGTTGGCCTGCGTCCTCGGCATATTGCAGCGTCCAAGCGGTAAGCTGGCTGCCGAAGCGGCTTGACTCAGGAACCGCGAGATAGCAAAGAGGCCAGCATCAGCTGGCCTCTTCTGTTGTTGCCGGATCCGTTAACGAGTCAGATTTGCGGGCCTTTCGGCTTGGGTTTGCCCTCCAGACCATACCAGTGGGTTTCTACCCGCCCGGCATGCCACTCGAAAGTGCCCCATGGCTGCTTGGCCTCCCAGCGCGGGAAGTTGATGAGTATCCTGTTATCCTCGTACTTGTAGAGAGAGGTGCTGATCTGGGTATCAGAGAGGATCAGCAGCAGGGCCAGGCAGATGAAAATCCATTTCAATGCTTTCCACATGGAGTTACTCGAAGCAAATTTCGATGGTGGCGCGACCGTAATCTGATTCGAACGGCATCATGATCTTGGTGCCATCGGCCCGGTGGGTGATGGTGTGGTTGGTGCCGGAGACGATGACGGGAGTCGCCATATCAAACTCGTAACCCTTCTCCCCCAACATCCGTTTGGCACCGCCTGTCACCATATTGGTGATCTCGCCCACCATGTCGGTCACCTCTTCGTTGATGCTGGCGGGCGCTTCCCCCAGCATACGGCGCATGATCTCAAGCGCCAGCCCCTTCTCAAAGCTGATGGAGAGGGAGCCGCGGGTCTGCGGGCCAACCATGCCGATCAGGCCGGAGACATCGCCGCGGGCCAGCTCATCCATCTTGCGTTTCGGTTTGCCCGGTTTGAGTTCCAGCTGTGCCATGGTCGAGAGCACATTGAGCAGGGATAGCAGGAACGGATTTACAAAATCAGCCTTCATGATGACTTCCTACAGTGGGCGTACAACGGGCACATTGGCCATGTGCCTCTATCGTCTTATTGGTAATAGTAAAACCATGCAAGTGGGCCTGCTCGGAAAACGCGCTATCTATTGCTGTATCGTGCAGCTCGACTACATCGCCGCACTCGTCGCAGATCAGCAACTGCATCGGGTGAGCGTGATCGAAGTGGCAACAGAAGATAAAGGCGTTGAGAGATTCCACCTTGTGAGCAAAGCCCTGTTCGAGCAAAAAATCGAGTGCCCGATAGACGGTTGGCGGCTTGGCATTGGCTTCGGTCTGTTGCAACTGGGCCAACAAATCATAGGCGCTGATGGCGTTGCCGTGTGCCGCCAGCAGGCGAAATACCTGACGTCGGGTCGGGGTGAAGCGGATCCCTCGTTGTATACAGAGTCGCTCGGCTCGTTGTAAAAGTTGGTCTTGATTCATGATCGCGCAGATACCCTTTCTATTAGCCGGATACTATCACAGGGCCTCGCATGGCGCGGTGACAAAATTCATTTTCTGGGGCTGCTTCACGTTGTGATAAAATCCGCCCCTTTCTTTAGCCAACCCGGATGATTTTTATGCAGGCGCAGCGTTTTTCCATCGCCCCCATGCTGGACTGGACTGATCGGCATTGCCGTTACTTTCATCGACTGATGAGCCGTCAGACCTTGCTCTATACCGAAATGGTGACCACTGGTGCCATTATCCACGGCAAGGGGGATTATCTGGGTTACAGCGAGCAGGAGCACCCCCTCTCCCTGCAGCTGGGCGGCAGCAATCCGGCCGATCTGGCGCGCTGTGCCAAGCTGGCCGAAGAGCGCGGCTATGACGAGGTGAACATCAACGTCGGCTGCCCCTCCGATCGGGTGCAGAACGGTCGCTTTGGTGCCTGCCTGATGGGTGAGCCGGCGCTGGTGGCTGACTGCGTCAAGGCGATGCGCGATGTGGTTGATATTCCGGTGACGGTGAAGACCCGTATCGGTATCGACGATCAGGACTCCTACGAATTTTTGCAGGCCTTTATCGAACAGGTGCGCGATGCCGGTTGCGATACCTTTATCGTCCATGCCCGCAAGGCCTGGCTGAGTGGCCTGAGCCCCAGGGAGAACCGCGAGATCCCGCCCCTCGATTATCCTCGTGTCTATCGGGTCAAGCAGGATTACCCGGAGCTCACCATCACCCTCAACGGCGGCGTCACCTCCATGGAGCAGACTCTGGAGCACCTGCAACATGTCGATGGCGTCATGATGGGGCGTGAAGCCTATCAGAACCCCTACATTCTGGCGCAGGTAGACAACCTGCTGTTCGGCCAGAACAACGCCGTGCCGAGCCGCCATGAAGTGGTGCGGATGATGCTGCCCTATATCGAGCAGGAGTTGGCCAAGGGTAACTACCTCTCTCACATGACCCGCCACATGCTGGGGCTGTTCCAGAACATGCAAGGGGCCCGCGCCTGGCGCCGTCACCTGAGCGAGAACGCCTGCAAACCGGGCGCCGGTATTCAGGTGGTGCTGGATGCCATGGCCAAGGTGCCGGAGCTTGGCTGTGCTGAACCCCAGGTGAGCATGACCGGTCAGTGACCGGCCAGGAGTACGTTGGTCAACATCACCAAGTGAGCAATGCCAGTCTGCAATGACTGGCATTTTTATTGGCGCGACAACCCGGCAAGGTGTCATCTGGATTGGATGTTAGCTGCGTCCATTTTTCTCAGTCACAGCGAAATCGTGAATTTCACCGCTTCTTGGTTTAAAACGCGGATCGCCGTCTTTGTTCTCATGCACCAGTTGCATGGTCTTGCAGAAGCTGGCCTGTTTGTCGTACTCCTTGCGGGCCAGGTCGATGGCTCGCTCAGCCCGGCGCCGCGCCATTTTGTCAGACTTGCGATCGCTGAACTGCTGCTGTTGGTGCAGCATCCAGCCGACAAACTCTTGCTGGCATTGGGATTCGCTATTGGCCTGCGCAGGCAGGGTCCACAGCAGGGGGAGCAGTAACAGATAACGCATGTTCAACCGATGTTCAGAGGGGGAGTTCACTAGAAGGGCGGCATTTTATGCTTAAAACTTGAGCATGAACAGCCTTAATAAACAGGGCCGCCTGAGGCGGCCTTGTTTGGCGCTATGGGAATATTAGCTCAACGTTTGACGAGATAGAGTTGACGGCTGTAAGCCACATCTTCCGGGTTGTGGATGGGATAGCCCTTGAGCCATGGCTTGATGAGGCGGGCATTGGTGTACTGGTAGATGGGGGCGATGGGGGCCTGATCCAGCAGGATCGCCTCCGCTTCGCCAAACAGCTTGCTACGGCTGGCGGCATCCTGAGTGCTGGCCGCCTCTGCTATGAGCTGGTCATAACGGGCATTGGCAAAGCCCGCCATATTGCCGCTGTGACGGGAGCCCCACAGGCCGAGGAAGGCAGAAGGGTCGTTGTAGTCGGCTACCCAGGAGGCACGGATCACCTCGAACTGACCACTCTGGCGGCTATCGAGATAGGTCTTCCACTCCTGATTGGTCAGCTCGACCTCGGCGCCCAGCTTCTGCTTCCACATGCTGGCAATCGCCAGCGCCATCTTCTTGTGAATTTCCGCGGTGTTGTAGAGCAGGGTCAGCTTGAGCGGCTTGTCCGGGCCGTAACCGGCCTCCTTGAGCAGGGCTTTGGCCTTGCTGTCCAGCTCCTGCTGGCTGCTGGTGGAGAGCAGGTTGGCGGTTGGGGTGAAGCTGGCGGTCACATCCGGGGTGAAGTGATAAGCCGGTTTCTCGCCGGTGCCGAGTACCTTGTCGGCGATCAGGGCGCGGTCGATGGTGTAGGAGAGCGCCTTGCGCACCCGCACATCGTTCAGTGGTGCCTGCTTGGTATTGAAGGCGTAGTAGTAGGTGCCTAGCTGATCCGGGGTATAGACCTCATTCGGGATCTGTTGCTTCAGCTTGTCATACTGCTCCTTGGGGAAGGATTCGGTGATATGCAGATCGCCCGCCAGATAGCGGTTGGTGGCCGCGCTCTCCTGATTGATCGGCATAAAGATCACCTTGGTCAGTACGGTATGGGCCCGATCCCAATAGTATGGGTTGGGGGTCAGCTCCAGCTTCTCGTTGACCACCCGATGGTTCAGCACAAAGGCACCGTTGCCCACCAGCTTGCCGGGTTGGGTCCACTGGTTGCCATACTGCTCGATGCTGGCTTGATGGAGCGGTGACAGGCTGGGGTGGCTCAGCAGGTTAAGGAAGTAGGGCACCGGCTGGGAGAGGGTCACCTGCAGGGTATGGTCATCGAGGGCCTTGACCCCCAGCTCACTGGCGGGCAATGTGCCCGCCAGGATCTCGTCCACCTTGTCGAAATGGGCCAGCTGGGCAAACCAGGCGAAGGTGGCCGCCTCTTTCGGGTCGACCAGCTTGCGCCAGCCGTAGACGAAGTCGCCGGCCTTGACCGGATCGCCATTGGACCAGCGCGCATCCGGGCGCAGATGGAAGGTAAAGAACTGGTTGCCCTTGTTCTCCCAGCTGGCTGCCACCCCGGCAACCGGGTTGCCATCCGGCCCCTGGGTCAGCAGCCCCTCGAACAGATCCCGCAGTACCTGCAACTCCGGCAGGCCGACCAGCTTGAGCGGGCTCAGGCTCGCAGGTTCATCCTTGAGGTGGCGAACGACAATCTGCTCGGCGGCGAGTTGTGTTCCGGCGGGAATATCGGCAGCCTGGACAGCAGCACAGCCCAGCAGGGCCAGCAAGGGGGTCCATCCTTTCATGGGTCGGATCCTTCAAATAGTGTGAAGCGGGGAGAAAACTCGGCGAGAAAATATCGCCGACAGATGGGAAATCATGATATCCCGTTTGCTGGTCTGACCGCCAGCATTCGACTCTCACTCCTCGAACGGGGTGAAAAGGAGCGGTCGGTGTCTGTGCAGTTCAATGTGGTGAGGAGTGTTAAACGATGAAAGCAGGGTTATTGCTGGCCTGTCTGTTGAGCCAGGGTGCCTGGGCGTTGGCCCCGTGCCAGAGCGACACGGCGGTGGGCAGCTGGTGCGAGATCGGCATCGATGCCTTGCACCCGACTCAGGGGGGCGTCGGCCAGATCCAGGTCGATGAGACCCAGGCCACATTGGCGGGCATGAGCGCCAAACAGCTCGACAAGTTGATGAAAAAGAAAGAGATACCGGTAGTGATTGCACCGGATGGTGGTTACTGGCTGGTGGATAGACACCATCTGACCAAGGCGTTGTGGCAGCAGGGCGTCAAGGATGCCCGGGTCAAGGTGATTGGCCGCCTGCAGGACAAGGCCAACTTTTGGAGTCAGATGCAGAACAACCACTGGGCCTGGCTCAGGGATGAGAAAGGGCAGCCGCTGACCCCGGAGCAGCTGCCAAGCCGCATCGACCAGTTGCCCGATTACCCCTATCGCACCCTGGCTGGACTGCTGCAGAATGCGGGCTATTTCAGCAAGGAGAGGCAGGTCTATTTCGTCGAGTTTGCCTGGGCCAGTTGGCTCGGCAAGCAGATGCAGTGGCTGCCGGTGGACAGCGCCAATCTGGCAGCCCGGTTGCAACAGGCCAAACGGCTCGCCTGCGGCAGCGATGCCCGGGAGCTGCCCGGTTATCCTGGCAAGCAATGCACCCTCAATAAATCGAAAACGGTGCAGTGAGTGGATGGGCGATGACGCCAGCATGCCGGAGTTAAAAGAGGGCGACCAGTGGTCGCCCTCAGATTGCTGAAGAACCCCCCACTTTTTCAAAGAGGGGGGTTCTTTTTTCGCTCGGCTCCATGGGGCTGCTCACTGGCTGACAAGTCGGCCTATCGGCCATCTTCGCCATGAAAAAGGCATCAAAGACCATGCTATCGCCCTAACAAGACCATCTGCCGGGGAATTCGGCGG
>NZ_CDDH01000001.1 GCF_000819725.1 Aeromonas australiensis | reverse complement strand
GTTTGTCAGCAGTCTGAGCCGCTCGAGTGAGCGGCTTTTTTAGTTCTCTGAACCTGAGCGATATCAGACGTGGTTGTACTCAGACATGGTTATACATGGCCTCGATTTCGCTCTGGTATTTTGCCTCGATGATCTTGCGGCGCAGCTTCATGGTAGGGGTCAGCTCACCCAGCTCCATGGAGAAGGCGCTCGGCAGCAGAGTGAATTTCTTCACTTGCTCGAACTTGGCCAGCTCTTTTTGTAAATCCTGAATGCGGGCCTCGAGGAACTCCACCACCTTGGAGTGGCGCAGCAGCTCGGTTTTGCACTGGTACTGCAGGTTGATGGAGCGGGCGTACTCCTCCAGCGACTCGAAGCAGGGGACGATCAGCGCCGAGACGAAGTGACGGGCATCGGCGATGATGGCGATCTGCTCGATAAAGCGATCCTTGCCGATGGTCCCTTCCACCAGTTGCGGGGCCACGTATTTGCCGTTGGAGGTCTTCATCAGCTCCTTGAGGCGCTCGGTGAAGTAGATATTGCCCTGGCTGTCGAGCTCACCGGCATCGCCGGTACGCAGGAAGCCATCATCGGTCATCACTTCGGCGGTCGCGTCCGGCTTGTTGTAGTAGCCGCGCATCACGGTGGGGGAGCGCACCAGCAGTTCGTTGTTCTCACCCAGCTTCACCTCGATGCCGTTCAGTGCCGTGCCGATGGAGCCGAGCTTGAACTGGCTATCCTCGTAGCAGCAGACAGTGGCTGTGGTCTCGGTCATGCCGTAGCCGTATTTGAGGTTGAGCCCCATCGCCTGGAAGAAGAGGTTCACATCGTCGGCAAGGCGGGCGCCCGCCACCGGCAGGAAGCGGGTACGGCCGCCAAAGCGGGCACGCAGCTTGCGAAACACCAGTCGCTCGGCGAGCCAGAGCTGGCCGTAGAGCAGCGGGGAAGCGGACTTGCCCGCCTGACGGGTGGCAACCATCTGCTTGCCGACCTTGGTCGCCCAGCCAAACAGGGCGCGGCGGAGAGCCGGAGCCTGAGCGACTTTGGCCTGGATCATGGCGTAGGCCTTCTCGTAGAGGCGCGGCACGGCGCACATCACGGTCGGCTGCACCTCGCCAATCACCTCCATCACCTTCTGCGGGTCGCGGATATAGACGTTCTCGGCGCCGCAGTAGAGCACGTAGTAGCTCCATGCCCGCTCGAACACGTGGCTGAGTGGCAGCATGCAGAGCGACACATCCTGCTCGTTCAGATCGAGACGGCTGTTGTGCATCTCGAAACAGGCGGCGATGTTGCTGAAGTCGAGCATCACCCCCTTGGGCTCACCTGTGGTGCCGGAGGTGTAGATCAGGGTCAGCAGATCATCCATCCGGTACTGGGTTTCCCGCTCGCGCAGCTCCTGCTCGCTGGGCTGATGGTTGCCGGAGACCAGAAATGTCTGGAAGTGACTTGCCTGCTCGCAGCCGCGCAGGTTGACGCTGCCATCGAGAGCAACGATCTGGCGAATTTCACCGCTTGCAATCAGTTGCAGCGCCTGATCGAACTGGGGTTGCTCGCCAACGAACAGCACCTTGATGCCGGCATCTTTGACGATGTAGCGCAGCTGTTCGAGCGTGCTGGTGGGGTAGATGGGAACGCTGACACCGCGGGCGGCCAGAATACCAAGATCAGCCTGGGTCCACTCCGGCATGTTGCGGGCATAGATACCGACCATTTCGGTGCTCTGGTGGCCGGCCCGGATCAGCGCCTGGGCGCAGTAGTCCATGGCCTGGCCCAGAGTACGCCAGCCGATGGCGCGCCACTGGCCATCTTGCTGAACCCGCAGGGCAGCCTTGTTGCCAAGCTGGGCAATACGTTCACGCATCAGTCGAACCAGGTGAAGCTTCGGCATCAGTTAAACATCCTTTAATTACAGTTGTACGCCCGCGAGGGCACTAAAAATCGGGCTAGAGTTTAAACTCCAAGATTACAGCTTACAAGTGTTCGCCTTTTGTCTTGGATCACAAAGATCTCAAATTGCTGCTCTTTGCGTTTGATTGGCCGATACTGCAATTGGGTAACAAGGGAGTCTTGCTATGACGATGTGGATCAAGGTAGGGGTGGCAGCGCTAGCAGTGACGCTGTTGGCAGCAGGGGCATTCTGGTTCTGGGCTGGGAGCGGACCTGCCAAGCTGGCCAATCCCTGGTATGAGGGAGCCGAGGGATACTATCAGGCACAGCAGCAGGCGCTGGCGCTGGGCTATCCGTTACTTTATGTGCTGGAGACCCCCAAGTGCCGTCGCTGCAAGGGATTAAACCAGCGCTTCTGGCGCAGTGATGAGATGGCCGCCCCCCTGAATCGTCTGGTCAAAGTAAGGCTTAACCCGGGCAAGGGGGATGGCAGCGAGCAGATCCTGCGCCGGTTTCCCAAGGTGGCCACCCCGCCTGGCATCTTTATCCAACAGCCGGGGCAGCCCCTCAGGCCGATCAAGATAGTGGTGGATATCGAGCAGATCTGGATGCCCGGGAAAACCTGGCGGCGGGGCTACTATATGCCGCTCTCTGCCGCAGGCTTCGAAGCTGTGGTGCATACCACGCTGGCCTTGCAGGATCCCGAACTGGATAACGCTCCTCTCGATTGAGATGAGTCCTGGGGACGGGGGCTGAACAGACCGGGTTAGCTGAAATCAAACAGCCGCGACATCAAGACCGCATCTTCCCGGTTGTTGCCGGTGCCGTAGTAGTCGGCGCGGCGGCAATACTCGGCAAAACCGGCGCTCTCGTAGAGGTTGATGGCAGCCTGGTTACCGGCCCGCACCTCGAGAAACCAGGCTTCTGCCCCTGCTTGTTTGCTGCGCGCCAGATAGGCCTGCAACAGCGCCCGCCCCAATCCCTTGCCCTGAAAATCCGGATGTACGCAGATGTTCATCAACGAGCTGTCACCGGCCACCAGATCCGAGATATAGAAGCCTGCCGGGCGACCCTCCACCAGCATCAAGCCGTTGAGATAGCGAGGACCGAAGCAGGAGAGCAGGTTGGCCTCACTCCATGGCTCCTGGTGAGCGGCTTGCTCGATGGGATGGACAAGGTCGAAATCGCTCTCGAGCAGGGGACGAAACTCAGGCATGGGGGCTCCGGATGGCAAGATGTTGGGTACAGGGGTTGGCAGAGGCTGCGTTTGTAAAATCAGGTAAAAAGAGCGGCATCACAGTGGGATTTGGCGGCATGATGCAGGATCACGGCGCGTTGGCCGCAAGGTGCTGGCGCAGCTGTTGCCACAGAGCGCGCTTTTGCGCGGCGCTGGGGGTGAGCGGGCAGACCAGTGCATCCGGCCGCGCGGGGTTGGCATGGGTCAGCCAGAGCAGGGGAGAGGCATCCGCCGCTTGCGGGTCGGTGGGGGGCAGCTCGCTGAGCAGGGAGACCTCATCGGGAGTGATGCCGAGTAGTAGACAAATATCTGCCAGCAGCGTGGTCGCAGGCAAGCGGGCCGCCAGCAGCAAGAGTTTGCCTGTGGGCTGTGGGGCGTTACTGGTTGGTACTGTCCGGCCGGGCAGCGTGGCTGATTGCTCAAGCAAGGATGCGGGTTCAGCGCCCAGCAATGCCGGACGACGCAGCTGCCAGCTTTGAATACCCATGCGGGCTAACATGCTCTGACGAACGGGATCTTGCATCTGAGACCACTCACTCTTGATCTGGGTTGGAGAAAATCGTGTTGCGCAGGGTACACTCGAACGGTTTTTGCTGCACCTCTTTACAACGCTGCCGCTATGCTAGTTGCTGTGCGCCGGGGCGATGCTGATCTGCTCATCGGCAAGGTATAGAGGCAGCACAGCTATCAACTGCACAATCATGACAACAGCAAACCCAGGGGCGAACAGGATGTGGTACCCGGGGCCATCATTATATCTGCTTCGGGACCGTCTCTATGTCGTCTTTAACTCAAGCCCAGAACCCTGCGCGTCTTATTCCCATCCAGGAGCGCTTGCCCCGACTGCTGGCCGCCCTCGGTGAGGGACTCTATGAGCGTCAGGATGCATTGCGCCTCGGTCTGTTGGCTGCCCTCAGCGGCGAGAGCCTGTTTCTGCTAGGTCCTCCCGGTATTGCCAAGAGCCTGATCGCCCGCCGCCTCAAGCTGGCGTTTCACGAAGCCCGTCACTTTGAATACCTGATGACCCGCTTCAGTACACCTGAGGAGGTATTTGGTCCGCTCTCGATTCAGGCTTTGAAAGAGGAGGGGAAGTATCAGCGTCTGACCGCGGGTTATCTGCCCCAGGCAGAAGTGGTCTTCCTGGACGAGATCTGGAAGGCGGGCCCGGCCATTCTCAATACCTTGTTGATGGCGATCAACGAACGCCAGTTCCGCAACGGAGATGAGACGCTAGCCATCCCGATGCGCCTGCTGATCAGTGCATCCAATGAATTGCCCGCACCGGATAGCGGGCTGGAGGCGCTTTACGATCGCATGCTGGTGCGGGTCTGGCTGGACAGGGTGCAGGAGAAGGCCAATTTTCAGGCCATGCTGGCCAGCGATGGCACCACTTTGCACCATCTCTCGCCCTCCCTGCAGATTCAGGCTGACGAGTATCTGAAGTGGCAAGGGGAGATTGAACAGGTCAGTTTGCCGGGGGATATCTTCGAGCTGATTTATCTGTTGCGCCAGCGGCTCGATCATTTGACTGATGATCCCTGTTACGTTTCGGACCGGCGTTGGAAAAAAGCGGTGCGTCTGTGCAAGGCCAGTGCTTTCTTTCACGGCAGATCAGAGGTTGCACCGCTCGACCTGCTGCTGCTCAAGGATTGTCTGTGGCATAACAGCGAGAGCCGACTGGCGCTTGTTGAGGTGATGGAGGAGTTTGCCCGTCTGCACTGTTATCAGCAGCAGGGGCTGATATCCCGCCATCTGGCCATCACCGGCGAGCTGCAAGAGTTGCAACAGCAGATTTGCCACAGACTGGCGCTGAAGGCTGAACCTGGCAGGGGGCTCTTTGGCAAGCGCGGCAAAGGATGGCAGCTGATGCTGGGCGAGGCGAAAAAACAGGGTGAGCGCGGTTTGCAACTCCATCTTCATCTGCTGACCCCGGCAAAATTGAGCCCGGAAGAGCCAGATTTGCTGGTTCAGACACTGGAGTGTGACAAGGTGGTACTGGATCACTGGCACTCTAGTGGCGACAAGGTATTGTTCCATCCTGTCGGCAGCAAGAGTGGCCTGACGCTGGAGCTGGAGCTGGATCTCCAGCAGCGGTTGCACCTGCTCGACAGTCAGCGGCGCCCTATTGCCCTGGTATTGGCCCAACGGGAGCCGCTGCCCGGACTGATCAGTGCCCCCTGGTATCAGACCCTCAACTCTCTTCGAGAGCAGCTGCATACCCTACGGGTAGATCTGCGCCGTCAGAGAAACCGCTTTGATGGCCACCAACCCCACCTGTTCCTCGATGGTCGCTGGTTGTTGGCGGTCGAGGAGGGGTTTGTAACCCTGGAACGGGAGATGGCGTTGACGGTCGAGCACGTCGCTCAATGGCACGCGCGCTTACCCCTGTTGTGCGCAGAGCAATCGTAAATGATGGATATTGGTACCATGAGTGCCTTACTCACCCTTGCTGAAGGGGAGATGGTGACGGAAGTTGTGGTGGCCATGCTGGGCAGTACCCAGATAGCCAGGGTGCTGCGGATGGGACAAACACAGGGACGAGCCATCAAGAAGCGGCTGCGGCGCTGGCAGCATGAGGTCAATGACACCATTGCCCACACCCCTGTGCCCGCCGCCCTGGAGCAGGAGTTTCTGCTTTATCAACGAGCCTTGCCACTCACTCTTGGTGAGCTGGTAACGACAATCCCCACCCTGCTGGGCCAGTTGGAGCAGCACAGCGACTTTGCCGATGAGGGGCGCCAGCTGGCCAGCCTGCTGGTGGACCATCCGACAGAGAGTGGTCGACGGTTATTGCTCGACAAATGGCGCACCAGCTTGGTGACGGCCTTGTTGCGTTTGCAGCAGGAACTTGCCGAAGCCGAGCGGCAGCGTTTGCAGCAGGAGCTTGAAGCACAAATCGGCGCCAGCGATGAGCTGGCACGAGTGCTGGATCCTGAGCAGCGCACCGCCGGTGGGCTGTGGAATCTGGCACAAGGCAAGTGGCAGCCAGCCTCACTGGTATTGATCCGCCAATATGCCGCCATGCTGCGCAAAGAGCCGATGCTGCAGGAGATTGTCAGCAACCTGGGGCGCGGCCTGCATGATGATGAACAGGCCAAGCGCCCTCAGCCCCCTCAGCCACAACATGTTCAGGAGCAGGTGCTCAGTGATGAGGTGCCAGATGATCTGGTGGGTATCCACCAAGGGAGTGACTTGATGCGGATGCTGCCCAGCGAGTCGGTGATGCTGGGGATCCCCGAGCTGGAAATGGAGTTTTACCGCCGATATCTGGAGCGGCGACTGCTCAGTTACCAGACCCGGGGTACCCTGCCACGCCATGCGGTTCTGCCGAGGATGACTCGTCAGGGTGAGCAGACGCTGCAGCCTATGGGGCCAGTCATAGTCTGTATCGATACCTCGGGATCCATGGGGGGGTACCCTGAGCAGTGTGCCAAGGCGCTGGCGCTGGCGTTGCTGCAGTTGGCTCTCTCTGAGCAGCGCGCCTGTTATGTGATGCTCTTTTCCACTGATGTGGCCACCTTTGAACTCACTGATGCCAATGGGCTCGACGAGGCGGAGCGGTTTTTAGCCATGACCTTCAATGGCGGTACCGACCTGCTGCCCTGCCTGAGCGCAGCGTTGCGTCAGTTGCAGATGCCGGGGTTCGAGCTGGCGGATGTGCTGGTGATCTCTGATTTTATTGCCCAGCGGCTGCCTGCCTCGCTGGTGGAGCTGCTGGTGGCCCAGCGGACCAGAGGCACCCGTTTTCACGCCGTCGCCATGTCACGTCATGCCAAGCCTGCGCTGCTGCAGGTGTTTGACCAGAGCTGGATGCTTGATTGCAGTGTCCGTGGACGGCTGCTGCGGCGCTGGCAGCAGAGGTGACGTTCAGGACGTTGTCTGCCGGGCGCAACCGGGTGGAAACAGCTGACTGACGGGCTGGGTATTTTTCACTCGCGCAGGTATAATGTCGCGCAATTTTGCTTTGACTCAGGTGAGAAGACCCATGTAACGCAACCCTCCTCCTTTATTCCACCGGCTGGTCTGATACCCGCCGAGTGGCCCGTTGCGTATCCATGCCGGACCGTGAGTCAACGCGGCATCCCGGAATTACTCCCACGGTGGTCCAAGGCCGCCGCCCAATAGAAGAACGTTGAATTATGTCAGCTGAATTTCTGAGTGAAGTCTCCAAGAGACGCACTTTTGCGATCATTTCGCACCCGGATGCGGGTAAAACCACCATCACCGAGAAAGTCCTGCTGTTCGGACAGGCCATTCAGCGCGCCGGTACCGTCAAGGGCCGTGGCTCGGGCCAGCACGCCAAATCCGACTGGATGGAGATGGAGAAGCAGCGTGGTATCTCCATCACCACCTCGGTGATGCAGTTCCCCTATGCCGACTGTCTGGTCAACCTGCTCGATACCCCGGGTCACGAGGACTTCTCCGAAGATACCTACCGTACCCTGACCGCGGTCGACTGCTGCCTGATGGTCATCGACGCCGCCAAGGGTGTTGAAGACCGGACCCGCAAGCTGATGGAAGTGACCCGTCTGCGTGATACCCCCATCCTCACCTTCATGAACAAGCTGGACCGCGAAGTGCGCGATCCGATGGAAGTGATGGACGAGGTGGAGCGCGAGCTGAAGATCATGTGCGCCCCCATCACCTGGCCTATCGGCTGCGGTAAATCCTTCAAGGGGGTCTATCACCTCTACAAGGATGAGACCTATCTCTATCAGAGCGGTCAGGGCCACACCATCCAGGAGAAGCGGGTGGTCAAGGGGCTGAACAACCCGGATCTGGATGCCGCCGTCGGCGAAGATCTGGCCCAGCAACTGCGTGACGAGCTGGAGCTGGTGCAGGGCGCCTCTCCCGAGTTCGATCACGATGCCTTTATCGCTGGCGAGATGACCCCGGTCTTCTTCGGTACTGCACTGGGTAACTTCGGTGTTGACCACATGCTGGATGGCCTGACTGACTGGGCGCCGTCTCCCATGCCGCGCAAGGCCGAGAGCCGCGAAGTGGTGGCGACCGAGGAGAAGTTCTCCGGCTTCGTGTTCAAGATCCAGGCAAACATGGATCCGAAACACCGCGACCGTATCGCTTTTATGCGTATCGTGTCAGGCACTTACAGCAAGGGCATGAAGATGCGCCACGTGCGCATCGGCAAGGATGTGAACATCTCCGACGCCGTGACCTTTATGGCTGGTGACCGTGAGCAGGCGGAAGACGCCTTCGCCGGCGACATCATCGGTCTGCACAACCACGGCACCATCCAGATCGGCGACACCTTCACTCAGGGTGAGGATCTCAAGTTCACCGGTATCCCGAACTTTGCGCCGGAACTGTTCCGCCGCATCCGCCTGCGCGATCCGCTCAAGCAGAAGCAGCTGCTCAAGGGGCTGGTGCAGCTCTCCGAAGAGGGGGCGGTGCAGGTCTTCCGTCCGCTGATCAGCAACGATCTCATCGTCGGTGCGGTCGGTGTGCTGCAGTTTGACGTGGTGGTGTCCCGGCTGAAGAGTGAGTACAACGTCGAGGCCATCTACGAGGCGGTCAACGTCTCCACCGCCCGCTGGGTGGAAGGGACCGACGTCAAGAAGTTTGAAGAGTTCAAGCGCAAGAACGAGGTCAACCTGGCTCTCGATGGCGGTGACAACCTCACCTATATCGCACCGACCATGGTCAACCTGCGCCTGGCTCAGGAGCGTCACCCTGACGTGGAGTTCCGCCAGACTCGCGAGCACTGATACTGCTTACCAAATCCCGCCAGATGGCGGGATTTTTTTATGCATCAAGGAGAGGTGATGGTTGAATCGATGAATCCTGCCTGCTCGGCTCTGGCTGAGCGTTATCTGTTATCCCTGCCGGTGGCAGCACGGGCTCGTCATGTCTCAGCGGACTACTTCTGTGCTGATGAACACAATGCCAACCTCTGTGCCGCGCTGGTGGTAGCAGGACGCAAGCGAGCGACCTGTAGCCTCGCTTACTGGTATCTGGAGAAGGGCGAGCGGATGCCGGAACAGGGTGACTTGCTGGTGGTAACCGACTGGAGTGGTCACCCCAAGGCTCTGGTTGAACTGGTGTCAGTCACCTTGTGCCCATTCGATGAGGTTGATGCTGCGTTTGCCGCCGAGGAAGGGGAGGGCGATGGCTCTCTGGCTTGGTGGCGCGAGGCTCATAAGGCCTTCTTCGAGCGCGAGATGAAGGCGGAAGGAAGAGAATTTGATGAGCAAGCCACGCTGGTACAGGAGCGATTCCGAGTAGTGGCGCTGCCATAATAAACGAAGCGGCAAGCAGGGGAGACTCCTGCTTGCCGCTATTACCTTAGAGCGCCAAGTCCAGCACCATGCAGATCTCGCAATCCCCGTGGCCGGTGCAGCCAAGGGGGCCAGGCAGGTGTTCAAAGCCCAGTGATTCATAGAGGCTGGTGGCTTCGCGCAAGACCTCGGTCGTTTCCAGATAGCAGCGGCGATAGCCCAAACCACGAGCGGCATCCAGCGCCTGCAATACCAGCCGCTTGCCAAGGCCCAGTCCGCGCAGGGCGGGCATAAAGTACATCTTCTGCAGCTCGCAGACTCCCTCTTCTCCCGCCAATGGCGCGATACCGCCACCGCCGAGGATGGAACCGTCCGGCCCTTCGATGACCCAGTAGCGGCTCTTTTCCCCCTGATAGCTCTGGGAGAGGGTATCGAGATTGGGATCCGAGACCCCATACCCCTTGTCGGCGGTGAGGCCATATTCGGCCGAGACGGCGCGGATAACGGTCGCGATGTGGGGATTGTCTGCTTCTGTGATAGGGCGAATATGGTAGCCCTGCTGGCGGCGGGCGCGGGAGAGGGCACTGCGATAGAGCCGCAGCCCTTGCCACAACTGCTCCCGCTCGGGCAGGCTCAACTGTGCCAGCATCTCCTCCATCGCCCCGTCCATCTCCCGGTGCAACTCCAGCAGCATCCCCTGACCGTTGACGGTGAGGCGAGCTTCCTTGCTGCGGCCATCGGAGGGGTGCGGGTGCCAGCTGATAAGCTCCCGCTCGGCGAGGCGGGCTAGCGGACGGCTGGCGTTGGATTTGTCGATGTGCAGCTTTTCTGCCAACTGCTGGTTGGTGGCCGGGGCGTTCTCCAGCTCGATTAGCAGGTGAGCCTCGATGGGGGTGAGGGCCAGATTGCCGCACTGCTGGGAGAGCATGCCGAGTTCGCGAACCAGATCGCGCGACAGGGCGCGCAGGGGACGGGGATCCATGTTGTGGTTTCCTGTTTAGTTGTGCGTGACAACTAAAATAGCGTAAAAGTTGTAATGCGCAACCTTTTGCTGTGATGGCTTGCAGAATATGGGGTGAGCGGCAGCCCCGTTGATTGGGCTGCCGCAGGTGGGGCGGTCGTCAGGCGGCGGCTCTGATGGCCAGTTCCGGGCGGCGGGAGAAGCAGCGGGCCAGCAGCAGCATGGTGGCCACGCCTATGGTGCCCAGCACCAGCCAGGGGAGGGCCGGTTGTCCCTGTTGCAGCGAGAAGTCATAGAGGGAGCCGCCGCCCACATAGCCGGTCATGCCCCCCAGCGCCAGCCCGAGGCGGCTGAAGCCCATGTAGCTGCCGCGGGCTGTGGGGTTGGCCAGCCGGCTCATCAGGGTCTCCCGGGCCGGTTCGCAGATGATGATCCCCAGATAGAAGCAGGCCAGCAGTACGAAGATGCCGGAGAGGGTGCTGACAAAGGCGACCAGCCCGATCCCCACCGTCATCAGCAGGATACCCGCCATCAGCCGGCTCTCCAGCCGATAGCGCCGCTCGCTAAAACGGGCGATGGGGTAGAGCAGCGCCAGTGACAGCGCCGTTTCCAGGCTGTACATCCAGCCCACTGCCGTGGTGCTGCCAGCCAGTTGCTTGACCAGAATGGGGAAAATCAGCATCACCTGTACCCACAGCATGTAGTAGCCGCTTAAGATCAGCACCAGTCGGCAGAAGGCGCGATCCGCCAGCACCTGCCCCAACCCTTCCCGCATCGGAGTCGGTTTGACCGAGAGGCGGTAGGCGGGCAGCAGGGTCCAGTTGCAGAGAGCCGCCAGGGTGAAGAGCCCGGCCCCCAGCAGGCAGACGTAGGTGAAGTCAAAGCGCAGCAGCCAGCTGCCGAGCAGGGCGCCGGTGACGGCTCCCGCGCTCTCCAGCATCATCAGCAGGGAGATAAAACGGCCCCGCTCATGGGGGCGAGTAAATTTGATCACCAGTGCGGCCCGAGGCGGGTCGAACAGGCAGCCGCCCAGCCCCGAGAGGAAGCAGGAGAAGATCAGCATGGCGCCGCTGTCGGCCCAGGCCAGGGTGGCGAAGCCGACGGCGCGCAGCAGCATGCCGGTGACGATGAGCGGGCGGGCGCCGAAACGGTCGGCCAGCGAGCCGCCAAAGATCCCCAGCCCCTGCTGGGTCAGCTGGCGCAGCCCGAGGGCCAGCCCTACCAGACCGGCCGCCCAGCCGAGTTGATCGACGAAGCGCAGGCTGATCATCGGCATCACCACAAAGAAACCCAGGATCACCAGTGTGGTATCCAGCGCCAGAAACCAGCGCCCCCAAAACCTCGCCCTATCGACCATAACGCCCTCTCATTCACAGATAGCTTCATTCTGGAGAGGGTTTAGATATAGTGGTAGACGACAACTACCTATATTTCATATCAGGATTATTTATGTCTATGGATCTGGACGATCTGCAACTGCTGCTGGATGTGGCCGAGCTGGGCAGCTTCAGTCAGGCGGCGGCCATTCGTGGCTGGTCACAGCCGCTGGTGAGTCAGCGCATTGCCCAGCTGGAGGAGAGCCTCGGGGCGCCGCTGTTTCAGCGTCATCGGCGCGGGGTGACGCCGACCCGCGCCTGCGAGGAGTTTCTCCCTGCCGCCCGCTCGGCGCTGGCCACCCTGAGCGAAGGGCGACTGGCACTGCAGGGGGCACCAGCGTTGCCTTGTATCCGTCTCTCCAGCCTGCCATCCCTTACTTCGGTGGTGTTTGGCTCGCTATTGATGGCGCTGGTGGATGAGCCGTTCGAGATCCGCTGCACCACGGATCACTCCGGTGAGATCATGCAGTCGCTGCTGACCGGCGAGGCCGATATCGGCTTTGTGCTCAAGCGTCCGCCTGTTGCTGGCCTGCAGATGGAGCTGCTCTGCTGCTCCCCCATCATCGCTATCGCCTCGCCATTGCATCCGCTGGCCGGTTGTCACGGTCTTACCCTGGAGGATATTGCCGACCAGCGGCTGGCGCCTCAGGTGTGGGGGCCGGGGTGTGACGTCTTTATCCAGCAGTTGCGACGGCTGCGGCGAGCGGCCAGCCCCCTGCATGCGGTACAGCCCGCCAGTGCGGCGCGGGATCTGGCGCTGGAACACGGGTTTATCACCCTGATGCCGGAGCTGGCCATCAAGCGGGATCTGGAGGTGGGGCGGCTGGTCAGGCTCGATGTGCGCAATCTGCCGCAGGATCATTGGGATGTGATGATGGCCTGGCGCGGTGGCAAGCGGCCCAATCCGACCCGGGAAACCGTGTTGGCCACCGCCCGCACGCTGGCGAAACGGTGGCGCAATGAGTAGAACGATGCGGGACAAGGCCCGCATCGGGTGGATCAGTAGCTGGCCTTGAGGGTCACACCGCTGAACGCGGAAAACCCTGACAGTTGCACATGCCAGGTGCCCGCCTTGGGATTGGTGAACGAGCAGCTTTCGTTATTGCCCCCAAGGTAGGGACGGCAGTCGTAACTGCTGCTGGTAGGGGCGCTGCCAAAGCGGACGTAGAGGTCGGCATCACCGGTGCCGCCGCTGCTGCTGATCTGCAGCGACCTGGTGCCCGCCGGCACGCTCAGGGTGTAGTTGAGCTTGCCCCCCTTGCTGGCGGCTAGGTTGCTCAGCGGCACGCCGTTTTGCAGCACGTTGTCGCTTGGTGGCGGGGTGGTGCCACAGCTGGCATCGACCCCGACGGTCTGGAAGGCGCGGGCCACATCCGCCTGACTGTAACCCAGATCGGCGGTTGCCCGGCTGACGCCGCAGGCCCCTTGCTGGTAGTTGGTATTGGCGCCCCAGTAGAGGCGGTTGGCCAGTACGAACACTTCAAATGCCTTACGGGTGTTCCAGCCGCTGCTGGTGGCCAGCAGGTAGAAGGCGCGGTTGTAGACCCCGGAGCTGTGGTGTACATCCATTCCCTCTTTATAATCCGCCGCATGGCCGATGGATCTGCCATCCCTGGTCGGATCCTCGAAGTAGCGCAGGGCACCGTTGCCCTTGAAGATCTGGGCGCCAACCAGCCAGTCGTTACGCCCTTTCATGTAGAACTCGGCCGCTTCCCCCGCCATATCGGAGAAGGCCTCGTTGATACCGCCAGACTGACCGGAGTAGACCAGCCCGGAGTTCTGTTCGGTAAAGCCGTGGCTTACCTCGTGGGCCGCCACATCCAGGCTCACTAGCGGGTGGAAGGTAGTAGCGCCGTCACCAAAGGTCATCTGACGGCCATCCCAGAAGGCGTTTTCGTAGTTTTTGCCGTAATGAACCCGCATCTTGAGCTTGAAGCTCAACGGTGCCGTGTTGTACCAGTCGCGGTACATATTGAAGACGACGTTGCCGAAGTAGTGGGCATCGTTGAGGGGGGAATAGGCGCCATTGATAGCCTTGACCGTGTTTTCCGGGCAGCTGAACTGGTGGATAGCGCCACCCGAGGTGGCGTGGTTGAGGTTGATGGTATCGACGTTGGGGCTGCTCATCCGGCAGTTGTCATCGACGATGAGCGGGCCATAGTCGGCGCCGTAGACGTATTTGCCGGTCTTGATGTTACCCCCGGGGCCGGTGGCATTCTGGTGATTGATCCCCTCCCAGCGTTTGAGCTCTTCGCCGCTCTGGGCATCGAGAATGACGAAGGGGCGGCTTGGCTTGTCACCTTCGGCGATGAAGGAGACCTGATAGACCAGTCGGGCCAGCCCGTTCTCATCCTGCATCACGTAGAGTTTGACCTGCTCGTTGCTCCCCTTGCTGCCCGCCTTGGCCTTGCTGGCGGCGTCCTGTGGCGAGAGGGTGGCGGCCGGACTTGCCACATCCTGATCGATCTGACGCAGCATGCGCCCGCTGGCCTGTTGCAGCTGGCCGTTCAGGCTCTTGTCTGCCACCACCACCTGACCCATTACCGGGATGCCGTTCCAAATCTGCTCGTAGCGGATCCGCTGCTGGCCGTTGGGCAGCTTGACCACCCGCACCTGACGAAACTCGCCATCTTCCAGCTGCAAGGTACCACTCGCGGCACTGAGGCCGGTCATGGCCCGAATGCCGTTTGCCGTTACGTTGATCGCTACCTCTTGCGCCGCCAGTGCGGCGCTTCCCCAGCAGGCCAGCGCAACGGCCAGATAAATTTTATTCATCTCTTCTTTCCTTAAATCGATGAGGTTGATAAACCGACCGAAGGTCGGGCGTTTTGAAGCTAGTGCCGGTGGGGGAAAGTGCCCCCTGTCAAAAGTGACAGCGCAGCACAAAGGGGTAGCAGGATCTGCCAAAGTGCCGTTTGGGGGCATTCGTCGGCGCCATGTGGAGAGCATTATCCGGTTTAAGACACCCACCCTCCTCTTTTGAGGGAGGAGAGAACGCACGCTGTGACCCTCTGCGATACCTGCCGGAGGGGGGCCGTAAAAGTGGCTGGCGCGGCCAGTGGCGATTGGCTACATTGGGTGCTGATTCGCTATTTGATCACTGATTTGAAAGGAGAATCCCATGTTTTCATGGCAGTTGGACGACGAGCTTGCGCTGCTCTTCTTGCAGCCAGATATGGCGAGCGAACTGTTTGCCCTCTGCCATGACAACCGGGAGTATCTCTCCCAGTGGCTACCCTGGCCGCCACTGATCCAGCGCCCCGTTGATAGCGCCCTCTTCATTCGCAGTGCCATCGAGAAGTTCGCCCGCGGCGAGGGGCTCACCACCGCCATCGAGTATCAGGGGGAGGTGGTGGGGGTCATCGGCTACAACAGCATCGATCACGACCTTGGCAAGGTGGTCATCGGCTACTGGCTGGCGGAGCGCTGGCAGGGTAACGGTATCATCACCCGTGCCTGTCAGGCCCTGATCCATCACGCCTTCGAGGAGATGGGGATGGAGAAGGTGGAGATCAGCGCCGCCACCGATAACGAGCCCAGCAGAGCCGTCTGTGAACGGCTCGGGATGCAGCAGGAGGGGGTGACCCGGCGCGCAGAGCGGCTGGGCAACCGGATTGTGGACCATGCCCACTACAGCCTGCTGCGTGACGAGTGGCTAAGAGAGAGGGAGTCCTGATGGCGCTACCCCATATCAAAACCCCGCGGGCCCACCTGACGCTGCTGACCCCCGATCAGGCTCCCATGATCCTCGACTTCTACCGGCGCAACCGTGCCCATCTCACCCCTTGGGAGCCACTGCGGGACGAGCACTTTTACACCCTCTCGTACTGGCATGCCCGGCTGCAAGACAGCTACAGCCAGTTCTTCAACGGCACCGGCATCAATCTGGTGGCGCTTGATCCTGCTGGCGAGCGGGTGATCGCCACCTGCAACTTCAGCAATATCCTGATGGGGGTCTTCAAGGCGTGTCATCTGGGCTATGCCATCGACCAGCAATATCAGGGGCAGGGGGTGATGGGAGAGGCGCTCTCAGCCGCCATCGACTACCTGTTTCGGGAGCACGATCTGCATCGCATCATGGCCTGCTACATGCCTGCCAATCAGCGCAGCGGCGCCTTGCTGGAGCGGCTCGGTTTCGAGCGGGAGGGATTTGCACGGGCCTATCTGATGATCAATGGCCGCTGGGAGGATCACATCCTCACCTCGCTGATTAATCCGGCGCCCTGAGCGGATAGATAAAAAACGGGCCCGAAGTTGCCTTCGGACCCGTCTTCGAATGAGGTGCAGGCTTAGTTGGCCTTGGCATCGCTCACTGCAGCTTCAACCTTGGTAGCCACTTCGTCAGCAGCGTTTTCAACGGTTGCAGTCGCGTCGGAAGCAGCCTGCTCTACGGTAGAGGTGGCTTCGCTAGCGGCTTTTTCTACAGTGGCAGCAACTTCGGCGGCCGGAGTTGCAGCAGGCGCGGCAGCTTTTTCTTCTTTCTGACCGCAAGCAGTCAACATCAGACCCAGGATACCGGCTACCAGTACTTTGTTCATGTGCATTCCCTCAAATAAAGATGGAGAGATGGTCTGTGCAACCATCACTGCGCCCACTGTGCCCGGTATGGAAACAAGAAGCCGGGAGGCAGCAGGCGGGCGCAATATAGCCTCATTAGTTACCGATGAAAACGGATATCACAATGACATTTTTTCGTGCCGTGGATAAAAAGCTCCACTGGAACGACTGATATCAATACAAGATGCCGTTAAATGGTGCTAATTGCACAATAAAACACCGCGTTACTGCCATCTTGTGGCGGTTTAACAAGGTCAAGGTTGGTCAGGCGTGGCCGATGAACCGCACCTTAGTCAGACAGCTTCTGACAGGGCAGCCGTTTTCCCTCAAGGTGGCTCTGGCGGGCCAGATCCAGCAGCGCCATCACCGCCAGCGCTTCACTTGCTGGCACCGGGTTGCTCCCCTCGCCCTTGATGGCGGCGCAGACACCGCGATAGTAGGCGCCATAATCCCCCGCCTCACCCACCACGCTCTGCTGCTGTAACTGACCATCCACAATGCGGCTGAGCTGACCGGGTTCACTATCCATGCCCCAATCCGCCGCCGGTGGCCGCAAGCCCTGCTTGAGCTGATCTTCCTGCACATCCATACCGAATTTCACGAACGAGCCCTGGCTGCCGTGAATGACAAAGCGGGGCATGGTGGCCGAGACCAGACAACTGCCATGCAGAATAACCCGCAGAGCACAGTAACCCAGCACCACATGGAAATAGTCGTCCGCCAGTGCGCCGGGGCGCTGCTCGGCCAGATCGGCTTGCAGCCAGTCCGGCTGGCCGAACAGCTGCAGCGCCTGATCCAGTACGTGGGGGCCGAGATCGAACCAGAGACCGGAACCCGGGCCACCCGCTTCGCGCCAGCGCTGGCGCACTTCGGGGCGATAGCGATCGAAGTGGGATTCGAACTGGGCGATCTGCCCGAGCGTCTCCTCGGCAATCAAACGGCGCACGGTAAGGAAATCCCCGTCCCAGCGCCGGTTGTGGAAGATGCTGAGCAGTCGCTGCTGTTTTTCGGCCAGTTCGACCAGTGCTTGCGCCTCGGCCAGATCCAGTGCAAAGGGCTTGTCGATCACCACATGTTTGCCTGCCAGCAGCGCCTGGCGGGCGAGGGGGGCATGGGTGTCGTTGGGGGTGGCGATCACCACCAGATCGACAGTCTCATCGCTCAGCACCTCCTCCAGTGAACCGACCCGGCAGCCGGGCAGATCGGCCTGCACCTTGGCGGCATCGCGGCTCACCACCCAGCTCAGGGACAAGCCCGGTGTGGTGGAGAGGAAGGGGGCGTGGAAGGTCTTGCCTGCAAAGCCATAGCCCACCAGGGCTGCGTTGAGAGTGTGACTCATCGGGAGTGCTCCGCTGATATCGAGTGAGTGGGGTTGCCATCGCAGGCAATCTGCCGGATGGCCATATGCTGTAAAGGCGATACAAACGAGAAGGGGGCCGATGGCCCCCTGAGTGTGCCCATCAGAGCACAGGATTTATTGCAAACACAAGCGGCGGCCGCGTCGGGTCATCAGCATCACCAGGGGCGGTAGCAGCAACCACATATGCAGCGCCAGTTGGCTGAGCGGGTCGTGCATCAGGGCACCGGTCAGGCCAACCAGGGCGCCGGAGCCGCTCATCTGGAACAGGCCGAGCAGGGCGGCGGCGGTACCGGCGCAGTGGCCGAACGGTGCCAGCGCCATCCCGGCGGCCGCGCCCAGGATCATGGCAAAGCCGATGCTGGAGAGGAACACCGGTCCCATCATCGCCAGCGGATGTGCGATGTGCATCGCCAAAGTCAGGGTAATGGCAGAGAGCATCAACACCAGCAGGCCGATGCGCAGGGTACGTCTTGGCCCGATTTTGGCAATAAAGCGCGGCGCCATAAAGCAGGCCAGAATGTTGAGCGCGGCGTTGGCGGTAAACCAGTAGCTAAAGCCGCTCATATCCAGCCCCAATTTCACCATCAACTGCACCGGTGCGGCGGTGACATAGGCGAGGATCACCGCCATCGCCAGCATGCACAGCGCCGCGTTGAACAGGAAGCTGGGGGAGCGCAGCACCGGGCTGTAGCGAGACCAGCTGATGAGGGCCCCTTCGCTGCGGGTCTCCTCCGGGCGGGTCTCCGGCATCCGCCACATCAGCCAGCTGCCGACGATAAGCGCATAACCGGCCATAAACCAGAAGTTGGCAGACCAGCCCGCCTTGGCAGTGAGCCAGCCACCGAGCAGGGGCGCCAGCGCCGGAATAAAGCAGATGGCGCCATTGAGGTAGGAGATCATCTGACCGCTTTTCTTCGAGCCATAGCTGTCACGCACCACCGAGAAGGCGGCGACCGAGGTGGCGCAGGCGCCAAAGCCCTGCAGCACCCGGGCCAGCATCAATTCGCCGAGGCTGGCGGCAAAGCCGGCCCCCAGCGCGCTCAGGCCATAGAGCAGCACGCCGCAAAGGGCAATGGGTTTGCGACCGTAACGATCGGCCAGCGGGCCAACCAGCAGTTGTCCCAGCCCCATGCTGAACAGGAACCAGGTGATGGTGCCCTGCATCAACGTCACTTCGGCGCCCAGCTGCTCGGCCATCTGCGGAATGGCGGGCAGGTAGATGTCGATAGCCAGCGGACTGAACAGCACCAGTAGTACGAGCAAAAGTATCAATGGCATCTGTCACCTCTTTAGTCAGCCAGGTTATTAAGTTGGGGCGCGAGTCTACTGAGTCACAGTAATGAATAGAAATGGTATTTAATCACTTTGGTTATTCCATTATGGAAACATGTATTAAAAAGCTGGTTATTCGATGGCGGCAAACCCCCCGTAACCCCATCACAGCGGGTGTAATTGGCGCTTTTACTAAACCCTTGTGCCGCATAGAATGCGCAGATTATTTTTGCGGAGGTGCTCGATGAACAAGCTTGTCCTGGCAACAGGTAACCAGAAAAAGGTGAAGGAATTGGCCGCCATGCTGGCCGATATGAAGATCCAGGTGATCCCACAGAGCGAGTTTGCGGTCTCCGATGCCGATGAGACCGGCACCACCTTCGTCGAGAATGCCATCATCAAGGCCCGCCACGCCGCCCGCATTACCGGTCTGCCCGCCGTGGCTGATGACTCCGGTCTGGAAGTCGACCTGCTGCAAGGGCGCCCCGGCGTTTACTCCGCCCGTTTTGCCGGTGAAGGTGCCGGTGACAAGGCCAACATCGAGAAGCTGCTCGCTGAGCTGCAAGGGGCTCCCGAGTACCTGAAGAGCGCCCGTTTCTGGTGCGTGCTGGTCTATATGCGCCATGCCGATGATCCCACCCCCATCATCTGTCAGGCGAGCTGGGAAGGGATGATCATCGACGAGCCGCGCGGTCAGCACGGTTTTGGCTATGACCCCGTCTTCTTCGTGCCGGATCACGACTGCACCGCCGCCCAGATGCCCGCCGAGCTGAAAAACCAGCTCAGCCATCGCGGTCAGGCGCTGGCCAAGCTCAAAGCGGCGCTGGCTGCCGCTCACTGAGTCACTTCGCCACCTCGTCGACTACACACTGTCAAGCACACATAGTCATCTACAATGGGGGCCTTGAGCCCCTGTTTTATTGGAAGTCCCATGCTGCAACTGCCGCCACTCTCTCTCTATATTCATGTGCCCTGGTGCGTCCAGAAGTGTCCTTATTGTGACTTCAACTCCCATGCCCAGAAGGGGGAGTTGCCTCACCTCGAATATGTCGCCGCTCTGCTGGAGGATCTGGATCAGGACCTGAAGTGGGCACAGGGGCGGCCGCTCTCCTCGATCTTTATCGGTGGCGGCACCCCCAGCCTGTTGACGGTAGAGGCGATGCAAGCCTTGCTGGACGGGGTGCGGGCCCGCATTGGGCTCACTGCCGATTGCGAGATCACCATGGAGGCCAATCCGGGCACGGTGGAGGCGGACAAGTTCGCCGGTTTCCAGCGCGCCGGCATCAACCGCATCTCCATCGGCGTGCAGAGCTTTCAGCAGGAGAAGCTGACCCGCCTCGGCCGCATTCACGGCCCGCAAGAGGCCCGCAAGGCCGCCGCACTGGCCCATGCCATCAAGTTGCCTACCTTCAATCTGGATCTGATGCACGGTCTGCCGGATCAGAGTCTGGATGATGCCCTTTATGACCTGCAGCAGGCTATCGACTGCGCCCCGCCGCACCTCTCCTGGTATCAGCTCACCATAGAGCCGAACACGGCATTTGCCTCCAAACCGCCCAAACTGCCGGAAGATGACACCCTGTGGGATATCTACGAGCAGGGCCACGCCATGCTCACCGCCAGCGGTTATCGCCAGTACGAGATCTCGGCTTACGCCAAAGAGGGCTACCAGTGCCATCACAACCTCAACTACTGGCGCTTCGGCGACTATCTGGGGATTGGCTGTGGCGCCCACGGCAAGGTGACCGATCTTGCGAACCAACAGATCCTGCGCACCGCCAAGGTGAAGCACCCCAAAGGGTATCTGGACAAGAGTCGCCCCTATCTGGACCAGCTGTGGCAGGTGACGGCAGACGATCTGCCGCTCGAGTACTTTATGAACCGCTTCCGCCTGTTTGAACCGGCCCCCAAGGCACAGTTCGAGGCATATACCGGCTTGCCGCTGGAAAGGGTAGAGACGGTGCTCGCCATCGCCCAGAGCAAGGAGCTGATCGAGGATTTGGGGGATAGCTGGCAGCTCACTTCTCTCGGCCATCGCTATCTGAACGTATTGCTCGAACTGTTTATGGATGAGTGAAAACTGGCTCACGATCTGGCTGCGAAGCCGTGATCAAGGTTCATGCGCTGCTTGGAAGCCTCACGTATATCTATACGCTCCGGTTCCTGCGCTGCTCTTCACCCCGCTGACAGCTTCTCGCGACAGGTCGTGAGGCAGTTTTGGCGAACCGTGTTTCGAGATAACAATCAGGGCGCCAATGGCGCCCTGATTGTTTATGGTCGGTAGAAACCCGCTCAGCAGCAGACGCGGATCATCTGCTGTTGGCCGGGCTCCCACCGCTTGCCAAATTTGGCCTTGCGCTGGTAACTCCCCTTGCCCTTCTTATTGCGCTCGACCCGGCTGCGAAACAGGGGATCACAGAGCAGGGCATGCAGATGGTTATCCTTTATCTCGCCGCGCTGATGGGCATAGTTGCCCCCTTGCGCATTTTCCTCACGGGGGAGGGCGGGTTGGTCGACCCGAGTCTTGGCCATGATGGCTCCTCTTCTTTGTCCTTGGGGTGTTGATGCTTGTGTCTGGATGGTGGTTTTCGCTGCGGGCGCCTGTTCAGGCTAGCGCCCGGCAACCGGATGCACTGGCACCGGTTAAAAACGTGGCGATTTTGTCACCAAATCGCGGCCGGAGCAATGCGTCGGGCACGCCGAGTCAGTCACTCTGAGCCAGCCACGCTCAGTCAGGCATACCATGTCAGCCGTGAACCGGGTCATGCTGGTCGTGGCTATGATGCTCGTGATGGGCCGGGGCGCCAGATTCCAGCGTCTCTAGGATGGCGCAGTGCTCGGCCGAGCGGGGGCCGCCGCAGCAGATATTGGAGAGCTCGCGCAGGTTGTCGCGAAAGCGGGTCAGTTCGATGATCTTCTGCTCCACCTGGGCCAGCTTGGTGTCGGCTACCGCTTTTACCTCCTGACAGGTGACCTTGGCCTTGTTGGTATCGAGGTCGAGCAGCTCGCCGATATCGGCAAGGGAGAAGCCCACCGACTTGGCGCGGATAATAAACTCCAGCCGCCGCTTGTCCTGTTCACTGTAGAGGCGGTAGCCGGATTCGTTGCGGATCCCCGGTGAGATAAGCCCGTTCTTCTCGTAAAAACGCAGGGTATCTGCCTTGACCCCGCACGCCTTGGCCAGTTCACCGATCCGATACATGCTCTCTCTCCCCTTGAATGTATGCCGCAACAAAAACCGGAATCCACTATCACCCCTTTGCCCATGGATTGCCAGCCAAGGGCATAAAAGGGGCAGATAAACATCTCCTGGCGACCCTTTTTTCCATAAAACACTGAAAGTGCAAACGTTTCGAGAAAATCAAGTGGAAAACGTTTAACGCCGCGCCAAATAAGGCTTTGCTGTTTCAAAAAATCCACCACGGGTCACATTTTTTGTGTAGAATACGCGCCCATAACAGAGCGCCGCACCAAGCGGGCATTTCCTAAAACGCTTTTGCCGGATGTCGGGGCGAGAGTGGTTTGCGAAATCCCCCACTTCCATTTATTTGGGGACTCTCTGTGTTGAGCCTCGCCTCCCATGGAACGGTCCCCGTTATGTTGAGGACGATAGTGTGATGGAACAAGCTCGACCCATTCGCCGTGCACTGCTGAGTGTGTCTGACAAAACTGGCATTCTGGAATTTGCCAAGGCACTCAACGAGCGTGGTGTTGCCCTGCTCTCCACGGGCGGTACCGCCAAGCTGCTTGGCGAGGCGGGTCTGCCGGTGACCGAGGTCTCCGACTACACGGGTTTCCCTGAAATGATGGATGGCCGGGTCAAGACCCTGCATCCCAAGGTTCATGGCGGCATCCTCGGCCGTCGGGATCAGGATGACGCCATCATGGCCGAGCACGCTATCTCCCCCATCGACATGGTCGTCGTCAACCTTTACCCCTTTGCTGCCACCGTGGCCAAAGCGGGCTGCACCCTGGCCGATGCGGTCGAGAACATCGACATCGGCGGTCCGACCATGGTGCGTTCTGCCGCCAAAAACCATAAAGATGTCGCTATCGTCGTCAAAGCTGCCGACTATGATCGGGTTATTCGCGAGATGGATGCCAACGGCAACAGCCTGAAACTGGCGACCCGTTTCGATCTGGCCATTGCCGCCTTCGAGCACACCGCCGCCTACGATGGCATGATCGCCAACTACTTCGGCACCCTTGTTCCCAGTTATGGGGTGCCCTCTTATGGCGACAACAAGGAGGGTGACGAGGAGTCCCGCTTCCCGCGCACCTTCAACAGCCAGTTCATCAAGAAGCAGGACATGCGTTACGGCGAAAACAGCCATCAGGCTGCCGCTTTCTACGCCGAAGAGCATGCCGCGCCGGGTTCTGTCTCCAGCGCTATCCAGCTGCAGGGCAAGGCGCTCTCCTACAACAACATCGCCGATACCGATGCGGCGCTGGAGTGTGTGAAGGAGTTCGACCAGCCGGCCTGCGTCATCGTCAAGCATGCCAACCCCTGCGGCGTGGCCATCGGTAACGACCTGCTGAGTGCCTACGATCGCGCTTACCAGACCGACCCCACCTCTGCCTTCGGCGGCATCATCGCCTTTAACCGGCCGCTTGATGGCGCCACTGCCGCTGCCATCGTGGCCCGCCAGTTTGTCGAAGTGATCATCGCCCCGACCGTCAGCCAGGAGGCCCGCGATGCGGTCGCCGCCAAGCAGAACGTGCGTCTGCTCGAATGCGGGCAGTGGACGGCTCCGGCGCAAGGCTTTGACCTCAAGCGCGTCAACGGCGGCCTGCTGGTACAGGAGCGGGATCTCGGCATGGTGACCCTGGGCGACCTGACCGTAGTCAGCAAGCGTCAGCCGACCGAGGCCGAGCTGCAGGATCTGCTGTTTTGCTGGAAGGTGGCCAAGTTCGTCAAATCCAACGCCATCGTCTACGCCAAAGATGGCCAGACCATCGGCGTCGGTGCCGGCCAGATGAGCCGTGTTTATTCGGCCAAGATTGCCGGTATCAAGGCGGCGGATGAAGGGCTGACCGTGGCGGGCTCCGTCATGGCCTCCGATGCCTTCTTCCCGTTCCGCGACGGTATCGATGCTGCCGCGCAGGCCGGTATCTCCTGCGTGATCCAGCCGGGTGGCTCGATGCGCGATCAGGAGGTGATCGACGCCGCCGACGAGCACGGCATGTGCATGGTGTTCACCAACATGCGCCATTTCCGTCATTGATGGGTCAGGGGCTGCCGATGGCGGCCCTTTTGTTGTCTCTTTTCAACTGACTATTTCCACTGACTGACGGCCCGGGTGGCCGTCCAGTGACCACAAATAGAAGCGAGCGATACGATGAAAGTACTGATCATTGGCAACGGTGGCCGCGAACACGCTCTGGCCTGGAAGGCCAAACACTCCCCACTGGTACGTCACGTTTTTGTGGCGCCGGGCAACGCAGGCACCCAGCTTGAGCCGGGGGTCGAGAACGTCGCCATCGAGGCGACCGATATCGACGGGCTGCTGGCCTTTGCCAAAGAGAAGCAGATCGGCCTCACCATCGTCGGGCCGGAAGCGCCGCTGGTGAAAGGGGTGGTGGATGCCTTCCGCGCCGCCGGTCAGCCGATCTTTGGCCCGACCGCTGCCGCTGCCCAGCTGGAAGGCTCCAAGGCTTTCACCAAGGATTTCCTGGCCCGTCACGCCATCCCGACTGCCGAGTACCAGAACTTCACCGAAGTGGAACCAGCACTCGCCTACTTGCGCGAGAAGGGCGCCCCCATCGTTATCAAGGCCGATGGTCTGGCGGCGGGCAAGGGGGTGATTGTTGCCATGACCTTGCAGGAAGCGGAAGACGCGGTGCGCGACATGCTCTCCGGCAATGCCTTTGGCGAAGCGGGCTCCCGGGTGGTGATCGAGGAGTTTCTGGAGGGTGAAGAGGCAAGCTTCATCGTTATGGTCGATGGCGAGCACGTGCTGCCGATGGCCACCAGTCAGGATCACAAGCGGGTAGGCGACGGCGATACCGGCCTCAACACCGGCGGCATGGGAGCTTACTCGCCGGCACCGGTAGTGACTGCAGACGTGCATAAAAAGGTGATGGAGCAGGTGATCATGCCGACCGTGCGCGGCATGGCGGCCGAAGGCAATGTCTACACCGGTTTCCTCTATGCAGGTCTGATGATCGACGGTCAGGGCAATCCCAAGGTGATCGAGTTCAACTGCCGCTTTGGCGATCCCGAGACCCAGCCCATCATGCTGCGGATGCAGTCCGATCTGGTGGAGCTCTGCCTGGCCGCTTGTGCAGGCAAGCTGGATCAGAAAGAGGCCATCTATGATCCCCGCGCCGCTATCGGCGTGGTGTTGGCGGCGGGAGGCTATCCTGGCGATTACAGCAGCAACCACCCCATCAGCGGCCTGCCGGTGGATGAGGTGGCGGGTGAGAAGGTGTTCCATGCCGGTACCCGTCTGGAGGGCGATACCAGCCTGACCGCTGGCGGTCGCGTGTTGTGCGCAACCGCCCTCGGCCACACTGTGGCAGAAGCCCAGCAGCGTGCCTATCAGCTCGCTGGCCGCATCAAGTGGGATGGCGTCTTCTACCGCAAGGATATCGGCTGGCGCGCCATTGCTCGTGAACAGGAGTAACTGACGCCAGCAAATGGCCAGCTGATTCAGACCCCGCTACGGCGGGGTTTTTTGTCCCTGTTTACCGCTTTCAACCATCCTCTTGCCGCGCGTCACCAGCGTTCAATCAGTTACCAAGCGCAAACAAGCGCGGTATATCTGTCACTATTTGCCACAAAAAACAGCATTTTTCACAAACGTTTCACCATGAGTCATGGCATCATGCTGACGATGAATTGTTGTTTGGATTCATAAGTACCCCTAACAACTCGAGCATGTCGTTATATAAGGAAATCCCATGTTGAAAACCGTTCGCCCCCTGCTGCTACCTCTGATGTTTGGCCTGATGACCCTGCCTGCCATGGCCGGTGAGCTAGAGCAGCCGATGAAGAAGATTGGCTTCAATTACAAGCAGGCTGTCAAGGCTAATGACGCGGCCAAGATGGAGAAGCACATTAACGAGATGAAGGCTCAGCTGGATGTGGCCAAGCAGAAGAACATGCCGGCTGCCAAGAAAGAGAAATTCCTTGAAGGGATGAACAAGGTACAGGGCGAGCTGGACGCCAGCCTGGCTGCACTCAAGGCAGGTGATGAGGCCAAGGCGCGGGAGCATCTGGCCAAGGTCAATGACCTGAAGAAGGAGTACCACGATTATGCCAAGAAAAAAGGGTGACTCCTTTCGCTGGGATCCACTGGTGTGCTTGACTCACTGGGGCCTGGCGGCCATCTGTATTGGTAATCTATGGGTTAACGAAGCGGGAGAGGAGTGGCATGAGTGGCTGGGTTACGGCGCCATTGCCTTGGTCACTCTGCGCTTGCTGTGGGGTCTCTCGTTTGCCAAAGGCCACGCCCGACTGGAAGCCTTGATCCCCACTCGGGCTGACTTTCGTCAGCAGGCCTGTGAGTTGCGTGAGCGGTTGCCACCGGCACCGGGTCATCACGGCAGCGGCAAGCTGGCGGTGTGGGCGCTCTGGCTGGTTGTGTTGGCGACAGCAGGTAGCGGCTGGTTTCAAAATACCGAGACGGGATTTGAACTGGGCGCTGACGAGTGGCATGAGTGGTGCGTGTTGGCTTTGCAGGGGCTGATAGGTCTGCATCTGCTGGCCATCGTATTCACCTCCTGGCGTCAGCGCAGCAATCTGGTTACTCGCATGTTACCGATACGCCAGCGTGCCAAGGCGGTTCGGTAAGAGACACAACCTTGACGTCTGCGGGCATTCTCCCCCGAGTGCCCGTATCACGGAACAGTCAGGACTCTGCCAATCTTCAGCAATCAGCGCGGCAGCGGCAAGTTGCCACCACAGGCGTTGGCATTTTTGGCCAACAAGTATCCACTCATTACTGCCCGGCCTGCTTGGCCCAATGGAATGTCATATCGGGGTAACTCTTTACTGAACAACATCCAGGCATGCATCTACAACGGGTGTCTAGTCAAAGCTGTCATCATTGTTCAGTGGCAGGCAGATCTCATAGTGCAGCCCCCCCTCCTCGGGCAAGTAAGCGCGTATGCTCCCCCCCAGGTTGCTCTCTACAAGGTTATGAATACGAGACGCACTCAAACCACAGTGACGTGGGTCTCCCCGCTTGGTAGTAAAGAAGGGGTCAAACAGGCGGGGTAGCTCAGTGAGAGGCATGCCCGTTCCATTATCCCAATAGTGCAGCCGCAACCGATCGCCCTCCTCATCCAGCGTTAGCCCCAGACGCAACGGGCTTACTGCGCCATGCGCCATGCTGTTGAGGATCAGTTCCTGAACAAGATCCAAAAAAAGCCTCTGTGGGCACGTCAGCCAAGTGGTATTGCATACCATCACCATCTCGATGTGTTGTTGCTGAAACTCCTCGGCAAATCCTGCGATCAACATACTGATGACTTCATGAGGATTGAACCGCGTACTCTTCGGGGGGGCCTGATCCTGAGCCAGCGTTTTGAAGCGGTTGAGGAGGGTCACTACGCGCTGCAGGTTGTTTTCGACCATCATGGCTCCTTCCTGGATCTCGTCGAGCTGTAGCTTGAGCATATTTTTCCCCAGCGCACCCTCCTTCATGGCATGGGATATCTGATCACCGGCTTCATGAATAAAACTGGATGCAGTAATGCAGATCCCAAGCGGCGTGTTGATTTCATGGGCAATGCCAGCGGTCAGTTGAAACATGCTTTGATAAAGCTGAATGCGAGCCTGCTGACGATTAACCTCCTTAAGACGCAGCTGATTTCGCACTCTGGCCATCACTTCATGAGGATGGAAAGGTTTGTTGATATAGTCACAACCGCCGACCTGAAAGGCTCTATTGAGTGACTCGATGTCACTACTGGCACTGATGAAAATGACGGGTATGTTCCATAAATCAATGCGACTTTTGATCCGGCTGCAGGCTTCAAAACCGTCCATTTCCGGCATATTGATATCCATGATGACCAGGTCGGGTAACTGCTGCTCCATGCTGTGGATCGCTTGGCGTCCATTACTGGCCACCCTGATACTGTATCCTCCCTGCTCTAACAGATGATGAAGGATATCTATATTGATAGGTGCGTCATCAACTATGAGGATCGTGCTCATTAGGCCTCTCTGGAGCTAACCAACCCGAGAGCCATTGGCTGGCATGCTCAAAGTCATATTGATTAACAAGTTTATTCAAAGATATCAGCTCAGCAGGCCAATCCGCATGCATCTCTCTGATTTTTTGTAGCTGGGTTTTGGCGCTGGCATCCCCCATCTGCAGCAAGGGTAACAGACGGATAAGCTCTGATTTGATTGACTCCACATTCCCGGTTCCAGAGTCGGATGTGGTGTTCACCGGCACCTGCGGGAGGTGTTGACGTAGTGTGACGAGCTGAGCATCGAAGCGAGCGAATGCTTCTTCATCAGGCGCTCTGCTGCTATGGCAGTGCTCTTCAACGTCACTCGCCCACAGGGCAAGACGCATTGCTCCCAGATTGGCGGCAACTCCCTTGATGTTGTGTGCGTGGCGAGCCAGCGCATCGAGATCTGCACCCGTCAGCAAGGTTTTCACGAGCGCTTTATCATGTTCTTGTTGCGTGACAAACTCTCTCAGATTGCACAGCCAGCGCTCTTTGTCGCCACAGAAGCGGGTAAGGGCTTGCTCTTCTGCCAATACAGGCAACATCTGTTCCTGGTCTGGCACAGGTAACCATTTGGTGATTTTGGTGAGCATATCTTTTACATCGATCGGTTTGCTGATGTGGTCATTCATTCCGCACTCGAGACAGAGCTCAACATCCTGACGCATTGCATTGGCAGTCATGGCTATGATGGGGAGCGACTTCCAGGCGGGAATTTCCCTGATCTTGCGTGTCGTACTTACGCCATCCAGCACTGGCATCTGCATATCCATCAGCACCAGATCGAACGCCTCACGCTCAAGCCATTCAAGGGCTTCCTTGCCCTGATTGGCAATCCTGACAATAGCTCCGTAGGGTTCCAGCAAACCCACTGCAATCTCCTGATTGGTCTGATTGTCCTCAACCAGTAACAAGCGAGCTCCATTCAGGGTCAAATCAGGATGCACAGCTCCCTCGGTCAGCGCTGGCTGAGGGTGATGAAACAGGTCGACAAGGCAGTTGAACAGAACAGATGGATTGACTGGCTTGATGATGAGTGCATCGATCTCGTTATGGCTCTGCAAAGCCAGATCGCGGCAATGGGCTGTTGCCAGTACCAACTTGCTTGTGGGGGAGATAAGGCGGATCTGTTTGCAGACGTCAAGCCCATCCATACCTGGTAACTGCCAATCCATGAAGACAATGGCAAAAGCATCCTGGCTGGCGTGCTGGATAGCGCTCTCACCATCTTCTGCCAGCGTGACCGTCAAGCCCATTGCCTCCAGTAAACTCTGCATGATCTCGCGGGCTAGCGGGTGGTCATCAACCACTAAGGCGCGGATCCCGATGAGTTCATTTAGGCTGGTGACATACTGACCCGCCTTGGCGCTCTGCAGCCCCAACTGGATGTCGAAGGAGAAGCATGAACCTATTCCCGGAGTACTGCTGACGCTGATCTCTCCACCCATCAATTCAACCAAATGTTTGGAGATGGTGAGTCCTAATCCTGTTCCACCATAGTGACGAGTGATGCTGCTATCAGCCTGAGAGAAAGATTGAAACAGGCGTCCCAATTGCTCCGGTGTCATGCCGATCCCGCTGTCACGGACCTCGAAATGAACCCAGACATGATCGTCATGTTGCTCTCTGGTCTGAATACGCAGCACAGCCTCACCGCTTTCGGTAAATTTGACCGCATTGCCACAGAGGTTAATGAGGATCTGCCCCAGACGCAGGGGGTCGCCAATCAGGGCTTGAGGCATGGCGGGATCAATGTCAAACAACAGCTCGATCCCCTTCTCCTGAGCTCTGATCCCGAGCATATTTCCGAGGTTGTCGAGCACGCCATCCAGCTGAAAATCGATAAGCTCCAGCTGGAGGCGTCCAGCTTCCACCTTGGAAAAATCCAGGATGTCATTGATGATACCTAATAGTGATTTGGCGGCCTGATCGATCTTGCCCACATAATGTTGCTGCTTGGGGGTCAGGTCACTCATCATGGCCAATTGAGTCATTCCGATAATGGCATTCATCGGGGTACGGATCTCGTGACTCATATTGGCCAAAAATTCCCCTTTGGCTTGAGAGGCTTCATCGGCCAAGTCTTTGGCCTGGCGTAACGCCTGCTCCAACGCCTTTTGCTCTGTGATATCAACCAGTAATCCCACAATCCCTTCCGGGCGGTTGTCACTGCCAAGATAGGTGGCTTCATAGATGCTCATTTGATGCTTGGCGCCCCCCGGGGCTGGCAGCGTCAATTCATAGTGGATAGCGGCAGCTTCTTGCAGCAAAGGGCCGTGATTCTCGAGGAAGGCATCGCCAACCGGAAAGAGGTGGGCCAGAGGCATACCGATGATGCTCCCCTGCGGATGACCACAGAATTCAGCGAAAGCAGTATTGACGCCAAGCAACAACTGCTGCTTGTCCAGGTAGTACATGGGATTTGGAATAGCATTGAGTACCTGCTGAGTGAAGCGTAACTGCTCGCTGATACGCTGCTCGGCCTTCATCTGCTGCTGTTGGTTAAGGGTTAGCTGGAGCCCAATTTCCAGCTCCTTGCACAGTAGAGTCAGCCACTGTTGACGCTCTTCTTCCAGTGGCGCCAGGGTGCCCAGCTCGAGCAGGCCAAGAGGAATATCGTTGCTCCACAGGGGGAGAAAGTGGATCTCGCTCAAGGTGAGTGAGCCCCCCAGCATAGGGAGAGTGCAATGGTCCTGTAGATCGGTCAGTTTATGGGGCTGACGATTATGGAGCAGTCTCAGTTGCAGGCTCCCCTCTACCATTTGCTGTTCCGCGCTGCCCGGGTAGCCAATACCGGCACTTCGAGTCAGTCGCTCCTGCTCCCACAAATAGATGCCCGCCAGCGGAACATTGAAGCGCGCCATCAAAAACTGAATGACCCGATTACCAAATTCAGTTGCACTGTCGCAGCCCCTGCTCGCATCGGAGAACTCCTTGAGCAAGTTGTTGTTATCAAGCTGGCGCCCAATTTCGCGCAGCAGCTGGTTCTGGGCAAGCGCCAGCTCCCCCAGCTCTCCCTGATGCCAACTATCCTCTTCTGCCTGATAGTCATGGGTATTTACTCTTTGGATAAGACGCTCTTGCATTTTGGAAAGCGGGGAGAGATACCAGCGCCAGATAATGGCAAAACCACAGAGGGTTGCTAGCAGCAGTAGCAATAACGCTATCTGCTGCTGTTGAGCAAAACTGCGCAGCTGCTTTTCCGCCAGGAGCTGACTTTGCTGATTGCGCTCGCTCAACGCCGCATAAAACTCACCAAGGGGCCGCATGATACGCCACTTCTCATTGAGATATTGATCGCTGAAGAGCAGGCGAGTGGCCGTTTGCAGGTCCGGTTTTCCATCCAGGCTGTCAATGCCCTGAACGGCGGCAAAAGCGCGACGTTCTATGGAGACCAATTCATCGGATATATTCAACGATTGCTTGAGTAGCAGCAGTTCCAGCGTCGAGAGCCCGGCATGGTCGAGCTGTTTTTGCAAACTGGGAGCAATAAACTCCCTGTTCAGCGCGGGAAGGGGAAAATTGGTTGTTGCAGCCTGATCCCAGAAGCCAAAGCTGTGCCCCTCCTGCTGGATCATCTGGCCATTACGTACCGCCAGTACATAGTTGAACAACTGCAGGAAACGGGGTTGCCCGGTGACAGCGTAGGCCCTGGCAAATTTACTCAGATGATCCGAACTGTTTCGGATCTCTTGTGCCAAGGCCAGCCGTTGAGCTGACTGAGCGTAGATATTGATTAAGGCGTGCTGCTGACGATCCAGTTGCCACGATAAATGGATTAAATAAGCAAGCAGGGCACTGATGAGAATGAAAAGCAGGAGTGAGACAGTCTTGATGGAGCGCATGGGTACTTCTCCGATAAGGTCCATGAAAGTATAGGTAACGGGCGATAGAGTCGTGCGGTAACCGGTCGTCTATCGACGCAGTTTTCTGGGTTTTGCGCACAGGGGCCCCTTGGCGTGACTTACCGTCTGAATACGGGGACTGGAAAAACACCCATCGCCGCTTTTGTCGTTGGCGTGACAAGGGCATTTGGGCTCGCCTTCAAGAACGTCTGATAAAAGAACCTGATTGCGAATGGCTGATGCTTGACGCCAGCCATATCAAGGTTCATCCCCATGCAAGTGGTGCTCGGGGTGGTAATCAGGATATGGGAGTCACTAAGGGGGGCTGAACGGCAGAATCCATTTGGGCGCCAATGAACATGGAATGCCAATAAAATGCATCATTACATCGGGTACGACCGCAGATTGTACGCAAGGCGCGACCTTGATTGACGGCTCGGAGGCCGCTTATCTCTTGGCGGACAGGAGATATGATACCAATTCAGTGATTGATACCGCCTACGCCCAGGGGATGGAGCCTGTCATACCTTCCAAACGGAATCGTAATGAACAACGAGACCACGACAGGGAGCTTTATCGGGCAAGACATTTGGTGGAAAACGCCTTCCTTCATCTGAAGCAATGGCGAGGCATTGCCACAAGATACGCTAAAAACATGAGATCGTTTGTAGCAGCGGAGCAGATCCGCTGCGTACATTTATGGGTCTCTAGCTTCTGACGATAGCCCCTAGTGACTGTCCAAATTCATTGGTCCAAATTCATTGAGCCACTACATTTATCTAGCTGCCAGGTAGCAAGGGGGTTACACCAGATAAGCGCGCAGCATCCAAACCAGTTTTTCCTGTTGCTGCAAATAGTCAGAGAGGATAGATGCTGTGCCCTCATCACCGGCTTCGGCGGCCTGGCCCAGAATGCGGCGCTGGGCGACCAGTAGTTCGCGGAAGCTCTCCAGCAGGGATTCGACACAGGCGCGGCCATCGTGCAGCCCCTTCTGCTCGGGGATAGCAGAGACCTTCAGGTAGTCGCTGAAACAGTGCATCGGTACTCCGTCCAGAGTCAGGATCCGCTCGGCCAGCGCATCGACTTTCAACAGCAGGTCGTTGTAAATCTCTTCAAATTTCAGGTGCAGCTCGAAGAACTGGTTGCCACGGATATTCCAGTGGAAGCCGCGCACGTTCATGTAGAGGATCTGGTAGCTGGCCAGCAATTTGTTCAACTCGGCTGCCAGGGCTTGTGATTGAGCAGTATCAAGACCAATCGGGCTTTTCATCATTCACCTCCGGATTTGGAAATCGGTTTGAAATTCTCTTTCGGAACTTGTCTTTCGAAACCCGGTCAGAATAACGCCTTGCAAAATGCAGGGACAATTGCTTGTGCCTGACTGTTTGATAGCTAACAACTATCAAACAGTGCATCGCAGCAGGGGCAATGGATGAGGATTAGGGGAAGTACTTTTCGAGCAGCGCCATCAGGATAGCCTGACACTCGTGGTCCGGTTCGCTATCGACCTTATTGGCGCGAAAGTGGAGCTGAAAGGCGCCCATCACGGCGCGGCTCTGTGCATCCCACTGGCCGGTTTGGGGCAGACTGTAGCCGTAGCGGGCCAGCTGTTGCTGCCACATGGCGGCATCCCAATGGGGCAAAGGAGTGGCCAGTAGCGCCGTCACCCGATCTTCATCGGGCCAGGCGCCGACCCCGTAAGTCAGATAGAGCTGACGCCAGGGGAAGTGGGGGCCGGGATCCTGTTTGCGCTCGGGGGCGACATCGCTGTGAGCCAAGACGTGAGTCGGCGGGATCTGGTAGCGGGTGACCAGCTCCCGGCTGAGGGCGCCGACGGCAGCAATCTGTTGCGGGGTATATGGCTGCCAGCGGCGCTGGTGGGCTGGCAGAGTGTCATCTTCTGCGGGATAGCCGAGGTTGACGATCTCGATGCCAAGGGAGCTGGCATTGAGGCCGGCATATTGCTGCCAGCGGCTACGCCCTGCATGCCAGGCCCGTGCGCTGTCCGGTACCAGCTGATAGACAGGTTGCGGCGTTTCGTGGCGGTCGCGCGGGATCAGGTAGTGGGCGCTTACCTTGTGCTCCGGTTCGGTCAGCAGGCGCAGTGAGTTGGCGTCATCCTCGTCGGTGTAGTGGAGGATCAGAAAGGCGATCCGCGCGTTCTGGCTGGCGCTCTGATAGCGAGTCGAGAGCTGATATTCAGAGGGAGTACAACCACCCAGCTGCAGAACCAGTGGCAGAAAGAAGAGGGGAAGAAGCCAGCGCCACCTTCTTGCCGTAGCCAGTTTGCTGAGGGTGGGAAGAGTGAGTCGCTGGCACATGCGGGAGCCCGTTCGCTTAGCCGCGGTATTTGGCAGTGAGGCCGATCAGGAAGTTGCGCAGGATCTGATCCCCGCAATCCTGATAGTGCTTGTGATCCTTGGCGCGGAACAGGGCACTGAGCTCGGACTTGGAGAGGTTGAAGTCGGCGAGCTTGAGGGTGCCGAGCATATCCTCTTCCTTGAAGTTGAGGGCGATACGCAGCTTGCGCAGGATCAGGTTGTTGTTGATCCGGTTCGGGATCACCTGGGCCGGGGCATCTTCGCGCACACCACGGCGAGTGATGATAAGGCCATCGAGGAACTGGCTCAGGGCCGAGTCTGGGCAGGCCGCATAGCCTGCCTCTTGCTCTTCACCCTCTGCCGCCTCTTTCATCAGCCAGCTGTGTAGCTGGGCGTGAGTGACCGTCAGGTTACCCTTGGCAAACATCTCGACCATCTGATCGTTGCTGATGGTGAGGGCGTAGCGCAGACGGCGCAGAATATCGTTGTTGGTCATGCTGACTCCTGTGTAAACGGCGCAACTTTACCATCTGGCGGCCCTCGCGTCAGAAAAAGCGCGGGCCGCAATCGTTCAGGTCACGCTCATCAAGCCTTGCCGAAATAACGGGGTGCCTCCTGGCGCACCAGCTCCAGCGCATCTTGCAGCTCCAGCAGCTCGGGTTCCAGCTCGCTGACCGGCACGCCGTCACGCAGCTGTTGCTCCAGCTGGGAGAGCAGCCGTTGCAGCCCCGGCACCCCGGAATAGGCACAGCCGCCGTTGAGGCGATGGAGCTGGGCCAGCACCTCGCTATCTTCAATTTCGCCAGCCAGTGCGCTATCCAGCACCGGCTCGACCTCGTCGAAACTGGCCAGCAGCATGGTCAGCATCTCTTTGGCGAGATCCTCTTTCCCCGCTGCCTGCCGCACTGCCAGTGCCCAGTCGATCTGCTGGGCGCCGTCATTCTGGTGGCGGCGGTGGGCAAAGTCAGTGATGAGCTGGGCCAGCATGCTCTCGTCGATGGGCTTGGCCAGATAGTCGTCCATCCCCTGGCGGATCAGCCGCTCCCGTTCGCCGGGGATGGCGTGGGCGGTCACCGCCACGATCGGGGTGGTGGTGTTGAGGGACTGGTTGCGGATCGCCTGGGTGGCGCTGATGCCATCCATGATCGGCATCTGGATATCCATGAAAATGATATCGAATGGCTGGCTCTGTGCCAGTCTGACCGCCTCCTTGCCGTTTTTGCACACCACCACCTGACTCACCATCTCCTTGAGCATGGCGGCGATCAGCTTGAGGTTGGCGGCGTTGTCGTCCACCGCCAGCACCTTGATCGGCTGCAACTGGCGCGGCGCAGGTTGCGCGGGCAGCTTCTGGCGGCTCGATTCCGGCGATAGCAGAGCGTGCAGCAGCTTGCGGTGGTTGACCGGTTTGGAGAGACAGTGCTGGGCACCATGAGCCAGCATCGCCTCATAGAGCGCCGGCTCGTGGCTGCTGAGCAGCACTATGGTGTTCTGCTGCTGGCTGTTCAGGCTGTCGAGGCGGCCAATGACCTGCTGCGGCGTATGCCGGGTGCTGCTGCCGATGATCACCATCTCCTGCTCGCTCATCTCGGGCCAGGGTTCATCGCTGGTCAGTGGGCGCACATCGAGGTGCCACTCCGCCAGCAGGGCGAGCAGGGAGGCTTGGGCGAAGGGATCCGGTTCCAGCAGCCAGAGCCGCTTGTCACGGATCCGATCCAGCGGCAGTTGATCGCTCTGGGGCAGGGGTGAGACCTCCAGATCCAGACTGAACGAGAAGATTGATCCCTTGCCAAGCTCCGATTCAAAGCGGATCTGGCCGCCCATCTGCTGCACCAGCTTCTGGGTGATAACGAGGCCCAGGCCTGTGCCGCCATAACGGCGGGAGATGGAGGAGTCGGCCTGATTGAAGGCCTGGAACAGTTGATGTTGCTGTTCTGCCGAGATGCCGATGCCGGTATCGCGGATCTGGACGTTGAGCCGCACCTGGTGGTTGCCGCTGCCGGTCTGCTCGATATGGACATCCACGTTGCCCTGTTCGGTGAACTTGATGGCGTTGCCGGTGAGGTTGGTCAGCACCTGCTGCAGGCGGGTGGGGTCGCCGGTGAGGGCGTCCGGAATATCGGCGTCTACCCGCAGTGATAGCTCCAGCTGCTTGTCGTGGGCGCTGGGGCCGAGCAGGTGCATGGTCTCGTTGAGGGTGTCGCGCAGGCTGAACGGGATATGCTCCAGCTGCAGTTTGCCCGCTTCCAGCTTAGAGAAGTCGAGGATGTCGTTGATGATGCCAAGCAGGTTGCGCGCCGATTTCTCGATGGTCTGCATGTAGTCGGTCTGGCTCGGGGTCAGGCTGGTTTTCAGCAACTGGCGGGTAAAACCGATGACCCCGTTGAGCGGAGTGCGCAGCTCGTGGGACATGTTGGCCAGAAACTCCGACTTGACCCGCGCCGCCTCCTGCGCCCGCTTCTTGGCCATGTCGAGCTCGACGTTCTGGATCTCGATCTGCTCCAGGGTTTCGCGCAGGTCAGAGGTGGCCTGATCGATATTCTGCTGCATCTCTTCGTGATATTCGGAGAGCGCTTTGGCCATGGCGTTGATGCCATTTTTCAGCATATCCAGCTCGCCGGTGAGCTGGCCGCTGACCCGGGTATCGAGCCGCCCCTCCCTGATCTTGTGCACCGCCTGCACCATGTTGGTGATGGGCTGGGTCACACTCTTGACCAGCCGGAAGCCAAACAGAGTACTGAAGGCGACCCCGATGAGCACCATGATCACCGCAAAGAAGGTGTCACGATACTGCAGCAGCATGGCCCTATCTGTTGCCATCTGCATCGAGATATAGCCGATCATCGGCGGCTCCGCATCGCTGGGTAGCGGGAAGCCATCAAGGCTGGTTTCAGCCTGGATCGGGGTGCGCAAAATGATGTCGTCCCCCTGAAACGTCACGCTGGTCAGATCCGGAATGGGTTCGCCATCGGGCAGCCTGAGCCGGGTGAAATCCCGGTGGTAGTTCGAGGTGACGAACAGCTGGTTGTCCTGGGTGAAAACCGCGATGGATTTGATGAAGGGGGAGTTCTTGCGGTGGGTCAGGCCAATCAGTCGCTTGAGGGATTCGCGACTGTGCTGGGTCATCCCGTATTCACTGGCGATCGCCAGCGGCTCTATGATGTTGATCCCCTGATCAATGAGGTTGTTTTCCAGCTGCTGGTAGCGATGGAAGGTGAAGTAACCGGCCATCAGGCCACCGATGATCAGGGTCGGCAGGATGGTGAAGGCGAGAACGCGTGCTCTCAGGCCATATTTGGTCATACGAACAGGCCACCAGTGAACAGGGTTGGCGATAGGGTTGATGGCAATACACGGGCTCTGTGGCCGTATTTGGTCATACTATTATTCTTGTGGGACAATACCCGGCAGCAGATTCCACAATCATGACATAGCCACCTATAGGCACCAAGTTTTATGGCCCAGTTTTTCAAGCCCCAAAAGAAGTCCACCCAGCTCCAACGCATTGAATTTACGATAGACACCCTCGATCACCACTGCGTCGGTATCGGTCGCCATCAGGGCAAGGCGATCTTCGTCGAAGGGGCACTGCCCGGCGAGACCGTCAAGGCCCGCATCACCGAAGAGAAAAAGCAGTATGGTCACGCTGCCTTGCAACAGGTGGTGACCCCGGCGGCCAATCGTATCGCCCCCTTCTGCAGCCACTATCGCGAGTGCGGCGGTTGCAGTGCCCAGCATATGTCGGCTGCCGATCAGCAAGCCGCCAAGGCGGCCGGACTGGTCAGCCTGTTCGAGCGGTTGGGCAACATCAAGACGCCGGCGCTGGAGCCGGTACTGACCGGTGAAGATCGTGCCTATCGCCGGGTCTGTCGTCTGGCCATCAAATTTGACAAGAATGGTCGCTGCACCCGGGTCGGTTTCCGCCGCCGCAACAGCAACGATCTGGTGGAGATCGAAGGGTGCCCGGTGCTGGCCGAGCCGCTCTCTGCGCTGATTGCCCCGCTGCGTGAGTGCCTCAATCGCCTCAAGAGTCAGCGTGAGCTGGGTCATGCGGAGCTTATCCAGGCCGAGCAGGGGATCATGATGCTGCTGCGCCACACCGGCCGCCCCAATGAGGCGGATCGCGCCCTGCTGGTGGAGTTTGCAAAAGCGCAGGGGATCGACCTCTATCTGCAGGCGGCCGATGATCGCATCGAAGCGCTGCAGCAACAATTTTCCCCATCCTACTCGCTGGATGGCCTGTCTCTTGCATTCGCTCCCGGTGATTTCATTCAGGTCAATGGCCCCATCAACCAGAGCATGGTGGCGCAGGCGCTGACATGGCTCGGGGCGAGCAAGGATGACAAGGTGCTCGATCTCTTCTGCGGTATCGGCAACTTCACCCTGCCGCTGGCCCGTCAGGCTCGCGAAGTGGTGGGTGTTGAAGGTGAACTGGCCATGGTGCAGCGGGCCGAAGAGAACGCCCGTCGCAACGGCATCACCAATGCCCGTTTCTACAAGGCCGACCTGAGTGATGACATCGTCGGCATGTCCTGGGCGCGGGAAGGGTTTGAGCTGGTGCTACTGGATCCGGCGCGCCCCGGTGCCCTGGAAGTGATGGGACACGTCGTGAAACTTTCACCCAAGCGGGTGGTCTACGTCTCCTGTAACCCGGTCACCCTGGCCCGGGACAGTCAGGTGCTGGTGAAAGGGGGTTATCGTCTGGTGCGCCTCGGTATGCTCGACATGTTCCCCCACACCGGTCATCTGGAATCCATGGCACTGTTTGAGCGGATCTAGATTGTAGGGTATTCAGATGTTCTGTCGCAGCGGGCATCTGAAGTTCATGGGACTGTTTGAGCGGGAGTAGACGAGTTCACTCTTGTGCACAGGCTTCGCCAAGCTGGATGAATTATCTGGCACTGTCTTGGCTTTTTGAGCGGGGGGGATTGGGGTAATCTAACCCTTCGTAAGTCGACAGGGTCTGCTGGTGCGCCCTATTGTCTTTCTGGACAATATGCCTTGAAAAGTGCACTGGAGATCCCCATTTGAGGCAAACTCATGAGGGGGAAGGTGAACAGCTTTCGGCCCGATAATTTAAAGGATTGATACCATGGTTGCGGTTCGCGATATTCATTTGAAAGACAACTTCACCCTGGAAGAGTGGGTCAGCTCGCTCTCCTTAAGTGACAGTGACAAGGATCAATTGCGAACCGTCTACCAGTACTGTCTGACGCTCGGGGATGAGGCGTTGACCAGCAAGCTGCTGGTGCGCGGTATCGAAATGGTGGGGGTTCTGCTGATGCTCAGCATGGATCTGGGCACCCTCAAGGCCGCCATTATCTACCCCTTTGTCGAAGCCGGTCTCATCAGTCAGGAGCGAATGGACGAGGACTTCGGCCCCAAGATCGCCAAGCTGGTGGAAGGGGTGCTGGAGATGGAAGCCATCCGCTCCCTGCAGACAGTCCATCGCAGCGAGACCTCACCGGAGCAAGTGGACAACGTGCGCCGCATGTTGCTTGCCATGGTCGAGGATGTGCGGGCTGTGGTGATCAAGCTGGCGGAGCGGATCGCCTGCCTGCGGGAAGCGAAGACGGCGGATGAAGAGACCCGGGTGCTGATGGCCCAGGAGATCACCAACATCTATGCGCCCCTCGCCAACCGTCTGGGCATCGGCCAGCTCAAGTGGGAGCTGGAAGATCTCGCCTTCCGTTATCTGCACCCGGATACCTACAAGCAGATCGCCAAGCAGCTCGACGAGAAGCGGCTCGACCGCGAGCGCTACATCCGTGAGTTTGTGCAATCGTTACGTAATGGCCTGCAAGAGGCTGGCGTCGAGGCCGAGGTCTACGGCCGCCCGAAACATATCTACAGCATCTGGCGCAAGATGCAGAAGAAGCACCTCGAATTCAACGAGTTGTTCGATGTGCGCGCGGTGCGGGTGGTGACCAAGCGGCTGCAGGATTGTTATGCGGCGCTTGGTATCGTCCATACCCAGTTCCATCACATTCCCCGCGAGTTTGACGACTATGTCGCCAACCCCAAACCCAACGGCTATCAGTCGATCCATACCGTGGTGGTGGGGCCGGAGGGCAAGACGGTCGAGATCCAGATCCGTACCGACCAGATGCATCAGGATGCCGAACTCGGCGTCGCGGCCCACTGGCGCTACAAAGAGGGGCCGCAGGCTGGCGGCAAGGCCAACACCTTCGAAGACAAGATCGAGTGGCTGCGCAAGCTGCTCGCCTGGCAGGAGGATCTCTCCGAGAGCGGCTCCCTGCTGGAAGACCTGCGCAGTCAGGTGTTCGAGGACAGGGTCTACGTGTTCACCCCGAAAGGGGATGTCATCGACCTGCCGGCGGGGGCCACCCCGCTCGATTTCGCCTATCACGTCCACAGCATGATTGGCCACCGTTGCATCGGTGCCAAGATTGACGGCCGCATTGTGCCGTTCACCTACGCGCTGCAGACCGGCGATCAGGTGGAGGTGATCACTCAGAAAGAGCCGAATCCGAGCCGCGACTGGATGAACCCCAACTCAGGCTTTCTGCGCTCCAGCCGGGCGCGGGCCAAGGTGGCGACCTGGTTTAGAAAGCTGGATCGGGACAAGAATATCGTGGCCGGTCGTGAGCTGTTCGAGAAGGAGCTGGATCGCCACAACCTCAGCATGTCCAAGATCGACAAGGGCAACATGCTGCGCCGTTTCAATCTTGAGAGCACCGACGATCTGCTGGCCGGTATCGGCAGCGGTGATATCCGCATCAATCAGGTAATCAACTATCTCGATACCTGCTACAACAAGCCGACGGCAGAAGAGGAAGATCGCCGTCTGCTGGAGAAACTGGAGCAGAAGGCCAATGCGCCGTTCCGCCACAAGCCAAAAGATCACATTGTGGTGGAAGGGGTCGGCAACCTGATGACCCACATCGCCCGCTGCTGCCAGCCGATTCCGGGGGACTCCATTCAGGGCTTCATCACCATGGGCCGTGGCGTCTCCATTCACCGGGAAGATTGCGAGCAGCTCAAGGAGCTGTCACGGCGCAACCCCGAGCGGCTGATCGATGCGGTGTGGGGGGAGAACTACTCCGGCGGCTACGGCCTCACCATCCGGATCATCTCCAACGATCGTTCCGGTCTACTGCGGGATATCACGACCGTGCTGGCCAACGAGAAGATCAATGTGATGGGGGTGCGCTCGCGCTCCAACGTGCGCGAGCAGACCGCCGAGATCGACATGGAGCTGGAGATTTACAACATCAACGCCTTCAACCGGGCGTTGGCCAAGCTCAGTCAGCTCAATGACGTGATCAGCGCCAAGCGGCTTTGATAGCGAACCGACCGGCCCCAGTGGCCGGTCTGCATTTACGACCCTTTTTGAACGAATCGAAAGCGAATATCTCATGTCCCAACCTTACGACCTCTCCCAACTGCTCGACATGAGATTGCTCGACTGCGCGGCTTGATGTCGCTTCCTCCCCATTTAACGAATCGAAAGTGAGTAGCCCATGTCCCAACGTTACGATCTGCCCCAACTGCTCGACATGAGATTGCTCGACTGCGCGGCTTGATGTCGCTTCCTCCCCATTTAACGAATCGAAAGTGAGCAGCCCATGTCTCAACGTTACGAGCTGCCCCAACTGCTCGACATTGAGATTGATCGACTGCGCAGCTTGATGTCGCTTTATCCCCATTTAACGAATCGAAAGTGAGTTAGCCCATGTCTCAACGTTACGATCTGCCCCAACTGCTCGATATCATGGCTCGTCTGCGCGACCCGCAAAACGGCTGCCCCTGGGATCTGAAACAGGACTTCCAGACCATAGTGCCGCACACTCTGGAAGAAGCCTACGAAGTGGCCGATGCCATCGAGACCGAAGATTGGCAGGGGCTGAAAGGGGAGCTGGGCGACCTGCTGTTTCAGGTGGTGTTTTACGCCCAGCTGGGTAAAGAGCGTGGACTGTTCGACTTTGCCGATATCGTCGATACGGTGAGTGAAAAGCTGATTCGCCGTCATCCCCACGTTTTCTCGGATGCAGATCTCTCCAACGAGCAGGCGGTAAAAGCGAACTGGGAAGCGGAAAAGGCCAAGGAGCGAGCAGCCCTCGACAAAGAGAGCGTGCTGGACGATATCCCGCAGGCGCTGCCGGCCCTGACCCGCGCCGCCAAAATTCAGAAACGCTGCGCCACCGTCGGTTTTGACTGGAAGACCCTGGGGCCGGTAGTGGACAAGATCCACGAAGAGATCGACGAGGTGATGGAAGAGGCGCTGATGGCCGATGTGGACGAGGCGCGGGTGAGCGATGAGCTTGGCGACCTGCTGTTTGCCACCGTCAATCTGGTGCGTCATCTGGGCAAGGATCCAGAGCAGGTACTGCGGGGTGCCAATGCCAAGTTCGAACGTCGTTTTCGTCAGGTTGAGCAGATAATCGCCGCAGAAGGCTTGAAAATGACCGATTGTACCCTTGAAAAGCTCGATGCTGCCTGGGATCGCGCCAAGGAAACCGAGCAAAGTTGATTTGGCGCAAGACGGGGGGACGGTGAGCCTGATAGATTTTTGCTCATTGTTTGGGAGAGGGGTTTTTGGTATACTGTTTCCCCGTCCTGCTTCATCCCCGAAGCACCCCTTAAAATTCCCTAAACTTCTTTCAGGTTCAGCATGACGACCAAATATATTTTTGTTACTGGTGGCGTTGTTTCATCCCTCGGCAAAGGCATTGCCGCAGCTTCTCTGGCAGCCATTCTGGAAGCCCGTGGTCTGGATGTGACCATCATGAAACTGGACCCGTACATCAACGTGGATCCGGGCACCATGAGCCCGACCCAGCATGGTGAAGTGTTCGTAACCGAGGACGGGGCCGAAACCGATCTGGATTTGGGCCACTACGAGCGTTTCATCCGTACCAAGATGACCCGTCGCAACAACTTTACCACCGGCCGTATCTACGCCGACGTACTGCGTAAAGAGCGTCGTGGTGACTATCTGGGCGCTACCATTCAGGTTATCCCGCACATCACCAACGCCATCAAAGAGCGGGTGATTGCCGGTGCCGAAGGCCATCAGGTTGCCATCGTCGAAGTGGGCGGTACCGTAGGCGACATCGAGTCCCTGCCGTTCCTCGAAGCCATTCGTCAGCTGGCTGCCGAAGTGGGCCGCAACAACGCCATGTTCATGCACCTGACGCTGGTTCCTTACCTGGCCGCTGCCGGTGAAGTGAAGACCAAGCCGACCCAGCACTCCGTCAAAGAGCTGCTCTCCATCGGTATCCAGCCGGATGTGCTGATCTGCCGCTCCGACCGTGCCATTCCGGCCAACGAGCGTGCCAAGATCGCCCTGTTCTGCAACGTGCCCGAGCGTGCCGTCATCTCCATGAAAGACGTCGACTCCATCTACAAGATCCCGGCACTGCTGAAATCCCAGAATCTGGACTCCTACTTCACCGAGCGTTTCGGTCTGGAGTGCAAAGAGGCTGACTTGTCCGAGTGGGAACAGGTTATCTACGAAGAGGCCAACCCGACTGGTGAAGTGACCATCGGTATGGTGGGCAAGTACGTCTCCCTGCCGGACGCCTACAAGTCTGTTAACGAGGCGCTCAAGCACGGTGGTCTCAAGACCCGTCACTCCGTCAACATCAAGTACATCGACTCTCAGGATATCGAGACCCGTGGCGCCGAGCTGCTGGAAGGTCTGGACGCGATCCTGGTGCCGGGTGGCTTCGGTGAACGCGGTGTGGAAGGCAAAATTCTGGCTGCCCAGTATGCCCGCGAGAACAAGATCCCCTACCTGGGTATCTGCCTCGGCATGCAGGTTGCCATGATCGAATTCGCTCGCAACGTGGCGGGCATGGAAGGGGCTCACTCCTCCGAATTCAAGAAAGATTGCGCGTACCCGGTCGTCGGCCTCATCACCGAGTGGGTGGATGAAGAAGGCAACGTCGAGACCCGTACCGAGAAGTCCGATCTGGGCGGTACCATGCGTCTGGGTTCCCAGCTCTGCCACCTGGTCGAAGATTCCAAAGTGCGTCAGATGTACGGCAGCCCGACCATTTACGAGCGTCACCGTCACCGTTACGAAGTAAACAACAAGCTGCTGCCGCAGATTGAAGCGGCAGGTCTGAAAGTGACCGGTCTCTCCGCCGACAAGAAGTTGGTGGAAATCATCGAGATCCCGGATCACCCCTGGTTCGTGGCCGCGCAGTTCCACCCGGAGTTCACCTCTACTCCCCGTGATGGCCACGCTCTGTTCGCCGGTTTTGTGAAGGCGGCAGGCGAGTATCAGAAGCGTAATTTGAAGTAATTGAAAATAAATGCGGTTGGGGCCTGTGCCACAGCCGCTTTTTTTGGCATATTTTTGTTGTTTTTTTACGAAACCTGAGGAAATACACATGTCCAAGATCGTTAAAGTGATCGGTCGTGAAATCATCGACTCCCGTGGTAACCCGACCGTTGAGGCCGAAGTTCACCTGGAAGGTGGTTTTGTTGGTATGGCAGCCGCTCCGTCTGGCGCGTCCACCGGTTCCCGCGAAGCGCTGGAACTGCGTGACGGCGACAAGAGCCGTTTCCTGGGTAAAGGCGTGCTGAAAGCCCTCGAAGCCGTAAACGGCCCGATCGCTCAAGCTCTGCTGGGTAAAGATGCCAAGGACCAGGCCACAGTTGACCAGATCATGATCGACCTCGACGGTACCGAGAACAAATCCAAGTTCGGCGCCAACGCCATCCTGGCTGTTTCCCTGGCTAACGCCAAAGCTGCCGCTGCTGCCAAAGGCATGCCGCTGTACGCCCACATCGCCGAGCTGAATGGCACTGCTGGTGTCTACTCCATGCCGCTGCCGATGATGAACATCATCAACGGTGGTGAGCACGCCGACAACAACGTCGACATCCAGGAGTTCATGATCCAGCCGGTTGGCGCCAAGACCCTGAAAGAAGCCGTTCGCATGGGCGCAGAAGTGTTCCACAACCTGGCCAAAGTGCTGAAGTCCAAGGGCTACAACACTGCAGTTGGTGACGAAGGTGGTTTCGCTCCTAACCTGAAATCCAACGCCGAAGCGCTGGAAGTTATCGCTGAAGCCGTTGCCGCTGCCGGTTACAAACTGGGCACCGACATCACCCTGGCGATGGACTGCGCTGCTTCCGAGTTCTACGACGCAGAGAAGAAAGAGTACAACCTGAAAGGCGAAGGTCGTGTCTTCACCTCCAACGGTTTCTCCGATTTCCTGGAAGAGCTGACTGCCAAGTTCCCGATCGTCTCCATCGAAGATGGCCTGGACGAATCTGACTGGGAAGGCTTCGCCTACCAGACCCAGAAACTGGGCAAGAAAATCCAGATCGTAGGTGACGACCTGTTCGTAACCAACACCAAGATCCTGAAGCGTGGTATCGACAACGGTATCGCCAACTCCATCCTGATCAAGTTCAACCAGATCGGTTCCCTGACCGAAACTCTGGCTGCCATCAAGATGGCCAAAGACGCTGGCTACACTGCCGTCATCTCCCACCGCTCCGGTGAGACCGAAGACGCGACCATCGCCGACCTGGCTGTTGGTACCGCTGCTGGCCAGATCAAGACCGGTTCCATGAGCCGCTCTGACCGTGTTGCCAAGTACAACCAGCTGATCCGTATCGAAGAAGCTCTGGGTGCCAAAGCTCCTTTCCGCGGTCTGAAAGAAGTTAAAAACCAGGCTTAATAGCTGGTTTGTCAGCGCTTGCGTTGGCATGATGAAAACCGGAACCGTATGGTTCCGGTTTTTTTTCATCTACAGGTTGCCCTTTTGGTGAGCGAGAGGGTAATGGGCCGCTCTGATGAATGGGCTGAGTGATGATGGATGTCATCGCCATAATGCGGGGGAGTGCGTGTATCACGCACTGTTATGCACTGAATCCGGTCTTCGGTTGGGTAGATGCAACAAAACGCTGCAGAAGTCGCTTGCCAGCAGGAGGATGGCCCGTTTATCCGTGACTCGTGTGGGCTGACGATAGCATTATACGAGTTTGCAGCACCGTTCTTGACAGAGCGCTGTTCATATCTAGGTCACAATACTTGGTTCACACTTTCCATCACTTTGCACGAGATTGTATTTCCCCACCTCACCCTATGCAGTATAAACGTAGGGGGAGGTGTGAGGATCTATACGCGCGAGTATCACTGGCCTATCCAGCAATGAGGAGTGAGCAACCATCACCCAGCGATGCTCAAGGCAAGTCCAAATGGAGGTAAATGATGAAACATTTCAAGAACATCTTGTTTGTAAGTCAAGGGTTGACAGACGATAAGGAATCACTGGAACAAGCCATGCGGGTTGCTCTTGTCTCTGAAGCAAAGCTGAGTGCCCTGATTGTTACCCCTGAGTTGCCTGCAGGCATGGCCACCTATCGGGAGGTTCACGAACATTCGTTACACCGGACCCTCCAAGAGAAAGTTCAGTTGATCCAGCAAGAGCTGCAATTGCCTCCTCAAGAATTGCCTACGGTCATCATTAGCAGTGACAAGCCGGCGGTGACCATCATTCAGTATATTTTGACTCACCATCATGATCTGTTGATCAAGGATGCAGAAGAATACGGCGAAAGCAGTATCGGATTCAGAGCCATTGATATGACTCTACTCCGCAAATGCCCATGTCCGGTTTGGCTAAATCGTCCCAATATCAAACCGAAAAAAAATCGTCGTGTGGCAGTAGCGATTGATCCGAATTGCCATACTGCAGAGCAGAAAGCGCTGGCGCTTAGATTATTGGAATTATCACGGGCAATCGTTGATAGTTGTGACAGCCGACTTCATATCCTCTCGTGTTGGGAATATGAATTGGAAAATTATTTGCGCAATAATGTATGGATAAAGGTTGATGATGATGATCTGAATGCGCAAATAGAGGAGGCGCGTGTCACGCATCGTGCAGCTCTGGATCTCCTGATCGCTGATTCAGGGATAGAAGGCGACCTGATAATTCATCACCAACACGGTACACCTGATAAAGAGATCCCTGCCTGTGTAACCCATCTCAATATTGATGTTCTGGTGATGGGCACACTCGCTCGAACAGGAATTCAAGGTTTTGTAATGGGGAATACGGCCGAAAATATACTAAAGGGCATTGACTGTGCCTTGGTAGCGTTGAAGCCAACAGGTTTTATTTCCCCTATCAGTTAACGCCCTCTGCTGTTATTAAAGTGAAGCACCTCTGTGGTGCTTCACTTTTTTCGACGCCAAATAACATATCCCTTTTTTTGCATTGCCTTACCTAACATGTGTGCCAGGGCGGGAGCACACTTTGTTAAAAATTATCGAAAGCATAAATATCGAACAATCCAGACAACATTAATGCTCAAAAATCAAACTTCTGACTAATTGCGTTAATGCAAAAGAGAACCATAAGTGGTCGATATCTGTTCGATTTGTGTGTTTGTTATTAAATTTAACAAAGTGTGCTCCCGCCCTGATTAGATCACAGACGATCAGCCTATTCAAATTTCATTAACAAAGTGCGATCCCGCCCTGTATGCCAGTCAGGGAACAACGATTGATGGTGATGTTTTTGTATACTGGACGAGTGGTATGGATAGAGCAAATAGCTATGTTGCGGGAAGTCGGCATAAAGATAATTGTCATTGGTTTTTTAACAATCAAGAGTTAAGTTTTTTATCAGACCATCATGAAATAGACAATATAAAAACATTGGCCAAGGCTATGTCTACAGATAAAAGAAAGGATATGGCGATTGAGCATATTAAAAACAATGGCGAGGCAGGCTCCCCAAAGTATTACGAAGCAAATTCAAGCACAGTGTATACATTACAATAATTATTTAAAATATTGCAAGGTTAAATCTATTTTTAACACAGTGCTGCTGTGTTAATATTTTGTGTTATAACACCAGGCATGAGTTAATGCTGTGCTAAATTCTAGAGACTTTATTCTTGATAATTCATCCTGTAATAGCTCATCAAAGTCATCTCCTGTCTGTTCAGACATTAATTCGTAAAATACTTCAATTTCCTTAAGTTCCGCTATTATGGCGCTCTTTCTGCTACCGAACAATACAGGGTCGTTATTTAGATTTAATACTCTAATTGTTTCTGTGGCAATGAATTTATCCTCCTCACTTAAATTGGCATGGGGGCGAACATCTCCTGTTGTCAAAAAAAGAAGGTAATCTGATGGGTTATCTATATCCGGCTTAATCAAATGTTCGGGATCATATGCTCCTGCACCATTGTCTTTATAAATTCCACATCGTTTCCAGCCGCCTTTTTGAGATGAGTCCCCACAAGATCCAAACAAGTTATTCCAATCGAAAGTCAAATGAGTATAGCTAGCTCTTGTTTTGAAATGTTCAATATGCCTACGGGATAATTTGCATTCACAATATGCACAAAATCCACCTTGCATAATGTCGATAGCCTCCCATATCTGAGTCTTATCCGCTGACTCCCAACCATCACGGCCACTGACTAAGTTGGCTAAACATGCCGGTGCATTAGACCTTACTAACTTTTTCATATTTACAGGCCTTTATCTTTATTCTTATTTAAAACCTTCAATTTCAAATTCTTTATTCTTATCAAACTATCACATCGTTTAATTTCATTACTGTTCTCGCCGAAATGGTTCTTTATTTTTTCATATAATTTTTGGGCTTTTGAGTTTTCTTCATATATAGCAATTTCTAAAGATTCTTCAAAATCACTAACCCAATGAGACTCAGCTATTTTAGGTGGGGTTGCAAAGACCCTCATTATTTGCTCTAGAATATCTGAGTTAATGACACCTTTAGTCTGGAATGTGGGGATAGACAAAGCAATGGATTCATCGCTATCCGCATTCTCGAATTGACGTATACATCTCTTATCGATAGTTGATAGCACAATAGGACTATGGGTAGTAATAATGAATTGAATATTAGGGAATAGCGACCTCAAATTTTCTATTATATCTTGCTGCCATTGAGGATGAAGATGAAGTTCAATCTCATCAATCAAAACAATACCAGAGCCTTCAAATGGATTATCTAAAAGTGGGTTTAGCATGATCATTCGTCTAGCAAGATCCGCCACTAGACTAAGGAAAATTCTTTGACCATCCGAGAGTTGTTCTACTGTTACGTTATGGCCGTCGTTAGTTAATTTTACAACATCAAATCCAGATGACGTTTCAACCCAAATATTACTAATGCTGGGTATGCTTCGACTAATTGCATCAATAATAAGTGCTTTCTGTGATTGGGCTGAAAAAGAGTCACCATCTTGATTGTATGAGGCTTTTAATAATGCATTATTTAGCTGGATTTTTGCATTTTCAAGTAGGGGAATTACAGAAACTAATCCTGCATCAATAGATTTTTGTAGATCGTTAACTTGTTGTTTTAATATATCAATAGATGTGCTTGTATCTTCTGCTGTACGTTTATGTAAAGCAATAAACCATTCTATAAAATGGTCGAAACGGCCTGCTCCAGATAAAATATTTGTATAAGCATCAAAGCGACCTTCTCTTAATTCGCTGTTATCTTTTATTGGTTTAACGAACGGATGAGAACGCTCAATAGAATATAATGCAAAAATTGGTAGATTAATAGTTTTCTTGGCGTTTACAATTCGCCATATATCGGAAATATTCTTTGCATCCTTTACAATGCTTTCTCTCCGAGTCGGCATGCCTAATGCTGATCTTGATAGTCTAACCGATATGTTTTTCAGGCCTTTTCCAAAAAAAAAGTTACTTGTTACATCACAGTAATTAATTTTTGAGTCATTTTTAATATCCGTCAGCTCACTCAATCTTTGACCTGCACCATCCTCCTTTAATATATTTGCTGTGAACCAACTTAGGGTCTTTGCAATAGCGGTTATAATGCTGGTCTTACCTTGACCATTACCACCAATGATCACGGTCAGGTCATTCTCAAATCTCACATCAAGCTTTGAGAAGCGCCGGAAATCAGTCATCGTTAATGAGCGAAGATAAAATTTATTCTTAGGTGTAGTGATTTCATTTATATTTATTTGGTAGTGTTGTAGATAGTTCCAGCAATGCTCAAACCATTTATCAGACTCTTTGGGATTATAATTATCCCCATTTTGAGAATAGGTCTGATAAAGAGTAAATGCAGAAAGTAAATCCCCCCCACGAGCTTTTCTTTCTAGTTGTTTAGTCATTAATTGCTCCTGTTATACTACTTATTAAGTCAACAGTATATTTTTCTCTCATCCTCATAATGAACTGTGGCTCAATATGGTTAGCAAAGGCTAGTAGACCACGCAAATATCCGAGCTCAGTATCATCCAATAGTCCATATTTATGCTGATTTATCAGATGCTTTAAAAATCTTTTACGCTCGCGACCGAGAGATAGATTACCTTGGTTGTTAATTGTAACGCCTGTAACATGACGATTATGTGCCTTTGATGAAAAAACTGTCTTTCCATTATTTAAGCGCAAGGCACTATTATATAATTTCTTCAGCAATGTCTGAATCAATGCTGGTAGTAATTTTAGAATATCTTTTATGTTTGTTGAAAAAGTCAAATCGTCAGCATACCGAGTGTAAACGATACCTAAAGTTTGACATTCTTCCGTTAACAGGTGATCAAACTTATATAGGCAGAAATTAGAAACTGCTGGTGATGATGGTGCACCGACACTTAGAAACAACGTTTTTTTACTACGCCTTACTGGTTGCCAGAATAAAATCTTCTCTACGTAAATTCTATCTTGTGTAGAAGAAAACTTGGGGTCATTGACTAAACATTCATCTATACAATTCCAGAAAAGTGTAGGGGTAATTGAATTGAAAAAATTTTCAAGATCTATTTTCAAAAGGTATTGGTTTTGAGCATGTGCGAGGGCATTGTCTCGGATACTTTTACCCTTGCGATAGGCCATAGCGGCATCGTGAACTGGCAGCGTATAAAGCTGCATCAATGCACGTTGATACACTTTCAACGCTTTGGCTGGTTGAGCTATGATTCTAAACCCACTTGTGCGCTTGGGAATTCTGTAGACTTTGTACTTGCGAGGGGCATTTTGCAGAAAGAGACTAACGTCAAACTCACTCTGATGTAAGAACGTAGCTAACTCTTTGATAACCGACATAACTTTACCTAGTAAGAGCCCGACGGCAGAGCTGTCGGGCTCAACTCTTTACTAGAGGAAGCGAAAGTGTCGCAACCTGAAGGAGGAACGAGTTCGGGTTGCGACACTTTCGCAACCCTAAAAACGCTCAATAAATTGGTGTCTGGCTAATCACCCGACAAGACGTAATACGTCCAACGCTAAAGAGCTTTTTCAGCCTACCGTACTAAATAGCGATAAGCAACTGTATTTTTTTGTTTCAATTCAAATGGTTAGCTGGCATTAAGAATAAAAATTAGCTCAGAGCATTAGCGAAAAGCGGCTGATTTCGGCTTACTTGATTCCCAATGAGGAGCTAAAGCTGATCCCGAGCTGTATAAGGCCACATGAGCTCTTAGATCCCGCCCTCAAGCCCACCCCACGACTTGGAGTGGTAAAGAGGGTGGTGCGCTTTGTACGTTGCCTATGAGACGAATCAAACAATCAAACATGATTTTGATCCCAAGTTTCAAACTGATGAAAATTCTCAGCTGGGATAAACGGCATTGCACTGTCTGGTGCACGGGAAGTGGGTAGGTGTGCCTCAAGTGCACTTAAAAACGATAGATGCGAAAAAGGCGTAGCGGTTATTAACCTGCTACGCCTTGCTATATATGGTGGCCCCTGGGGGACTTGAACCCACGACCAATCGATTATGAGTCGACTGCTCTGACCAACTGAGCTAAGGGGCCAAATTGTGCGTTTAGCGGCGTGGATTATAGGGTAAGAGGAAAGGGCAGTCTATAGGTATATCAACCACTTGGCGACTAATTGTCCAGCTCTGTAGGGGACTCAAAGCCGGCCACAAGGGTAAATGCCAGACAAAACAAAGCCCCGCATGGCGGGGCTTTGGCAGAGCAGTTTGACACACAAGGTCAGGACTATTCGTCCAGGAAGCTGCGCAGCACTTCCGAGCGGCTCGGATGGCGCAGTTTGCGCAGTGCCTTGGCTTCAATCTGACGAATACGCTCACGGGTAACGTCGAACTGTTTGCCCACTTCCTCGAGGGTGTGGTCAGTGTTCATGTCGATACCGAAACGCATCCGCAGTACCTTGGCTTCGCGGGCGGTCAGGCCGGCCAGCACTTCGCGGGTGGCGTTACGCAGACTTTCGCTGGTCGCGGCATCCGCTGGCAGGGCCAGGGTGGTATCTTCGATGAAGTCGCCCAAGTGGGAATCTTCATCATCACCGATGGGCGTCTCCATGGAGATAGGCTCTTTGGCGATCTTCAGTACCTTGCGGATCTTGTCTTCCGGCATACCCATGCGCATGGCTAGCTCTTCCGGGTTCGGTTCACGACCCATCTCCTGCAGCATCTGACGGGAGATACGGTTGAGCTTGTTGATGGTCTCGATCATGTGTACCGGGATACGGATGGTACGGGCCTGATCCGCGATGGAGCGGGTAATGGCCTGACGGATCCACCAGGTGGCATAGGTCGAGAACTTGTAGCCACGACGGTATTCAAACTTGTCTACAGCTTTCATCAGACCGATGTTGCCCTCCTGGATCAGGTCCAGGAACTGCAAACCACGGTTGGTGTATTTCTTGGCGATAGAGATAACCAGACGCAAGTTAGCCTCAACCATCTCTTTCTTCGCACGGCGGGCCTTGGCCTCACCGATGCTCATGCGACGGTTGATATCCTTGATCTGGGCAATTGACAGGCCGGTCTCTTCTTCAATCTGCTGCAGCTTGCCGATGGCGCGCTGGATATCTTCGTCCATCTCGGTCAGACGGGGAGACCAAGCCTTGCCAGCCTGCTTCTGGTATTCAAACCAGGCAGTTTCACACTCGTTGTTGGTGAAGGCCGCAACGAAGGTTTTCTTCGGCATTTTGGCCTGCTCAACGCAGAGTTTCATGATGATACGTTCCTGCACGCGAACGCGCTCCATCATCTCGCGCATGTTGTTGACCAAGCGATCGAACTGCTTGGGCATCAGGCGGAATTGACGGAATACATCGGCCAGCAGTGCGATGGCGGCTTGGGTATCTTCGTGCGCGCGACCATTCTTCTGAATGGAGAGACGGGTCACTTCATACTGGGCACGCAGTTCGCCAAATTTCTCGCGAGCGACTTCCGGATCCGGACCACCGTCACCATCGTCGTCAGAGCTGTCGCCATCTTCGTCTTCGTCTTCTTCCTCCTCTTCATCTTCATCGGCCAGGTCGTCTTCGCTGAGTTCGGAGCCGATATGCGTGGCGGTTGGGGCCATGTCTTCAGCTTCGTTCGGGTCAACAAAGCCAGAGATGATGTCAGAGAGACGCAACTGCTCGGCTTCGTACTTGTCGTACTGTTCAAGCAGATAAGTAATTGCTTCAGGGTACTCGGCGACGGAGCTTTGTACCTGGTTGATACCGTCTTCGATCCGTTTGGCGATATCGATTTCGCCTTCACGGGTCAGCAGTTCGACGGTACCCATTTCCCGCATGTACATGCGGACGGGATCGGTCGTGCGACCAATCTCAGATTCAACAGATGCCAGAGCCTGGGCCGCTGCTTCGGCAGCGTCCTCATCGGCGGTACCACCTTCAGCCATGATAAGGTCATCGGCATCCGGAGCGTTTTCAACCACTTGAATGCCCATATCGTTGATCATCTGAATGATGTCTTCGATCTGGTCTGAATCGACAATGTCTTGGGGGAGGTGATCGTTCACCTCGGCATAGGTCAGGTAGCCCTGTTCTTTACCTTTGGCAACGAGGAGTTTAAGCTGAGACTGCGGGGTTTGCTCCATAGAACTCATCCGGTTGGTGTTGCTAGGTTGCGCGTACAGTGCGCTGCTGCGCAAATAGCCAATTCTAATAGAAAACCGCCAGACATGCTATGTCTGGTTGCGGCGTCGGTCATGAGAAACCCCTGCCCGCAGTATTGTCGGGGCCAGGCGGTCATAAAATTTTTGCTTTTTATCCCGTCGATTCGGGCAACACTCTCCATATTGGGACTAATCACTCAAATATCAAGCCCCACTCTCATTTCTTTTCTCAATTTGCACCTCTCTGATCAGCATCATCAGCTCTTGGGTTTCTTCGGAGCTTAGTCCTTCCTGAGCCACTTTGGCCTGTAACTCTTCGATCCGTTGTTTCAGAAACTGGTTGATGAAGCCCACGAAGGTGTCCTGCAATTCTCCCAGAATATCGGGCTCTTGGTCGAGTTTGACCTCTTCAAAGAGATTGTGCATGGCCAGCTGAGCGAGGATCTCTCCCTCCTTGGTACCGCGCCAGTGTTCCAGCAGGATACCGGTAGTGATGCCGGGCTGTGCCAGGATCTGCTGGTGCAGTTGCAGCAGGAACTTGATGCCCTGTACCCGCAGTCCAGCCAATTCCGGCATGGGGGGAAGCTCAGCCGTCACCGCCGGATATTGCACCATCAGGGCCAGTGCTCGCCGCAGCGGCGTCAGCTTGGCAGCTTTGGGTTTGTTGAGATCGCGCTTGGGCTGACTGTTGCGGGCAAACAGTTCGGCGATGCGCTGCTTGTTCTCGCCCCAACGCATCATGCTGGAGAGGCGGGTGATCAACCCTTCGCGGGTAAACCCTTCCGGTACGCGGCGGATAAGTTCTGCGGCCTTGTTGGCCACTTCGAACTTGCCTGCTTCACCGGAGAGCGCCGCATCGCGGCCGAGACGCTCGAACATGAAGTCGGCGAACGGCTGGGCTTCATCGAGCAGGGCTTCGAAGCCCTCCTTGCCAATCTGGCGTACCAGCGAGTCTGGATCCTCGCCATCGGGCAGGAACACGAACTTCAACTCGCGGCCATCCTGCAGATGGGGGAGGGCATTATCCAGCGCGCGCCAGGCCGCTTCACGACCGGCGTTGTCACCGTCGTAGCAGCAGACCACCTCCGCGGTGGTGCGAAACAGGGTGTGGATATGGTCGCTGGTTGTGGCAGTACCCAGTGCCGCCACCGCATAGTCGATGTCGTACTGACCGAGTGCTACCACATCCATGTAGCCTTCAACCACCAGGATCCGGCGCGGATCCTTGTGTGCCTGCTTCACCTCGTAGAGACCGAACAGCTCCCGCCCTTTATGGAAGATGGGGGTCTCCGGCGAGTTCAGGTACTTGGGGGTGCCATCACCCAGCACCCGGCCACCGAAACCGATGACCCGGCCACGCTTGTCGCGGATCGGGAACATGATGCGATCGCGAAAGCGATCATAGCTGCCCGGACCGTTGTCACGAGTGATCAGCATGCCACCCGAGATAAGCAGTTGCTCGTGATCCCGACTGGCGCCGAAGCGGCGGCGCACCTGATCCCAGTCACTTGGGGCGTAGCCGATATTGAACCGTTTGACCACTTCACCGGTCAGACCGCGTCCTTTGAGATATTCTACCGCATGGGGAGCGCTCTTGAGATTGCTCTCGTAGAAGCGGGCGATCTGGTTCATCAGTTCGAACAGATCCTTGCTGACGGCGGGTTGGTTATTGGCCGAGCCGCCGATGCTCTGTTCGCGAGGTACCTGCATGCCCTGCATGCTGGCGAGCTCTTCGATGGCATCGGGAAATTCGAGACCGTCGTACTCCATGATAAAGCCGATGGCATTGCCGTGGGCACCACAGCCGAAACAGTGGTAGAACTGCTTCTCCTGGCTGACGGTAAAAGAGGGGCTTTTTTCGTTATGAAAAGGGCAGCAAGCCTGGTAGTTCTTACCGGCTTTCTTCAGCCGCACTCGCGAGTCGATCAGCTCGACTATGTCTGTGCGTGTGAGCAGATCGTCGATAAAGGATTGGGGGATCCTGCCTGCCATAACTGTCCTGTTTCATTGCGGAGAAAATAAAAAAGCCGCGCATTCCAAGGGAAGCACGGCTTCTTCGACCAAACAAGAGAGTTGCCTGTTACGCCAAGCGGGTTTTCACCTGCGCACTGACGGCGCCGACATCGGCACGCCCCTGAATTTTCGGCTTCAAGACAGCCATGACCTTACCCATATCAGCCATGACGGCAGCACCACTTTCAGTGACGGCTTGCTCGATCAGGGCGGCAATTTCATCTGCGGTCAGCTGTTGCGGCAGGAACTCCTGCAACACAACGATCTCGGCGGACTCTTTGTCGGCGAGATCCTGGCGACCGGCAGCTTCAAATTGACTGATGGAATCACGGCGCTGTTTGACCATCTTGGTCACGACAGCGAGGATATCCTCATCATTCAGCTCGATACGGGTATCGACTTCACGTTGCTTGATTTCTGCCATCAACAAGCGGATCGCTCCCAGACGTGCCTTATCTTTGGCAAGCATGGCGAGTTTTTGTTGATCCTTGAGTTGATCCTTCAGAGACAAGGCAATATCTCCCGATTAGTACAGGCGGATACGACGTGCGTTTTCGCGAGACAGCTTCTTGGCGTGACGCTTGACAGCAGACGCTTTGGCACGCTTGCGAATGGTAGTCGGCTTCTCGTAGAACTCACGGCTACGAACTTCGGACAGGATACCGGCTTTTTCGCAAGAACGCTTGAAGCGACGCAGAGCAACGTCAAACGGCTCATTTTCACGGACTTTGATTACTGGCATGTGCCTTTCACCTCAGTGATAAATTGTTAGCTGACCTTCAATCGATCAGCATGTCTTAAAATGGTGCGAAATTATACTCTGGACAGGGATTGAAAGTAAACCCGCAGAGATCGCTCTGGTTTAAAAAACCCGCGAAGGTTACCATAGCCGTCTCATTTTAGCAGTGAAAATTTTTAGCAATGCGTGTATTGGGTATAGAGACATCCTGTGACGAAACCGGGATCGCGATCTTCGATGATCAAAAAGGGATCCTTTCCCATCAGTTATATAGCCAGGTCAAGCTACATGCGGACTACGGTGGCGTCGTCCCCGAACTAGCTAGCCGTGACCATGTGCGCAAGACGATCCCGTTGATCCAGGCCGCATTGCAAGAGGCGGGACTGGGCAAAGATGACATTGACGGCATCGCCTATACCGCGGGTCCTGGTCTGGTTGGCGCTATTTTGGTGGGGGCCACCATCGGCCGTTCGTTGGCGATGGCCTGGAACAAACCAGCCATCGCAGTCCACCATATGGAAGGTCACCTGCTGGCCCCCATGCTGGAGGAAAAGGCCCCCGAGTTCCCCTTCGTGGCGCTGCTGGTCTCCGGTGGTCACTCCATGCTGGTGCGGGTTGATGGGATCGGCAGCTATCAGCTGCTGGGGGAATCCATCGATGATGCCGCTGGCGAGGCGTTCGACAAGACCGCCAAGTTGATGGGGCTGGATTATCCGGGTGGTCCGCTGCTCTCCCGTCTGGCCGAGAAGGGTACTAAGGGGCGCTTCCACTTCCCCCGTCCCATGACCGATCGTCCGGGCCTCGACATGAGCTTCTCTGGCCTCAAGACCTTCACTGCCAACACCATTGCCGCCAATGGTGACGATGAGCAGACCCGTGCCGATATCGCCCGAGCCTTTGAGGATGCGGTTGTCGATACTCTGGCTATCAAGTGTCGCCGTGCTTTGAAAGAGACCGGCCTCAAGCGTCTGGTTGGGGCCGGTGGTGTCAGCGCCAATCGTCATCTGCGTGCCCAGCTGGCCGAAATGATGCAAGAGCTTAGTGGTGAGGTGTTCTATCCCCGCACTGAATATTGCACTGATAATGGGGCGATGATCGCTTATGCCGGTATGCAGCGTTTGAAAGCTGGCGTGTTCGAGCCGCTAGTGGTCAAGGCAGTACCGCGCTGGCCGCTTGATACTCTGGATCCGGTCTGATCCAGACGATCCTGCCCCTTGTCGGGCGGATTATCTGATATGCCTTGGGCATGCTTCTGAGCTAACGCGGAGCCTGTTCGAGGCATTTTTTATTGCCTCTTTCTCGGCATGTTTTACTTCACATCGGCAGCGACTTAGCCAGGCCTGCGGCAACATCCCGAAGCCTGCTTGGGATGCCAATTGCTCTCGATAAGCTGAATTGATGGCTTTAGCGATGCTCCCTCATCCCGGCTTATGGTGGTTCGTTCTTCTATCTGCCGCTCTCCCAGGGGGTTCTATATCTGATTAACCGTGACAGCCCGACCTTGTATGACCCTATAAGGCAGATCGCGCTACAGGCGTCTTATAGCGCGATGGTGATGATAGGGGAGGGAAATGCCTTGCCGGATTGCCAAAAGGCTGTCACGACAATTGATAGGCTTATGAGGCGAGCTTTACCATCACCGGTCTTATATGGCAGAAGAACTCAAGTCACCGAAAGAAGAGATAAAAAAATCCCCGCCAACTGGCGGGGATTTTTGTTTGGCTATCGGCAGGCGATGCAATTACAGCAGGATGCCGCCGAAGAAGAAGCCCAGCGCCACGGCGATGGCGATGGTGGCGGTGCCCGGTACGAAGAAGGGGTGGTTGAAGACCGCTTTACCAATACGGGTGGAGCCGGTGTCGTCCATCTCTACCGCGGCCAGCAGGGTCGGGTAGGTCGGCAGTACGAACAGGGCACTCACGGCTGCGAAAGAGGCAATCGCAGTCAGCGGGCTGACACCCAGTGCCAGTGCGGCAGGCATCAGGGCTTTGGTGGTTGCACCCTGTGAGTAGAGCAGCATGGCGGCAAAGAACAGCACCACGGCCAGCAGCCAGGAGTACTGGTTCAGCAGGTCACCCGCGATCAGCTGGATGGTGTCCATGTTGCCTTTCACGAAGACGTTACCCAACCAGGCCACACCCAGTACGCAGATACAGGCGGACATACCGGACTTGAAGGTCGGCATGTTGGTCACTTGGGTGGCGTCCAGTTTGCACACCAGGGTCATGATGGTGGCTGCGGCCAGCATGATGCCCATGATAGCGCCGTCACGGGGGATCGGCGGATTGGTGATCAGACCCACTTTACCGGAGATGGCAGTGGCATAAGCCATGACAGCAACGATGGCGGCGATGAAGATCCAGACCGACAGTTTGGCGTACGGCTTGATCTCGAGCTTGGTAGTACCACGCAGTTTGATCAGGCCTTTGGCTTTGCGCTCCAGATAGACTTCGTCCTGATCCAGCGGTTTGCCCATCATGTTGGCAATGAAGGCGCCCAGGATACAGGCCAGGAAGGTAGAGGGGATGCAGATGGCCAGCAGGGTCAGGTAGTCAACACCAAGCGGCTCGAGCATACCGGAGAAGGCAACCACAGCGGCAGAGATTGGGGAGGCTGTGATGGCGATCTGGGAGGCGACCACTGCGATGGAGAGCGGACGGGATGGGCGGATCCCTTGCTCTTTGGCCACTTCAGCGATAACCGGCAGGGTAGAGAAGGCGGTATGACCGGTACCGGCCAGCATGGTCATCAGATAGGTCACGACCGGAGCGGCGAAGGTGATGTATTTGGGGTTTTTGCGCAGCGCCTTCTCTGCCAGGAAGACCAGATAGTCCATCCCGCCAGCCAGTTGCATACAGGCGATGGCGCAGATGACGGACGCAATGATCATGATCACATCCCAAGGGATGTAGCTGACCAGTTGATCGCTCGGGATAGGCATGCCCAGACCCCACGTCAATACCAGTACCCCCAGACCACCGGCAAAGCCGATGCCGATGCTACCTATCCGGGCCCCCAGATAGATAGCGGCGAGCACCACAAGTAACTCGATTCCAATCATAGCGATAACTCCATTTTTTAGTTTTTGGTTTTTATTTGGCAAAAAGCCAATTCCCGATCGGGCTGGGGATAAAGACCAATCGGGAACTGACTTTATGGGCCGGGAAGATCCCGGCCCATACTCGCTTATACGGCAGCTTCGCGGGTGAAACGCTTGGCTTTGTATTGCGGGTTCATCAGGTTCTCGATGGAGAGAATTTCGTCCAGCTGCTCGGCGCTCAGCAGACCGCGCTCAAGAACGACTTCGCGGACGTTCTTGCCGGTTTGGGCACAGATCTTGCCGACGATATCCCCTTCGTGGTGGCCGATGAAGGGGTTCAGGTAGGTCACGATACCGATGGAGTTCAGCACGTGATTCATGCAGATTTCCGGGTTGGCGGTGATACCTTCCACGCACTTCTCGCGCAGGGAAATACAGGCTTTTTCCATCAGGCTCAGGGATTCGAACATCGCCTGACCAATCACTGGCTCCATGACGTTCAGCTGCAGCTGACCGGCTTCGGCGGCGAAGGTGATGGTGATGTCGTTACCGAATACCTTGAAGCAGGATTGGTTGACCACTTCCGGGATAACCGGGTTGACCTTGGCCGGCATGATGGAGGAGCCCGCCTGCATTTCCGGCAGGTTGATCTCTTTGAGTGCAGTGCGCGGGCCAGAGGAGAGCAGACGAAGGTCATTACAGATCTTGGACAGCTTCATCGCCAGACGCTTGATGGCGCCGTGCAGCATGACGTAGGCGCCGCAGTCGGAGGTCGCTTCGATCAGATCTTCTGCCGGTACATAGGCACGGCCGGTGATCTCGGCCAGACGCTTGATGGCCAGTGCAGAGTACTCGGGCGGGGTGTTCAGACCGGTACCGATGGCGGTCGCGCCCAAGTTCACTTCCAGCAACAGCTCCTGGCAACGCTTGATGGATTTGATCTCTTCACGCAGGGTCACGGCGAATGCGTGGAACTCCTGACCCAGGGTCATCGGAACCGCATCTTGCAGCTGGGTACGGCCCATCTTCAGGATGTTTTTGAACTCTTTCGCTTTGGCATCGAATGCCGCGATCAGGTGCTCCAGCGCGTGCAGGGTCACGTCAGTGCTGTTGACAACAGCAACGCGGAAACCGGTCGGGTAGGCATCGTTGGTGGACTGGCACTTGTTGACGTGGTCGTTCGGGTTGATGACGTCGTAACGGCCTTTCTCCAGACCCATGATTTCCAGGGCGATGTTGGCCAGTACTTCGTTGGTGTTCATGTTGACGGAGGTGCCGGCACCACCCTGGTAAACGTCGACCGGGAACTGGTCGAAGCATTTGCCGGTGTTCAGCATCAGGTCGCAGGCTTCTACGATCTTGTCAGCAATTTCAGGACGGATGGTACCCAGTTCACCGTTTGCCAGCGCAGCGGCCTTCTTGGTCAGCACCATACCGCGGACGAATTCCGGAACGTCAGAAATCTGCTGAGAGCTGATCTTGAAGTTCTCGACCGCGCGCAGGGTGTGCACACCGTAGTAGAGATCATTGGAAACTTCTTTGGTGCCCAGCAGGTCTTCTTCAATGCGGACGCTCTTGATGTCGCTCATTGTAATGCCTCAGAAATCAGATAAATGGAAAATTCCTCACCGAGTGGTCGCGAGTTCCTTGCGCACAGCTCATCCTGAAGCACCACACATCGAGTGGGGCGGTTGGGAGAGTGACCTCCCGAAAAACTAATCAATATACTACTCCAATTGAGGTATCGGTTATTAGAGGTGGATCACTAAACTAGCGACATTTTCAAATTACTTTGAGGAAAGTACACATATGTTATGAAGTTTTTATAATTATGATTTTTATCAGTTTTTGTGGCTGATTGCTGGTTTTGTAGATTGCTGATGATCTTGGTGTCAATTGATCTGCTTGAAAAGACGGGAGCTGACCCCATCTATTCAGGACAGAAAGTGGTGATGGCGGGGTGGCAACATCGCTTCTTACCATCGTTGGATGGACGCCACTTTTTCTTAATTTACCGGTGCTGGAGTGGATATGGGCAAGTTGTTTCTGTTGTTGGTGGGTCTGGTTGTGCTGGAGCTCACCGTGATGATCGAGGTCGGCTCGGTCATCGGGGCGCTGCCGACAGTCGGCTTGCTCATACTGACCGCAGTATTGGGCTCCTCGCTGGTGCGCAGTGAAGGGATCAAGACCCTGTTCAGTGCCCAGCAAAAGATGCAGATGGGCGAGATGCCGGGCCGCGAGGTGATGGGGGGCATGATGCTGGCGTTGGCTGGCTTGCTGCTGATTATCCCGGGTTTCGTGACCGATATTTTCGGTGTGCTGTTGCTGCAACCCTGGCTGCGCAACAAACTGGCCGATAAGCTGATCGGCAGCAGTCAGTTCCGGATGCAGATGGGGGGCTTCCAGCAGGGAACACCATCACCGTTTGGCAAGGCACCGTCCGATGATCATCTGGGGAGCGCCAAGCAGGGCGGCACCACCATCGAAGGCGAGTTTGAGCGCAAAGAGTGAGCGCAAAGAGTGAGCGTAAAGAGTAATCGACGAACGAAAACCCGAGGCGAGTGACTGGATCAGGGCTTGCCCTGATGGCACAACGCCTCGAAGCGGTGTCGGGCATACCACCATGCGAGGGTGCCCGCCGCCAGATTGGCTAGCAGTATCCCCAGATATATCCCCTGTTCTCCCCCCAGTTTTGCCCCCAGCCAGGCTCCTGGCAAGAGCAAGCCAAATAGTCTTAATCCGTTGAACAAGAAAGAGATACTGGATGCCCGCACGCCATTGAGTGCCGAGGCAAGCAGCATCACCATGCCCTGAAAGCCGTAACCGATCGGCACCAGATGCAGATAGAGAATAATCAGGCGAATGACCTGCGGATGATCGCTAAACAGATTGGCGATCAGCGGGGCGAGCAGCCAGGTCAGGCCATAGATGGCGAGCTGGAACAGCAAGGCAAACCTCATGCAGCTCTGAAGTGCGGCTTTGGCCCGGGCCGGATTGCCGGCGCCGCAGTTTTGCGAGATGAAAGGGGCCAGTACGGAGGCGAGGGCCATCATCACGATGAGCAGTAGCGCCTCGACCCGCGATGCGGCGCCGTAAGCGGCTACCACCTCGGTACCCAGACCCGCAAAGATCGTCATCAGCACCGCATTGGCCAAGGGGTTGAGCATATTGGTAAAAGAGGCGGGGGTGGCTACAT